>NZ_CP045302.1:3788333-4420000 GCF_009363155.1 Azotobacter salinestris
CGTTGCGCTCGCGTTGTTGGCCGCCTCGGGGCCGGCAACGCCCTCGATGGCCCCCTCGCCTTTGTTGGCCGCGAACTCTTGCGGATGCTTGCTGAGCTTGCGCTCGGCCGAATAGGACAGGAACGTCGGAATTTCAGCGCCACCGGCCGGGATCGATCCGAACGGAAAGCCGATGAGCGTTCCCCGTAGCCAGGCCGGAACCGATCGCTTCCAGTCGGCGCGGGTCATCCATACGGAAGTCAAACGATGTGGACTGCCCGCTTCTTCTCCCTGGTAGAGCAGACCGTACAGGGCTTCGCCGACGGCAAACAACCCGACGGCAACGAGTACGACCTCGATGCCATCGATCAACTCGGGTATCCCCCATGTGTAACGGGCAACGCCCGAGAGGGAATCCAGGCCGATCAGGCCGATGGTCAGTCCAAGGCCCAGTGAGGCGAGGCCGCGCAGCATGGAGGATCCGAGCACCGCGGACACGGTCGTGAAGGCGAGCACCAGAATCGCGAAATATTCCGCGGGGCCGAATTTCAGGGCCAGGTTGGCAATGACAGGCGCAAAAAGGGTCAGCAAGACCGTGGCGATCGTTCCGGCCACGAATGAGCCGATGGCTGCCGTTGCCAGGGCGGGACCTGCCCGTCCGTGGCGTGCCATGGAGTTGCCTTCCAGGGCCGTGACCATGGAGGCCGACTCCCCTGGCGCATTGAGCAGAATGGAGGTTGTGGAGCCTCCGAACTGGGCGCCGTAATAGATGCCGGCGAACATGATCAGGGCGCCGGTGGGATCGACCTTGGCCGTGATCGGCAGCAGCAGGGCAATCGTCAGCGCCGGTCCGATACCCGGCAGGACGCCGATCGCGGTGCCAAGCAGGCAGCCGATAAACCCGCAGATCAGATTGAGCGGGGCAAGTGCAGTGGCGAAGCCTGTGGCCAGGCTCGAGAGGATTTCCGGCATGCTGACCTCCTTGAGCCCGGCTCAAATCCAGGCATTGACGAGAGGCGGAAGGGAAACCCCAAGCCCGATGCTGAAAAGCCAGTAGACCGGTAGTGCCAGGGCGATGCCGATGGCGAAGTCCCGTGCCGGACGGCGACTGCCGAACCCATGTGCCGAGCAGGCGAACAGCAGCGCCGCAGCCAGCACGAACCCGATATGCGTGATGAGCAGGGCACAGATCGCAAGGCCCGCGGTAACCCAGCAGGCTCCCGTCTTGCCGCCGGGCAGGGCCTTGGTAACTCTGCCGCTGTCGTATGCAGGCTCTCGGAAGCCACCGCCGATGGCCTGAAGGCTTATCGACACACCCACGATCCCCAGAAACACTGCCACGGCATAGGGATAGACGTGCGCCCCCAGGACGGTGAACCCCTTCTCCGCAGGAAAGCGGGATGCGCCGATCGCCAATGCCGCACTCATGAGGATGAGACTTGCGCCGACCGCCAGCTGTGCCGGGCATACTTTTCGAGGACGGGTCATATCAGAGCAGACCGACCTTGATCAGCATGTCGCGCAGGCGAGAGTGCTCATCTTCGACGAACTTGGCAAAGTCATCCCCGCTGATGAAGCCGGGTAGCCAGGCATTGGTTTGAAGACTTTCTTTCCACAGGTTTGTGCTGGTGGCGGCCAGAACGGCGTCGGTCACTTCCCGGCGTTGTGCCGGCGTGAGGTCGGCTGCGCCATAGACACCGCGCCAATTGCCGATGGTCATGTCCAGTCCCCGCTCTTTGAGCGTCGGTGCATCGACACCGGCAATGCGGCTGGGCGAGCCGACGGCGAGGACGCGGAACTGACCGGACTCGATGTATTTCGAAAGCTCGGCATAGCCGCCGGTGATCGCCGTGACATGGCCTCCGAGGGCCGCCGCGACGGCTTCGCCCCCTCCGCCGAAGGCGATGTAGTTCACCTTGTCGATCGGGATGTTCAGCTTGCCCGCCAATTCGGCGATTCCGATGTGATCCACCGAACCCTTGGATCCGCCAGCCCATTTGACGTTGGACGGGTTGGCCTCGAGTTCGGCCAGCAGGTCGTCCAGCGTCTTGTAGGGAGAGGCTTTGCGCACGGCGATCACGTTGTATTCGTGGAAAAGCCGTGCGATCGGCGTCACCTTCTCCAGGGTGATCGGTGGCCTGTTCTGGACCACGGCACCGACCATGACCGCGCCGACGATGAGCAGGGCATTCGGGTTGCCCCGGGTGCTGTTGGCGAATTGCGCCAACCCGAGCGTTCCTCCGGCGCCTCCCTTGTTCTCGAAGGTGACCGCCTTTGCCGCCTTGGCCTCGATCAAGGCCTTGCCCAATATGCGGGCGGTCTGGTCATAACCACCGCCGGTTGGACCGGGGACCATGAATTTGACGGTGTCCAGCGCAAGGGCCGATGTGGCGAGCAGAGTGAGGGCTGTGACGATCAACACACCGAATCGACGGAGCGAGACGAACATGGATTGTCTCCAGGCCGCAGTGACTCACTGATGCCAAGTGAATATTTGTCATCCATTCCAGTTGGATCTTGACCAATGACCGGGCGCCATTCTGTTGAAGGTGCGCCCATGGACAAGTGTAGGTCGGCGCCTGGAGGTTTTTGGCCAGCCTCGACTCGGGAAGGCTTGAAGGCGTCGGGCTGCTGCCTTCGCCGACATGACATGTCGAATGGTTCAGCCGGCCACGTATCACCGTTTCTGTTGTGCCGGTGCCGTATGGGCCGTTCGGGACAGGCGGTTCGGACCTGGCTTGTCGCGCCGGGGGAGAGCGGCAAGCGGGGGGCTGGCCTTATTTCCAGCCCGCCAGCTCTCCCTTCACTGCCGCGATGCAGCCCTGCAGGCGCTGCGGGTCGCGCCATTGCTCGGCCTCGATGAGGTGGCGCAGGGCGATGCCCGTGTCGTCGGAAAGCGTCATCAGAATGCTGCCGTCCGGGCCGTTCACGCAGAAATTGACGTTGTATTCCGCCTGGAAAGCCTGGCTGATGGTCTGAAAAGGGCTATCCATGGGCGTACTTCCTGCACGAGTGTCTGATGAACGAATGGACAGGCAGCCGTGGAGCAAGTTCGCGTCAGCCGACCAGATGCGACTATTGTACCGGCCTTTGTCCTTGAGTTGGCTTCGACGATTTGCAAAACATGTGCTAGTGCGTTTCGGCGTCGAGCTGTTGATAATGCCCCTACGGATTCGATGAGATATCTGGTCTGCTTCATGCATGTTCCATGCATCCATTCAAGGTCGCCTGCCGGGCCGTCTCCGACGGGCGCTTACGCGAGGGCTGTAAATTGAAGATCGAAAAAGCTGAAGAGTTGCGGCAGCACATGCATGGGCTGGCCGAGTCGCTGGGCAACCTGCTGGTGGAGGGTTTCCACTACATGGCGCTGTTCGCCATCGGCGGTGTGACGGCCTGGGCCGCGGTGCATGCCTTCTTCGACATGGTGGCGAAGGGGCATATCAGCATCGACGATATCCTCCTGCTGTTCATCTATCTCGAACTCGGCGCCATGGTGGGGATCTACTTCAAGACCAACCACATGCCGATCCGCTTCCTCATCTATGTGGCGATCACCGCGCTGACCCGCCTGATGATCGGCGACATTTCCCACAACCACACACCCACCTGGGGTGTGGTGATCGTGTCCGGGGCGATCCTGCTGCTGGCCCTGTCCAACCTGGTGGTGCGCTACGCCTCCTCGCGCTTCCCGTCCGAGAAGTCGGACAGCCCGTCGTCGATGCGCCGGCGCTTCCTGATGCCCAAGGAAAAGGCCACCGCCACGACCGAGTGAGCGGGGCGCGCCGAGCGGAGCCCATCCCGCCCGGGCGGCGGGGAGCGTGCAGGGATGCACGCCTCAAGGCCTTCCGCCTGCTACTCCAGCGGCGCGAACAGCGCGGCGATATCTTCCTCTTCCATTCTCCAGTCGCCCTGGACGGCGCCTTCCAGCAGGCCATGGGCCAGTTCGGCCTTGGCTTTCTGCAGTTGCTGGATCTTCTCCTCGACGCTGCCGCGGGCGATCAGCCGGTAGACGAACACCGGCTTGTCCTGGCCGATGCGGTAGGCGCGGTCGCTGGCCTGGGCCTCGGCAGCCGGATTCCACCAGGGATCGAAATGGATCACGGTGTCGGCGGCGGTCAGGTTCAGCCCGGCGCCGCCGGCCTTCAGGCTGATCAGGAACACCGGCAGCCGGCCAGCCTGGAATTCCTCCACCGGCGTGCGACGGTCGCGGGTGGCACCGGTCAGTTGGGCATAGGGGATCTTGCGCGCCTTCAGTTCCGCGGCGATCAGCTCGAGCACGCCGGTGAACTGGGAGAACAGCAGCACGCGCCGGCCCTCGGCGAACAGTTCCTCGAGCATCGGCAGCAGCGCGCTCAGCTTGGCGGAGTCGGCGGCCTTGCAGTCGGCCGCCGCCTCGTCGTCGAGCAGGCGCAGGTCGCAGCACACCTGGCGCAGGCGCAGCAGGGCCTCGAGAATCAACAGCTGGCTGCGCGCCAGGCCCTGGCGCTCGATCTCCGCACGGATCTTGCGGTCCATCGCCAGGCGCAGGGCCTCGTAGCGGTCGCGCTGCGCCTCGGTCAGCTCCAGGTACTGGGTGATCTCGCTCTTGGGCGGCAGCTCGGGGGCCACCTGCTCCTTGGTCCGGCGCAGCAGGAAGGGGCGCACCCGGGCCTTGAGGTGGTTCAGGCGGGCGAGGTCGCCGTGCTTCTCGATGGGGACGCGGTAGTCCCGCTTGAAGGCCTGCTGATCGCCCAGCCAGCCGGGCATCAACAGGTGGAACAGCGACCAGAGTTCGCCCAGGTGGTTTTCCATCGGCGTTCCGGTCAGGCACAGGCGATGCCGGGCGTTCAGTTCCCGCGCCGCCTGGGCGGCCTTGCTGCGCGGGTTCTTGATGTTCTGCGCCTCGTCGAGGATCAGCAGGTGGTAGGGCTGGCGGGCCAGGGCCTTGAGATCCCGGGAGAGCAGGGCATAGCTGGTCAGCAGCAGGTCGGCGCTGCCCATCTCCTCGAACAGGGCGCTGCGCCGCGGGCCGTGCAGGGCCAGCACACGCAGGCCGGGGGCGAAGCGCGCGGCCTCGTCCTGCCAGTTGGGGATCAGGCTGGTCGGCATGACGATCAGCGCCGGCGCGCTGAGGCGCCCGGATTCCTTCTCCAGCAGGATGTGCGCCAGGGTCTGCAGGGTCTTGCCCAGGCCCATGTCGTCGGCCAGCACGCCGCCGACCTGCAGCTCGCGGAGCGTCTGCAGCCAGGCCAGGCCCTGCAGTTGGTAGGGGCGCAGCTCGGCCTGCAGGCCGGCGGGGGCGCTGACCGGCTGTTGCGGCAGGTCGCGCAGGCGCCGGGCGAAGGCGCGCAGCGCCTCGCCGCCCTGCCAGTGCAGCGGCAGTTCCGTCTCCAGGGCGGCCAGCCGGGCTGCGTCGGGGCGCGCCAGGCGCAGGCGCTGCGGGGCCTCGTCCGGGCTCTGGAAGAACAGTTCGCCGAGGCTGGCCAAAAGCGGACGGAGGCGGCCGAAGGGCAGGGCGACGCGCTGGCTGGTGCCCGGAGCACGCGATACCGGCATCAGCAGCAGCTCGTCGTCGGCGCGCCGGGCCAGGACCTCCGGGGTCAGCAGCCAGGGGCTGTGGCGGATGGCGTGGAGCAGGATCGGCAGCAGGCTGAGGCGCTGGCCCTGCACCTCGATGCCCATCTCCAGATCGAACCAGTCCTGGTCGGCAGCCGGCTCCAGCTGCAGGTACCAGTCGTCGATGTCCAGCAGGTTGTAGTGGAAGTCCGGGCGCATCTCGATGTGCCAGCCCTGCTCGCGCAGCCGCGGCAGGTCGCAGCGCACCCAGTGCAGCCAGCTGTCGTCGTCGAGCAGTTCGAGCAGCTCGCCGGCCGTCTCCGGCAGGGCCTCGCTCTTGCGCAGGGCGATGTGGAAGCCCTGGGCGGCGAGGGTCTGCCGATGGCGCGCCTCACTCTCGGGATGGCGGCGGATGCGCAGGATTTCCGTGGCGCCGGGCACCAGCAGGTCCTTGGCCGGCTTGCCGAAGGTCAGTTGCTCGCCATAGCGGAAGGTCAGCGCCGCGCGGTGCTGGGTCTGCTCCACCATGCGTCCCTTGCGCGCGTCGTAGTGCATGCGCACATGGCTGCCGAGGGTCAGCTGGGGGACGGGCTCGAGGTCGTCGATCCGCCGCTCGGGCAACGCCGCCCTCGGTCCGGCGGGCGGTGGCGACTGGCGCTGCAGGGTGAGCAGGGCCGCCACCACATGCTTGCAGTTGTATCCCACCGGGCAGCTGCAGCTGCCCTCGATGCGCCAGCTGCCGGCCTGGCGCTGCAGGTGGATGTGCTGGCGGTAGCGGCGGGTCACCGAGCCCCGGCAACTGGCGTCGATTTCGTGCGGGGCGACCTGCAGCAGGGTGCAGCGTCCCTGGGAGGCGTAGTCCTGGCCGCGCTGCAGGGTGCCGGGGTCGAACTGGTCGCGCCAGTCTTCCTGGCGCATCCGGAGGAGATCGGGCTGCATCAGCGACCCTGCCGTGGCGGGCGCTGCAAGGGGTGGGAGAGGCTGTACATGGGCACTGGAAAATGGATGGAAACCGTCGATTCTCTCACAGCGAAGCGCGTTGGGCAGCCTCGACGGCCGGGCGCGGGACGGGAGGGGCCGGCGGCTCAGTCGGCGAAACGGCCGTCCAGGCGTTCGGCGTGGAACTCCAGGGTCTGCGCCCGGTAGCCATGGCGCAGTGCAGGCAGGGGCAGGCAGGCGTGCCAGTCGCTGCCCGGCGGGAGAGGGCTGGAGGTGCTGTAGTGCGGCATGTCGTAGCGGTCCTCGCTCAGGTCGACGCTGTCGCCGGGGGCATGGGCGGCGATCCGCCAGCGCAGCTCCAGCAGCGGCAGGCGGCTGCCGTTGTGCAGGTGCGCCGCCAGCGGGCGGTCGGCGGGGCACTCGCCAGGGGCGTGGCGCAGCGTGAGCTCCAGCTGGGCGAGGTGCTGCGCGGTGCGCCGCTCCTGCCACAGGGTGCCGGCGGCGATCAGCGCCACGCCGAACGCGGCGGCGAGGGAAACCGTCGCGACCTTGTCGGGGTAGCGCAGCAGCAGGGCCAGCCAGACGAGCAGGAGCAGGGCGCCGATCAGCATGGGCACGCGACGCGGAGAAGGGACATGGGCGGCCTCGGAGCAGGGTGCTACAGGCCATTCTAGGGTCTGTTGACGTTTTGGCGTAGGCCGCGACGGCGGCCCGTTTGGCGCAGAATAAGGAACGAGGAGAGAGGTTTGGTCATTCCAAATGAACGACGAGCGATGCCGTGCTGCGCCAAACGGGCCCCGTCCCTTCGGGTGGGGCCGCCGAGGCTGCGCGGCAAATGCCGCCATGCGGCGTTGCGGGTCTTGGCAAGGGAATGACCATTGCCGGCGACCCGCGCCTTGCCGAACGCGGCCCGACCTGGCGGCATTTGGCGCGGCAGCGCGGCTCACGGCAAAACGTCAACAGACCCTGGGGAGAGCCCGCCCGCCTGATCACGGCGGGGGCCGTATCCGCCGGATTGCCCGGCGGAGAAGGAGGACCGGACGCCTGCGAGTCGTCCGGAGGGGCGGGTCAGCCAGCCACGGAGCGGCTCTGGGCGCCCTCGGTGCGGCCGTAGACGTCCTCGAGACGCTCGATGTCGTCCTCGCCCAGGTAGCTGCCGGACTGCACCTCGATGATCTCCAGCGGGATCTTGCCGGGGTTGGTCAGGCGGTGCACGGCGGCGACCGGGATGTAGGTCGACTGGTTCTCGGTGAGCACGAAGGTCTTCTCGTCGCAGGTCACCTGGGCGGTGCCGGACACCACGATCCAGTGTTCGGCACGGTGGTGGTGCTTCTGCAGCGAGAGGCTGGCGCCCGGCTTGACGGTGATGCGCTTGACCTGGTGGCGGTTGCCCATGTCCACCGAGTCGTAGGCGCCCCAGGGGCGGTAGACCAGGCGGTGGTTCTGGCTTTCCGGACGGCCCCGGTCGTCGAGGGTCTTGACCAGCTTCTTGACGTCCTGAACGCGGTCCTTGTGGACCACCATGGTGGCGTCCTTGGTCTCCACCACCACCACGTTGTCCAGGCCGATCACGGTGACCAGCTTGCCGTTGCCGTGCACCAGGCTGTTGTGGGTGTCGTGGAGGATCACGTCGCCCTTGGTGACGTTGCCGTTCTCGTCCTTGTCGTGCACTTCCCAGATCGAGGCCCAGCAACCGACGTCGCTCCAGCCGGCGCACAGCGGCACGGCGCAGGCATGGCGGGTCTTCTCCATCACCGCATAGTCGATGGAGTTGTCCGGGCAGCAGGCGAAGCTGGCCGGATCGATCTTCAGCTCGTCGTTGTGCTGCTCGCTGCGCTCCAGGGTCAGCAGGCAGTTGTCGTAGATGTCCGGGTCGTGCTCCTTCAGCTCCTCGAGGAAGCGGCTGGCGCGGAACAGGAAGACGCCGCTGTTCCAGAAGTAGTTGCCGGATTCGACGAACTCCTTGGCGCGGGCGAGATCCGGCTTCTCGACGAACTGCAGGACGCGATTGGCCCCTTCGGGCAGGGCGCCCTGCACGGCGAGATCGCACTTGATGTAGCCGTAGCCGGTTTCCGGACGGTGAGCCGGGATGCCGAACAGTACCAGTTCACCCATCTCCGCGGCCTGGGCAGCCACCTTGATGGACTGCTGGAAGGCCTGCTGGTCGGCCAGCACGTGGTCGGCCGGGAGGATCAGCAGCAGTTCGTCACGACCTTCGGCGAGCAGCTTCATGGCGGTCAGGGCGATGGCCGGCGCGGTGTTGCGGCCGAAGGGCTCGAGCAGCAGGCCCTGCACGTGCAGGTCGACGGCCTCGAGCTGCTCCTTGACGATGAAGCGGTGCTCCTGGTTGCAGACCACGATCGGCTTCTGCATGCCTTCGAAGTTCAGGCGCTGCAGGGTCTGCTGGAAAAGCGTCCGCTCGCTGGTCAGGGCGAGGAACTGCTTGGGATACTGCTTGCGGGAGAGGGGCCAAAGACGCGAGCCGCTGCCGCCTGACAAGATCACCGGAATCATGGGTTGTTCTCCTTTGGAAATGGGGGTACTGCCGTTATCGCTGGATCCCTGCTTAGGTGTTCCGCACTGGTCTTGCATGGAGTTTGTGACGGACAACTCACTCTTTCACCGGGGGTTTGACCCAGACGGGATTGATCTGGTTCGCAGAGCCCGTCACATACAGACAGACGATTTCTCCCCGGGCCAGACTGACCGGCTTGAGATCGGCGACCTTGCGTTCGCCGTCGAACAACGCCAGGCTGGCTTTCACCGGATTGATCTCGCGGTCGCCCCGCCCCTGGGGCGCCACGCTCTTCACCACTTCCGTCTTGCCGTCGGCCGTCTTCAGGGTCAGCGGCTTGTCGGAGAGGTTCTGTACCCGCAGCATGGCCTTCTGCTTGCTCTTGAAAGCCGGCTCCTCGACCAGCTGCGGGGCTGCGCCGGCTTGCGTCACCAGCGTGTAATAGTGCTCGGCCGACAGGTTCACCGGCAGGCTGTGGGCACCGATGCGGGCGCTGTACTGGCCGGCCGGCAGGTATTCGAAGCCGCTGCTGGCCAGCGGCGAGACATCCTCCAGCGATACGCTGCCGACGCTGGCGCTGGCCTCCTGGTTGCCGGCGTTGTAGAGCCGCACGAAGGCCGAGCCCTTGGGCGCCACGGCCTCGTAGAGCGCGCCATCCCCGCCTTGGGCCTGGGAGCCGGCGAGGCCGAGCAGCAGGCTCAGGCCGAGGGTGAGGTGGTGTTTGCGATGCAGTCGGGTCATTGCATTACTCCTTGGCGAATCGGCGGACGCGCGCTCAGCGGCGCGCGCTCTGCGGGGTAGTGGTATTGCCGGCCAGTTGCTTGTCCTGGCGTCCAGCGGCCTTGAGCTGGGCGATCCAGTCGGCGTCGAACTCGCTCAGGTCGTAGGCCGTCGGCAGGTAGCGTTCGGGGAATTCCCAGATCACCAGGCGCGGCGGTGCGTTCTTGAAGTCGTCGCTCTGCAGGAACTTGAGCATCGGCAGGATCGGCCCGCGGCCGTCCTCGGCGAAGTTCACGAGGTCGCTGCCGAGCGCCTGGCGCAGCGCGCCGGCGAAGTTCCAGCGCTCGTCGGCGCTGTAGCTGGTGCCGACCAGGGCCACCGGTACCTGGTTGTCGGCGAACAGATCGTCCGCGCCGGTAGCCTGCTCCTCCTGCGGCCGGGTGCTATGCCGGACCAGTTGGTCCGGCGGCGGCAGCAATTCCTCGAACAGCGGGTCGAGCGGCAGGAAGTTGGTCAGGTCGCCCTTGTGCGGACCGGCCGGCAGGGTTTCGGTGACGTAGACGCTGCCGCTTTCCGGGAGCAGGCCGCTCGGCTTGATTGCCGTGGCCAGCTGGCCGGCGACCACCTGGGCGCCGTAGGGCGTCCAGTGGGTATCGGTGCGCAGGAACACCTGGGCCTCGGTCTTGGCCTTTTGCAGCGGGCCAAGCAGGTCTGGCGCCTGGATGCCGGCATCGGCCACAGCCTGGCGGAAGTTCTGGTAGAGCTGCTCGTGCAGGGGCGCCGGGCGCTGCTCGCCGAAGTATTCCGGGTACAGGCGCGCCTTGGCCGGCAGGATCGCCATCACCAGTTGCACGTTGTGCCGCGCCAGGGTTTCGCGCACGCCCTGGATCAGCGCCTGGTTGTCCATGATGTTGTTCGCGGCGGCAGCGGTGGGCTTGAACTCCTCGTCGCTGAACAGCCACTGGTTCGCGCCGATCACCACGCCGGGACGGCCTTCGCCGAACAGGCTGAAGTCCAGTGCGGCCCAGAGGTTGGTGCCGATCCGCTTGATCGGGAATTCGGCGTCGTAGTGCTTCTCGAAGTTCAGGGCCAGCTTGCCGTTGAGGATCGGCGTGTTGTCGGCGGCGGAGAAATCCACGGCGCCCTTGACCGACCACAGGCTGAGCGCAACCAGGCCGCCGATGAAGGTGCCGGCATAAAGCAGGTTGGAGGTTCGGTTCATGACGGACTCCTCTTCAAAACTGGAAGTAGAGGAAAGGCGAGAAACTCTGTGCCGAGAGTTTCAGCACCGAGGCGGCGAACAGCAGCAGCAGGGCCACGCGGGTAGCCGCGCTCGCCAGGGCGTCGAGCCCGGATTGCTGATAGACCAGTGCGCCGTCCGCCGAGTAGGCGAGGTTCGCACCGGGCTCCGGCTGGGTCCTGGGCGCGCCGCCGAGCGGCTGGGCGCGGAACTGGCGGATGCCGAAGAAGCCGATCACCAGCCAGGCGAGCAGCAGGGTGGCGATCTGCAGGCTGGTCAGCTGCGCGCTGTTCAGCTCGGACAGGCTCCAGTCGCCGAAGCTGAACATGGCGACGTACATGCGCCAGGCCACGTCGAGGTTCTCGGCGCGGAAGACCACCCAGCCGATCATCACCAGCAGCAGGGTGAAGGCCCAGCGCGACAGGTTGAGGCTCTTCGGCGCGGCGTTGACGCCCATGGCGCGCTCGAGCGCCAGCCAGGTGCCATGCCAGGCGCCCCAGACCATGAAGGTCCAGTTGGCGCCGTGCCAGAAGCCGCCGAGCAGCATGGTCAGCAGCAGGTTGCGGTAGGTATTGAAGGTGCCGTGGCGGTTGCCGCCCAGCGGCACGTAGAGGTAGTCGCGCAGCCAGGTGGACAGACTGATGTGCCAGCGGCGCCAGAACTCGGTGATCGACTGGCTGATGTAGGGCTGGTTGAAGTTCTCCATGAAGCGGAAGCCCATCATCAGGCCGAGGCCGATGGCCATGTCGCTGTAGCCGGAGAAGTCGAAGTACAGCTGGGCGGTATAGGCCAGGGCGCCGAGCCAGGCGTCGCCGGTGCTGGGGTTCGCCAGGGCGAAGCAGTGGTCGACCAGCGGGGCCAGGCTGTCGGCGATGAACACCTTCTTGACGAAACCCTGCATGAAGCGGCTGGCGCCTTCGGAGAACTTCTCCATGCTGTGGGTGCGCTCGATGAACTGGTCGGCCAGGTCCTTGTAGCGCAGCACGGGGCCTGCGATCAGCTGCGGGAACAGGGCGATGAACGCCGCGAAGTTGATCAGGTTCTCCGTCGGTTCGGTATCGGCGCGGTACACATCGATCAGATAGCTGATCGACTGGAAGATGTAGAAGGAGATGCCGATCGGCAGGATCACGTGGGTGATCACGAACGGCTCCATCCCGGCCGCCTCGAGGACGGCATTGATGTTGGCCACGCCGAAGTTGGCGTACTTGAAGTAGCCCAGGGTGGCCAGGTTGCCCACCACGCCCCAGGCCAGCCAGCGCCTGGCTGCCGGGCTACGCACGCCGGCGGCGAAGATGCGCAGGCCGAACACGTAGTTCCAGAGGGTGACCGCCATGAACAGCAGGAGGAAGTCGACCCGCCACCAGGCATAGAAGGTATAGCTGCCGATCAGAATCAGCAGGTTCCGATAGCGCGCCGGGCTCAGGTAATACAGCCCGAGAAACAGCGGCAAGAATAGAAACAAAAAGACGTTGGATGAAAACACCATTACCCGTGTCTCGCTCGTAGCACCAATTGTTCAGGCTCTTCTATGAGCCCGGCCTCTCCCCCGGAAATTCCCGAAGAGGTCCGTTCCCGGCTGCGTCTCTTGCGCATTTCGGGGCATCCCGCCCGGCCCGGAGGGGCGTGGCGGCCGGCGACGGACTGACTGCCGGCTGCAGGGCGACGTCGGGGCCCGCGCTAGTTGCGCTTGCCGACGGTCGATCCGGGCGACTTCTCGGCCGGATCGAAGATCCGGGTCACGTCGCCGCCCAGGCGGAAATTCTTGAACGGTCCCATCTCGGTCTTCCTTTCCCGCAGGGGGGAGGAGCAGGCGTAGAGCGCGCAGTAGGGTTCCAGCCAGGAGAACTTGGCGTCGGTCTCCAGATCCTCCATGTCTTGCTCCTCGTCGCCGGCCCGCTCGGCGAACGGCTCGGGGGCCTCGACGCCGGCCAGCACATTGCTGGCCAGGCGGCCCAGGGCGCCCTCGTTGGCGCCGCGCAGGTCGACGCCGTTGGCCTGGGCGAAGGCGGCGATCATCATCAGGGGCGGCAGGCTGTAGTTGTGGTAGGCGAGGGCACGCTGGCGACGCTTGAGCTCGTTGGGCAGGAAGCCCTCTGGATCAACCTGCCCGGCGGCGATGCGGAACTGTTCGACCGCCCAGTCGAACAACGGGCGGCGATTGGTTGCCACGCCGGCGGCCATGACCGACCAGGCCGCCCAGTAGGAGTGGTTGTTGATCTGCTTGAGCGGCAGGTCGTTCCAGTCCTTGATCACCTGATCGCCCAGCCTGGCGAACCAGGACTCGATGCGCTTCGCCTGTTCCGGATAGGCCGCCAGCGGTTGCGAGCTGGAGAACTTCAGGCGCAGGTAGGCGCCGGCCAGGCTGCCGAGGGCCCATTTGCGCATGGACTTGCCGGTGTGGTTGTACTCGGTGGACAGCAGCGCGTCGTCCTCGGCCCAGGCGTCCAGCCAGGTCAGGGCGCACTCCAGGTCGCCGGCGCGGCCCTTCTCCATGTAGCGCATGACCATCCGGCTGACGCCGCGCTCGATCTCGGTGATCGGTTTGGTCTTGGCACGGAAGGCCTTTTCCGCCGCCTTGTTGAGGGTCGAGCGGGCCGAGTCCGAGCCTTCGTACTTGCTGCGGAAGACCAGCTCGCCGGTGTAGGGCTCGGGCACCACCGGACAGGCCTGGGCCTCGCCCTTGCGGATCTCCACCGCCGCGTAGTAGCCCTTGGGCGGAACCAGGGCGCTGGCGGCGTGAACGGCGCTGCTCAGCAGCAGGCTGCCGAGCAGACAGGGGAGGGCGAGTCTGGTCTTCATGTGGACCTCAATTGCCGCTGCGCGCGGTCAGGTTGGCCGGGGCTCGGTAGTCGTGGCGCTTGCAGAGGCGCACCTCGACCTCGACGGGCTCCGTGAGCCCCTCCGGCGGCTGGATTTCCATGGCGAAGAAGTTGAGTCCGCCCCAGTCGGCCTCGTCGCGCATGTTGAAGGCGAAGCGGCCGTTGGTCTCGGTGGTGACCGGCTTGTCGAACTGGAACTGCTCGCGGCGGCCGGTCATGTACCAGATGGTGCCTTGCAGCTTCTTCACCGACGGGTCGCTGAAGCGGATGTCCAACTGGTGGCGGGAGTTGGTGGCGTCGACCAGCCGCTCGGCGCCGTTGATCAGCACTTCCTTGCCGGCCTCGCCTGGACGCAGGGTGGCCTTGCCGGCGAGCAGGGACTTTTCGCCTTCGCAGGCATTGCCGAGCATGGCCAGCGCCTGGCGGTAGAACTTGTCCTCGGCCAGGTCGTAGAGCGGCGAGAACTCCCAGATGAGGATCTTCGGCGGGTTCTGCTGGAATTCCTCGCTGGCCAGGTATTCGAGCATCGAGCCTGCCAGGCCGCTGCCGGGGAAGGCGACGTTGAGGATTTCGGCGCCGGTGTATTCGGAGAGGAAGCCGGCGAAGTTGTAGTTCGTGCCGCTGTGGCTGGTGCCGACCAGGGTGATCTGCGGCAGGCTGCTGTCGCCGAACAGGTCGTTGCCACCACCTTCGCCCTTGGGTTCGGTGAAGAACTGATCGCTGTGCTCGAAGGCGTAGGTGGTGTTGCACAACTGGCCGGCGACCCGGTGGTGGGTGCCGCGCTTGCCCATGCGGCCCACTTTCTTGGTGACGAACTCCTTCTGCGGGATGTCCGCGAAGCTGGGGATCTTCTTCACGGTTTCGGCGACGATCCGCGCACTGCGTTCGGCGCCGTAGGAGGTCCAGTGGTGGTCGCCGCGGAAATAGAAGGCCGGCTCGACCTTCTCGTCGGTCAGCGGGATCAGGTCGGGCACCCAGTAGCCGAGCTCCTCGAAGCGCTTCAGGGTCGCCCGGAAGTTCCTCACCGCCTTGTCGTAGTCGAAGCGGGCGTAGTCGGCGGGCAACAGTTTATTGCGGTGCACCATGCCGCGGGTCGGCTGGTAGACGATCACCAGCTCGACTCCGCGGCTCTTGAAGGCGTCGCGCAATGCCTTGAGCCGGCTATAGCCCTCGGGGGTGGTGCCGAATTCGGTGCGCAGGTCTTCCCGGGTACGGAACAGCCAATCGCTCTCGTTGCCCTGCACCAGGGTGACGAAGTCCTTCATGTAGCTGCTGGTGTAGGCGTTGGGGTCGGCGGCGGCCGGGCACAGGTTGCAGCAGGACTCGGCCTGGTAGACGGGCAGTCCGGCGGAGGTTTCGGCACGCACGCCGGTAGAGCTCAGGGCAATCGCCGCGGCCAGCGTGGAGAGTCCAATCCATTTGCGGTTGTGGGTCTTCATGGGTGCAATCTCGTCGGTTCTACAGCTCGGCCTGGGTGGGATCGACGACGGGGTCGATCAGCACGGCCTTCTGGCGGCGCACCAGCAGGTCGAGGATTTCTTCCTGCTTGTCCTCGAGGATGCCGGTGAAGGTGAGGCCGGAGCTCTTGGTCGGGGCAAGCATCTCCACGCGGTAGAGCTCGAGGCTCAGCGGCGAGTCCACCGAGATCGGCGCCGAGCCGTTGCCGACCAGCTGGCCGCCGACCACGATCATCGACACCTTGGTGTCGAAGGGGTCGAGCTTGAAGTTCCGGTCGGTATTGCTGAGGTCCTTGATGTGGCCGTAGATGCCGGTCAACTGGTTGGCGACGGCGAGGTTCTCGTAGATCCGAATGTTCATGCTGTTGCGCATGCGGATGCCATGGCGCGCGTTGTTGACGATCCGGTTGCCCCAGATGAGGTTGTTCGAGCTCTCGTAGAGGGTGATGCCGTCGGAGTGGTTCTGGTACACCTCGTTGTAGGCGACCAGGTTGTGCTCGCTGTTACGGTCGAGGACGATCCCCGACAGCTTGTTGTCGTGGGTGCGGTTGTTGATGATCCAGCTGTTGTTGACTTCCCGCGAGACGATGATGCCGTGCTTCTTCTTCGTCCCGTAGACATGGTTCTCGGCGATGATCAGGCGTTCCGAGCGGTCGTGGGGGTCGATGCCGTAGACGATGTTGTCGCGGTAGGTGTTGCCCTTGAGCACCACGTCCTCGGCTTCGTAGCAGTAGAAGCCGTAGTAGATGTCCTCGAACACCGAGTCGATCAGCCAGCCGGTCGGGTGCGGGCGCTTGAGGCGCTTGTGCATTTCCGGCGTGTACTGGGTGATGCTCACGCCGTAGGACTTACTGGTGTTGTAGCCGAGGCTGGCGACGGTGCTGCGCGAGATATAGGTTTCGGTGCCGCCCCAGGACACCAGGAAGGGGCGGAAGACGTCCTCGCCGCGGTAGCCGGATGGAGCGTTGTTCTTCTCGCTCCAGCCGGTCAGCTTGGAGTCGGTGATGAACAGCTTGCCATCGTTGACCAGGAAGGAGCCGCGTTCCTCGGAAAGGCGCAGCTCCTTGACATTCTTGTCGATGTGCAGGGTCGCGCCGCGATCGACGACGATCGGCAGGCGCGCCACGTAGACGCCCGGCGTGGTCTCGGCGAACTGGCTGGCCGGCAGTTGCCTGGCCAGTTGGCTCAGTTCGACGTAGCCGCCTTCGATGAAGATCGCATGGGGCATGCCGCGCTGGCGCGTGACCCACTCGCGCAGGCGCTCGTTGCCTCCGATGAAGTCCTTCAGGGCGACCTGCTGCAGCATGCGCCGCACTACGACGCGTCCGCCGGGCTTGCGCTGGATCTTGGCCTCCACCGCCTCGTGGGTGTAGCCGGAGAGGTCGGGCAGCTTGGGGGCATCCAGATGCAGCGCCTCGATCGAGGCGCTGGTGACGCTGTACTGCTTCGAACTCAGGTTGGGGGGAGCGGACTGCCCCGCCTCCTGCGGCGGGGCGGCCTGGCTCCAGGCGCTGGTGGCCAGCAGCACGCCGAGCAGCAGGGGTTTGAGCTGGGTGGATGCAGGTTTTCGTTGCATGTTCATGTTCGATCCTCTCAGCATGCCGCTAGCCCCTAAAAGCGCCAGATCATGTCGACGAAGACACGATGCATGGTGGTGTCGCCCTTGCTGGCGTAGGCGTTGCTCGGGAAGAACAGGCCGCTGCGCAGGCGAATCAGCGCGGACTGCTCGTCCAGTTCGCTGCCCCAGCCGGCCGGCAACATGCCCTGATTGAAGTAGCGGGTGATCACCAGGTCGACTTCCTGGCCGAGGTCCTTCTCGCCGGCCTTGAGGGCGTCCTTGCCGTCCTTGTCGAACGGGCTGACGCCGTTCTGGCCGAGCTCCTCGTCGTCGTCGACCCGCCAGAAGCGGTGGTAGATCAGGCTGGCTTCGTAGTTCGGGTTGGGCTTCCAGGAGGTGAACAGGGTGCCCACCTGCAGGTTGGTCAGCTCGCCGCGGAAGGCCTCGCCGAAGCGGTGGATGCGCGTCTGCAGGCCGGTGAAGCTGGAGCGGTTGCTGTGCAGGCCGGTCTGCATGAACTGTTCGGACTCGTCGTCGCCGTCGCCGCCGCTGCCGCGGGCATAGGCCGCGCCGACATTCCAGCGGTCGTTGATGTTCCAGCGCAGGCCGAGGTCCATGGCCCAGGCGTCGACGTCGATGTCCTTGTAGTGGTCGGGATTGCCGCCCTCGTCGAAGTGCCTTCTGTCGATCTCGCCGGTCAGCCAGGTGAATTCGCCCCAGTAGTTGATCGGCAGGCTCGAGCGATGGTTGAAGAAGTCGCCGTCCAGGTGCACGCTCAACCAGGTCAGGTCGCCGGTGTAGGACTTGCTCTGCTTGTCCTCGTAGACCTCGCTCTGGCTGTCCGGCAGATCGCCGTCGTCGCTGGTGTGGTGCACCTTGAAGCCGGCCCAGTGCCCCTGCCGCCACTGGTAGTCGAGGCCGCCGAAGTAGTGGGTGCGGTCCTTGTCTTCCGGGCTCAGGTTGTCGAGGTCGGTGCGGTATTCGTCGAAGCGCTCGGCGATGCCGGCCTGGGCGCGCAGCAGACTGGTGTCCATGGTCCAGTTCAGCGACTCGATGTGGATGTCCCACCAAGTGCCTTCGTTGGTCAGGCTGCGTACGCGCTGGCGACCGAGGCGCAGGTGCTCGCCGGGGTAGGCGGTGAGGCCGGCGTAGTCGATCCAGAACTCGCGCAGGGCCAGGTAGCTCTTGTCCGGGTCGCGGCTGCTGTCGCGGCTGAAGCCTGCCGGCGTGCCGTCCTCGTCGTCGAGGTTGGGATCGGTCGGGTCGGTTTCGACGATGTCGGTACCGGCGACCGCCTGGAGCATGACCATCGCGCCCCAGTTGCCGCGCTGGCCATAAACCCAGGGCCTGAGGTCGAGGGCGACACCCTCGGCGTCGCCGCCGTTGCGGGTATCCAGGTCACGGTCGTCCTCGGACTGGGCGGTGATCTTCACCTCCATGCCGAAGTTGCGGTCGGGGCCGACGGGGCCTGCCAGAAGGGGAGAGCAGAGCAGGGTGGCTCCCAGTCCCAATCCGGCGCTTATGGTTTGCTTCCTTCTCATAGTGCTTCCTGTTCGGTTTGCATGGCTTGCAGCTGCGTCGGGGCTTGCCACGCGCCGTAACGGGCCTGCTGTTCGGCATGCAGCAACTGCTCGCCCCGAGCGCGCTCGGCAGGAGTGATCAGGGCCTCGATTTCCTGTAGCAGGGGCTCGGAGTCCGGCCGCCCCTGGAGCACGGCGAGGCGTGCGAAGACATAGGCGTTGGCCAGGTCGATGCGGATGCCGCGGCCCTGGGAGAACAGCTGCGCGAGGGCGTAGTCGGCGCTCGCCTGGCCGCCGCGGGCGGCGGTCAGCAGGCTGTCGACGGCCTTCTGCGGGTAGACCTCGCCGAGGAAGCCGCGGCGGTAGATCTGGCCCAGGTAGTAGTGGGCGCTGTTCTCCGTGGCGCGGGCCTTGATGAAGTGTTCCTCGGCCTTGAAGGGGTCCTGGGGAAGCAGCTTGCCTTCGTAGTAGAGCCGGCCGAGCAGCAGGTCGGCCGCCGGCTGGGCGGCGGCGCGGCCGCGCTCGAGGTAGCCGAGCATCTGGTCGATGTCGCCGCTACCGGGGAAGTCGTAGAGCAGGCGCGCCAGGGCGACCCAGGCGGCCGGGTGGGCTGGGGCGATCTCCTCGAGCATGGTGCGCGCGGTCTTCTCGTCCGACTGGCCGAGCAGCGGGTTGGCGAGCACGCCGGCGACCTCCATCACCAGCTGCGCCGGCAAGGCGCCAGTGCGCTGGGCGGCCATCAGCTGCTGCACCAGCGCCTGCAGGCGGTCGTTCTGGCCGCGCTTGAGGTAGACGGTGGCCAGCTCGATGTAGCAGTCGCTGTGCTCGGCCAGGCGCTGCTGGCAGATCCGCTCGACGTCGTCCAGGTGCTGGTCGTAGGTGCCCTGGGTGCGGTAGAGCACGATCTGCGCGATGTCCGCCTGGGGATGGCCGGCGGCGCGCCACTGGTCGATGCGCTGCTGCAGGCTGACATCCGGGAAGGTCTGCGGATTCTTCAGGTAGAGCATCGCCAGGGGCAGCAGCACGCCTTCTTCCTCGCCGGCGGCAAAGGCGTCGCCGAGCAACTGCGCGGCCTCGCGCTTCTCCTCCTCGCTGCTGGTCGGCTTGTAGGCGAGCAGCTTGCCGAGGCGGGCCTTGGCCCGCGGCGAGGCGTCCAGGGCCATGCGGTAGGTCTGTTCCGCCTTGCGCAGCTGCTCGGGGTCGCCGCTGGCCAGCTGCATGTCGGCCAGGCCGAGCTGGGCGTCGGTGAAGCCCATCTCGGCGAGCTGGCGGAAGTGCCGCTCGGCGGTCTGGGTGTCACCGTGCTGCAGGGCTTCCTTCGCCAGACGCTCGTCGGGCAGGTCGAGATTGGCGCAGGCCGTCAGGCCGGCCAGCGCCGTGAGCAGCAGGGGCTTGGTCAGGTTCACCAGAGGCGTCCTCTCAGAGTCCGGCGGTCACGGCCTTGTCGATCAGCCAGTCGTAGGAGGGGCCACGGTCGATGACCACTTCCACCGGCTGGCCGGACAGGGAACTGTCCAGGGGCTGCTCGGGCTGGATGATCACGCGGATGTCGCCGGACAGGCCCTCGGTCTGCAATGCAGTGCTGATGATCTTGCCGCGGCGCGGCTGGTCCTCGCCGGGCACGCTGAAGCTGACCTGGGTGCCGGGCTTGACCTTGGCGAAGTCGTGGTAGCGGAAGCGGGCCTCGACGGTGGCGGCGGCGTCGCGCGGCAGCAGCTCGAAGATCACCTGGCCCTTGGAGGCGAACTGGCCGTCGGCCACGCGCTGGGCGACCACCTTGCAGTCGCACGGGCTGGTCAGGGTGCCTTTCATCTGCCGGGTGAACAGTTTCTCGACGTTGGTCGGGTTGAGCTGCTCCTCGCTCAGGTGGCCCTTGAGCATCTCCAGCATGGAGGCGGAGAAGGTGGCGATCGGCGCGCCGTTGGCGACCAGGCCGTCCGGGCCGACCAGGCTCTGCACCGTGCCTTCGCGGGGCATGGTCACTTCCATGCCGGGCACGCTGACCATGCCCGATTCGGCGTGGGTGACGAAGTAGAGGTCGTAGAGCTGCTTGAGGATCAGGCCGAAGGCGCCGAGGCCGACGATGAAGATCGCCAGGCTGAAGCTGACCGCGCGCAGGCGTTCGAACATCGTCTGCTGGGCCAGGCCCTTGCCCTTGCGCGCCTTGGTGAAGTTGTCGCGCTGCAGGGTGCAGATCACGTCGCCGACGGTGACCAGCTCGCCGCTCAGGTGCGAGGTGATCAGCTGGCGCAGGGTGGAGATCTCGCGCGCGCCCAGGCCGTGGAACTGGCAGCCGGTGCGGCCGGTTTCCGGGTCGAGGTTGCGCACCTGGAACTCCACGTCCATGGCCAGGCCCAGGCTGTCCAGCTGGAACAGCAGCTTGCCGCGGTGGAAGGCCCCCTGCTGGGTGACCGGCTTGCCGCTGGCGAAGCTGAAGCCGCCGGCGGAGACGTCGATCAGGCGCTGTTCGATGGTTTCCCGATTGGCGCCGAGGAAGCGGATCTTGCCGGGCAGTTTGACCCGCGCATGTTGGCGTTGCGCTTCCGACTCGTGGACCACATTTACATTGAGGGTCGCGGTATTCATGGTTGCATGTCTTCCTTCTCGATCATTCAGTCCCGGTCAGACCGACAGCATCAGCACAGCGATGAAGATGCTGGTCGCTGAAAAGGTCATGGCCTTTGACGACCAGTTGTTGAACCAGCTCTGGAAGCTGGCGAGTTCACGGTTGAGCTTGGTGTCCTGACGCGTCCAGGATTGCTGGTCGAGGCGGAAGAACACATGGATCTTCACCAAGGCGCCGACGATCTGGTTGTAGTAGAGGATCAGCGGATAGGCCGGTCCGATCGGGTGTCCGGAGGCGGACAGCAGCAGGGTCAGGACCAGGCGGGTGGAGCAGACCCACAACAGGTAGGCGATGAAAATGGCGATGCTGTACTTGATGGAGCCGATGATCGCCACGGTCAGGCCGAGCAGGCTGGTCCACATGGACACGCGCTGATCGAACAGCACCACCGAGGTGAACCAGCCCAGGCGCTGCACGCCGAGCTTCAGGGCGCGGGAGTTCTGCCGCAGGTTGTTGCCGTACCAGCGGAACATCAGCTTGCGGCTGGCCTTGACGAAACGCTTCTCCGGCGGGTGCTCGACGGTGTGGATCGAGGCATCGGGCACGTAGAAGGTGTCGTAGCCCAGGCGCATCAGGCTGAACCAGCTGGACTTGTCGTCGCCGGTGAGGAACTTGAAGCGGCCCAGGCGCCAGTGGTCGAGGTTGTCGTTCTCGACGTCGATGATGAATTCGGGGTCGGTGACGACCGCCGCGCGGAACACCGACATCCGCCCGGTGAGGGTCAGCACGCGGTGGGACAGCGCCATCGAGCACATGTTGATGTGGCGCTGGGCGAAGCGCAGCTTGTGCCACTCGCTCATGACGTAGCCGCCCAGCACTTCGCAGAATTCGTTGGTGGTCAGGCCACCCATGTTGGGGAAGATCTTGAAATAGGGGACCGTCTGGCGGACCACGCCCTCGTTGAGCACGGTGTCGCCGTCGATCACCGCGACCACCGCGTTGTCGTCGGGCATGTGCCGGGAGATGGCGCGGAAGCCGTTGGCCAGGCCGTCGCGCTTGCCGGTGCCGGCGATGCGCACGAAGTCCAGCTTGACCCGGTCCGGGGGGGTGAGCTTTTCCCAGAGGCTCTTGATCAGCAGCTCGTCGGACATTTCCACGATCGAGCAGACCACGGTGGTCGGATAGCCGCAATTGATCGCCTCGCGGATCACCGAGCCGTAGACCTTGCCGGTGGTCAGGGCATCGATGCGGAAGCTGGTGACCATCAGGAACACGTGGGAAGGATCGGCGTCCTTGCCCAGCTTCTGTACCTTGCGCCGGTAGTAGGGGTAGACCACGTAGAGGAACAGCATGCCACGCAGGAAGTGAATAACTCCCATGGAATAGCGCCAGATGCCGATCACGCCGATCAGCATGATGAAATGCTTGGATTCCGGGTCGAACACCTGCGGCGGCAAGGCGAGCGCCAGCAGCATCAGGAAACTGAGGAAGAGCAGCCAGCCGGTGGCTTCCCCAAGGGCATGCTTGAACCTGTCCATAATCTTCGTGAATCCGTCGTCTCTGTATTCGCGGGCCGGTCCGGGCGGCGCTGTTGTTGTTCTTGTGCGCACAGCCCTGCCAGGTCCGCCCCGGGTGGGGCGGACACGGTGGCGGATTACCAGCAGATGCCTTCGGCGGCGCCGTTGGTGCGCTCGGGCATGAAGCCGATCAGGTCGATGACCTTCTTGCCGGCCGGTACCTGCTTGGCCAGCTTCTCGAAGCGCGGATCGGCGTTGCCAAGGACGATGACGTCGGATTCCGCGACGACCTTGTCCAGGTCGGACTGCAGCAGGGAGGAGACGTGGGGGATCTGGTTCTTGATGTACTCGCCGTTCGCCCCGTGGTCGCGGGCGTATTCGACGTTGCTGTCGAAGATGCTCAGCTTGAAGCCCTTGCCGATCAGCATTTCGGCCAGCTCGAGCTGCGGGCTCTCGCGCAGGTCGTCGGTACCGGCCTTGAAGCTCAGGCCGAGCAGGGCGATCTTGCGCGAGCCGTGGCTGTCGATCATGTCGTAGGCTTTCTGCACCTGGGCGGCGTTGCTGCGCATCAGCGAGCTGATCAGCGGTGCCTCGACGTCCCACTGGCGGGCGCGGTAGCTGAGGGCGCTCACGTCCTTGGGCAGGCAGGAACCGCCGAAGGCGAAACCGGGTCGCATGTAGTACTGGGACAGGTTGAGCTTGTTGTCCATGCAGACCACTTCCATCACCTCGCGGCCATCGACGCCGGCAGCCTTGGCGATGTTGCCGATCTCGTTGGCGAAGGTGACCTTGGTCGCGTGCCAGACGTTGCAGGTGTACTTGATCATCTCGGCGACGGCGATGTCCTTGCGGACGATCGGTGCGTCGAGTTCGGCGTAGATGGCTGCCAGGGCGTCGCCCGAGGCCTTGTCCAGTTCGCCGATCACGGTCATCGGCGGGAAGTTGTAGTCCTTGACCGCGGTGCTCTCGCGCAGGAACTCGGGGTTGACCGCCACGCCGAAGTCGGTGCCGGCCTTCTTGCCCGAGAACTCCTCGAGGATCGGGATGACCACGTTGTGCACGGTGCCCGGCAGCACGGTGCTGCGTACCACCACGGTGTGGCGTTCGGTCTTGTCGCGCAGGGCGGTGCCGATCTGGCGGCACACTTCCTCGATGTAGTCGAGTTCCAGGTCGCCGTTCAACTTGCTCGGCGTGCCGACGCAGAGCATGGACAGGTCGGTGGCGAGAACCGCTTCGGCCACATTCGTGGTGCCGCGCAGACGGCCGGTCTTCACACCTTCGGCCAGCAGTTCTTCCAGGCCCGGTTCGACAATGGGCGATTTGCCCTTGTTGATCATTTCAATCTTGGCGGCGGAAATATCCACGCCCAGCACTTCGTGCCCGCGCCCCGAAAGGCAACCAGCGCATACTGCGCCTACATAACCCAGTCCAAAAATGCTGATACGCATCGCGTTCACCTCGTCCTTTATTTAATGACGCTTCAGAAAGTCGACGACTAAACTCCTTAGCCGTCAGGTTGCCGGCGGCCTCCAGACAAAGTTGCAGGCCGAATTATAGTCAATAAGTTATCCCGCCAAAAAAGTTGGCGTTAAAAGGCAGGTTTCAAGGGATGCTTTTAACTGCTCAAGCGGTCCACGGAGGTCCATCATGGATTGCCCGCTTTAACTGCAGTAGGCTGCTATCTTTTTGCCATTACAGCATCCAATTCATTACGTTGATTGGTTTTTTGGCTTTATGGTCCTTCCGTGGAGCTCATGATTCTGGAGTCGAATTGTTGCAGGCCTAAGAAATTCTTTCTTCCGGATAGTTCCCTTGCCCTGTACTTCGTTGGCATTTTTTCCGGCAGTTTGCCAGCAGTCTTCCGCTCTTGCTGCATACAGAGTGCTGGCATTTGGATAAGTTCCATGGCCATTGCTTGGCCAGTGTGGAATAAGCGGAATTTTTGGCTTTTGGGAGGGCATTAGATATCACATTAATATCATAAGGCCGGCTTTTGATGAATGGTGGCGGCTTTATAATATCTTATTGATATCATAATGCTGGTGTTTGATGGCCTTTTTGTCGGCTGGGAAAACCTGCCCGAACGACAGCGGTGTGAAAGTGGTTACACGATGATGGCGATTGGCTTACGATGGCTTGGTGCTATCAATGGCGGGGGCGAGGTGGGTGAGACAGTCTGACGCAGGCCGTTCCGCTCCCGGGAAGCCTGCGGCCTGGCCCGACGATAAGGAAATCCTGAAAAAGACTTCCCGATTCTGGTGAAATACACCCGCTCCCTTGTCCGAGTTTCCCGATGAAGCAACTGTCCTTCGCCGATGCCGAGTATGCCGGCAAGCGCAAGCAGACCCGCCGCGAGCGCTTCCTGCTCGAGATGGACCAGGTGGTGCCGTGGCAGGGGCTGATCGCCCTGATCGAGCCCTACTATCCCAAGGGCGAAGGCGGTCGGCCCGCCTACCCGCTGGCAGCCATGCTGCGCGTGCACCTGATGCAGAACTGGTTCGGCTACAGCGATCCGGCGATGGAGGAAGCGCTGTACGAAACCACTCTCCTGCGCCAGTTCGCCGGCCTGAGCCTGGAGCGCATCCCGGACGAAACGACCCTCCTCAACTTCCGTCGCCTGCTGGAGAAGCACGAACTGGCCGGGGGAATACTGGAGGTGATCAACGGCTATCTGGGCGAGCGCGGACTGTCGCTGCGCCAGGGCACCATTGTCGACGCCACCCTGATCCATGCGCCGAGCTCGACGAAGAACAAGGACGGCAAGCGCGACCCGGAAATGCACTCGACGAAGAAGGGCAACCAGTACTACTTCGGCGCAAAAGCTCACATTGGTGCCGACGCTGAGTCGGGTCTGGTGCACAGCGTGGTGGTCACGGCAGCCAACGTGGCAGATGTCACCCAAGTCGACCAACTGCTGCATGGCGAGGAAAACGTAGTGAGTGCCGATGCGGGCTATACCGGCGTAGAGAAGCGCCCCGAGCATGAAGGTCGGCAGGTCATCTGGCAGGTCGCGGCCCGGCGCAGTACCTACAAGAAGCATGGCAAGCGTAGCGCCTTATACAAAGCGATCCGCAAGATCGAGAAGGCCAAGGCCCAGGTACGAGCCAAGGTCGAACATCCGTTCCGCGTGATCAAGCGCCAGTTTGGCTACACCAAGGTGCGCTTCCGGGGATTGGCCAAAAACACGTCACAGTTGGTGACGCTGTTCGCCTTGTCGAATCTGTGGATGGCGCGCCGATATTTACTGGCGAATGCAGGAGAGGTGCGCCTGTAATGCGGGAAACGGTTGCTGCGACGTGCTCGCGGCAGCTAAAAAACGCAGAAACGAGCGGGTGATCTGATCGTTTTTGATCGATTCTCCGCTTTCAAAGTCGGCGGGGGGCTGAAGTCAGCCAGAAATACATGACTACTTCAGACCATCCATAAGGAAAGCACTTCGCAGAACTGTCTCCCGCCAAGTATGCAAGAGTGGAACAAATAAAAAGGCGGCCGCTCGCTTTCGGGCAGACCGCCCCTGGATATTGCAAGTGGCAGCAGAAAAGTTATCTGCTGTGGAACTTTCCAGAACTAGCCCGTGCGGCCGAACAACAAGGAAACCACGAAAAGAATCAGGAAAAGT
This sequence comes from Azotobacter salinestris, assembly GCF_009363155.1. Taxonomy (NCBI): domain Bacteria; kingdom Pseudomonadati; phylum Pseudomonadota; class Gammaproteobacteria; order Pseudomonadales; family Pseudomonadaceae; genus Azotobacter; species Azotobacter salinestris. Next base: position 3,814,321 of record NZ_CP045302.1, read on the forward strand.
ACGAAGAGTATTTTGGCGATGCCGGTAGCAGTCCCCGCGATGCCACCGAAGCCGAGCAGCCCAGCAATGATGGCGATGACAAGAAATATGATGGACCAAGTCAGCATGTCATGCTCCTTCGCTTACGGGTGTGATGATTACAATCCATAAGACATCCAGAGACTCAAAAGATCCAACGCGGTTGAGGTACCAGCAGAGTGTAATGGCTGTTGCCTTTGGGAACCGTCAGTTGCTGACTGTCGACGGAGCGCAGGGTTTGCAGGGAAAGAGAGGTTTCCCGCGCGGGAGTCGATGCCTCTTTCTCGAAAGAGAGGCTGTTTCCACAATAGATGGCCGCCCCTGCGGTCAGGATCAGCAGAATGCTTGCAGGGAGGCTTTTGCCACGCAGAACAGGATGGATCTTGCCATGTTTCATCTTTGACAATCCTTCGGTTGTTTCATGCGTTGTTGTTGTACCGCCCGGTGCTTTCATTGAAGCAAGCGTCGCGCCAAGGCAGGAAATTCCGATATTGCCAGTCATTTCAATTACATATCCTGGACGAGCACAATCGCTTGTGTTGCAAGGTGCAGGATCTGCGCTGGTCAGGCTATGCAATTTGCACGAAACGGCGAAGGCGTGTCCGGCAGTGGGGGCGCTATCGAGCCGGTCAGCGCGTCTGGTATGAAAAGAGGCTCCAGGTCGACACGAACAGGGCGGCGATCACCGGTCCGATGACGAAGCCGTTGAGGCCGAACAGGGCCAGTCCGCCCAGGGTCGACACCAGCACCAGATAGTCCGGTATGCGGGTGTCCTTGCTCACCAGGATGGGGCGCACGATGTTGTCCACCAGGCCGATGATGAAGACGCCGCAGACGGTGAGCAGCACGCTCTTGAGGATCGCTCCGCTGAGCAGGAAGTAGATGGCCACCGGCCCCCAGATGAGCCCCGTCCCCAGGGCCGGCAGAAACGACAGGAAGCCCATGGCGACACCCCAGAGCAAGGCCCGGGGAATGCCCAGCAGGGCGAATATGACGCCGCCCAGGGCGCCCTGGATGACGGCGACGACGATGCTGCCCTTGATGGTGGCCTGCACCACGCAGGTGAAGCGCTGGAACAGGCGGCTCTTCTTCATCTCGCTGAGGGGAATGGCCTCCCGGATCTGGGCGACCAGCACGGTGCCGTCGCGGAGAAAGAAGAACAGCATATAAAGCATCACAAAGAAGCTGAGAATGAACTGGAAGGTGTTCTGGCCGATGTTGAAGGCCTTGGTGGCCAGGAACTGGCTGCCCTGCATGGCGGCGCTGGCGATCCTGTCGCGCAGTGCGTGCTGGCTGTCCAGGCCGAAGCGGGACATCTGCACCTGCAAGGGTCCGGGCAGGTGGGCCTTGAAGCCCTCGAGCATGCCGGCGAAGTCGATCTGGCCCGCCTCGATCTGGCTGTAGAGGGTGGCGCCTTCCTGGATCAGCAGCATGGAGATGATGGTGATCGGCAGGACGGCGACGATCACGCAGACGAGCAGGGTGAGGGAGGCCGTCAGGTTCGGATAGTCGCCCCCGAAGCGCTGCTGCAGGCGGAGCTGTACGGGGTGGAAGAGGATGGCCAGCACCACCGCCCAGAAGATGGCGCCGTAGAAGGGAATGATGATCCAGGCGAACGCCACGGAGATCAGTACCAGCAGGAACAGGAAGACCCGGTATTCGAAGCGGGGATTGATCATCGGATCTCAAGCCATGGCCGGGCGCGTCGCGTGCTGGGGCGGCTGTCTCGGAGCAGGCTGGTGCGGCGCCGGGCCTGGGTTCTGGCAGCCTGCGCGACTGCGCGGGAGTGCGCTTTCTCGAAACCCTCCCGTGCTGTGGCGAGATTCAGGATAGTTGCCGTCCGGCAGGCCCGCATGGCGGACCCTGCGGCGGCAAGGGCCCGAACGTTCGCGGCAGGGCCGCAGGCGTCGGAAAAGCGGCTGGAAGGACTGTCGGGACTCCGCGAAGCGATGCCGGGATCGGGCGTCTCTGCCTGTTTCCCTTCTGCTGCGCGCTCGCCAGGCTCTGCGGCCTGCTGGCGGGAGCCTTCTGGTCCGTGCTGCCACTTGAAAAGGGGGGAATGCTCCCCCCTTTCTCAAGTCCCTGTCAGGACAGGACGACTGCTAGCTCTTGCGGCCGCCCTGGTCCTGATCTTCCTGGCGGGACTGGCCGGACTGGCCGCGGCCTTCCTGCTTGCTGCCCTGGCTGCCCTGCTGCTGCTCCTCGGCGCGCTTGCCTTCTTCGATCAGCTCGCGGACCCGCTGGCCGCCCTTGTGGCCGAGTTCGGAGTATCCTTCCGGACCGAGCTGCTCCTTGCGGGCCTCGCCGCCTTTCTTGCCGAGTTCCGAATAGCCCTCCGGGCCGAGCTGCTCCTTGCGGGCCTCGCCACCCTTGTGGCCGAGTTCGGAATAGCCTTCCGGGCCGAGCTGCTCCTTGCGGACTTCGCCGCCCTTGTGGCCGAGTTCGGAATAGCCTTCCGGACCAAGTTGCTCCTTGCGGATCTCGCCGCCTTTCTGTCCGGCTTCGCGTACGCTCATGGAGCCCTTTTCTTTGCCTTTGTCGGAACCAGAGCCGCCTTGACGTGAAGTTGCCATGATAATGCTCTCCTGATTGTTTCGGACTTGCATACAGGGCCTGGTTGTCTACCGCTCCCTGTTCAACCGATCCAGCTCCGTTGGCATTGCCGTTCGTGCACTCACCAAGTCGCGGACTATTTCTCGCCTTTGGCTTTTTTTCCTTCCTTGATGAGTTCACGCACGCGCTGCCCGCCTTTATGGCCGAGTTCAGAATAACCTTCCGGGCCGAGTTGCTCCTTGCGCGCCTCGCCGCCCCGGCGGCCGGCTTCGCTTACACTGATCGAACCTTTTTCATTTGCCATGACGTTACCTCTCGGTTCAGTGACTTACTCGGAATTTCCTTCGCTCTTCTATGGCGTCGCGTATCCGCACGCCATCCTTCGGGCCACCCCTATAGCCAAGTTGCTCATAGAACTCTCGCCCATGAGGCATGGAAGACAGATGGCCTCCTTTCCTTCCGGCCCGACCGACGCTCAGGCCGCGTTTGGCTTTATGCATGGCCCACCTCCCGTTCGATGCAGGTCATTCGCAGGTGCAACCATTCTCCGGAGCAGGGAAGGTGCGCTTGTTGAAGCCGGCTGCCTGTGTGTCCGTGTGGAAAACATTCGGCTTGTGTGCATGGCAAGCCTGGCGGCCAGCAAATACTTGCTCGGGAAACAGTTGCTAGTTTCGATGGCAGATGACCGGCAAGGTTTCCATATGCCGACGAATGGAGAGAATAGCCTTTATGTTGCATGGTTATTGTTGATCAGAGGGGCTGGAAGTTATGAGCTTTTATCGATTCGAAAATTATGGAAGTTGCTCTGGCGAAACTTTCGCAGTGTGAATGACAGGCAGCCGGCCGAGCGCCTGAAATAATAAGGGCGTGCGCAGCGGTTAATGTTTCCTGCAGGAAATGTCTTGTTCGAGCGTCCGGAAGTTGTGCCGGTTGCCCGCCGGCCGGCGCCGGGCGTCAGTGATAGCCCTCGCCGTGCCGCACCTTGCCGCGGAACACGTAGTAGCTCCAGGCGGTGTAGCCGAGGACGACGGGGATGATCAGCAGCGCGCCGACCAGGGCGAAGCCCTGGCTCTGCGGCGGCGCGGCGGCATCGTGGATGGTGATCGAGGGCGGGATGATGTTCGGCCACAGGCTGATGATCAGGCCGCTGTAGCCGAGGAAGATCAGCGCCAGGGTGAGCAGGAAGGGCCGCACATGGTCGTTGTTCGCCACCGAGCGCAGCAGCGCCCGCACGCTCAGCAGCACCAGCAGCGGCACCGGCAGGAACCAGATCAGGTTGGGCAGGCTGAACCAGCGCCGGGCGATGGCGTCGTGGGCCAGCGGCGTCCACAGGCTGAGGATGCCGATCACCGCCAGCAGCACCAGGGTCAAGGGCCGGGCCAGGTCGTGCATGCGCCGCTGCAGGGGGCCTTCGGTCTTCATGATCAGCCAGGTGCAGCCGAGCAGGGTGTAGGCGACGACCAGGCCCAGGCCGCAGAACAGTGGGAAGGGCGCCAGCCAGTCGAGCGCACCGCCGGCGAACTGGCCGTCGGCCACCGGGATGCCCTCGATGAAGGTGCCCAGGACCACGCCCTGGAAGAAGGTGGCGGCCAGCGAGCCGCCGATGAACGCCTTGTCCCACAGGTGTCGCTGCGCCTCGCGGGCCTTGAAGCGGAACTCGAAGGCCACGCCGCGGAACACCAGGCCGATCAGCATGAACACCAGCGGCAGGTAGAGCGCCGAGAGGACCACTGCATAGGCCAGCGGGAAGGCCGCGAACAGCCCGGCGCCGCCGAGCACCAGCCAGGTCTCGTTGCCGTCCCAGACCGGCGCCACGGTGTTCATCATCACGTCGCGGTCATGGCTGTCCTTGAAGAACGGGTAGAGCATGCCGATGCCCAGATCGAAGCCGTCCATCACCACATACATCATCACGCCGAAGCTGATGATCACCGCCCAGATCAGTGAAAGATCGATGCCCATGATTAGCTCCTCGTGCTCGGCACGCCTTCGTCCAGACCTTCCTCGGGCGCGGACAGCGGCCGTGCCGGCGTGCGTGGTCGTCCCGCCCCGCCGGGGATGGGCTCGAGGCCCTCGTCGGTCACCGGGCCCTTGTGCACCAGGTGCAGCACATAGACGAAGCCGATGCCGAACACCGCCAGGTAGACCACCACGAACAGCAGCAGGCTGATGCTCATCTCGGCCACGCCGTGCGCCGAGACCGCATCGCGGGTGCGCATCAGCCCGTGGACCACCCAGGGCTGGCGGCCGACCTCGGTGGTGATCCAGCCGGCGAGGATGGCGACGAGCCCGGACGGTCCCATCACGAGCGCCAGGCGCAGGAAGGGCCGTGATTGGTAGAGCGCGCCGCGCCGGCGCAGCCACAGGCTCCACAGGCCGGTGAAGATCATCAGAAAGCCGAGGCCGACCATCAGGCGGAAGGTCCAGAACACGATGGTCGAGTTGGGCCGGTCTTCGGCAGCGAACTCCTTCAGCGCCGGGATCGGCTCGCTCAGGCTGTGGTTGAGGATCAGGCTGCCGAGCACCGGGATTTCCACCTTGAAGCGGGTTTCCTCGCGCGCCATGTCCGGCCAGCCGAACAGGATCAGGGGCGTCGCTTCACCCTCGCGGTTCTCCCAGTGGCCCTCGATCGCGGCGATCTTCGCCGGCTGGTGCTCCAGGGTGTTGAGGCCGTGGAAGTCGCCGATCACCGCCTGCACCGGGGCGACGAGCAGCGCCATCCACATGGCCATGGAGAACATCTTGCGTACCGCCGGGTTGTCGCGTCCGTGCAGCAGATGCCAGGCGGCCGAGGCGCCGACGAAGAAGGCCGTGGCCAGATAGGCGGCGACCACCATATGCAGCAGGCGGTAGGGGAAGGAGGGGTTGAAGATCACCGCCAGCCAGTCCACCGGGATGACCTTGCCGTCGACGATCGCGTGGCCCTGCGGCGTGTGCATCCAGCTGTTGGAGGCGAGGATCCAGAAGGTCGAGATCAGGGTGCCGATCGCCACCATCAGCGTGGAGAAGAAGTGCAGTCCGGGGCCGACCCGGTTCAGGCCGAACAGCATGACGCCGAGAAAGCCCGCCTCAAGGAAGAAGGCGGTGAGCACCTCGTAGGCGAGCAGGGGACCGGTGACGCTGCCGGCGAAGGTGGAGAAGTTGCTCCAGTTGGTGCCGAACTGGTAGGCCATGACGATGCCGGAGACCACCCCCATGCCGAAGTTCACCGCGAAGATCTTCAGCCAGAAATGGTACAGGTCGAGGTAGACCTGCTCCTTGGTCTTCAGCCAGAGGCCTTCGAGCACCGCCAGGTAGCTGGCCAGGCCGATGGTGACTGCCGGAAAGAGAATGTGGAAGGACACGGTGAAGGCGAACTGGATGCGGGCCAGGTCGAGTGCTTCCCATCCGAACATGACGAATCCTCCCGGAGCGGCGGCAAGGGTGTCCATTCTGGTTTGGAGAGACTCTGCGCCGCGACGTTCAATGGTTTTTCCGGTTCCCGGCGAACGGGCAGGGGGATGGCTGCCGTGGGCCGGATCATCCGGACGGGTAGGGGATGATCGAGATCTTGCCGCTCTTCTCGAGAATCGCGTACTTGATCTGTGCCATCCGCTCCAGCCCCTGGGTCTGGCGCGCCGCCAGGAGGATGTCCTCCTCGCGCAGCCGCGCCTCGCTCAGGCGTTTCTGCAGGGGCCGGCCCTCCTCGACGATCAGTGTCGAGGTGCCCTCGATCAGCGCATCGAGCCGGCCGAACCTGAGCTTGAGGAAGGACAGGCCGACGTCGATGACGATCAGGGTGACGATCACCAGGACCGCCTTGGTGATCGAGAAGTCGTCGCCCAAGAGCGCCTGCTGCGTCGCCTCGCCGATGATCAGCAGAAGCAGCAGATCGAAATTGGTGATGTCCGCCAGGGTTCTCCGGCCGGCGACCTTGAACAGGACCAGCAGGGCCACGTAGATCGTGGCGGCGCGCAGAACGGCGTCCATAGCCCCTCCTCACGGATAGATGAACTGCGTGAAGACCACGCGCTCGCCCTCGAACCAGGCCGAGTTGCGCACCAGCCCGAGGCTCTCGGGGCGGATGGTCAGGTAGATGCTCAGACGGCCCTGCTCGTCGGCTTGGCCGACGAGTTCCAGCCCGCCGTCGTGGCTGCGCGCGAACAGCGGTTGCGGCTGCAGGCTCTCGACCGTATGGGCGCGCAGGAACGCCTGGTCGAGGCGCAGGGTGGCCCGTGCCGCGGGGCGGGTCCGGGCCATGAGGACGACCCGGCTGCTGGCGCCGTTGCGCAGGAAGCGCTCGTATTCCACGCTCAGCCGCCGCTCCGGGCTGCTGCTGCTCTGCTGGCTGAGCGGTCCGCCGGAGAACAGGCCGCTCAGGGCCAGGGCGACGAGGACGAGCAGGACGCCGAAGCCGATCCGCTCGAACCGCCACGCCCTGCGCTGGAAGGCGATCTGGTCGGCGATCGGGTAGTTGCGCGGGGCGAAGTCGTCCTGCTGCGCAGCGCCCGGCTGCGGGGGCTGTCCGCGAGCGTCTGGCGAGGCGTCGGTCATGGCGGTGGCCTGTGCGTCTTGCTGCCTAAGGAGTCCGACCGCCATTTTCCGGTTTTGTCTCGCCGGCCATCGCGATATTGGCGAGAGGCCGATCTCGCCCTCTCAGGGCCCTGGCGGAAGCGCCTGGCCGGCGCTGCGCTAGAACTCGAAAAACCGGGCCGAGTCTGCTGAAGGGAGGGGCACGAAGCCGGGGCGGAAATTCTTTCCGTGCAGAGGGCGCGGGAGAAACCGCCTGCCGTCCGGTGCACGGGCCGGCACGCCGCCGCTTCCCCGCGCCTTTGCGCCCCGCTTGCGTTGCATCCCATCCACCTGTTTATCTATCCCAGACGTAAGGTGAACGCTATGGCTGAGAATGAGCAAACCCTGCCGCCGCAACACCAGGACCAGCGCCCCGGCAAGGAAAGCGAGATGCACCCGCGCCCGGAATACAAGGCCGAGGAGTACAAGGCCGCCGGCAAGCTGGAGGGCAAGGTCGCGGTCATCACCGGCGCCGACAGCGGCATCGGCCGCGCCGTGGCGGTGGTCTTCGCCAAGGAAGGGGCCGATGTCGTCGTGCTCTATCTGGATCAGGTCGAAGATGCCGAGGAAACCCGCCGGGAAGTCGAGAAACACGGCCGCCGCTGCCTGACCCTGGCCGGCGACGTGGCCGATGCCGCCTTCTGCCGCCAGGTGGTCGAGGACACCATGCGCCAGTGGGGGCGCCTGGATGTGCTGGTCAACAATGCCGGGGAGCAGCATCCCCAGGAGCGGCTTGAGGACATCAGCGAGGAGCAGTGGGAGAAGACCTTCCGCACCAACATCTTCGGCATGTTCCAGCTGACCAAGGCGGCGCTGCCGTCGATGAAGGAGGGCGGCGCCATCATCAACACCACCTCGGTCACTGCCTACAAGGGCAATCCCAAGCTGATCGACTATTCCTCCACCAAGGGGGCGATCACCGCCTTCACCCGCGCCCTCTCGGCCAACCTGGCGCCGCGCGGCATCCGCGTCAACGCGGTGGCGCCGGGGCCGATCTGGACGCCGCTGATTCCCTCCACCTTCAGCGAGGAGGAGGTGGCGCACTTCGGCGCCTCCACGCCGATGAAGCGGCCCGGGCAACCGGAGGAGGTGGCGCCGGCCTACGTGTATCTCGCTTGCAACGACTCGTCCTACGTGAGCGGGCAGGTGCTGCACGTGAACGGCGGAACGGTGGTCAATGGCTGAGGCGGGGACGAGCCACTGCCGGGCAGTCGCTCGGCAGTGGCTCGCAGGCTGGGGGAAGGTGTCGCGATGGTTGCGCATCGGTATGGCCGATACCCATTCGGTGACAGGCATCGGCCGGGCTGAGGCCGGTGGCTCAGCCCTGTGTCTCTTGCACGTGCCTCAGCGCTTGGCGGCCACGTCGGGGGTCTCGGAACGGCTCAGGAACTGGGTGGTGATTTCCGGCAGGAAGTTCAGCAGCCAGTCGGCCATGGCCTGTTCCTGCATCAGGATTTCCTGGGCGATCCGCTTGGTTTCCGCGTCGCCGGCCATTTCGGCGGTAGCGATGATGATCCGGTAGGAGGCGATCTCCATGTTCTCGAAGACATAGGAGCTCATCGCGCCCTTGATCACCTCATCGCTCATGACCACGCCGCTGAGTCCCTGGCCGAAGGCCACGACCTTGGCCGCCATGTCCTTGAAGGCCGAGGGGCTGCTGCCCAGGCGGTTGATGCAGCTTTCGATCTGGGCCTTCTGCCAGCGGGTTTCCTGCAGGTGCTGGTCGATGCGCACCTTGAGCTGGGGATAGTTCTCGATACGGTCCGAAAGAGACTCCAGCATGTTTTCCGCCTGCTGTTCCATGGCGTGGGCATCGCGAAGCCAGTCAAGCAGGTTTTCGTGAACAGTTGCCATTTGAAAATCTCCTTGCCAAGGGAACGGAATGTTCATTGGGTAGAATCCGCGCGGTCTTTGAAAGTTCATCCCGCCTGACGGGTGGAAGTGAACTTGCGAACGTTCAGCAACTTGGCGCCGCGCCCTCTAGTTGGCAGGGGGCTGGGCGTCTGCCAATTCAGAACTATATCCGGCCGGGCAAGTCGTATTTTTGCCGGAACATGCCGTTCTTTTTCTGGCGACCTCCCATATGGAAAATGTTTCTAAAGAGGTAACGAGCCATGATGAGAATATATAAAGCATTTTTTGCCAGTGTGTTGCTTGCCGTATTCAGCAGCGTATATGCCGCCGATACCATGGATGCCGATGACTTTGTCGATGAAGCCTCGGCAAAGGGAATAGCGGAAATCGAGAGCGGCAAGCTTGCGCTGCAAAAGAGCACTTCCGCCGATATCAAGGCCTTTGCCCAGCAGATGATCGACGAGCATACCGCGGCGAACCGGCAACTGGCGCAGATGGCTCAGACCAAGGACCTGGAACTGGCCGACGAGGCCGAACTGATGAGCAGGGCCAAGAAGTGGATTCTGCAACTGCGTGAAGGTGAATCCTTCGACGAGGCCTATGCCAACAACCAGGTCGTCTCCCACGAGAATACCCTCGAGCTGTACCGCGACGCTGCGCAGCGGCTGGAAGATGCGGAGCTCAAGGCCTACGCCAGCAAGGCCCTGCCGAAACTGGAGCAGCACTGGGAAAAGGCCAAGCAGCTTCAGGCCACCCATCAGAAGCGCGACTGACCGACCGCGCGACCCGCTCTCGCCGGCAGCGGCCCTTCGCCGGTTGCAGCGCGCCGGGTATCCGCCTGCGCGTCCGGCTCCGTGACGGAGCGCTCCGCGGCAAGGGTGCCGTCCGCCCTCGAACGGGCCGGCGCCCTTGCCGGAGGACTGCCAGGCGCCGATGGCCCGTATCGCTGTCTTGCCGTTCGTTCCGCCGTCCGTCGGCCGAGCCGGAGCCCTCCAGCTTGCCAGTAAGGCCCGTGAGCGTGGCCCAACCCCTGCAAAGTCCGCCCCTTGCCGCGCCGTCGGTCGGTCCCCAGGGCACATCCTCGCCCTGGTACAAGCGTCCGGATAGAGGCGGTAACGGGTGTTTTGTTGTCATTTTCCTGACAGATTGCCCCTGCGTCCTTCTGCCTCGGCCCTGGCCCGCACATCCGGCGGAGCCTGCCTGGCAGCCGTTCAGGAGCAACGCTGCCGAGCGTTTGCAACTACGCTGAAGGCCTGACCTTGGCACGATGAAAACACGCGAGGGGGAGAATGAAACCAACGACGGAAGTCACCGGCCGCATTCTCTTGGTGGATGACGAGCCGGCAATATTGCGGGCGTTCCGCTCCTGTCTCGAAGAGCGCGGCTACGGAGTGATGAGTGCCAGCAGTGGGATCCAGGCGGAGGCGTTGCTGCAACGACATGTGTTCGATCTGTGTTTTCTCGATCTGCGCCTGGGCGAGGAGAGGGGCCTGAAGGTGCTGCAGCGCCTGCGCAGCCAGGCGCCCTGGATGCGGGTAGTGATCGTCACTGCCCTGGGTGCCGTGGACACGGCGGTCGAAGCCATAAAGTCCGGCGCCGCGGACTATCTGGTCAAGCCCTGCAGTCCCGACCAGCTATGCCTGGCCGCGGCCAAGCAGCTGGAGATCGGCCAGCTGGCGACGCGTCTGGAGGCGCTGGAAGGCGAGCAGAAGAAGCCCAGCGACGTCTTCGGCTCGGACAATCCGGCGATGATGGCGGTGCTGGAAACCGCCCGACAGGTGGCCGATACCGACGCCAATATCCTCATCCTCGGCGAGTCCGGTACCGGCAAGGGCGAACTGGCGCGCGCCATCCACGGCTGGAGCCGGCGGGCAAAGAAGGCTTTCGTGACCGTCAACTGCCCCTCGCTGTCCGGCGAGTTGATGGAAAGCGAGATGTTCGGCCACATCCGCGGCGCCTTCACCGGGGCTACGGACAGCACCCTGGGGCGGGTCAACCAGGCCGACGGCGGCACCCTGTTTCTCGACGAGATAGGCGATTTTCCCCTGTCCCTGCAGCCCAAACTGCTGCGCTTCATCCAGGACAAGGAGTACGAGCGGATCGGCGATCCGGTGACGCGCCAGGCCGACGTGCGCATCCTCGCCGCCACCAACCTCGACCTGGAGGCCATGGTGCATACCGGGCGCTTTCGCGAGGATCTGCTCTACCGGATCAACGTGATCACCCTGCATCTGCCGCCGCTGCGCGAGCGCCCCGAGGACATCCTCGCCCTGGCAGAGCGCTTCCTGCGCATGTTCGTCAGGAACTACAGCCGCCCGGCGCGCGGCTTCAGCGAGGCGGCGCAGGCGGCCCTCCTGAGCTACCAGTGGCCGGGCAATATCCGCGAGCTGCGCAACGTGGTGGAGCGGGCCAGCATCATCTGCCCGCATGAACTGATCGATGCCAGTCACCTGGGGCTGGGCGAGCAGCCGGGCAGCAGCGTGCCGCGGGTGGGCATGCCATTGAAGCTCGAGGAACTGGAGAAGGCCCACATCGCCGCGGTGCTGGCGAACAGCGAAACCCTCGACCAGGCCGCCCGGACGCTCGGCATCGACGCCTCGACGCTGTACCGCAAGCGCAAGCAGTACGGCTTGTGAAACGGCGGACGCCTCCCGGCCGGGCGGGTCGACAACGCTCGGCATGGGGGGCGGGGCGTTCGCCGACCAGGTTTCGCAGTCCATGACAATCACGAATACGAACAGTCAGAAATTCAAAGGCGAGAGCACCGCCCGCTCCTGAATGGACGCGTTGCTCTCACCGGCGCCGGAGATTAACTGCGTTCTTTGCCGCCCTGTCCGCCGTGACTGCGCTGGCCCCCCTTGCGCCCGGCTTCGGAGGCTTTCTCGCGATCGTTGGCAAAGTTTCCGCCGCTCTTCTGACCACCCTTGCGTCCGGCTTCGGAAGCTTTCTGGCGGTCATTGGCAAAGTTGCCGGGGTTGCTGTTTCGGGTCATGTTTTTTCTCCATAACGGCTGAAAAAAGCAGGTGTTTACCCAGCCTGCATGAATACTGAAACCACCCCGCTGCGAGAGTTCCTCGGTTTTCGGGACGCTATTGCATGGCGGACAAACGGTAGAAATACGGAACTTCCGGCTTCCCGTTCCATTCGAACTTGGCTACTACACTCAGCGTGGATGTGGATATCGAGTGGCACGCTGTTTTCGGCCATGCCGGCAAATGGGCATGGAACAGGGAATCTGAAACGGAAGAACATCGGGAAGCGTCGCCATGCCCTGGCTTCTGGTTGTGCATATCGTCTTCCTGCTGACTTGGTGCGGGGCCTTGCTCTATCTCCCGGCACTGATCGCCAGCAGCAGCGGCGCCAATTTCGAGGTTTCCTCCCGCCAGCACGCTGTCCTGCTGATCCGGCAGCTGTTCAACCTGCTGGCGACCCCGGCGGCGCTCTTCACCATCGCCAGCGGCACCCTACTGTTTCTCGTGCAGGGCACCCTCGGCATCTGGCTGATTCTCAAGCTGACCGCCGTGGTGGTCATGGTGGTCTGCCATGCCTTGTACGGGGCGCTGATCCTGCGCCTGGAGCGCGAGCCGCAGAGCGTGGTGACCTCCCTCTGCGTCGCTCTGGCGGTGACCTCCGCGCTGGCCGTGCTCTGCGTCGTCTGGCTCGTTCTGGCCAAGCCCGTCTGAGGAGGTCTGCAGTGGTGGATTCCGGCCTTTACTCAACCTTCCACATCGACCCCCACCGCATGCTCGTAGACCAGGCGACCGCCCAGCCAGGCGGCCAGCACGATCAGCAGCGCGGTCAGCACGGACAGGTACAGCCCCCAGGGAAAGATGTACTCCGCGGCGAGATAGCGCTGCAGCCAGTTCAGCGAGGCCAGCGAGAGCATCATCACGGCGAGGATGGCGTGGCACCAGCCGGTGATCAGGCGGCGAATCCGGCGCACGGTGAACAGGTCGACGAGCCCTGCGCCGCTGGCGATCCAGCCGCCGAAGGCGCCGACGCCGGACAGCCACAGGCTGGCCCTCGCCCAGAAGGGGTCGCCGCTCAGCAGGTAGCCGAGGTCGCTGGCGACCAGCCCGAACAGGGCGGCGACCGGAAAGTGGATCATCATCGGATGCAGCGGATGACCGCCCAGGGAGGCGCGGCTGCGGATGGTCTGCTCGGGCATCGAAATCTCCTTGGCGAGAGAGGGCGGCAGCGGGCCGTGTACGGGCATCTGACCGCCGCCGGCCCGGCAATGCTCCTGGCCGGCTGCGACGGGCCGCAGTCCACGCTCGCCCCGGACGGGCCGGCGGCGCAGGCGGCGGCCTGGCTGTGGTGGGGCATGTTCGCCTGGTTCGGCCTGGTGCTGCTGCTGGTCGTGACCCTCTGGCTGGTGGCCCTGCGCCGCTCGCCGCGCCAGTACGACCCCGAGCAGGCTCGCCAGGTGGGCCGGCGCTGGATTCTCGCCGGCGGCGTGCTGCTGCCGGGGCTCACGATCCTGATACTGCTGGCCTTCGGCATTCCCCTGGGCCTGCGCATGCTGCCCCTGCCGCTGGGCGGGCCGCCGCCGCTGCGGATCGAGGTGATCGGGCACCAGTGGTGGTGGGAGGTGCGCTATCCCGAGACCGGCGTGATCACCGCCAATCAGCTGATCCTGCCGGTCGGCCAGCCGGTGGACGTGGAAGTCACCAGCGCCGACGTGATCCACGCGTTCTGGGTGCCGCGCCTGGGCGGCAAGCTGGACATGCTGCCGGGGCGTCGCCTGACCGTGCGCCTGCGGGCCGACCGGGAGGGCCCCTACCGCGGGCAATGCGCGGAGTTCTGCGGCTCCCAGCACGCGCACATGGCCCTGGCGGTCGAGGCCCTGGAGATGGCGGATTTCATCGCCTGGCAGGCGGCGCGGCGGGTCGAGCCACCGATACCCCGGGAGCATGCCGCGGCGGTGCGGGCCTTCCGGCCCTATTGCGGCGAATGCCACCGGGTGGCCGGGATCAGCGACGGGCGCCGGGCACCGGATCTCAGCGATGTCGGCGCGCGGCCCAGCCTCGGCGCCGGCACCCTGGCGATGGGAGAGGGCGCCATGCGCCGCTGGCTGGGCGAGCACCAGCAGCTCAAGCCGCACAACGGCATGCCCCGCCACGACCATCTGCCCGAGGCCACCCTCGACGCCATCGCCGCCTGGCTGGAGACCCTGGACCCATGAACGATACCCGCATCCCGAGCGCCGAGCGGCTGCACCAGGAGTTCGAGGTCGTGTGGGGCAATCCCACGGGCTGGCGGGCACTGTCCATCGTCAACCACACCAGCATCGGCCTGCGCTTCATGGTCACGGGGACGGTGTTCTTCCTCATCGGCGGGCTGCTGGCCATGCTGATCCGCGCCCAGCTGGCGCGCCCCGGCCTGCCGCTGATCGACCACCAGACCTACAACCAGCTGTTCACCATGCACGGTTCGGTGATGATGTTTCTCTTCGCCGTGCCGATGGTCGAGGGGCTGGCCGTCTACCTGATCCCCAAGATGATCGGCGCCCGCGACCTGGTCTTTCCGCGCCTCAGCGCCTTCGGCTATTGGTGCTACCTGTTCGGCGGCACCATCCTGGTCTCCAGCCTGGCCCTGGGCCTGGCGCCGGCGAGCGGCTGGTTCATGTACACGCCGCTCAGCAGCGGCGGCCACTCGCCGGGGGTGAACTCGGACTTCTGGCTGATCGGCATCACCTTCGTGGAGATCTCCTCGGTGGCCGGCGGCATCGAGCTGGTGGTGTCGATCCTGCGCAGCCGCGCCCCCGGCATGAGCCTCGACAAGATGCCGCTGTTCGTCTGGTACATCCTGGTGACCGGGCTGATGATCGTCTTCGGCTTCCCGCCGCTGATCCTCGGCAGCATCCTCCTGGAGCTGGAGCGCGCCGCGGGCTTCGCCTTCTTCGACGTCGCCCGCGGCGGCGATCCGCTGCTCTGGCAGCACCTGTTCTGGCTGTTCGGCCACCCCGAGGTCTACATCATCTTCCTGCCGGCGGCCGGCATCGTCAGCACCCTGCTGCCGGTGTTCGCCCGCCGCCCGGCGGTGGGCTACCGCTGGGTGGTGCTGGCGGTGATCGGCACCGGCTTCCTCAGCTTCGGCCTGTGGGTGCACCACATGTTCACCGTGGGCATTCCGCTGCTCGGCCAGGCGTTCTTCTCCGCGGCCAGCATGCTGGTGGCGGTGCCCACCGGCATCCAGGTGTTCGCCTGGCTGGCCACCCTGTGGACCGGCCGGCCGCTGTTCAACGTGCCGATGCTCTGGCTGGTCGGCTTTCTGGTGATCTTCGTCGCCGGCGGTCTGACCGGGGTGATGCTGGCGCTGGTGCCCTTCGACTGGCAGGTGCACGACACCCATTTCGTGGTGGCGCACATGCACTACGTGCTGGTCGGCGGCATGCTCTTCCCGCTGATCGCCGGGCTCTACTACTGGCTGCCGCACTTCTCCGGGCGCCTGCCGTCCGAGCGTCTGGGGCGCTGGGGTTTCTGGCTGACCTTCGTCGGCTTCAACGCGACCTTCCTGGTGATGCACTGGACCGGCCTCCTGGGCATGCCGCGGCGGGTCTACACCTACCAGACGGGCCTCGGCTGGGACCTGCCCAACCTGATTTCCTCGGTGGGCGGCTTCGTGATGGCCATGGGCGTGGCCATGGTGCTGCTGGACATCGGCCTGCATTTCCGCTTCGGCCGCCGCGCCGGCGACAATCCCTGGCAGGCCGATACCCTGGAGTGGGCCACCGCGCTGCCGCCGACCGCCTACAACTTCGCCAGTCTGCCGGCCTGCCCGACACGCCATCCGCTGTGGCTGAACCCGGCCCTCGGCCAGAGCATCGCCGAGGGGCGCCACGGACTGCCCAGCGCCGATCACGGCCGCCGCGAAACCTGGGGCAGCGATCCGCTGACCGGGCAGGTGCGCGAGATCATCCACCTGCCGGGCAACAGCTGGCTGCCCCTGTATGCGGCGCTGGCCCTGACGGCGGTCTGCCTGTCCCTGCTGAGCGGCGCCTATGCCCTGGCCGGCGTGGCGGCGCTGGCGACCCTGGGCATCCTGCTGCGCTGGTCCTGGGTCAACGGCGCGCATCCCCTGGCGGCACCGGACGGGCGCACCCAGCTGGGTGATCCGCCGCTGCATTCGCGCACCTTCGACGGCCCCGGCCTGTGGGGCATGGGCACCACCCTGCTGGCCAACGGCGTGCTGTTCTTCTCGCTGATTTTCGCCTGGTTCTACCTGTGGACCGTGGCGCCGAAGTGGCAGCCGCCGGCGCGCTCGCCGCTGCCCGAATTGCCGCTGCTGCTCGACGGGCTGCTGCTCGGCACTATCGTCCTGGGCTTCCACAGGCTGCTGCGGCGTCTGCGCCGGGGCGAGCTGCACCGGCTGGAGGCGGGCCTCTGGACGCTCGCCGGATTGGGACTGCTGCAGGCGGCATGGCTCGCCTGGATGCTCTTCTCGATGCCGCTGGCGCCCAAGGCCAGCGCCCACGACGCGCTGATCGCCACGACCCTGGGCTACCTGCTGCTGCACTGCGCCCTGGCGCCGCTGTTCACCGCGTTGCAGGCCTGGCGGGTACGCCTGGGGCTGGTCGGCGAGCGGGCGCCCTACGAGCCGGGGGTGGTCCTGCAGTGGTGGGACTACTGCCTGCTGATTTTCTGGGTGAGCTATTTCGCCCTGGCGCTGTTTCCCCGGGGGGTCGGCGCATGAGGCCGGGCCATCCGCTGCAGCTGGCGCTCGGCCTGATCCTCTGGAGCCTGTGGCTGGTCGCCGTATATGCCGGGCTGTCGCTCGGCTGCGTGCTGGCCTGGCCGGATACCGATCTGCAGGCGGGCTCCTGGCTCAACGAGCTGCTCGGCCTCTTCACCCTGTTCACCGCGGCCTGGCTGTTCGGCTGTGCCTGGCGGCTGTGGCGGGCGCCGCCGCCGGTGCTGGCGGCGCGGCGCTTCGTGGTGCAGGTCGGCGTCTGGGGCTACCTCCTGGCCGGCGCCGCCACGCTGTTCGTCGGCCTGCCGATCCTGGCGCTGCCGCCATGCCTCTGATCGGTCTGCTGTTCCTGCTGCTGCCGACCGGGGCACAGGCCCACGGGCTGTTCGACGAGGGCCTCTGCCTGCTGCTGGGCGAGCGGCTGGCGGTGCTGCTCGGCGCCGCTCTGCTGGCCGCCGCCTGGATCGGCTACGCGGGAGGCTGCCGGCGCCGGCCGCCGGCGAGGCGCCAGCGGGCGCTGCTGCACACCGGCTTCCTGCTCGCGGCTCTCGGCCTGTTCGGCCCCCTGGACGAGGCCGCCGAAACCAGCGCCGCCGTGCACATGCTGCAGCACATGCTGCTGATGCTGGCCATCGCCCCGCTGCTTGTGCTGGCCCGGCCGCTGCCGCAATGGCGCAGCCTGTGCGGCCCGCGCCTGGACCCTCTGTGGCACGGCCCGCTGCGCCTGGCCCGCCGGCCGCTGGCCTGCGCGGTGCTGCACGGCGCGCTGATCTGGATCTGGCATGCGCCGGGACCCTACCGGCTGGCGCTGGACAACCTCTGGTGGCATTTCTTCGAGCATGCCTGCTTCCTGTTCAGCGCCTGGCTGTTCTGGTGGTCGGTGCTGCGCGCCGGGCCGCGCAACCAGGGGCGCGCGCTGCTCGCCCTGCTGCTGACCAGCATGCATACCGGCCTGCTCGGCGCCCTGCTGAGCTTCGCCCGGATGCCGCTCTACCGCGAGGCCGGCGAGCTGGGCGATCAGCAACTGGCCGGATTGCTGATGTGGGTGCCGGGCGGCCTGGTCTACCTGGCCGCCGCCCTCTGGTGCGGGCAGCGCTGGTGGCAGCGCCTGCTGCGCCGCAGCGCGCCGGCGGCACGGCCGTGAGGAGGCTCAGTCCTGCGGCCGGTCGCGCAGGAACACCAGCCGCTCGGGCGTGGAGTGGCTGACCGAGAAGCGGTAGCCCCGCTCGTCGAAGTCCTTGAGGCCCTCCGGGTCGCGCAGCCGCTCCCTGATCACGTAGCGGGCCATGCGGCCGCGGGCCTGCTTGGCGTAGAAACTGACGATCTTGTACTGGCCGTTCTTCAGGTCGCGGAATTCGGTGTCGATGATCCGGCCGCGCAGGAGCGGGCGCCTGACCGCCGAGAAGTATTCGTTGGAGGCCAGGTTGAGCAGCAGGTCGTCGCCCTGTTCGTCCAGCGCCTCGTTCAGCCAGAGGCTGATGCGCTCGCCCCAGAAGGCGTAGAGGTCCTTGCCGCGGGCGTTGGCCAGCCTGGTGCCCATCTCCAGGCGGTAGGGCTGCATCAGGTCGAGCGGACGCAGCACGCCGTAGAGGCCGGAGAGGATGCGCAGATGGGTCTGGGCGAAGTCGAAGTCGGCGTCATCGAAGTCCTCGGCATCGAGCCCGGTGTAGACGTCGCCCTTGAAGGCGAGCAGGGCCTGCTTGGCGTTGGCCGGGGTGAAGTCGGGGGTCCATTCGGCGTAGCGCGCGGCATTGAGGCCGGCGAGCTTGTCGGACAGACTCATCAGCTCGGCGATCGCCGGCGGGGTCAGCTCGCGCAGCCGGACCATGAGCTCGGCGGCGTGGTCCAGGTACTGGGGCAGGGTGTGGCGCGCAGTGACCGGCGGACTCTGGTAGTCGAGGGTCTTGGCCGGGGAAATCACCATCAGCATCGTTGCTCTCCTTCGGATCTGCGGCGATTCTAGCGTTTTTGGCTCACGCCCTATGTTTTCCCGGAGTCACCCGATGATCGAATGCAACCACGAACACTGGCAGTCCTCCCACGACTATCGTCCGCTGGAGGCGGGCAGCGAGCGCCAGGCCTGGCTGGTGGTGGCCCTGACCGGGGTCACCATGCTGGTGGAGATCGCCGCCGGCTATGCCTTCAATTCCATGGCGCTGCTGGCCGACGGCTGGCACATGGCTTCGCACATGGTGGCGATCGGCCTGACCGCGGTGGCCTACCTGCTCGCCCGGCGCTACGTGCAGGACCCGCGCTTCGCCTTCGGCACCTGGAAGATCGAGGTGCTGGCCGGCTTCGCCAGCGCGCTGCTGCTGGTGCTGGTGGCGCTGTTGATGCTCGGCGAGTCGCTCTGGCGGCTCTGGGAGCCCCGCGAGATCGCCTTCGACCTGGCGCTGTGGGTGGCGGCGATCGGCCTGGCGGTTAACCTTTTGTCGGCCTGGCTGCTGCGCGACCAGCACGACCACCATCACCACGGGCATGGTCACGGCCATGCCCATGATCACCACGACCACGACCACGACCACGACCACGACCACGACCACGACCACGACCATCACGATCACGGCCATGCCCACGCCCACCGCGACCTCAACCGCCACGCCGCCTACCTGCACGTGCTGACCGATGCGCTCACCTCGGTGGCGGCCATCGTCGCACTGCTCGGCGGCAAGTTCTTCGGCTGGAACTGGCTGGATCCGCTGATGGGCATCGTCGGCGCGCTGGTGATCGGCGTCTGGGCCAGGGGCCTGCTGGTCGAGACCGGCAAGGTGCTGCTCGACCGGGAGATGGACAGCCCGCTGGTCGAGCGGGTACGCGCCACCCTGGAACGCGAGCCGGACACCGAGGTGGCCGACCTGCACCTGTGGCGCGTCGGCCGCGCCCAGTACGCCTGCATCCTCAGCGTGGTGACCCACGGCGACAGCAGCGCGGACCGCTACAAGGCCTGTCTGACGGGCATCTCGGGACTGGTCCACGTGACCGTGGAGGTGAATCGCTGTGGGGTGAGGCAGGCAGGCGGGCGGGAGTGAATCCTTTCACTCTAGCGGTCTTGAGCGGAGCCGCCAAGGTCATTCGGCAGAGGCATAAAAAAAGCCTGGCAGGCGCTGAAAAGTACTTTTTTCTGTCATCCGTTTTGCTGTATCAACGAAGCCAGACCGTCTGACAGACCAAGGAAGATGCCCTGTGCGTCACGAGTGTCGCCGCGGTCTGTCGAATGCGCGCACGTCCGGCGGCTCCGGCCGGCGGCGTGCCCGGACTCTCCCGCCCGGTGCCGGAGAGGATGGCGGTTTCCCGCGGCGGAGCGCTGTATCCGGCATTCCGTCGCCTGCCCCCGGCCAGAAAAAGGTGACCGATTATGGATGAACACGGATGCGCCCATCCCACCCAGGCGACCCTCTACGTCCTCGACACCAACATCCTGATCCACGATCCCAACGCCTTGTTGAACTTCCAGGAGCATCACGTCGGCATCCCGATGACGGTGCTCGAGGAGCTGGACAAGCTGAAGACCGGCAAGCACACCGTGGCTGCCGAGTGCCGCCAGGCGATCCGGCTGATCGATCAGGTGCTCGGCGAGGCGACGCCCGAGGAGGTAGAGCAGGGCGTACCCATCCAGCGCGGCAAGAGCGGTCCCTGCGGCCTGCTGTCGATCCTCATGAGTCGCCGCGCCGAGGCCGATGACCGGCTGCCGGACGACGAAAGCAACGACAACCGCATCATCAATCTGGTGGTGGACCTGAAGAAGCGCCGACCGGGCGTGCCGGTGGTGCTGGTCACCAAGGACATCAACATGCGTCTGAAGGCGCGCGCCTGCGGGGTGGCGGCCGAGGACTACCACACCGACCAGCTGATCGACGACGTCAGCCTGCTGTCGCGCGGCTACCACAACCTGAGCGGCTCCTTCTGGGACCGGGTGAGCAAGGTGGAGACCCGCCAGGACCACGGCCGTGCCTGGCACCGGGTGCAGCTCACCGACAACCTGCCGTCGCTGCACCTCAACGAGTTCATCCTCGACGAGCAGGGTTTCGTCGGCTGGGTCAAGGGCATCAAGGGCGACGAGCTCTTGATCCTCGACCTGCACCAGGAGCCGCTGCTGCACCAGGAGGCCTGGGGGCTGCGGCCGCGCGACATCTACCAGGCCCTGGCGCTGTTCGCCCTGCTCGAGCCGGACATCCACCTGGTCAACCTGACCGGCGCCGCCGGCTCGGGCAAGACCATCCTCGCCCTGGCCGCGGCCATCGAGCAGACCATGGTCAGCAAGCGCTACCGGCGGATCATCGCCACCCGCAGCGTGCAGGGGCTGGACGAGGACATCGGCTTTCTGCCCGGCACCGAGGCGGAGAAGATGGAGCCCTGGCTCGGCGCCATCACCGACAACCTGGAAGCGCTGCACATGGAAGACGAGAACACCCACGGCAGCGTCGACTACATCCTGCAGAAGGTGCCGCTGCAGTTCAAATCGCTGAACTACATCCGCGGGCGCAGCTTCCAGCAGAGCCTGATCCTCATCGACGAGTGCCAGAACCTCACCCCGCACCAGATGAAGACCATCATCACCCGCGCCGGCAGCGGCTCCAAGGTGGTCTGCCTGGGCAACCTGGCGCAGATCGACACCCCCTACCTGTCGGCCACCAGCTCCGGGCTGACCTACCTCACCGAGCGCTTCAAGGACTTCCGCCACGGCGTGCACATCACCCTGCAGGGGGTGCCGCGCTCGGCCCTGGCGGAGTACGCCGAGGCGAACATGTAGCTGCCGCGGCCGCGGGGGCGATGCTTCCCGCGGCCTCCCGGCCAGCCGGCCGGTCTTCGCCTGGGTATACAATTGGCCCCTTTCGCTTCAGGAGGCGCTGCCCATGCTCACCCACCTCGATTCCCAGGGCCATGCCCACATGGTCGACGTCACCGACAAGGCCAACACCGCCCGCGAGGCCGAAGCCGAGGCCTGGGTGCGCATGCTGCCGGAGACCCTGCAACTGATCCAGCAGGGCGGCCATCCCAAGGGCGACGTGTTCGCCGTGGCGCGCATCGCCGGGATCATGGCGGCGAAGAAGACCCACGAACTGATTCCGCTCTGCCATCCGCTGCTGCTGACCGGCATCAAGGTCGAGCTGAGCGCCGAGGGCGAGGACCGCGTGCGCATCACCGCCCGCTGCAAGCTGGCCGGGCAGACCGGCGTGGAGATGGAGGCGCTGACCGCGGCCAGCGTCGCCGCGCTGACCCTCTACGACATGTGCAAGGCGGTGGATCGCGGCATGCTCATCGAGCAGATCCGCCTGCTGGAGAAGCGGGGCGGCAAAAGTGGCCACTACCGGGCCGACGCCTGATTTCGACGGAGAGCGGTATTCCCATGATTCATGTGCACTACTTTGCCCGCTATCGCGAGGCGCTCGGCATCGATGCCGAGCAGCTCGCCTGGGAGGAGGGCTTCGCCCGCCTGGACGACCTGCGCCGCCACCTGCTGGCGCGCGGCGGCGACTGGGCGGTGCTCGGCGAGCGCAACCTGATGTGCGCCCGCAACCAGGAGCTCTGCGGCCTGGACGAGCCCCTGACCGACGGCGACGAGGTCGCCTTCTTCCCCACCGTCACCGGAGGCTGAGATGGGCATTCGGGTACAGGCCGGCGCCTTCGATCCGGGGGCCGAGCTCAACGCACTGCACGCGGCCAACGTCGGCGTCGGTGCGGTGGTCGGCTTCGTCGGCTACGTGCGCGACTTCAACGAGGGCCGCGAGGTCGGCGGGATGTTCCTCGAGCATTATCCGGGGATGACCGAGAAGGCCCTGGGCAAGATCGCCGACGAAGCCGCGCAGCGCTGGCCGCTGCTCCGCCTGGAGATTCTCCATCGGATCGGCCGCCTGGAGCCGGGCGAGCCGATCGTCTTCGTCGGCACCGCCAGCGCCCACCGCCAGGCGGCCTTCGACGCCTGCGCGTTCGTCATGGACTACCTGAAGACCCGCGCGCCGTTTTGGAAGAAGGAGGACACCGGCGAGGGGCCGCGCTGGGTCGAGGGCCGCGACAGCGACCAGGAAGCGGCGCGGCGCTGGTAGGGCGAAGGCAACCCGCCAGACGAGGCAAGGGCCTGCACCGAAATCGGCGGGTTACACCCGCCCTACGGGGTCGCCCAGACTGGTAGGGTGGATGGCCGAAGCCATCCACCACGGTGGACAAGCCTGCGGCGTTGTCCACCCTACGGGTTCGGCCAGGCGTCAGGAGCGGCGCGGCACCGCCTGGAGCAGCTCGGCGGGCGGGATCTCGCAGTCGATCTTGCGGCCGAGCAGCGCCTCGATCGGCGGCAGGGCGAAGGCGTCGTCCTCGCCGGCGAAGCTGATCGAGGTGCCGCTCGAGCCGGCCCGGCCGGTGCGACCGATGCGGTGCACGTAGTCGTCCGGATCTTCCGGCAGGGTGTAGTTGATCACGTGGCTGACAGCCTCGACGTGGATGCCGCGGCCGGCCACGTCGGTGGCCACCAGCACGCGGATCCTGCCCTCGCGAAAGCCCTCGAGGACCTTGATGCGCTTGTGCTGCGGCACGTCGCCGGACATCTGCGCGGCGCTGACGCCGTCCCTGGTCAGGCGCTCCTCGATGCGCCGCACTTCGTCCTTGCGGTTGGCGAACACCATCACCCGCTCCCAGTTGTTGCGGGTCACCAGGTTGTACAAGAGCTTGTACTTGTCGCTGCCGGCCACCGCGTAGACGTGCTGCTCGACGGTGTCGCTGGCGACCTGCTCCGGCTCGATCTCGACGATGGCCGGATCGACCGTCCACTGCTTGGCCAGATTCATCACGTCCTCGGTGAAGGTCGCCGAGAACAGCAGGGTCTGCCGCTCGCCCTTGTACGGGGTCTGGCGGATGATCTGTCGCACCTGCGGGATGAAGCCCATGTCGAGCATGCGGTCGGCCTCGTCCAGCACCATCACCTCGACCATGTCCAGGTGCACCTCGCCGCGCTGGTTGAAGTCCAGCAGGCGGCCGGGGGTGGCCACCAGGATGTCGCAGAACTTCTCCTCCAGCTGCTTGAGCTGCTTGTCGAAGTCCATGCCGCCGACGAAGCTCATCACGTTGAGACCGGTGTAGCGGGTCAGCGCCAGGGCGTCCTTGGCGATCTGCACCACCAGCTCGCGGGTCGGCGCGATGATCAGCGCGCGCGGCTCGCCCATGTAGCGCTCCTTGGGCGGCGGAGTCTGCAGCAGCTGGCTGATGATCGAGACCAGGAAGGCGGCGGTCTTGCCGGTGCCGGTCTGGGCGCGGCCGATGGCGTCCCGGCCCTTGAGGGTGTAGCCGAGCACCTGGGCCTGGATCGGCGTGCAGTAGGGAAAGCCGACGTCGTGGATGGCGTGCATCAGCCGCGGGTCGAGGTCGAAGTCGTGGAAGCGGGTCTTGCCCGGTATGGGTTCGACCACGAAATCCTCCAGGCGCCATTCCGCCGCCGGCTTGCTCGGCGGCGGCTCGCGGCGCGGCCGCTCGGCCCGCGGCTTGCCGGCGCTCTTGCGCTCGCTGGCGGGCTTCTCGGAAAAGGGCTTCTTGCCGGCGGGCCTGGTTTCTGCGCGGGGGGGCTTGGCTTTCTGCCGGGGCGGCTTGGCTGGGGTGGCGGGCGTGGTGGAGCGGGGGGCGGGGGCAGGCGTGTCGACGACGACAGACGGTTGCGCCTGTTCGCCCATGCCTAGAAGTTTCTTGAGTGCCTTGAGCACGGTTATCTCGTCGATGGATGAGGAATGGATTGCCGTCAGTGTAAAGCAAGAGGTCAGTCGGGCGAAGGGTCGGTGGGGCCGAGACGCAGCGGTACGTCGGCTGGAGCCCGCTCGTCGCTCCATTCCTTGTCCGGTCGGCCTGCCGCTGCCAGGGCCTCGGTAGCCGTGGACAAGGACCATGAAGTGAAGCTCCGCCGATGTCGAAACCACAGGCCCGTAGTCCCGGACTCAGTCTTGGCGGACGGGTCATCCGGCGTAGACAGTGGCCAATGACAGGCTCTTGAAAACGACGCCGTGCCATCCGAGGCCGGAATCGCGATTGCCGGAGAAAGGCATCCGTTCGGGCCGCGCTTCCGGTTATGCCGATTCGGCTCTCAGCCGCCCCCTATGCCCTCGATCACCCTGCCGGTTCCGCCGCATTCCGGACAGGGTTTGCCGTCCTGCTGACCGGTGCCCCGGCAGGCCCGGCAAAGATTCTCACCGGTACCGGGCGTGCCCGGCGTGGCCGCATCGCCAGGGTTGAGATGTGTATCGGGAGCATCGGGCGCGGTCATGGCCGTCTCCTTGGTGGCTGCAGGCTGTGCCGGTTTGGACCCGGCACCGGCGTCGTGGTGCCGGGCATTCGTCCGCTGCAGCCGCCCGGGTTTGACCGGCCCGGCCAGTGCTCGTCAGTAAAGTTCGCCTTGCAGAGGCAGGCGCTTCTTCGACTGCTGCGGCACAGGCGGCTCGGGCGGTGCGCCAGCCTGTCGAGCGAGGTACTGGCGCAGGCGCCCGGCGAGCGCTGCCAGCCCGGGGCTGGCGGGGGCGGGAGATGAGCGGCTCAGCGCGCCAGGCGCTCGGCCAGCCAGGCGGCGATGTCGTGGATCTCGTCGGCGATCACCTCGTGTCCCATCGGATACTCCCGCCACTCCACCGGCACGCCGCGGGCAGCCAGCGCATCGTGGGCGGCGCGGCCGAGGGCCGGCGGCACCACCTCGTCGTGGCTGCCGTGCAGGTGCAGCACCGGCAGCCGGGTGCGCTCCACATCGAGCTCGAGCCGGTTGAAGGTCGGCGCATAGGTGGAGAGGGCCAGGACCCCCGCCAGTGGTCCCGGCCAGCGCAGGAAGGCGGTGTGCAGGACCACCGCGCCGCCCTGGGAGAAGCCGGCGAGAACGATCCGCGCCGGGGCGATGCCGGCCTGGCGCTGCGCCTCGATCAGCTCGACGACATGGCGCGCCGATTCCTCCAGCTGCTCCTCGTCGATAGCCCGGGAGCTCGGGCTCATGGCGAGGATGTCGTACCAGCTGGGCATGCTCCAGCCGCCGTTGATGGTCACCGGACGGCTCGGCGCCTGCGGCAGGACGAAGCGCACGCTGTTCAGGCGGCGCTGCAGGAGGCGGGCGACCGGCTCGAAGTCGTGGCGGTCGGCGCCGAGGCCGTGCAGCCAGATGACACAGGCATCGGCGGCGACCGGCGGCTCGAGGATCAGGGGTGGGGTCATGGTGGGCTCCGGGGCTGGGATCTGGCGCAAGGTTACACAAGTTTGCCGCAGGGCCATGCACCTTGCCGCCGGCGATTGGAGATCCGCCGGATAATCGCCTACCCTCGCCCCAGAACCTTCACCGGTCGGTCACCATGATCATCCTCTACCAACTTCCCGCCGCCTTTGGAGTACCCAGTCCCAGCCCCTACTGTCTCAAGCTGGAGACCTTCCTGCGCCTGGCCGGTCTCGCCTACCAGGTGCGCAGCGTCGGCAACCCGCGCCTGGCGCCGAAAGGCAAGCTGCCCTACATCGAACTGGACGGCGAGGCCATCGCCGACTCGGCGATCATCCAGCGGCGCCTCGCCGAGCGCTTTCCGCTGACCCTCGACGCGCACCTGGACACCGTCGGCCGCGCCCGGGCGCTGGCCATCGCGCGGCTGTGCGACGAGCATCTGGCCCTGCTGCTGCTGTATTTCCGCTGGCTCGACGGCGAAGGCTGGCGGCAGATCCGCAGCAGCTTCTTCGGCGGCCTGCCGGCACCGCTGCGCCAAGTGGTGCCGCCCCTGGTGCGGCGGCGGATGCGCCAGTCCTTGTGGGCCCAGGGGCTGGGGCGGCACAGTTCCGACGAGCTGCTGGCCTTCGGTCGCGAGGACCTGCAGGCGCTGACCGACCTGCTCGGCGCGGCGCCGTTCTTCGGCGGCCGGCGGCCCTGCAGCGCCGATGCGGCGGCCTACGGCATTCTCGCCAACCTGCTGCTGTGCCTGCTGGATACGCCGCTGAACCGGCTGGCGCGCGAATTCCCGCCGCTTCTGGCCTACTGCGAGCGATTGCGCGCGAGGGTCTGGACATGACCGCGGAACTGTCCCGGCCCTGGTTCGTCTACCTGGTACGTGCCGCCAACGGTGCGCTCTACTGCGGCATCAGCGACGATCCGCAGCGGCGCTTCGCCATGCATCAGCGTGGCCGCGGTGCGCGCTTCTTCCATACCAGCCCGGCCCGCGAACTGGCCTATATCGAGGCCTGCGCCGACAAGAGCGCTGCCCTGCGTCGCGAGCGGGCGATCAAGCGCCTGGCCAAGTCGGCCAAGGAAGCCCTGGTGGCCGCCGGCACCGGCGACTGCCTGTAGCCCTTCGATTCCCCCTCCGGAGAAAGCCGCGATGCACGAACCCGTCCTGCACCATTACCCGAGTTCGCCGTTTGCCGAGAAGGTGCGCCTGATCCTCGGCTTCAAGCAGCTGTCGTGGCGCTCGGTGATCATTCCACGGGTGATGCCCAAGCCCGATCTGCTGGCCCTGACCGGCGGCTACCGGCGTACCCCGGTGCTGCAGATCGGCGCCGACATCTACTGCGACAGTGCGCTGATCGCCCGCCGTCTGGAGGCGGAAAAGGCTTCTCCGACGCTGTTCCCGGAGGGGCAGGCGTTCAATGTCGCCGGCCTCGCCGCCTGGGCCGACGGAGTCTTCTTTCTGCATGCGGCGACCCTGGCCTTCCAGCCCGAGGCGGTCGCCCAGCGCTTCGCCCAGTCGCCGCCGGGCGCGCTCAAGGCCTTCGTCGAGGACCGGGCGGCCCTGTTCAGCGGCGGCACCTTCGACCGCCTGCCGCTGGAGCAGGCCCGCCAGCAGTGGCCGACCCTGATGGCGCGGCTGGAGCAGCAACTGGCCCATGCCGATGCCGACTACCTGTTCGGCGAACCCTCGCTGGCCGATTTCGCCGTGGCCCACCCGCTCTGGCTGTTGCGCGCCATGCCGCTGACCGCCGCGCTGGTCGATGCCCGGCCGGAAGTGGCCGCCTGGCTCGACCGGGTGCTCGGCTTCGGTCACGGTTCGTACAGCGAGTTGTCCGCCGCGGATGCCATCGAGATCGCCCGCACGGCGACCCCGGTGCCTCTGCCGGGCGAGCCCAGCCTGGAGGGCAACAACTGGCGCATCGGCCAGCAGGTGAGCGTCGCCGCCACCGACTACGGCGTCGACCCGGTGGAGGGCGAGCTGCTGCATGCCGGGCTCGAGGAGCTGATCCTGCGCCGCGAGGACCCGCGGGCCGGGCTGGTGCACGTGCATCTGCCGCGCCTGGGATTTCGCGTCGTCGGCCGCTGAGGCCTCGGGCGCGCTCCAGCTGCTCGATCGTGAACGGCGGCGGGCGTGGGCAGGTGCGGCGTGGGCGCTCCTCGCGGCCTAGCCCTTGTCCTTGCGGCGCTTGAGCTGGTCCGTCAGTTGGCTCGGCAGCTGACGGATGGTCAGGGTGTCGTGCTCCTCGTCGTACTCGACCCGCGAGCCGAGCAGGTGCGCCTCGAAGCTGATCGATAGGCCCTCGGCGCGTCCGGTGAAGCGGCGGAACTGGTTGAGGGTGCGCTTGTCCGGCGGGATTTCCGGCGACAGGCCGTAGTCCTTGTTGCGGATGTGATCGAAGAAGGCCCGCGGATGCTCCTCGTCGATCAGCCCGGACAGCTCCTCAAGGGCGATCGGCGCGCCGAGGCGGGCCTGGGTACTGGCGTAGTCGACCAGCGCATTGGTCTTCTCGCGGGCCTCTTCCTCGGCCAGGTCCTCGCTCTCGACGAAGTCGCTGAAGGCCCTGAGCAGGGTGCGTGTCTCGCCGGGCGCATCGACGCCCTCGCGGCAGCCGATGAAGTCGCGGAAGTAGTCCGAGACTTTCTTGCCGTTCTTGCCCTTGATGAAGGAGATGTACTGCTTCGACTGCTGGTTGTTCTGCCACTCGGAGAGGTTGATGCGCGCCGCCAGGTGCAGTTGGGCGAGGTCCAGGTGTTTGGCCGGCGCCACGTCGAGGCTGTCGGTGACGGTCACCCCCTCGCTGTGATGGAGCAAGGCGATCGCCAGGTACTCGGTCATGCCCTGCTGGTAGTGGGCGAACAGGACGTGGCCGCCGGTGGACAGGTTGGACTCCTCCATCAGCGTCTTCAGGTGCTCCACGGCCTGGCGGCTGAAGGCGGCGAAGTCGCTGCTGCCTTCCAGGTAGGCGCTCAGCCAGCCGCTGAAGGGGTAGGCGCCGGACTCCTCTTGGAACAGCCCCCAGGCCTTGCCCTGCTTGGCGTTGTAGCTGTCGTTGAGGTCGGCGAGCAGGTTCTCCAGGGCCCGCGATTCGGCCAGCGCCGAATCGCGGGCATGCAGCACGGCGGGGCTGCCGTCGGGTTTCTTCTCGATCAGGTGAACGATGCAGTGGCGTATCGGCACGGTGGTCTCGGGTAGTGGAAAAGGGGATGCGGAAGTTTACCCGAGGTGCCCTGAAGAGGCGGGGCGCTGCTCCGGCGAAAGCAGCAGGGAGGTTCGCGGCGGGAAGGGGAAATCGGCCCGCGGCGCGGCGGGCGGATGACAGCTCGCAGCACGGGAGCCCGCATCCTGCGGGCTCTTCGCTATTCGTCTAGCGTTTTCTCTTGCGGTTCGCCTGTGCGGCCCGCTCCAGCCGCTGCAGGTGTTCCCAGGCCTGCTGCTGCGCAGCCAGTTCCTGCCGGGTCCACAGATCGTCCTGCGAACCGTCGAATCGATGTGGCGCCCTCGCTCGCATCCAGCGATTCAGATACAGCCTCCGACCAATCAGGGCGCAGCCCAGTAGCGTAAGGATGATAGTGGTGCTGATCATGAACATTGTGCGCTCTCCGTTGCGGGATGTTCTGTAACTGTAGCAGGCGATCGCCGCAGGCCAGGCGAACGGAGCCGGCCACGGCAGAGTCGGCGTGGCGCCAGTGCGCGGCCCGGGCGGACTCCTTGCCGCCCGGGCCTGCTCCTGCCTGACCTGGCTTGGCCGGGCGGGAT
Source organism: Azotobacter salinestris (assembly GCF_009363155.1). Classification (NCBI taxonomy): domain Bacteria; kingdom Pseudomonadati; phylum Pseudomonadota; class Gammaproteobacteria; order Pseudomonadales; family Pseudomonadaceae; genus Azotobacter; species Azotobacter salinestris. The sequence goes on from NZ_CP045302.1 coordinate 3,843,900, forward strand.
CAGACGGATGCGCTGGCGGTGCTCTGGTAGCGCAATCTCTCGACCAGCGCCGGCAATTCGCGCATGTCGTGCAGCAGGTGCTCGACCCCCAGCTCGCGCAGGATCTCGCCCTGCTCGGGCGGAATGTGGCTGGCGCCGAGGAAGCCGATCACCTGCATGCCTGCGGTGAGGGCGGCGGTGGCCCCGGTAGCGCTGTCTTCGACGACCAGACAACGATACGGGTCCACGCCTGCCGTGCGGGCCGCCAACAGGTAGACGTCCGGCGCCGGCTTGGGACGCTTGACCATGTCGGCGCTGAACACGCCCACATCGACCCGCTCGGTCAGCCCGGTGCGCTGCAAGGCGTGTCGTACCGCCTCGTGCTGGCTGTTGGAGGCGACCGCCAGCGGCAGGTCGATCGCGCAGAGCGCTTCGCGCACGTAGGGAATGTTCTGCACCTCGGCGCGGATGATCGCCTCGGCGCGGCGGCGCACATTGGGGTGGAAGTCGGCCGGCAGGTCGAGGCCGAAGTGCGCGGCGACCCGGGCGATGATGTCGCGGCTCTGCAGGCCGAAGGTGCCGGCCAGTTGCACGTCCAGCTCATGCTCCGGCACCAGCGCGGCGAGCGCCTCGCGGACCACGCGGCCGGTGATGATTTCGCTGTCGATCAGCACGCCGTCGCAATCGCAGATCAACAGGTCGATGTAGCTGGTTGGGGTCATATACGCGGGCCTCTTTATTGAGTTTGTTCTGCAGATTCAAAGACGATCCGTGCATATAACCCGGCCCGGGGGGCGGAGCGCAAGGCTGGGAGGACGGCAGGGGGGGTACTATCGCTGCATCCGTGCGGACGTCTTGTCCTCGCGGGCGAGTCCGCGCAGGCGCTCGATCATGTAGCGCACATGCAGGTGCAGGGTGTACAACTCGTGGGAGAAGGACAGCGGTAGCTCGACCCGGCCGAGGGCTTTTTCCATCTCCTGGAGTCGGGCGATTTCCTCCGCCTCGTGGCCGCGGATGCTGCCGTCGTGGATGCGCGCGTCGATCTCGTGCAGATGCCGGTACCAGCGGTAGGTTCGGGCGCGCATGCGCCATTCGTAGAGCGGCGAGACCAGCTTGCCGAGCGGCAGCAGGATGGCGAGGGCGGGGATCAGCAGCACGATGTAGCGGTCGACCAGCGAGGCGATGCGAAACGGCAGAAAGCGCTGCAGGTAGGGCAGGCCGGTGCGGTAGTAGCTGTCGGCTTCCTTGGTCAGGGGAAAGCTGCTCGGCTCGGGGCGCGGGAAACTGTTCGGCGGATCGAGCAGGCTGCCCTGCTGCAGGATCCGCCGCGCGCTTTCCAGCAGCAGCGGCGTCAGCGCCGGATGCAGACTGCGGTTGGCGACCAGGGTGGCCATCGGCGACAGCAGGGTGAGCGGTCGGTCGGGGCTGTTGCTGGCCAGATCGAGCACGCCTTCCGGCAGGGACAGCGCCTTGAGGAAGGGAAAATGCGCCTGGTAGGCCGCGGCGCGGCGCAGATCGGCCAGGCGCAGGGCGGGATCGAGCGCCAGCGCCTGGATCAGGGGATTTCCCGGCGGACCGACGAAGAAGGCCGCGTCCAGGCTGCCATCGCCCAGGGCGGCGCTCGCCTGCCGGCCGCCCAGCGCCAGCCAGCCCGGCTCCCGCGCGATGCCGCTGGCGGCGATGAGGCTGAGGACCACCGCCTGGGTGCCGCTGCCGTCCTGGCCGATGCCGATCCGTTTGCCGCGCAACTCGTTCAGCTCGCGGATGTCGAGGTCGCGGCGCTGGAACAGCCACAGCGGCTCCTGGTAGAGCGCGCCGAGCCCGCGCAGGCGGCGGCGCTCCTCCTCCGTCAGCTGCTGCTCGGTGCCGCTCTGCACCAGGGCGATCTGCACCTTACCGTCCGCGGTGAGCAGGCGCCGGAGGTTGTCCGGCGAGCCGGCCGTGGCGATCAGCTCCAGCTCGATGCCTTCCTCGGCCAGGCGGGCCTTCAGCTGCCGGCCGAAGGCCTGGTAACCGCCGCCCTCGGGGCCGGTGGCCAGGCTCAGGCGGGTCGGCGGGGCCGGATCGAGGGCCAGGACGAAGAGGACGCCGATCAGCAGCAGGACGGGCACCAGCCAGAAGTTGGCCTTGAGGTAGATCTTCAGATCGTGCAGGCGGGTCATGGGTGGCTGCCGTGGCGGCGAGGGCCGCGCTGTCCCTTCCCATCAACATAGCCAAGCTGCCCGGCGGGCGCCGTTCAACGCATCCACGGCGGGCGTGCGGCGAAGGTCTCGATCAGGTAGTCGAGCATCGCCCGGACCTTGGCCGGCGGGCGGCGATCGGGCGGGTAGAGGACATGGATGCCGCCCAGGGGATGGCACGGGTGGTCGAGCTCCAGGGACACCAGCTCGCCGCGTTCCAGGGCATCGGCGACGATGAACAGCGGCTGGTAGATCAGCCCCTGGCCGCCGACCGCCGCGGCCACCAGAGCCTCGCCGTTGTTCGCCGCCAGATCGCCGGAAATCGCCACGCGCACGCCGCCGTCGCGGCCGAAGGCCCATTCCCGGCTGCCGCCCCAGGACGACAGGGTATAGCCCAGGCAGTTGTGCTGGCTCAGCTCGGCGACCCGCCGCGGTACGCCGCGCTGGTCGAGGTAGGCCGGCGCGGCGCAGACCAGCGTCGGGCAGTCGCCGAGGCGGCGCGCCTGCAGCGGGCTGTCGGCGAGCCGGCCGATGCGCACGGCCAGATCCCAGCGCCCTTCGATGAGGTCGACCTGGCTGTCGGTCAGGCCCAGCTCCACTCTTACTGCCGGATGGCGGCGGGTGAAGGCCGGCAGCAGCGGGGCGATGAAGTGGTTGCCGAAGCTCAGCGGCACGTTCATGCGCAGCAGGCCGCTGGCCTCGACCCGTTGCGAGACCAGCGCCGCCTCGGCCTCGTCGAGTTCGCCGAGAAGGCGCTGGCAGGCCTCCAGGTACTGGCTGCCGGCGTCGGTGAGGATCAGGCGCCGCGTGCTGCGCTGGAACAGCCTGAGGCCGAGGCGCCGCTCCAGGGCGTCCACATGCTTGGTCGCCATGGCCGGCGAGATTTCCAGCTGGCGGGCGGCGGCGGACAGGCTGCCGGCGCTGGCGGCGCGGACGAAGACGCGCATGCCGGTGATGCGGTCGAGCATGGTCATTTCCTACTCATGGTGAGAGCTGCTGCTGCGGATTGGCAGATTATCCGTTGGCAGGCGCAGGTCATACTCCTTGCCATCTACCGCCGAGGAGCCTGCCCATGTCCGCCCGCGAAGCCCTTCAGCCGACCCTGTTCGTCCCCCACGGGGCCGGTCCCTGCTTCTTCATGGACTGGAATCCGCCGGATGCCTGGAATGCCATGGCCGCCTTCCTCCGCGGCGTCGCCGGCACGCTGCCACAGCCGCCGCGGGCGATCCTGATGATCTCGGCGCACTGGCTGGAGCCGGCGTTCGCCGTCACCGGCGCCCGCCAGCCGGGGCTGATCTACGACTACTACGGCTTTCCGCTGCACACCTACGAGCTGCGCTATTCCGCGCCCGGTGATCCGGCGCTGGCCGCCCGGGTCGCCGGCCTGCTCGGCGCGGGCGCTCTGCCCTGCGATCAGGATGCGCTGCGCGGCTTCGACCACGGCACGTTCATCCCGCTGAAGCTGATGTTCCCCACCGCCGACATCCCGGTGGTGCAGCTGTCGCTGCGCCGGGACCTCGACCCGCAGGCGCACCTCGACGCCGGCCGCGCGCTGGCGCCGCTGCGCGGGGAGGGCGTGCTGATCGTCGGCAGCGGCATGAGCTTCCACAACATGCGCGGCTACGGCGACCCGCGTTTCGGCCCGCTGTCCGACGAGTTCGACCGCTGGCTGACCGCCACGCTGGAGGCCGAACCCGCAGCGCGTGCGGCGCGTCTGGCGCGCTGGGATGAGGCGCCGGCGGCGCGGTTCTGCCATCCGCTGCGCGCCGAGGAGCACCTGCTGCCGCTCATGGTGGTCGCCGGTGCGGCGGCCGACGGAATTGGCCGGCGGGTGTTCTCCGACCGGGTGCTGGAAACCACCCTGTCCGCCTTCCGTTTCGACTAATCGCACAAACAACAAGGAGATCTGCATGATCATCGACCTGTCCGGCAAGACCGCCCTCGTCACCGGCTCCACCGGCGGCATCGGCCTGGCCATCGCCCGCGGGCTGGCCGAGGCCGGCGCCACCGTCGTCGTCAACGGCCGCGACCAGGCCCGGGTCGACGCGGCCCTGGCGCAGCTGCGCGACACCAAAGGCGGCGCCTCGGCCCGCGGCGTGGCCTGCGACCTGGGCACGGCGGCCGGCTGCCAGGCGCTGATCGCCGCCGAGCCGGAGGCGGACATCCTGGTCAACAACCTCGGTATCTACGGCGCCAGGGAATTCTTCGAGATCGGCGACGAGGAATGGGAGGAGATCTTCCAGGTCAACGTGATGAGCGGTATCCGCCTGTCGCGCCATTACGCCAAGGGCATGCAGGCCCGCGGCTGGGGCCGTATCCAGTTCATCTCCAGCGAGTCGGCGCTGAACATCCCCGGCGAGATGGTCCACTACGGGGTCAGCAAGACGGCGCTGCAGGGCGTCTCTCGCGGGCTGGCCAAGGTGCTGGCCGGCAGCGGGGTGACCGTCAACAGCATCCTGCCGGGGCCGACCCGCACCGAGGGGGTGATCGCCTTCATCGCCGAGCTGGCCCGCCAGGAGGGCGTCACCCCGGAAGAGATGGAGCGGCTGTTCATCCAGCGCCATCGGCCGTCGAGCCTGCTGCGCCGCTTCGCCGAGCCGGCGGAAGTCGCCCACCTCTGCGTCTACGCCGCCTCGTCGCAGGCCAGCGCCACCACCGGGGCGGCGCTGCGGGTGGAAGGCGGGATCGTCGAGAGCATCGCCTGACATTCAGCGCCGGCCGGTGCGTCCGGCCGTCTTCCGAGGAGCCGCATCATGACCGTTTCATCCGCCTGGATCGCCAGCCAAGACCCGCCCCGCCTGATCCGGCGCCTGTGCAAGCACTGGGCGCACAAGTTTCCCGTCAGCCTCGACGAGCGGCGGGGCGAGATCCAGTTGCCCCTGGGGCGCTGCCTGCTGCAGGTGGGCGACGGGCAACTGGAGGTCTGCCTGCAGGCGAGCGATGCCGAGCAGATCCAGCGCTTCCAGCAGGTGGTCGCCGAGCACCTGCAGCGCATGGCCGGCGACGAAACGCTGGACTTCGCCTGGCGCGACGACGAGGCCCGGCAGCACACGGCCGGCTGATAGCGGACAGGCGCATTCGGGCTTGCCAGCCTGGGCGGGGAGGTGCCAAGGTGCCCCGCCTTTTTCCGGACGACGGACCTCCATGCGCCTTCTGCACACCTCCGACTGGCATCTCGGCCAGCATTTCATGGGCAAGACTCGCGAGGCCGAGCATCAGGCCTTCTGCGCCTGGCTCATCGAACAGGTGCGCGAGCACGCGGTCGACGCGCTGATCGTCGCCGGCGACGTGTTCGACAGCGGCGCGCCGCCCAGCTACGCCCGCGAGCAGTACAACCGCTTCATCGTCGCACTGCGCGAGACCGGCGCGCGGCTGGTGGTGCTCGGCGGCAACCACGACTCGGTGGCCATGCTCGGCGAGTCGCGCAGCCTGCTGGCCTGCCTGGACACCTGGGTGATCCCGGGGGTGGCGGCAGATTTGGCGGAGCAACTGCTGGTGCTGCCGCGGCGTGACGGCACGCCGGGAGCGCTGCTCTGCGCCATTCCCTTCATCCGCCCGCGCGATGTGCTGAAAAGCGAGGCCGGGCAGAGCGCCGGCGACAAGCTGCAGGCGCTGCAGGGGGCGATCCACGCCCACTACCGGGCGCTGTTCGCCCTCGCCGAGGCACGCCGTGTGGAGCTGGGCGGCAGGCTGCCGATCGTCGCCACGGGGCACCTGACCACCGTCGGCGCCAGCGCCAGCGAGTCGGTGCGGGAGATCTACGTCGGCAGCCTCGAGGCCTTTCCCAGCGACGCCTTCCCGCCGGCGGCCTACGTCGCCCTCGGCCACATCCACCGCCCGCAGAAGGTCGGCGGACTCGAGCACATCCGCTACAGCGGCTCGCCGATCCCGCTGTCCTTCGACGAGGCACGCCAGCGGAAGGAGGTGCTGCTGGTCGACCTGCACGAGGACGGCCTCGAAGCGGTGACGCCGCTGTCGGTGCCCTGTTTCCAGCCGTTACTGACAGTGCGTGGTTCCCTCGCCGAGCTGGCCGGCGCCATCGCCGAGGCGGCCGGGCAGGGCAGCGCCGAGCGTCCGGTGTGGCTGGAGGTGCAGGTCACCGCCGACGAGCACCTGCCCGATCTGCCGGCGCGCATCGCCGCCCTCTGCGCGGGGCTGCCGGTGGAGGTGCTGCGCATCCGCCGCGAGCGCGGCAGCGCAGCCGCCCGCCTGCAGGGAGAGGCGCAGGAGACCCTCGACGAATTGCGTCCCGAGGAGGTGTTCGAGCAGCGCCTGGCCAGCGAGGCGCTGGACGAGGCGCTGGACGAGGCGCTGGCCGGGCGCCTGCGTGGCCTGTACCGCCAGGTGCTCGACGAGCTGCGGGAGGGCAGGGCATGAAGATCCTCAGCCTGCGCCTGAAGAACCTCAACTCGCTGAAGGGCGAGTGGAAGATCGATTTCCGCGAGGCACCGTTCAAGGGCAACGGCCTGTTCGCCATCACCGGGCCGACCGGCGCCGGCAAGACCACCCTGCTCGATGCCATCTGCCTGGCCCTCTACCACCGTACGCCGCGCATGGACCGCCTGTCCAAGGAGTCCAACGAGCTGATGACCCGGCACACCGCCGAGTGCCTGGCCGAGGTGGAGTTCGAGGTCAAGGGCCGGGGCTATCGGGCCTTCTGGAGCCAGCGCCGCGCCCGCGACCGGGTCGACGGCGCGCTGCAGATGCCGCGGGTCGAGCTGGCCGCGGCGGACGGCAGCATCCTCGCCGACAAGGTCGGCGACAAGCTCGCCCGGATCGAGGCGCTCACCGGCCTCGACTTCGCGCGCTTCACCCGCTCCATGCTGCTCGCCCAGGGCGGTTTCGCCGCCTTCCTCGAGGCCGACGCGAAGAGCCGCGCCGAACTCCTGGAGCAGCTCACCGGCACCGAGATCTATGGGCAGATCTCCCAGCGGGTGTTCGAGCATGCCCGCGAGGCGAAGCAGGACCTTGACCAGCTGCGCGCCAGGGCCGCGGGCGTCGAGCTGCTCGGCGAGGAGGAGCGCGGCGAACTGCAGGCGCAAGCCGTCGCCCTGGCCGAGCAGGAGACGCCGCTGCGGGCCGAGCAGAATCGCCTGCAGGCCCAGTGCCAGTGGCGCGATGCGCTGGACCAGGCCGAGCAGCGCCAGCAGGCCGCGCTGCAGGCCTTGCAGCGGGCCGACCAGGCGCTGGCCGGGGCCGGGCCGCAGCTCGCCCGGCTCGCAGCCGGCGAGCCGGCGGCCCGCCTGCACCCTTGCTACCAGGCTTGGCATCAGGCCGGAGAGCAGCTGGCGCAGACCGGGCTGGCCCTGGCGCAGGCCCGGGACGAGCGGCGCCAGGCCCGCGAGGCGGTCAGCCGGCAGCTGTGGCGGGCCCGCGAGGCGAGCGGGCGGATTGCTGCTGCCACCCGGGCGCGGGACGAGCAGCTGCAGCAGCAACATCGGCACCTGCTGGCGCAACTGGCCGGGCAGGCCCGTCATGGCGAACTGGGCGGGCGGCTCGGCACCTGGCGCACCCAGTTCGAGCAGCGCCGTCAATGGCAGGAGGAAATCGCCGGATTGCACGAGCGGCGGCAGCAGGGCCAGGCCGGACTGGCCGAGCTGGCTGTTCGCCGGCAGGCCACGGGCGAGCGGTTCGAACGGGCGCAGGCCGCGCTGGCCGACGCGCAGGCGGGCGAGAACGCATGCCGGGCCCGGCTGGAGCAACTGCTCGACGGCCAGGAGGAAGGGCAATTGCGCCAGCACTGGCAGGTCCTGCACCGCCAGCACGGCCTGCTCGGCCAGCTGGAGACGATCGGCCGGACGCTCGGCGACCTCGATGCCCGTCTGGGCGCCGATCAGGCCGAGCTGGACGACAAGCGCCGGCAGCACGGCGAGCGCACGGCGCAGCGCGAAGTCCTGCGCGAGCGCTATGCCGAGCTGAAGCAGCAGATCGCCGACAAGCAGCTGCTGCTCGAGCAGGAGCGGCGCATCCGCGAGCTGGAGAGCCATCGCGATCGCCTGCAGCCGGGCGAGGCCTGCCCGCTGTGTGGCTCCCGCGAGCATCCGGCGGTGGCCGCCTATCGGACACTGGATGTTTCCGCCACCGAGCGGGCGCTACAGGAGACGCGCGCCGAGCTGGATGCGGTGCGCGAGCAGGGCGAGCAGGCCAGTGCCGCACTCGCCGCCCTCGAAGCGCAGCTCGGCGAGCTGGAGAAGCGCCTGCAGCAGTGCCGGACCGAGCGCGAACGGCAGGCGCTACGCTGGCAGCAGCTCTGCACCGAGCTGGAATGCTGGCTGGCCGACGCCGCGGCGCTGGCCGCGCGCCAGCGCCTGCACGACGAATGGCTGGCCGCCTGCGAGCGGCGCCTGCAGCAGCTCGACGCAGCGAAGGCCGTGCTGGACAGCGCCCGTCATGAACGCCAGGCGCTGGAGAAGGGCGTGGCCGAGCTGCAGCAGCAGCGCGTGCTCTTGCAGCAGCAACAGCGCGGCGAGGCGGAGCGGCTGCAGGTGCTGGACGAGCAGCTGCAGCAACGCCGTGCGCTGTTGCAGCGCTGCGAGACGCTCCTTGGCGAGGAGCTGGCGACCTTCGGCCATGCGCTGCCGGCGGAAGGCGGCACCTGGCTCGCCGCACGCGAGGCCGAGTGGCAGGCCTGGCAGGCCGATCAGCGGCGTCTGCTGCAGCTCGAGCGCGAGCAGCTGGAGCAGCGTGCCCGGGTCGAGGGCGCGGAGCGGGAGGCCGCCCTCTGGCGGCAGCGCTGGAGCGCGCTGCATGAGGCCGAGGGGCCGGCCCTGGCCGCGGAAGACGACCCGCAGGCCGTGTTGGCGCAGGCGCAGGAGCAGGCGCTCGCTGCCCAGCAGCGGGGCGATGCGCTGGAGGGCCGGCTGTGCTCGCTGGAGGAGCTGCAGGCGCGCCAGCGCGAACGGTTCGAGGCAAGCGCCGGAGAGTGGCGCGCGCAGCTGGCGCAAAGTCCCTTCGCCGACGAGGCGGCGTTCCGGGCCGCGCTGCTCGACGAGGCCGAACGCGCGGCGCTGCAGGACCTGCAGAACCGTCTGGTCCGGGCACAGGGCGACGCCCGGGCGCTGCTCGGTGCGGCCGAGCAGGCGTGCACGCAACTGCTGGCCGCGCCGCAGACCACCTTCGGTCGCGCCGAGCTGGAGGCGCAGCTGGAAACCCTGGGCGAAGCGCTCAAGGCGCTGCACCAGCGCCAGGCGGAAGTGGCCACCCGGCTGCGTGCCGACGACGAGCGCCGGCAGAGCCGGCAGGCGCTGTTCGCCGAGATCGAGCGCTGCCAGGGCGAATACGATCTCTGGCAGCACCTCAACGGGCTGATCGGCTCGGCCGACGGCGCCAGGTACCGCAAGTTCGCCCAGGGCCTGACCCTCGACCACCTGATCTGGCTGGCCAACCGCCAACTGGTGCGTCTGCATGGCCGCTATCGGCTGGCCCGACGGCTCGACGGCGAGCTGGAGCTGGAGGTCGTCGACACCTGGCAGGGCGACGTGGCCCGCGACACCCGCACCCTGTCCGGCGGCGAGAGCTTCCTGGTCAGCCTGGCGCTGGCGCTGGCGCTGTCCGACCTGGTCAGCCACAGGACCAGCATCGACTCGCTGTTCCTCGACGAGGGCTTCGGCACCCTCGACGGGGAAACCCTGGAGGTGGCCCTGGATGCCCTGGACAGCCTCAACGCCAGCGGCAAGACCATCGGCGTGATCAGTCACGTCGAGGCACTCAAGGAGCGCATTCCGATACAGCTCAAGGTGAGCAAGGGCGTGGGGATGGGCTACAGCAGTCTGGAAAGGCGCTTCGCCCTGTCCTGAGTCAGTTTCTGCAGAGTTGGCCTGGAATATGCTTAAGAGCAGCCCGTCCCTGCGAATCGGCGGGACGGGCGGTTCATTGCACCAGCAGCGAGCATTGGTCGCCCTGTAGCGGAACCGTAACCAATCTTCTGTAAATAGCTGCCATCGCAAAGCGGAGCCCTGTGGTATGTCCACCCTGACCGAACTCGTCCAACAGATCGCCCAACTCTACCCCCTCGAGGACAAGCGGGTCGGCAAGCGCTATCGCGTGGTCGACGAGCTGGCGGGCATGACCGAACTGGAGGAGGTCAGCGGCGCACCGCGCTACATCCGTACCGCCGAGCTGAAGGACCGCCGGCTCTGGGCGCATGCCGCCGACAGCTGGCCCGAGCACCGCCGGCGCAGCAACCTGCGCTGATCGCTCCGGCTGCCCGCCGGCGACTTCGCTTCGCAGGCCGGTGAGAGCGGCAAGGGCCCGAAAGGGCATGACTCGGGGCGTAGCCCATCGCCTTGCCAGAGATGTCGCCGATTCTGTTTGTCAGCGAGGGCATCCGGTATCGGCTTGCCAAGCGCTGTCTTCCCTGGCTGCCGGACAGGCTGAGCCCATGAGGCGCATGGCGGGGAAAACGGCGGTAAAAGTTCGCTTGGCATTATTTGTTTTTAGCGGTTCCGAATATATTTGACGGGAAATATCGGGTGCCAATATCTACACTGCATGAAGTGGCTACATAAGACTCTTGCCGAGCCCTTGCATTTTGTTCGAAAGCTTTTCCCGTCTGTTCTGTTGTTGAGCATCACATTCCGTCGACGGGATGCTGCTTGCAGCCAGGCTGCGGTCGATCAATCTTTCTCGAGCGAGCAAGTAGGGGCGGAATTGAATGTGGCGTCGCAAGTGGGGATACAGTAAAGACCAGTAGTCTTTTTTCTGTCAAATTGATCGGCTCCGGCAGAAATGACCGTCGACATGCGCTGTCCTGCCCATGAGCAAAAGTATCCCATGATTATTGTGAATCCCCCGTTCTGACAGGAAGTTTGTTTATAAGGCCGGAGGCTTCGATTCATGCTTGTTATGACGCTGTCCCTGTGGGCTGGCAGCCCGCAGGGGGCTGTCCTATTGGCGGCACTGCTGGTGCGGCGCGCCGGCTGCGGGATTCCGAGCATTCTCAAGGACATATGGTTCTGTATCCACAGACCTGCCTTGCCCGGTTTGAAGCGGGCCTGCCATGCCGCGGTGTTTGCCGGATATGCCATGCAGGCCACAGCCTTGAGGGGGCTTTGATCCGAGTATTTATTTTCCGGGATTCCCGGCTAGAGTTGTCAGGGCTTGGCGCCTGGGTATGCGAAGTCGGGTACGTAAATCAAATACAGGTTGATAAAGTCTGCAATCTTCTCAGCCCATGGAATTGTGTCTTCTAAATTATTGTTTCGAAGCGCGATGAGGCCATTATGGAAAGCTTGCAACAGCATGACTATATTGCTCGGGCGTGGCGCAAACTTCAGCAGCTGGGGCCTGCCCATAGCCTTCACCTGCTGTTGGTGAAAACCATCAATAAACTGGCCCTGTTCAAGATCCTGCGCGGCATCCTGCTGCTCAAGGTCGATCCGGCGTTTCTCGACTACCCGGCCGGCTACACGCCGGGTTTTCTCGACGAGAAGCAGCTGCGCCACTTCGCCCGCGATCCACAGAACGAACTCGACGACGGCTTTCTCGCCGAGACCCTGGCCAAGGGCGATCGCTGCTATGCGATTCTCGATGGCGAGAATCTGGCCGCCTATGGCTGGTACTCGCGCCTGCCGACCCGCATCAACCCGCCGGACATGCTGCTCGATTTCGATCCGGATTATGTCTACATGTACAAGGGACTGACCAACCCCCGCTATCGCGGGCAGCGCTTGCACGCCATCGGCATGAACCGGGCGTTGCAGTGCTACATGGAGGAGGGCGTGAAGGGGATCATTTCCTATGTCGAATCGACCAACGCCGACTCGCTCAAGTCCTGCTTCCGCCTGGGCTACCAGGCATTCGGTTCGATCTACCTGTTGCGCCTGTTCGGCTACAGCCTGCGCCTGTACAGCCCGGCCTGTCGCCGCTACCGGTTCGCCCTGCGCGACGACCCGTCGGCACGAGCCGATGGCATGAGCACCCGCAAGGTGTGAGGACGCCGTCTCCGCCCACCGGGCACCCGCTGTCGGCGGCGCGTACCGGTCGAGCGGGCCTCAAGCCCCGGCCGCTTCCTGGCGCGGAGCTTTCCAGCGTTCTTCCCGCCAGCGGCGCCGGGCATCAAGGTCGAGGAAGGTCCAGGCGACGAAACGGCTCTGCTTCTGCCCCTGGGCCATGGGCACGACGCGCACCTCGCGGGCTCCGGCCTTCTTCAGGGCGACCTGGGCGGCGGGCAGGTTAGCAGCCTTGGAGATCAGGCTGCTGAACCAGCAGACCTGCCCGGCGAACTGCGCACTTTCCGCGATCATCCGTCCGACGAAGGCGGCCTCGCCACCGGGGCAGTAGAGCTCGGCACCCTGGCCGCCGAAGTTCAGCAGCGGCAGCTTGCGTGAGGGATCGAGCTTGCCGAGGTTGCGCCACTTGCGCCGGCTGCCGCGGCTGGCCTCGTCCGGCGAGGCGTGGAAGGGCGGGTTGCAGAGGCTCAGGTCGAAGCGCTCGTCGGCCTGCAGCAGACCCTGGAAGATGTGTTCCGGGTCGGTCTGGCGGCGCAGCCGGATGGCCCCGGCCTGGCCCGGATTGGTGCGGATGATGACCTCGGCCGAGGCCAGCGCGGTCGGGTCGATGTCGGCGCCGAGAAAGCGCCAGCCGTACTCGCGGTGGCCGATCAGGGGATAGATGCAGTTGGCGCCGACGCCGATGTCCAGCACCTGCAGCGAGGCGCCGCGCGGGATGACGCCGTCATTGTCGGCGGCCAGCAGGTCGGCCAGTCCGTGCAGGTAGTCGGCGCGGCCGGGGATCGGCGGGCACAGGTAGCCGGGCGGGATGTCCCAGTGGCGGATGCCGTAGTGCTCGGCGAGCAGGGCGCGGTTGAGGGTCTTCACCGCCTCCGGGTTGGCGAAGTCGATGCTCTTCTTGCCGTAGGGGTTGATGATCACGAAGGCGGCGAGCGCGGGATGGCGGCGGATCAGCGCGGGAAAGTCGTAGCGGCCCTGATGGCGGTTGCGCGGATGCAGTGGGCTCGGGCGTTGCGGTTGCGGCGCGGGGGGAAGGGGCTTGCTCGGCATTGCGGAAGGCTGGCGGTGGGCTGGGCAGCGGATTGTCCCACAAGTCGGAGCGGCATGCCGCCCGGCACCGCTACCGGGTGGGCCAGCGTGCTTCCAGCCACTCCGACAGCTGGTCGGCGGACAGCGGTCGCGACAGCAGGAAGCCCTGGGCCACCTGGTAACCCCGGTTGGTGAGCAGGCGTCGCTGTTCCTCGTTCTCCACCCCTTCGGCGAACACCGCGATTCGCAGGCTGTCGCCGATGCGCATGGCCGCTTCGGTCAGGGCGCGGGTGATCTCGTCGTGTTCCAGGTCGCGGATGAAGCTGCGGTCCAGCTTCAGGGCGCGGATCGGCAGATGGCGCAGGTAGCCGAGGCAGGAGTAGCCGGTGCCGAAGTCGTCGATGGTCAGGCCGATGTCCATGGCCTGCACGGCATGCAGGGTCTTCAGAGTATTGGGGTTGCCGCTGCGCACCACCTCCTGGGTGATCTCCAGGTTCAGGTCGGCCGGCTGCAGGCCGTGGCGCTGCAGGGTCTCGGCGATCTGCCGGGGCAGCTCGATGTTGTGGAAGCTGTTCGGCGACAGGTTCACCGAGACGGCCGCCACCTCGAGTCCGGCGCCGCGCCAGGCGGCGAGCTGCCGGCAGGCCTCCTCCAGGGCCCAGCGGTCGAGCTCGCCGGCCAGCCCGCATTCGGCCGCCAGCGGGATGAAGCGGCTCGGCGGGATGCTGCCGAGCTGCGGATGGGTCCAGCGGGCCAGGGCTTCGACGCCGCACAGGCGGCCGCTCTTGAGGTCGATCTGCGGCTGGTAGTGGAGCTGCAGCTGCTGGTGCTGCAGTGCTTCGCGCAGGGCCGCCTCGAGTATCCGGCGCTCCTGGGCCTGGCGGTTCATCTCCTCGCTGAAGAAGCTGAACTGACCGCGCCCGTTGCTCTTGGCCTGGTACATGGCGAGGTCGGCGTAGTGCAGCAGGGTCTCCATGTCCTCGCCGTTGTCGGGAAACTGGCTGATGCCGATGCTGGCCGAGGGCGTGAGGGTCGCGCCGGCGATCTGGCAGGGTGCCGACAGCTGCTTCTGGATGCGCCGGATGGTTTCGGTCGTCTGCCGGGGATCGCAGTCGGTGAGCACCACGACGAACTCGTCGCCGGCCAGGCGGCCGACGATGTCGGCGGCGCGCAGTTCGCTGCGCAGGCGCTGGGCGACGATGCGCAGCATGGCGTCGCCGGCCGGATGGCCGAGGGTGTCGTTGACCTGCTTGAAGCGGTCCAGGTCGAAGAACAGGACATTCAGGGCCGTACGGTTGCGCCTGGCCCGGGCGATCGCCTGACCGGCCTGGATCAGCAGCAGGCTGCGATTGGGCAGGCCGGTGAGGGTATCGTAGAAGGCCAGCTGGCGAATCCTGTTGTGGCTTTCCTCGCGCTCCAGGATCAGCAGACGGCAGCGCTCCCGTTCGGCCTCGTCGCGCTCGGCCTGGACGCTGACGTCGCTGGCGATCTGCACGATGCGCTTCAGGTTCCTGTCGTCATCGAGAATGGGGACATAGGTCGCCTCCAGCCAGAGACGCCGGCCGTCGGCGCTCGCGTAGGGATAGCGGCCGCTCGCCGAGCGGCCCTGTTCCAGTCCGGCCCAGAGGCCGTCGAAGTTGGGCCGGTTGACCGGGTCGGGGGCGCAGAGCTGCTGGTGCCGGTGCCGACCGATGGACTCCTCGGTGTAGCCGAAGACCTGCCGGTACCTGGCGTTGGCGCGCAGGATGCGACCGTCCGGAGCGAACTCGGCGATGGCCATGGCATGCTCGAGGGCGCCGAGCAGTTCCAACTGCTCGGCGGACGGCTGGGAAGAGGAGGATGACTGCTGCTTCATTCTTGTCTGCAATTCCGGCATCGGTCGACGGGAGTCTTCCCGTCGTGCGGCGCGCGCCTGGAGAGGGCGCGCAGGTACGAACCGGGGGCCTGGCCTGGCAATCCTGCGACTGAAGTGAGTTGGCGCGGCCATCGTGAGGCCGGCGGCGGAAAGATGATGCCATGCCACAGGATACATGCATCACCCTGATTTGTGGCACTTTGACATCATGGCATTGCAGTTTGTCAGGATGTGAAGCATGCACGCTTTTGGGGCCGGTATTGCGCGGGGTGACACAGTCGATGATGCCCGTCCATGGGCAGGGTCGGGAGGCGGGGGGCCGGCATGGCTCCGGCCGGCGCCCCGCCGTGCGCCTCAGGAAAGGGCGTGCAGGACGATATAGGTTGCCGCGCCGGCGGTGTAGCCGAGGAAGGCCAGCAGGGTGATCCGCTTGAGGTACCAGATGAAGCTGATGCGCTCCATGCCCATGGCGGCGACGCCGGCGGCCGAGCCGATGATCAGGCTGCTGCCGCCGGTACCCGCGCAGAAGGCGAGCAGTTCCCAGAAGGTGCCGTCGGTGACGAACTGGGACAGCCAGGTGCCTTCCACGGACGTGACGGCGGCCAGGCTTTCCGGGCTGGCCAGGGGATACATCTTCATGGCTCCGGCCACCAGCGGCACGTTGTCGACCACGGCCGACAGCAGGCCGATGGCGTAGTTGATGGCGTAGATGTTGCCCAGCGACTCGCGCAGGAGGGTCGCCACCTGGGTCAGGTGACCGGCGGTGGCCAGGCTGGAGACGGCCAGCAAAATGCCGAGGAAGAACAGCACGCTGGGGGTGTCGACCTTGCGCAGCACGCCGACCACCGAGAGCGGATGCTTGTCCTCGGCGTTCTTGTGGCGATGGATGATCTCGGTGGCGACCCAGAGTACGCCGAGGCCGAGCAGGATGCCCATGTAGGGCGGCAGGTGGGTGACGGTCTTGAACACCGGCACGAACAGCAGGGCACCGAGGCCGAGGCCCAGCACCAGGTTGCGCTCGAAGGCGGTGGTCGGGTCGCGGCGGCTTTCCGGGGTTTCCAGCGGGCGGGGACGGGGCGCCTCGCCCTTCAGGTTGAAGCTGAGGATCAGCAGCGGCACCAAGAGGCAGATCAGGCTGGGCAGGAAGAGGCTGACGATCACTCCGGAGGCGGTGATCTGGCTGCCGATCCAGAGCATGGTGGTGGTCACGTCGCCGATCGGCGACCAGGCGCCGCCGGCGTTGGCGGCGATCACCACCATGCCGACATACAGGCAGCGCTCGGGACGCCCGCGGACCAGCTTGCGCAGCAGCGAGACCATGACGATGGTGGTCGTCAGGTTGTCCAGCACTGCGGAGAGGAAGAAGGTCAGGAGGCTGACGATCCACAGCAGATGCACGCGCTTGCGGGTCTGGATGCGGTCGGTGATGACCTTGAAGCCCTCGTGGGAGTCGATCAGCTCGACGATGGTCATGGCGCCGAGCAGGAAGAAGAGGATCTCCGAGATCTCGCCGAGATGATGGCGCAGCTCCGCGACCACCGTGCCGGTGGCGTTGGCGCCGTGGCCGTGGGTGGCGCTCTCCATGAGCGGCAGGATGTGCTCAGCGCCCAGTACCAGCACGGTCCAGGTGAGGACCGCGGTGACGATGGCCGAAGCGGCCTTGTCGATCTTCAGGGGATGTTCGAGGGCTATGCCTAGATAGCCTATGATGAATACAACAGCCATGAGGGCGTACATCGGAAGACTCCACAGGTTGAGAAAAACCGTGCGAGCCGCCAGGGGCCGGCTTCCGAAGTCTGCGGGGCTGCTGCGATGGGAAGAAAGACCGGAGGACCGGAGCGGCTGCCTCCGGTGCTTGGCGGGCGGCAGTGTCCTTGCGGGCCACGGGACGTGGCCGCGTTGTCACATTGTGCTTGTTCCGTCTCGACTGGCTTTCCGTGTGCGGTGCTTGCCGGCAATCCGCTGGTGGCGCTTGTGGCACCATTGTTTCACGACATTTCAGGCCGGCGCCAGCGAACGAATGCTTATAAGGCGAAGATGGGCGGGGGAACCGGGGCTGGCCAGCAGCGCCTGCCGCTGGCCAGCCAATCTCAGAGCGCGGCGATGCGCGCGCGCTGCTCGCCCAGCTTGCTCAGGGCCAGTTCGGCCTCGCTCAGCTTGGCGCGTTCCTTGGCGATCACTTCGGCCGGGGCCTTGTCGACGAAGCTGGCGTTGCCCAGCTTGCCGCCGATTCGCTTGACCTCGCCTTCCAGGCGCTGGATTTCCTTGTCCAGACGGGCCAGTTCGGCGTCCTTGTCGATCAGCCCGGCCATCGGCACCAGCACCTGCATCTCGCCGACCAGCGCAGTGGCGGCCAGCGGGGCCTCCTCGCCGGCCTCCAGCACACGGATCGATTCCAGCTTGGCCAGCTTCATCAGCAGCGGCTGGTTCTCGGCCAGGCGGCGGCGGTCGCTGTCCGAGGCGTTGTTCAGCACCACGTCGATGCGCCTGGCCATGGAGATGTTCATCTCGCCGCGGATCTGCCGCACGCCGAGCATCAGCGCCTTGACCCACTCGATGTCGTCCTCGGCGGCTTCGTCGATGCGCGCCTCGTCGGCCACCGGCCAGGGCTGCAGCATCAGCGTCGGACCGGACTTGCCGGCCAGCGGCGCGAGGCGCTGCCAGATTTCCTCGCTGATGAAGGGCATGAAGGGATGCGCCAGGCGCAGCGCGGTCTCCAGCACGCGGACCAGGGTGCGGCGGGTGCCGCGCTGGCGGGAGGCCGGGGCGTGCTCGTCCCAGAGCACCGGCTTGACCAGTTCCAGATACCAGGCGCAGTACTGGTCCCAGACGAACTCGTAGAGCGCCTGGGCGGCGAGGTCGAAGCGGAAGGCGTCGAGCTGGCGGGTCACTTCGAGCTCGGTGCGTTGCAGCTGGGAAACGATCCAGCGGTCCACCGGCGACAGCTCGACGGGCTCGCCGGCGGCGCCGCAGTCCTTGCCCTCGGTGTTCTCGAAGACGAAGTTGGCGGCGTTCCACAGTTTGTTGCAGAAGTTGCGGTAGCCCTCGACCCGGCCCATGTCGAACTTGATGTCGCGACCGGTGGAGGCCAGCGAGCAGAAGGTGAAGCGCAGCGCATCGGTGCCGTAGCTGGCGATGCCTTCGGGGAACTCGGCGCGGGTCTGCTTGGCGATCTTCTCGGCGAGCTTGGGCTGCATCATGCCGCTGGTGCGCTTGGCCACCAGGCTTTCCAGGTCGATGCCGTCGACGATGTCCAGCGGGTCGAGCACGTTGCCCTTGGACTTGGACATCTTGTGGCCCTGGCTGTCGCGCACCAGACCGTGGACGTAGACGGTCTTGAAGGGGATCTGCCCGGTCAGGTGCAGGGACATCATGATCATCCGGGCAACCCAGAAGAAGATGATGTCGAAGCCGGTGACCAGCACGTCGGTGGGGTGGAAGGTCTTGAGGAACTCGGTCTGCGCAGGCCAGCCCAGGGTGGAGAAGGTCCACAGGCCGGAGCTGAACCAGGTGTCCAGCACGTCCTCGTCCTGGCGCAGCGGCTCGTCGTTGCGAATCGCATACTTGCTGCGCACCTCCGCCTCGTCGCGGCCGACGTAGGCGTTGCCGGCCTCGTCGTACCAGGCCGGAATGCGGTGGCCCCACCACAGCTGGCGGCTGATGCACCAGTCCTGGATGTCGCGCATCCAGGAGAAGTACATGTTCTCGTACTGCTTGGGCACGAACTGGATGGAGCCGTCCTCCACGGCGGCGATGGCCTTCTCGGCCAGCGGCTTGGTGGAAACGTACCACTGGTCGGTCAGCCAGGGCTCGATGATGGTGCCGGAGCGGTCGCCGCGCGGTACCTTCAGCGCGTGGTCGTCGATCTTCTCCAGAAGGCCCATGCCGTCGAAGTCGGCGACCACGGCCTTGCGCGCGTCGAAGCGGTCCATGCCTGCATAGCTGTCCGGCAGGGTGGGATCGATGCGCGTGTTCGGCGTGCCGTCGATGTCGAACACCTGGGCCTGGGCCAGGACCGTGGCGTTCTTGTCGAAAATGTTGATCAGCGGCAGGTGGTGGCGCTTGCCGACCTCGTAGTCGTTGAAGTCGTGGGCCGGGGTGATCTTCACGCAGCCGGTGCCGAACTCGCGGTCGACGTACTCGTCGGCGATGATCGGGATCAGGCGGTTGACCAGGGGCAGCAGCACGTGGCGGCCGATCAGGTCCTTGTAGCGCTTGTCCTCCGGATGCACGGCGACGGCGGCATCGCCCAGCATGGTTTCCGGGCGGGTGGTGGCGACCACCAGATAGCCCTTGCCCTCGCTGGTGCGGGCATCGTCGGCCAGCGGGTAGCGCAGGTGCCAGAGGTGACCCTTCTCGTCGTGGTTCTCCACCTCCAGGTCGGAGATCGCGGTGTGCAGCTTGGTGTCCCAGTTGACCAGACGCTTGCCGCGGTAGATCAGGCCGTCATCAAAGAGGCGGACGAAGGCTTCCTTGACCGCTTCGGAAAGGCCCTCGTCCATGGTGAAGCGTTCCCGCGACCAGTCCACCGAGCTGCCCAGGCGGCGGATCTGCCGGGTGATGGTGCCGCCCGACTGCTCTTTCCATTCCCAGACCTTGTCGAGGAACTTCTCGCGGCCGAGGTCGTGGCGGCTGACGCCCTGGGCTGCCAGCTGGCGCTCCACCACCATCTGGGTGGCGATGCCGGCATGGTCGGTGCCCGGCTGCCACAGGGTGTTGCGGCCCTGCATGCGGCGGAAGCGGATCAGCGCGTCCATGATCGCATTGTTGAAGCCGTGGCCCATGTGCAGGCTGCCGGTGACGTTCGGCGGCGGGATCATGATGGTGTAGGGCTCGCCGCTGCCCTGCGGGGCGAAGTAGTTCTTCGCCTCCCATTCGGCGTACCAACGGGATTCAATGGCGTGCGGCTGGTAGGTCTTGTCCATGCGGAGGAAACCCTTGTAAGACGGCTGATCTGGGGAAAACCGGGGAGTATAAAGGCAAACCCGTACCTGTGGGCTGCAATCCCTGCAAGTCTAATGGAGTGCCGTGGCGGCCGGGTGGCGGGCCGCAGGCGAAGGCTCAGGGCTTGCGCCGGGCGAGAAGCTGGTCCAGGCGGGCCTCGAGGCGGCGTTTCAGCTCGGCCTCGATCTGTGGCACGAAGTCGTCGACGACCTCCTGCAGGATCAACTGGGCCTCGGTGCGCAGGCTCTGCTCCAGGTCTGGCGGAAGCGCGGTCGGAGGCGGCCCGGCTTCCTCCTCTGCGACGGGAACGATCTCCGAGAGTAGCGGAATGTCGTCGGCGCCGAGGGTCTCGGTGAGCAGGGGCGGCAGCGCCAGGTCCTCGTCCAGCAGGTCGCGGATCGACTGCAGATCGCTCAGCAGGTGGGTGGTGTCCGGCTTGGGTTTCAGGCTGTCCATGGCACGTCAGAGGCGAGAAAGACGGTGATCCTGCAAAGCATAGCCGCGCTCGCGGTAGAAGCGGTAATTGGCGCGCGTGGCCTGGCGTATGCCCGGTTCGCTCACCACCAGTTCGGCGATCCGCTCGAAGCGTGCGCAGCAGGGCGGCACGCTCAGGGCCAGGTTGATCAGCAGCTCGTGATGGCTGCCGGGATCGTCGCCCAGGCCGAGGGCGATCGGTGCGTCGGCATCCGCCTCGAGCATGCCGTGGGGGAGGAAGGCCTCGGCCTTGAAGCTCCACAGGCGGGCATCCAGCGCCTCGCGCTGGGGCGCGTCCTGGCAGTGCACATAGACGCGATGGCCCAGGCGCCAGGCCTTTTCCGCCAGCTTGCAGGCGAAGTTCAGGCGCGCCGCCGGATCTGCGGAGGGCAGGATATAGAAGTCGACCTGGGGCATGGAGTCCTCGGCTGTGCGGGAGCGGGCCGGCCGCTCCCGCGGTCGCTCACGGGGCGCTGCGGTCCAGCAGGAACTGGGTCAGCAGCGGAACCGGGCGGCCGGTGGCGCCCTTTTCCTTGCCGCCGCTGATCCAGGCGGTGCCGGCGATGTCCAGGTGCGCCCAGTGGTATTTCTTGGCGAAGCGCGAGAGGAAGCAGGCGGCGGTGATGGTGCCGGCCTTGGGGCCGCCGATGTTGGCCATGTCGGCGAACGGGCTGTCGAGCTGCTCCTGGTACTCCTCGAACAGCGGCAGCTGCCAGGCGCGGTCGGCGGCATGTTCGCCGGCCTTGAGGATCTGGCGGATCAGGCCGTCGTGGTTGCCCATCAGGCCCGAGGCCTGGGTGCCCAGGGCGGTGATGCAGGCGCCGGTGAGGGTGGCGACGTCGATCACCGCCTGCGGCTTGAAGCGTTCGGCGTAGGTGAGGGTGTCGCACAGCACCAGGCGGCCTTCGGCGTCGGTGTTGAGAATCTCCACGGTCTGCCCGCTCATGCTGGTGACGATGTCGCCGGGGCGGGTGGCGCCGCCGCTGGGCATGTTCTCGGCACAGGCCAGAAGGCCCACGACGTTGAGCGGCAGTCCCAGCTCGAGCAGGGCGCGGAAGGTGCCGAGCACGCTGGCGGCACCGCACATGTCGTACTTCATCTCGTCCATGCCCGAGCCCGGCTTGAGGCTGATGCCGCCGCTGTCGAAAGTGATGCCCTTGCCGACCAGCACGACCGGCTGCTCGTCCTTCCGGCCGCCCTGGTAGTTGAGCACGATCAGCCGTGGCGGCTGGTCGCTGCCCTGGGCCACGGCGAGGAAGGCGCCCATGCCGAGCTCCTTGAGCTTCTTCTCGTCGAGCACTTCGACCTTCAGGGTGCCGTAGGCCTTGGCCAGCGCCTTGGCTTCATCGGCCAGGGAGGTCGGATGGCAGAGGTTCGGCGGCAGGTTGCCGAGGTCGCGGGTCAGGGCCAGGCCGTTGACGATCGCCTGGGCGTGGCTCGCGGCGCGCTCCATGTCGGCCTGGCTGGCCTTGTCGCAGACCAGGACCAGCTTCTTCAGGGACGGCGCGCTGGCCTTCTCGCTCTTGAAGCGATCGAACACGTAGGTGGCGTCGAGCAGGGTCTCGGCCAGCAGGCGGGCCTTGCCGTAGGTGTCGCGCCCCTTGACGTGGAGTTCGCCCAGGGTCAGGGCGGCGTCGCTGCCGCCGAGGCCCTTCAGCACCCCGTAGGCGGCGGCGACGATCTTGCGGAACTGGCGGTCGCTCAGCTCGCTCTCCTTGCCTGCGCCGACCAGCAGCACGCGTTCGGCCTTGAGGTTCGGCAGTTGGTGCAGCAGCAGGGTCTGTCCGGCCTTGCCGGCGAGGTCGCCGCGCTTGAGGGCGGCCGACAGGGCGCCGTCGGTGGCCTGGTCGATGGCCTTGGCGGTGGCGCCCAGTTTGCGGCCTTCGCCGACGGCAACCACCAGCGTTGCAGTTTTCAGGGTTTGCGGGCTGGCACTTTTGACAACGAGTTGCATGGCGTGATGTCCCCAAGACAAAGGGTCTGGTTTGCAGGATAATGCCGGTCTTTTTTGTGGCGCGTTGCGGGCCGCTGGGAGTGCTGCGTTCGGCCATCGGTGCGGGATCGGGTTGGCATCCTTTCACGTCAGGGACACTGCACAACCTTGCCTGGTCTTGCCCCGTCCGGCCCGCGTGGCCTCTTCGACGGCCCGTGGGGCGGTGGGTCGGCAACGAGACGGCTAGTTTGAGCACAGCCGCCTGAGCCTGACAACCCTGGAGTGTCTGGTTTGATCATCCCTCGCTATCTTTCCCGTGAGCTGCTGATGACGCTGAGCGCGGTCAGTGCCGTGCTGCTGGCGATCATCATGAGTGGCCGCTTCATCAAGTATCTGGCGCAGGCCGCCCAGGGTCTGCTCGACCCGGGCGTGTTGCTGCAGATCATGCTTTACCGGATGCCCAGCTTCCTTGAGCTGATCCTGCCGCTGGGGCTGTTTCTCGGCATCCTGCTGGCCTACGGCCGACTGTATCTCGACAGCGAAATGACCGTGCTGGCGGCGACCGGCATGAGCCCGCAGCGCCTGGTCGCCTATACCCTGGTGCCGGCCATTCCGGTCGCCGCACTGGTTGCCTGGATGAGCCTGGGGCTGGCGCCCCAGGGGATACGCATGGTCGAGCAACTGCTCAACGAGCAGAAGGCTCTGACTGAGTTCGACACCCTGGTACCGGGCCGCTTCCAGACCATGAAGGATGGCTCGCGGGTGACCTATGTCGAGGATCTGACCGACGATCGCACCGAACTCTCCAGCGTGTTCATCAGCGAGAAGCGGATGTCCCGCGACGGCGGGAAGGAGCGCGGCATCGCCGTGCTGGTGGCGGAGGGCGGTCGCCAGGAGGTGCAGGCGGACGGTAGCCGCTATCTGATCCTGCAGAACGGCTATCGCTATGACGGCAATCCTGGCGAGGCCGACTACCGGGTGATCCGCTACGACACCTACGGCGTGTTGCTGGCCAAGCCGGCGGTGAGCAGCGAGATCAACGAGCGCGAGGCGATTCCCACCCGCGAGTTGATCGGCAGCGACCTGCCGCGTCATCAGGCCGAGCTGCAATGGCGCCTTTCCCTGCCCCTGCTGGTGTTCGTGGTCGCCGTGCTGGCCGTGCCGCTGGCCAAGGTCAACCCCCGTCAGGGGCGTTTTCTCAAGCTGCTGCCGGCAATCCTTCTGTACATGGCCTATCTGGCCACGCTGATCGCCGTGCGCGGCGAACTGGACAAGGGCGGGATCCCGATGCTGATAGGTCTCTGGTGGGTCCATGGGCTCTTTCTGCTGATCGGTCTGGGACTGCTGTTCTGGGAGCCCCTGCGCCTGCGGCTGGCGAATCGGCGCGCCGAGCGGAGTCTGAATCATGGGTAAGCTGGACAGATACATCGGCGTCAGCGTGTTTCTCGCCATCCTGGCGGTGCTCGGGGTGATTGTCGGCCTGTCCCTGCTGTTCGCCTTCGTCGACGAACTGGGCGATGTCCGGGGCAATTACGATCTGGTCGCCGCGGCCTGGTACGTCCTGCTGACCGTGCCACAGCGAACCTATGAAATGCTGCCGATGGCGGCGCTGATCGGCTGTCTGATCGGCCTGGGCAGTCTGGCCAGCAGCAGCGAGCTGACGGTCATGCGGGCCGCCGGCGTATCGCTCGGGCGCATCGTCTGGGCAGTGATGAAGCCCATGCTGGTGCTGATGGTGCTCGGCGGACTGCTCGGCGAATACCTGGCGCCCTGGACGGAGAACAAGGCCGAAGCGCACCGCTCCCTGGCTCAGGGCGGCGGCGAGGCGCAGACCTCCAAGCACGGCCTCTGGCACCGCCAGGGCGACGAGTTCGTGCACGTCAACGCGGTGCAGCCGGGAGGCGTGCTGTACGGGGTGACGCGCTACCGCTTCGACGATCAGCGTCATCTGCTGTCTTCCAGCTTTGCCAGGAGGGCGCAGTTCCAGGATGGAAACTGGCAGCTGGAGGATGTGACGACCACTCGTTTCCTCGAGCGCAGCACCGAGATCGTCAAGGCTGCCAGGGAGCACTGGGATATTCTGCTGAGCCCGCAACTGCTGGGGACCGTGGTGATGGATCCGGAGGCCCTGCCGGTAACCGGGCTCTGGCGCTACATCCATTACCTGGGCGAACAGGGGCTGAACAATGCGCGCTACTGGCTGGCCTTCTGGACCAAGGTGCTGCAGCCTTTGGTGACCGCGGCGCTGGTGTTGATGGCGATTTCCTTCATCTTCGGCCCGCTGCGCTCGGTCACCCTCGGTCAGCGCCTCTTCACAGGGGTGCTGGTCGGCTTCGTCTTCCGCATCTTCCAGGATCTGCTCGGCCCCTCGAGCCAGGTGTTCGGCTTCTCGCCTCTGCTGGCGGTGCTTTTGCCGGCCGGGTTCTGTGCCCTGCTGGGAATGTATCTGTTGCGGCGGGCCGGGTAGGGGGATTCTCCCGCCTGCCGTGGTCGGGCGGGCGGGAGAGGGGCTGGCTGTCGCTACTTCTTGTGGATGTTCTTCGGCAGCCGAACCACCTGGCTGTTGGAGTACATGTCCTGCCAGGTACGCCCCTGCTTGTCCCAGAGCATCCAGAGATAGCCCAGACCAAAGCACAGCCAGGAGGCGATGGCGATCAGGAAGCGCAGCAAGGCCTGCCAGAGGTCGATGGCAGTGCCGTCGCTGTTCTGGACGCGCAGGCCCCAGACCTGCATGCCGAGGGTCTGTCCCTTGTGCGTCCAGAACTTCGTGAAAAAGCCGAACAGGCAGAAAAACAGTAAGGAGGAGAGGAGTGGGTCGCCATCCAGTGCGCCGGCGTCGGATAGCTGCCTGAGGCGCTCGCTGCCGATGATGGCCATCTGTATCAGCTTGTAGAGGAAGGTGACGACGATCAGCAGGGCGATGCAGAGCAGGAAGTCATAGAACATCGCTGCCAGGCGACGGGGAAGTCCTGCGGCAGGAAAGTCGCCTTGGGGGATCAGGGCGGGTTTGGGCATGGCGGACTCGCGGTAAGGCAAAGGCCGTTAT
Source organism: Azotobacter salinestris (assembly GCF_009363155.1). Classification (NCBI taxonomy): domain Bacteria; kingdom Pseudomonadati; phylum Pseudomonadota; class Gammaproteobacteria; order Pseudomonadales; family Pseudomonadaceae; genus Azotobacter; species Azotobacter salinestris. The sequence goes on from NZ_CP045302.1 coordinate 3,869,290, forward strand.
TCTACGAGATCCCAGGCACAAAAAAGCCCCTGATGTCGCCATCAGGGGCTTTTTGGCAAGCCGGCAATCAGCCCAGGATCTGGACCTTGTCAGCCTGCATGCCTTTCTGGCCTTGCACCGCTTCGAAGGTGACTTTCTGGCCTTCTTTCAGGCTCTTGAAGCCGGTGCCTTCGATTGCGCGGAAGTGAACGAACAGATCCGGACCGCTCTCGGGAGTGATGAAGCCAAAGCCCTTCTCGTCGTTGAACCACTTGACGGTGCCGGTTTGACGATTCGACATGTCTTATTTCCTTGAAACTGGAGTTGATGGCAGTCTCTGTGACAACAGAGAGCTAGAACTGGTTGCAGAGAGTAAGAGAAGTCGAGCGGGATGTAGCGGACCTGTAGGACCTACTGCCACCAAGTCAAGATTCAACAGCGACCCACGCAAACACAGTTTAGATACTGTACGCCAAGTCCGCGGAAAAAGCCAAGCCCCGGAGCGGAAGGTTTTGTGATGGCTGGTTGTGCGAAATCTGCGGTCATTTTCAATAAAAATGATGTATTTTTTGAAAAAATATTCCTTTTTGCAGAGGTGTTCGGTGTGTTTTTCAGCGTGTTTTCCGTACTGGGTGCGGAGTCAGGTCTGACAGGAGCAGGCTGCGTTCTGCTGTCGGTTCGTCGCCGCCGGGCGTCGGCTGGGCCGTCTCGTCCCTCCTCGGTTCATTACAATTTTATTGTAATCAGATTCCAGTACGCAGTGCGCTGCCTGGAGCCGAGATGGCTTAAGGCTTTCACGGCTCTTGACTGAAGTACGCAGATGGCGGTTTTGCTGGTGTCTGCGGGAAGCAAACTCGACTGGTGCGGTCTGTGATGATTTACAAGGCTAGAGGGGGGGCTTTTTATTTGTCCCTGTTTCAAGGAAACATCTTTTAAATAATCTTCGAGTCTATGTATTCACATTAAAATGACTTGATCAAATAAGTAGTGGCTTGACCCTGATGACCCCGAGGGCTTTGCTTGTATTGTTTGTGGGTGAATGCAGGCTTTTCTCGGGAGCTGGATATGGCAGGGCTTCCGGGGAGTGCAAGGATCGGAAAAAGATGGTTGCTGAATTGCGAGGTGTACCCATGCGCTTTTCCTGGGGCCGGCTCCGGCGCCTTGTCCGATCCTTGAATAGGGAGTGACAGATGCTGCCACAGGGACGGAGATCCGCAACCACTTCGCTTTCGCCGGGTATGGTCATAGGTGGCTGGCGATGCGGAAATGCGGAAAGTGGTTCTGGTCCGGTCTCTTGCAGGTCGGGAGGACTGCCAGGCCGGCTTCGTTGACCGGTTCCGCTTTTTATTATGACTGCCTGAGGAGTGATGTCGGGTTTGATACTTGCATCGCATGTTTCTCGAGTTCTTCTCCTGCTGGAGGGGTATTCCATGACAGTCTTTGGCATGAAACCTGTAAAAGTGATTTGCGCAGCGGCGCTGCTTCTGCCGGCTTCCCTATCCATGGCCGAGAATGAGGGACGTCCTTCCGCTGACTCGAAGGAATTGGAAGAGATGGTTATCTATTCCCGGGCACCCGAAGTTCGGGATTACGAGTATGGCATGCGTCTGGATATCGCCGACGTGGTTGCCATGGAATATTTTCCGCCCGAGCCGGATTTTTGCGGGGTCATTCCAGCGCAGATGACCTATGAAGACTCCTCGGGAAACCTCAATACCATCCGCTATCTGTATCCGGAAACTGCAGGGTGCCATGACAATTAGAGCGGACTGAAAAAGTCTCTGCTTGTATCTGGCAAGGCAAGGCGGTTTTGCCGGGGCATATGTCCACGTGCCTTGTAGGAAGGTTCGTCTGAGCGGAGCCTTCCTTCGAGTCTTGCCCGGCTCCGTTGTAACGACCCCCTGCATGGCATGTGGAGGGGTGTCGTGCAAGATGACGTGAGTCGATGGCACTTTGAGCGTGTTGCGCGGTCACAACGGCTAGCACCTGATTTTGCACGAGCTGTTACGCCAGGAAGGGCAGCCGATGACTATCGATCCGATTCTTTCTCTTGTACTCGCATGCTGTGGGTTGTTCGCGGCAGGACTGTGTCTGGGGAGCTGGATGCGTCCCTCGCCGAGGCCGGAGGCCGACCTGGAGGATCCCGTGGACGACGCTGGGTTGTTCTGCGGCTGGGATGGGCTCTCGGTCGGCGAACGAAGGAGGCGGCTGGCGCTGTACCAGCGGCGTGTGCGGGCGCGGATTGCCGAGCAGGAGCGGGCCTGGCTTCAGGCGCGACTGCGAGAGTATGCGAAGGGCTAGGCAGGTGTCGCGGACAACAAAAAACCGGCTCTTGAGCCGGTTTTTCAGTTTTGGAGCTCACTTGGGAACTCGAAGGTATTCATGGTGCCCCGGGAGAGACTCGAACTCTCACTCTGTCGCCAGAAACGGATTTTGAATCCGCCGCGTCTACCGATTCCGCCACCGAGGCACAATGGCGGCGCAGTATAGGGAGGTGGATGCGGCGGGTCAATCGCGCCGCGTGGTCACCCGGGGCGCTTTCCGGTAAGCTTTGCGCCCCGCAAAGCTGGCCTCTCTATCATGCGTGTCGCCGATTTCCATTTCGAGCTTCCCGAGTCCCTGATCGCCCGCCATCCGCTGGCCGAGCGCCGTGCCAGTCGGCTGCTGGTGCTCGATGGTGCGACCGGGGAATTGCAGCATCGGCGCTTTGCCGATCTGCTCGACTATCTCCGGCCTGGCGATCTGATGGTGTTCAACAATACTCGGGTCATTCCCGCGCGCCTGTTCGGGCAGAAGGCTTCCGGCGGCAAGCTGGAAATTCTCGTCGAGCGGGTATTGGACGATGAGCGGGTGCTGGCCCACGTGCGTGCCAGCAAGTCGCCCAGGCCCGGCTCGAAGATCCTCATCGAGGGTGGCGGCGAGGCACAGATGCTTGCCCGCCACGATGCACTGTTCGAGCTGCGTTTCGACCAGAACGTGCTGCCCCTGCTCGAGCGCGTCGGGCACATGCCGCTGCCTCCGTATATAGACCGTCCCGACGAAGCGGCCGACCGCGAGCGCTACCAGACGGTCTATGCCGAGCATGCCGGTGCGGTGGCGGCACCTACTGCCGGGCTGCATTTCGACGAGGCGCTGCTCGCCGCGATCCGCGACAAGGGAGTGGCGACCGCCTTCGTCACCCTGCATGTCGGTGCCGGTACCTTCCAGCCGGTGCGCGTCGAGCGCATCGAGGATCACCGCATGCACCGTGAGTGGCTGGAGGTCGGTCCGGGGGTGGTCGACGCCGTGGCTGCCTGCCGGGCGCGCGGCGGCCGGGTGGTCGCGGTCGGTACCACCAGCGTGCGCTCGCTGGAGAGCGCCGCACGGGACGGCGAGCTCAAGCCGTTCAGCGGCGATACCGATATCTTCATCTACCCCGGGCGGCCCTTCCATGTGGTCGACGCTCTGGTGACCAATTTCCACTTGCCCGAATCCACCCTGCTGATGCTGGTGTCGGCCTTTGCCGGCTATCCCGAGACCATGGCTGCCTACGCGGTGGCTGTGGAGCAGGGTTACCGCTTCTTCAGCTACGGCGATGCCATGTTCATCACCCGCAATCCCGCTCCCCGCGGTCCCGAGGAAACCCCATGAGTCATATGTCCTTCGAGTTGCTGGCCACTGACGGCAAGGCCCGGCGCGGCCGTCTGACCTTTCCCCGCGGGGTGGTCGAGACGCCGGCGTTCATGCCGGTGGGCACCTATGGCACGGTGAAGGGCATGCTGCCGCGCGATATCGAGGCAATCGGTGCGCAGATCATTCTCGGCAATACCTTCCACCTCTGGCTGCGGCCGGGGACCGAGGTGATCCGTCGCCATGGCGACCTGCACGACTTCATGCAATGGCAGGGGCCGATTCTCACCGACTCCGGCGGCTTTCAGGTGTTCAGCCTGGGGGCGCTGCGCAAGATCAAGGAGGAGGGCGTTTATTTCGCTTCGCCGGTGGATGGCGCCAAGGTGTTCATGGGGCCCGAGGAGTCGATGCAGGTGCAGCGCGACCTCGGTTCGGACATCGTCATGATCTTCGACGAGTGCACGCCCTATCCGGCCGACGAGGAGGTGGCGCGGCGCTCGATGGAGCTTTCACTGCGCTGGGCCAGGCGTTCGAAGGTCGCCCACGCGGGCAATCCTGCGGCGCTGTTCGGCATCGTCCAGGGTGGCATGCACGAGGATTTGCGCCTGCGTTCGCTGGAGGGGCTCGAGGAGATCGGCTTCGACGGCCTGGCCATCGGCGGCCTTTCGGTCGGCGAGCCCAAGGAAGAGATGATCCGCGTGCTGGACTTCCTGCCGCCGCGGCTGCCGGCGAACAAGCCGCGCTACCTGATGGGGGTGGGCAAGCCGGAAGATCTGGTCGAAGGCGTACGCCGCGGCATCGACATGTTCGACTGCGTGATGCCGACCCGCAATGCGCGCAACGGTCATCTGTTCGTCGACAGCGGGGTGCTGAAGATCCGCAACGCGATGCATCGGCACGACGAGTCGCCGCTGGATCCGGCCTGTGACTGTTACACCTGCAAACATTTCTCCCGCGCCTATCTTCATCATTTGGACAAATGCGGCGAAATGCTGGGCAGCATGTTGAATACAATCCACAACTTGCGGCATTACCAGCGCCTGATGGCTGGTTTGCGCGAGGCTATCCAACAAGGTAAATTGGCCGCCTTTGTCGATGCCTTCTACGCTCGGCGCGGTCTGCCGGTGCCGCCGCTGACTTGAGTCAGCCATCCTTATCCGAATCCTTTCAACAGGAGAGCTACATGAGTTTTCTGATTCCTGCCGCCTACGCCGAAGCTGCTGCTCCCGCGGGTGCTCCTCCGGGTACCGGTTTCGAGTGGATCTTTCTGGTCGGTTTCCTGGTCATCTTCTATCTGATGATCTGGCGTCCCCAGGCCAAGCGCGCCAAGGAGCACAAGAACCTGCTGGGCGGCCTGCAGAAAGGCGACGAAGTGGTGACCAGCGGCGGCATCGCCGGACGGGTGAGCAAGGTGGCTGACGACTTCGTGGTGCTGGAAGTCTCCGATACCGTGGAACTGAAGATCCAGAAGGGCGCGATCGTCGCCTCCCTGCCCAAGGGCACCCTGAAAGCCATTTAAGCTCCACTCCTTTCATTCGTGACGGGGCGCGCAAGGCGCCCCGCGTCTCAATCGGACGGCGTCATGCTCAACAAGTATCCCCTGTGGAAGTATCTGCTGATCCTGGCCGTGCTGCTGGTCGGCATCGTCTATTCCGCACCCAATCTCTTTCCCGACGACCCGGCCATCCAGATCAGCGGGGCAAGCACGGCCCGCCAGATCGGGCAGGGCGATCTCGAGCGTGTCGGCAAGGCGCTGGCCGAGGCCGGCATAGCCGTCAAGGCGAGCAGTCTGACCAGCGAAGGCAAGGCCGGGCTGTTGCGCCTGGTCGATCAGGAGCGCCAGCTGGAGGCCAAGGACGTGGCGCGCAAGGTGCTCGGCGACGAGTACGTGGTGGCGCTGAACCTGGCGCCGACCACCCCCGGCTGGCTGCGCGCGCTGGGCGCCAATCCGATGAAGCTGGGCCTGGACCTGTCCGGCGGCGTGCATTTTTTGCTCGAGGTGGACATGGACAAGGCGCTGGATGCGCGCCTGAAGGTATATGAAAGCGAAGTGAAGAGCCTGCTGCGCAAGGAGCGCCAGCGCTATCGCAGCCTGCCGCAGCAGGATGGCACCATTCAGCTGGGCTTTGCCGATGTCGAGCAGCTGGAGCAGGCGCAGGCCCTGATACGCAAGAATTTCAACGACTTCGAGCTGGTCGCCAGCGAGCGCGGCGGCCAGCCGGTGCTGCGCCTGGCGCTGACTCCGGCGAAGCTGGCGGAGATCCGCGAGTATTCCATCAAGCAGAACCTGACCACGGTGCGCAACCGGGTCAACGAGCTGGGCGTCTCCGAGCCGCTGGTGCAGCGCCAGGGCGCCAATCGCATCGTCGTCGAGCTGCCCGGCGTGCAGGATACCGCCGAGGCCAAGCGGATTCTCGGCAAGACCGCCAACCTCGAGTTCCGCATGGCCGCCGAGCCCGATGCCGCGCGCGCCATGACCGAGACCTTCGAGTTCCGCGAGGAGGGGCGTCCGGCGGTGGCGCTGGAGCGCAGCCTGATCATCACCGGTGACCAGGTCACCGACGCCCAGGCCGGCTACGACGAGAACGGTCGTCCGCAGGTGAACATCCGTCTCGACGGCCATGGTGGCGAGCTGATGAACCGGGCGACCCGCAACAGTGTCGGGCGCAGCATGGCCGTGCTGTTCATCGAGCAGAAGCCGGTGACCCGCTACGTCAAGCAGACGGTCGACGGCGTAGAGAAGGAAGTGGCGGTCGAGACTTTCCGCGAAGAGAAGAAGATCATCAGCCTGGCGACCATCCAGTCGCCGCTTGGCAGTCAGTTCCGCATCACCGGCCTCGATGGCCAGGGCGAGTCCTCCGAACTCGCGCTGCTGCTGCGCGCCGGTGGTCTGGCGGCGCCCATGTACTTCGCCGAGGAGCGTACCCTGGGCCCGAGCCTGGGGGCGGAGAACATCCAGTTGGGCATCCAGGCCTCGCTGTGGGGCTTCCTCTTCGTTGCCCTGTTCATTCTGGTCATCTACAAGTTCTTCGGTCTGCTGGCCACCGTGGCGCTGGCCTTCAACATGGTGCTGCTGGTGGCGCTGATGTCGCTGCTCGGCGCGACCCTGACCCTGCCGGGCATCGCCGGCATCGTGCTGACCATGGGCATGGCCGTGGATGCCAACGTGCTGATCTTCTCGCGCATCCGCGAAGAGATCGCCAATGGCCTGTCGATCCAGCGGGCCATCCACGAAGGATTCGACCGCGCCTTCTCGGCGATTCTCGACGGCAACCTGACCACCCTGCTGGTCGGTGGCATCCTGTTCGCCATGGGGACCGGGCCGGTCAAGGGGTTCGCCGTGACCCTGTCGCTGGGGATCCTCACTTCCCTGTTCACCGCCATCATCGTGACCCGCGGTCTGGTCAACCTGATCTATGGCGGCCGCGATCTGAAGAAACTGTGGATTTGAGGGGTTCGGCATGAAGCGTGTAATCAATTTCATGGGCATCCGCCGGGTGGCCTTCGCCGTCACCCTGCTGCTGACTCTGGTGTCCCTGGCCAGTCTGGCCGTCAGGGGGTTGAATTTCGGTCTGGACTTTACCGGCGGCACCCTCATCGAGCTGAACTACGAGCGTCCGGTCGAGCTGTCGAGCGTGCGTGCCAAGCTGAGGGCGGCCGGCTACGGCGATGCCCTGGTGCAGAGTTTCGGGGCGACCACAGACGTGCTGGTGCGTCTGCAGGGCGACGATGCGCAACTGGGCGACAAGGTGGCGGCGGCGCTGCGCCAGTCCACCTCCGACAACCCGGTGACGGTCAAGCGCGTTGAGTACGTCGGCCCGGCAGTGGGCGAGGAGCTGCGCGATCAGGGCGGCTTGGGCATGCTGCTGGCCCTGGGAGCCATCCTGGTCTACGTGGCCTTCCGTTTCCAGTGGAAGTTCGGCTGCGGCGCGGTGCTGTCGCTGTTCCACGACGTCATCGTCACCCTCGGCGTGTTCTCCTTCTTCCAGATTCCCTTCGATCTCACGGTGCTGGCGGCGGTGCTGGCGGTCATCGGCTATTCGCTGAATGACACCATCGTGGTGTTCGACCGCATTCGCGAGAATTTCCGGTTGCTGCGCAAGGTCGAGCTGATCGAGAACATCAACATTTCCACGACCCAGACGCTGCTGCGGACCGTGGCGACCTCGGTTTCCACCCTGCTGGCGGTGCTGGCGCTGATGCAGTTCGGTGGCGAGGCGCTCTGGGGCTTCTCCCTGGCGCTGTTCATCGGCGTGCTGGCCGGCACCTACTCCTCGGTCTACATCGCCAACCTGACGCTGATCTGGCTGAGGCTGACCCGCGACGACCTGATCCCCCCGGTCGCCGAGGAGACCGAGGCGGACCTGCGCCCCTGACAACAAGCGAAGCGGAACTGCCTGCTGGTACGCAAGTCCAACTGTCTGTGCTCGTCCGTGTGGGGCGGGCGCAGGCAGGAGACAGTGATGAGCAAGGCAATGATCGCAGGGCTGGTGCTCGGTGCAGTGGGCATGGCGACGAGCGGGGCGGCGTCCGCCTATGGTCCGGACGGGTACGGGCCGGAGTACGCCGAGGTGCTGGCGGTGCAGTCGGTCAGGGATGACGGTCGGGCCTCGCGCGAGGCGTGCCGGGACGTGGCGGTGAGCCAGCCGGGGCAGGTCCAGGACCAGCATCAGATCGCCGGCACCCTGATCGGCGCGGTGGCCGGTGGCCTGCTGGGTAGCCAGATCGGCAGCGGCAAGAAGCTCGCCGCCGTGGCCGGTGCAGTGGCCGGTGGCTATGCCGGCAACAAAATTCAGGAAACCATGCAGGCCCGCGATACCCGGACCGCCACCGAAATCCGCTGCGATGGTGCGGCGAGCGGCTACGAGCCGGTCGGCTACGACGTGAAGTATCGTCTGGGGCAGGAGGTCGGCTGGGTGCGCATGGATCACGATCCCGGTGCACGGATTCCGGTGCGCAACGGTCGGCTGCAGCTGACGCGCGAGGAGTCCTCGTCCCTGTGGTAGGTCGCCTGTCCGACCGCGCTTTCTCTTGGACAATAAAAAACCCGCCTCGGCGGGTTTTTTATTTTGCCGGTGTCGCTTCAGCGCTTCAGGGCCGGCGGCAGGTGCGGCTGGATGGCGGTCAGCACGGCCTTGAAGCATTTGGTGTTGCCGGCCACCACATGGCCTTTCTCGAGGAATTCGTGGCCGCCGGCGAAGTCGCTCACCAGGCCGCCCGCTTCCTGGATCAGCAGGGCGCCGGCGGCCATGTCCCATTCCGACAGGCCGAACTCCCAGAAGGCGTCGTAGCGGCCGGCGGCGACGTAGGCCAGGTCCAGGCTGGCGGCGCCGGCGCGGCGGATGCCGGCGGTCTGGCCGGTCAGCGCGCGGAACATGCCCAGATAGTTCTCGAGGTATTCGAGCTGGCTGTCGCGGAAGGGGAAGCCGGTGCCCAGCAGGGCGCCGTCCAGGCTCTTGCGCGGGCTGACGCGGATGCGCCGGCCGTTGAGGGCGGCGCCGTTGCCGCGGCTGGCGGTGAATTCTTCCTGGCGGACCGGATCGAGCACCACGGCGTGCTCCAGGCGACCCTTGTACTTGCAGGCGATGCTCACCGCATAGTGCGGCACGCCGCGCAGGAAGTTGGTGGTGCCGTCCAGCGGGTCGATGATCCACTGGTAGTCGGCGCCCTCGCCGCTGCCCGGCTGCAGCCCGCCTTCCTCGCCGAGGATGGCGTGGTTCGGGTAGGCCTTGCGCAGGGTGGCGATGATGGTCTGCTCCGCCGCGCGATCGACCTCGCTGACGTAGTCCTTGGCGTCCTTCTCGTCGACCGAGATGACGTCCAGGCGTTCGGTGGAGCGGAAGATCAGTTCGCCGGCGCTGCGGGCTGCGCGCAGCGCGATATTCAGCATGGGCTGCATGGAGGTTTCACCTGGGTCGTTAAAGAAAGCCGGCCATACTAGCAGAAACGGGCGGGGGATGCAGTGGTCGGGGTCGCGTGGCGTTCGCCATCCGGCTTCTGTAAGATTCCAGCCCCTTTGGCCGTGTAGCGTTGTGGAGCTGGTGTTGCTGCAGAACATTCGCGTTGTCCTGGTGAATACCAGTCATCCCGGCAATATCGGAGGGGCGGCCCGCGCCATGAAGAACATGGGCCTGAGCCGCCTCTATCTGGTCGATCCCGAGGACTTTCCGAGCAGCGAGGCGGTTGCCCGGGCCTCCGGCGCCACCGACATCCTGGAGAGTGCACAGGTAGTCGCCAGCCTGGAGGAGGCATTGGTCGGCTGCAGCCTGGCGCTCGGCACCAGCGCCCGCGACCGGCGCATCCCCTGGCCGCTGCTGGATCCGCGCGAATGCGCCACCACCTGTCTGGAGCAGGCCGGGCAGGGGGCCGAGGTGGCGCTGGTATTCGGCCGCGAATACGCCGGGCTGACCAACGAGGAACTGCAGCGTTGCCAGTTCCATGTGCACATTCCCTCGGATCCTTCGTTCAGTTCGCTGAATCTGGCGGCGGCGGTCCAGGTGCTCGCCTATGAGGTGCGCATGGCCTGGCTGGCGGCCGAGGGGCTGCCGAGCAAGCAGGAAAAGCTGGAAACCACGGCGATGCTCAATGCCCAGCCGGTCACCATGGACGAGCTGGAGCTGTTCTACGGGCACCTGGAAAGTACCCTGGTGGAGATCGGCTTCCTCGATCCGGAAAAGCCGCGCCATCTGATGTCACGCCTGCGCCGCCTGTACGGGCGCAGCGGGATCAGCAAGTTGGAAATGAATATCCTGCGCGGCATCCTGACGGAAACCCAGAAGGCGGCCCGTGGCGAGGCCCATACGCGGAGAAAGCAGTGATGTTCGAACGCATGCAAGAAGATATCCGGAGCGTTTTCCGGCGCGACCCTGCCGCGCGCAACACCCTCGAGGTGCTGATCTGCTATCCGGGGCTGCATGCGGTATGGCTGCATCGCCTGGCGCACGGGCTGTGGTGCGGCGACTGGAAGCTGCTGGCGCGGCTGGTCTCGCATCTGGGGCGCTGGCTGACCGGTATCGAGATCCATCCGGGCGCGCGAGTCGGCCGGCGCCTGTTCATCGACCACGGCATGGGCGTGGTGATCGGCGAGACGGCCGAGATCGGCGACGACGTCACCCTCTACCACGGAGTGACCCTCGGCGGCACCAGCTGGGACAAGGGCAAGCGCCATCCGACCCTGGAAGATGGCGTGATCGTCGGAGCCGGGGCGAAGATTCTCGGCCCCTTCACCGTCGGGGCTGGCGCCAAGATCGGCTCCAATGCGGTGGTGACCCGGGCGGTGCCGGCCGGCGCCACGGCGGTGGGAATACCCGGGCGCATCGTCGTCAGGTCGGACGACGAGCAGGAGGCCAGACGCCAGGCGCTCGCCGAGAAATACGGCTTCGATGCCTACGCTCTCGGCCAGAGCATGCCGGACCCGGTGGCGCACGCCATCGGCCAACTGCTCGATCACCTGCAGGCCGTCGACGAGCGACTCGAGGGCATGTGCCAGGCGCTCAAGGCCCTGGGCAGCGATTATCACGCCAAGGAGCTGCCGGCGCTGCGCGAGGAGGATTTCGCCGGGGTCAAGGAAGAGGACGGCAAGCCTCCGGTCTGAGGTTTCGTGGTCCGCCTCGGGCAAAAGGTCGGGCGATACAATTCCGAGTAAATTACAGGGATTAATAGTTGATACTATTGGTCGGGTATTGCATACTTGATGCAAATCAGCGATTCCCTGGTATCGACCATGAGACTGACAACCAAAGGCCGGTATGCCGTTACGGCCATGCTCGATCTGGCATTGCATGCCCAGAACGGCCCCGTCTCCCTTGCCGACATCTCCGAGCGCCAGGGGATTTCCCTTTCCTATCTGGAGCAGCTGTTCGCCAAGTTGCGGCGTAATAGTCTGGTGACCAGCGTCCGTGGTCCCGGTGGCGGCTACCAGTTGTCCCGCGGCATGGCCGACATCCAGGTGGCCGAAGTCATTGACGCGGTCAACGAGTCGGTGGACGTGACCCGCTGCCAGGGCGACCGTGGCTGCCATTCGGGAGAGGTCTGTCTGACCCATTACCTCTGGTGCGATCTCAGCCACCAGATCCACGAGTTTCTCAGCGGCATCAGCCTGGCCGATCTGGTCGCCCGCAGCGACGTCCAGGATCTTGCCCGCTTGCAGGATCGGCGCCAGGGCGGCGGTTGTCCGCTGCCGTATGCCGGAAAGATCGAAGCATCCGCCATCGAATGAGCCGGATGCTAGCCCGACAGGAGAGCCCCATGAAGTTGCCGATTTACCTGGATTATTCCGCCACCACTCCGGTCGACCCGCGGGTGGCGCAGAAGATGTGCGAGTGCCTGACCATGGACGGCAATTTCGGCAATCCGGCCTCGCGTTCCCACGTCTTCGGCTGGAAGGCCGAGGAAGCGGTGGAGAACGCCCGTCGGCAGGTGGCGGAGCTGGTCAATGCCGATCCGCGGGAGATCGTCTGGACCTCCGGTGCCACCGAGTCCGACAACCTGGCGATCAAGGGTGTCGCGCACTTCTACGCGAGCAAGGGCAAGCATATCGTCACCTCGAAGATCGAGCACAAGGCGGTGCTGGACACCACCCGCCAGCTCGAGCGCGAGGGCTTCGAGGTAACCTATCTCGAGCCTGGCGAGGACGGCCTGATCACCCCGGCGATGGTCGAGGCGGCGCTGCGCGATGACACCATTCTGGTCTCGGTGATGCACGTCAACAACGAGATCGGCACCGTCAACGACATCGCCACCATCGGCGAGCTGACCCGCGCGCGCGGCGTGCTGTATCACGTGGATGCGGCGCAGTCGACCGGCAAGGTGGCCATCGACCTGGAGAACATGAAGGTCGACCTGATGTCCTTCTCCGCCCACAAGACCTACGGTCCCAAGGGCATCGGTGCGCTCTACGTGCGCCGCAAGCCGCGCGTGCGCCTGGAGGCGCAGATGCATGGTGGCGGTCATGAGCGCGGCATGCGCTCGGGCACCCTGGCGACCCACCAGATCGTCGGCATGGGTGAGGCCTTTCGCATCGCCCGGGAAGAGATGGCTACGGAAAGCCGGCGCATTGCCGGACTCAGCCAGCGCTTCCACGAGCAGGTCAGCACCCTCGAGGAGGTCTACCTGAACGGCAGCGCCACGGCGCGGGTGCCACACAACCTCAACCTCAGCTTCAACTATGTGGAAGGCGAATCGCTGATCATGGCGCTCAAGGACCTCGCGGTTTCCTCGGGCTCGGCCTGCACCTCGGCGTCCCTGGAGCCGTCCTACGTGCTGCGCGCCCTGGGACGCAACGACGAGCTGGCGCACAGCTCGATCCGTTTCACCTTCGGTCGCTTCACCACCGAAGAGGACGTCGACTACGCCGCGCGGAAGGTTTGTGAGGCGGTCAGCAAGCTGCGCGAGCTGTCGCCGCTCTGGGACATGTACAAGGAGGGGGTCGATCTGTCCAAGGTCGAGTGGCAGGCCCACTGATTCCTTTCCCGAAATTGCCCGTGATTAACGAGGTATTGCACCATGGCTTACAGTGATAAGGTCATCGACCACTACGAAAACCCGCGCAATGTCGGCAAGCTCGACGCGCAAGATCCTGACGTCGGCACCGGCATGGTCGGCGCCCCGGCCTGCGGCGACGTGATGCGCCTGCAGATCAAGGTCAACGAGCAGGGCATCATCGAGGACGCCAAGTTCAAGACCTATGGTTGCGGCTCGGCCATCGCCTCCAGCTCCCTGGCCACCGAGTGGATGAAGGGCAAGACCCTGGACGAGGCGGAAACCATCAGGAACACCCAGATCGCCGAAGAGCTGGCGTTGCCGCCGGTCAAGATCCACTGCTCCGTGCTGGCAGAGGATGCCATCAAGGCCGCCGTGCGCGACTACAAGCACAAGAAGGGCCTGGTTTAAACCACGCTGACGAGTTAAGGAGTTGCAATGGCCATCACCATGACCGAAGCCGCCGCCCACCATGTCCGCCGCTCCCTCGAAGGGCGCGGCAAGGGCGAGGGCATCCGCCTGGGCGTCCGCACGAGCGGCTGTTCGGGCCTGGCCTACGTGCTGGAGTTCGTCGACGAGGTGGCTGGCGAGGATCAGGTGTTCGAGAGTCACGGCGTCAAGGTGATCATCGACCCCAAGAGCCTGGTCTACCTGGACGGCACCGAGCTGGACTTCGTCCGCGAAGGGCTCAACGAGGGCTTCAAGTTCAACAACCCGAACGTGCGTGGCGAGTGCGGCTGCGGCGAAAGCTTCAACACCTGAGGCGGCTGCATGGGTAGTAGCGGCAGTCATTTCGCCCTGTTCGACCTCGAGCCGGATTTTCGCCTCGACCTGGAGCGGCTCGCGGCGCGCTACCGCGAACTGGTGCGCCGGGTGCATCCCGACCGCTTCGCCGGTGCCCCCGAGCGTGAGCAGCGCCTGGCGCTGGAGGAGTCTGCCCGGCTCAACGAGGCCTACCAGACGCTGAGGAGCCCGTCCCGGCGCGCCCGCTACCTGTTGTCCCTGCAGGGAGAGGAGCTGCCCCAGGAAACCACGGTGCAGGATCCTGCGTTCCTCATGCAGCAGATGGAGCTGCGCGAAGAGTTGCAGGAGCTGCAGGACGCCGCCGACCTGGGCGGGCTGGCGACCTTCAAGCGCCACCTCGCGCAGGCCCAGGAGCAGCTCAACGAGGGCTTCGCCACCTGCTGGGCCGATCCGCTGCGGCGCGACGAGGCCGAGCGCCTGGCGCGGCGCATGCAGTTTCTCGACAAGCTCTCCAGCGAGGTCCGCCAGCTCGAAGAGCGTCTCGACGACTAACCCCGCGCAGCTCCTGCCGCGCCCCGATAGCTGAATGCCATGGCCCTACTGCAGATCGCTGAACCCGGACAAAGCCCGCAGCCCCACCAGCGCCGCCTGGCGGTCGGGATCGACCTGGGCACTACCAATTCGCTGGTCGCCACATTGCGTAGCGGCCTGGCCGAGTCCCTGAAGGATGCCGACGGAGAGGCGATCCTGCCCTCTGCGGTGCGCTACCTGCCCGGTGGTCAGGTCGAGGTCGGCCGCCAGGCCAGGGCCGCCGCCGCCGTGGATCCCTTGAATACCGTGCTGTCGGTGAAGCGCCTGATGGGACGTGGCATCGCCGACGTCAAGCTGCTCGGCGAGCAGCTGCCGTACCGCTTCGTCGAGGGCGAGTCGCACATGCCCTTCATCGAGACGGTGCAGGGTCCGAAGAGCCCGGTGGAGGCGTCGGCAGAGATCCTCCGGGTGCTGCGCCGGCGTGCCGAGGAGGCCCTGGGCGGCGAGCTGGTCGGTGCGGTGATCACCGTGCCGGCCTATTTCGACGAGGCGCAGCGTCAGGCCACCAAGGATGCCGCGCGTCTGGCCGGCCTCAACGTGCTGCGCCTGCTCAACGAGCCGACCGCCGCTGCGGTCGCCTATGGTCTCGACCGGGGGGCTGAGGGTGTGGTGGCGGTCTACGACCTGGGTGGCGGCACCTTCGACATCTCCATCCTGCGCCTGACCCACGGCGTCTTCGAGGTGCTCGCCACCGGTGGCGACAGTGCCCTCGGGGGCGATGACTTCGACCATGCCATCGCCAGCTGGATCGTCGAGCAGGCGGGGCTGTCCGCCGATCTCGATCCGGGAACCCAGCGCCATCTGCTGCAGCTGGCCTGCGCGGCCAAGGAGGCGCTGAGCGACAGCGGCTCGGTGGCGCTCGCCTATGGCCCCTGGCAGGGCGAGCTGTCCCGCGAATGCTTCGAGGCGCTGATCGAGCCCCTGGTGGCGCGCAGTCTGAAGGCCTGTCGGCGGGCGCTGCGCGATGCCGAGCTCGATCCGCAGGACATTTCCGCGGTGGTCATGGTCGGCGGCTCGACCCGGGTGCCACGGGTGCGCCAGGCGGTCGCCGAGCTGTTCGAGCGCCAGCCGCTGACCGACATCGATCCCGACCAGGTGGTCGCCATCGGTGCGGCGCTGCAGGCCGACACCCTGGCCGGCAACGGGCGCGACGGCGAGGAGCTGCTGCTGCTGGACGTCAATCCGCTTTCCCTGGGGCTCGAGACCATGGGCGGACTGATGGAGAAGGTCATCCCGCGCAACACCACCCTGCCCGTGGCGCGGGCCCAGGACTTCACCACCTACAAGGACGGCCAGACGGCCATGCTGATCCATGTCCTGCAGGGCGAGCGCGAGCTGGTCAAGGATTGCCGCTCCCTGGCGCGCTTCGAGCTGCGCGGCATTCCGCCCATGGTGGCGGGCGCGGCGAAGATCCGCGTCACCTTCCAGGTCGACGCCGACGGGCTGCTCGGCGTCTCCGCCCGCGAGCTGGGTTCCGGTGTCGAGGCGAGCGTGCAGGTCAAGCCGTCCTATGGCCTGACCGACGGCGAAATCGCGCGGATGCTCAAGGACTCCTTCGAGCATGCCGGCGGCGACAAGGCTGCCCGCATGCTGCGCGAGCAGCAGGTCGAGGCGCAGCGTCTGCTGGAAGCGGTGCAGGCAGCCCTGGAGACCGATGGCAAAGCGTTGCTGAGCCCCGACGAGCGGGCCGCCATCGAGACGCAGATGCAGGCGCTGCGCGAGGTTCTGGGCGGGCAGGACACTGCCGTCATCGAGGCGCATGCCCGTCGTCTGGCGCAGATCACCGATGCCTTCGCCGCCCGGCGCATGGATGCCTCGGTGAAGGCCGCGCTGTCCGGCCGCCGACTGAACGAAATCGAGGAGTGAATGATGCCGCAGATCGTTTTTCTGCCCCACGAGGTGCATTGTCCCGAAGGCAAGGTGGTCGAGGCCGAGGCCGGCGAGAGCATTCTCGAGGCCGCGCTGCGCAACGACATCGAGATCGAGCACGCTTGCGAGATGTCCTGTGCCTGCACCACCTGCCATGTGATCGTGCGCGAGGGCTTCGGCTCCCTGGAGCCGTCCGACGAGCTGGAGGACGACATGCTCGACAAGGCCTGGGGGCTGGAGCCGGAATCGCGGCTATCCTGTCAGGCGAAGGTCGGTGCCGAGGATCTGGTGGTGGAGATTCCCCGCTACACCATCAATCAGGTTTCGGAAAAGCACTGAGGGCATGCGCGTGAGTCTGAAATGGACCGACGTACAAGAAATCGCCCTGCAGCTGGCCGATACCCATCCGCAGATCGATCCACGCTACCTCAACTTCGTCGATCTGCATCGCTGGGTGCTGGCGCTGCCGGAGTTCGACGACGATCCCGCGCGGGGCGGCGAGAAGGTGCTGGAAGCCATCCAGGCGGCGTGGATCGAAGAAGCCGACTGATCCACAAGCTGATCTTATGCATTTCACTGGAACCCGCGTATAATCCGCGGGTTTAATTTTCCGCTTTTCAAACCCCCCGATTGACTGGAGCTATCCATGGCCGTTGAACGTACCCTTTCCATCATCAAGCCCGACGCCGTCGCCAAGAACGTCATCGGTGAGATCCTCACCCGTTTCGAGAAGGCCGGCCTGCGTGTCGTCGCTGCGAAGATGGTCCAGCTGTCCGAGCGCGAAGCCGGCGGCTTCTACGCCGAGCACCAGGCGCGTCCGTTCTTCAAGGATCTGGTGTCCTTCATGACCTCCGGTCCGGTTGTCGTGCAGGTGCTGGAAGGCGAGGGCGCCATTGCCAAGAACCGCGAGCTGATGGGCGCCACCAACCCGAAGGACGCTGCTCCGGGCACCATCCGCGCCGACTTCGCCGTGTCCATCGACGAAAACGCCGTGCACGGTTCCGACTCCGAGGCCTCCGCTGCCCGCGAGATCGCCTACTTCTTCGCCGCCACCGAGGTATACGCCCGCATTCGCTGATCAGGCGATGGGGGAGGGTGAATCCATGACCGAAACCACCAGGGTGAACCTGCTGGGGCTGACCCAGCCGCAGCTGGAAGGCTTCTTCGAGTCCATCGGCGAGAAGCGCTTTCGTGCCGGGCAGGTGATGAAATGGATTCACCACTTCGGCGTCGACGACTTCGAGGCCATGAGCAACA
This sequence comes from Azotobacter salinestris, assembly GCF_009363155.1. Classification (NCBI taxonomy): domain Bacteria; kingdom Pseudomonadati; phylum Pseudomonadota; class Gammaproteobacteria; order Pseudomonadales; family Pseudomonadaceae; genus Azotobacter; species Azotobacter salinestris. The sequence goes on from NZ_CP045302.1 coordinate 3,886,819, forward strand.
TCGGCAAGGCCCTGCGCGAGAAGCTCAGGGCCTGCGCCGAGATCCGCGGTCCCGAGATCGTCAGCCAGGACATTTCCAGCGACGGCACCCGCAAGTGGGTGGTGCGCGTGGCGTCCGGCAGCTGCGTGGAGACCGTGTACATCCCGCAGGCCGGCCGCGGCACCCTGTGCGTGTCGTCCCAGGCCGGCTGCTCGCTGGACTGCAGTTTCTGCTCCACCGGCAAGCAGGGCTTCAACAGCGACCTGACCGCCGCCGAGATCATCGGCCAGGTCTGGATCGCCAACAAATCCTTCGGCACCGTCCCGGCCAAGATCGACCGCGCCATCACCAACGTGGTGATGATGGGCATGGGCGAGCCGCTGATGAATTTCGACAACGTGGTCGCCGCCATGCAGATCATGATGGACGACCTCGGCTACGGCATCTCCAAGCGCAAGGTGACCCTGTCCACCTCCGGCGTGGCGCCGATGATCGACGAGCTGGGCAAGGTGATCGACGTGTCCTTGGCGCTGTCGCTGCACGCGCCCAACGACGAGCTGCGCAACCGGCTGGTGCCGATCAACCGCAAGTACCCGCTGGCCGTGGTGCTGGACGCCTGCAGGCGCTACATCTCGCGCCTCGGCGAGAAGCGCGTGCTGACCGTGGAGTACACCCTGCTCAAGGACGTCAACGACCAGCCCGAACATGCGGCGCAGATGATCGAGCTGCTGCGCGACGTGCCGTGCAAGATCAACCTGATTCCCTTCAATCCCTTTCCCCACGCCGGTTACGAGCGGCCGAGCAACAACGCCATTCGCCGCTTCCAGGACCTGCTGCACCAGGCCGGGCACAACGTCACGGTGCGCACCACCCGGGGTGAGGACATCGACGCTGCCTGCGGCCAACTGGTCGGGCAGGTCATGGATCGCACCCGGCGCAGCGAGCGCTATATCGCGGTGCGCCAGCTCGGTGACGAGGCTGCGTCATCCCCCGGTGCCGCCAATCGGACCTGAACGAGGATGTTTATGACCCTGCGCGCTGCGCTGCTGTTGCTTTCTGCCACGCTGCTGGTCGGTTGCGTCTCGACCGGCGCGGTCGACCCCATGAAGACCGAACGGGGCCGCAAGGAGGCTCGCGAGGCGTATATCCAGCTCGGCCTCGGCTACCTCAAGCAGGGGCAGACCGACCGGGCCAAGGTGCCGCTGGGCAAGGCCCTGGCGATGGATCCGGGCGATGCCGACGCCCACGCCGCCCTGGCCCTGGTGTTCCAGACCGAGCTCGAGCCCGCCCTGGCCGACCAGCACTATCGCAAGGCGCTGGCCAAGCGTCCCGGCGATGCGCGCATCCTGAACAACTACGGCAGCTTCCTGTTCGAGCAGCGCCGTTATCAGGATGCCTACGAGCGTTTCCAGCAGGCCGCGGCCGACACCCTGTACCCCGAGCGTTCGCGGGTCTACCTCAATCTCGGCCTGACCGCCGTCAAGCTCGGCCGGCGTGACTTCGCCAAGGAGCATCTGGAAAAATCCCTGCGAATCAATTCGCAGCAGCCACGGGCCCTGCTGGAAATGGCCACACTGAATTTCGAGGCGCGCGACTACGTGGCGGCGCGCTCCTATTACTCCAGTTTCAGCCGCATGGGCGAGCAGAATGCCCGCAGCCTGCTGCTGGGTACCCGCCTGGCGAAGGTCTTCGATGATCGCGATCAGGCTGCCAACTTCGGCCTGCAGCTGAAGCGTCTTTACCCGGGCACGCCGGAATATCAGCAATATCTGTCGGAGCAATGATGAACGCGTCGCAAACCGAGAGCACGGCCGCGGCCTCCGTCAACCCGGGCGAGATCCTGCGCAAGGGCCGCGAGGCCAACGACTGGTCGCTGGCCCAGGTGGCCGGACAGCTGAATCTCTCCACCCGGACCCTGGTCCAGCTGGAGGCCGGCGAGTTCGACCGGCTGCCGGGACATACCTTCGCCCGCGGCTATGTGCGCTCCTACGCCAAGTTGCTGGGCATGGACCAGGCCCGCCTGGTCGAGGCCTTCGACCAGTACACCGGCACCAACGCCAAGGGCAGCGAAGTGCACAGCCTGGGCAAGATCGAGCAGCCGCTGCGGATTTCGCAGAGCATCCTGCGTCTGGTCGGCCTCGTCCTGATCCTGCTGCTGGTCGGCTCTGTCCTGTTCTGGTGGCAGGAGCGCTCGGCGCAACAGGGGGGCCGCAACGCGCTCAACCTCGCCCATGTCGAGGTCGACAGCGCCGACGGCACCACCCAGATCCATCCGCTCGACGAACCGGAGGACCAGGCCGTGGCCCAGGCGCTCCAGCCCGCCGAGCCGCAGCCCCAGCCGATCCCGCTGGCCAGCAGCGCAGCCGTTGCGGAAAGCCAGCCGGCAGGCGAAGCGCCGGCCGCGACGCCGCCGCTGCCGCTGGAGTCGGCCGCACCCGGCACCGCCGTGCCGCTAGTCGAGGCTGCGCCTGCAGCCCCGGCCGTTCCCGCGCAGGCTGCGCCGGCCGCCAGCGCGCCGGAAACCGCGGCCACCCCGGCACCTGTCGAGCCGGCCGCCGGTGAGGGGCTGCTGAGCATCCGCTTCACGGCCGACTGCTGGACGCAGGTCACCGACGCCCGCGGCAAGGCGCTGTTTCGCGGCCTGAAGCGCGCCGGCGACACGCTCGAGCTGCGCGGCCAGAAGCCGCTGGACGTGCGCCTCGGCTTCGCCCACGGCGCCGAGGTCAGCTTCAACGGCCAGCCGGTCAACCTGGCCCCCCACACCGCCCGTGGCGCGACCGCCCGCCTGAAACTGGGGAACTAAGCCTTCATGCACAGCGAATCACCCATTCAGCGCCGCCCCTCGCGCAAGATCTGGGTCGGCCCGGTGGCGGTCGGCGGCGATGCGCCCATCTCGGTGCAGAGCATGACCAACACCGACACCCACGATGTCGAGGCCACCGTGGCGCAGATCCGCCGCCTGGAGGCGGCCGGCGCCGACATCGTGCGCGTCTCGGTGCCGGACATGGATGCCGCCGAGGCCTTCGGCCGGATCAAGCAGCAGGTACGGGTGCCGCTGGTCGCCGACATCCACTTCGACTACCAGATCGCCCTGCGCGTGGCCGAGCTGGGCGTCGACTGCCTGCGCATCAATCCGGGCAACATCGGCCGCGAGGACCGGGTCCGCGCCGTGGTGGATGCCGCGCGCGACCGGGGTATCCCGATCCGCATCGGCGTCAACGCCGGCTCCCTGGAGAAGGACCTGCAGAAGAAGTACGGCGAGCCGACCCCGCAGGCGCTGGTGGAGTCCGCCCTGCGTCATGTCGAGCACCTCGACCGCCTGGATTTCCAGAACTTCAAGGTCAGCGTCAAGGCGTCCGACGTGTTCATGGCGGTGGCCGCCTATCGCCTGCTGGCCGGGCAGATCGAGCAGCCGCTGCACCTGGGCATCACCGAGGCCGGCGGGTTGCGCTCCGGCACCGTGAAGTCCGCGGTGGGCCTCGGCATGCTGCTCGCCGAGGGCATCGGCGACACCATTCGCGTCTCGCTGGCCGCCGATCCGGTGGAGGAAATCAAGGTCGGCTTCGACATCCTCAAGTCGCTGCACCTGCGCTCGCGCGGGATCAACTTCATCGCCTGCCCGAGCTGCTCGCGGCAGAACTTCGATGTGGTGAAGACCATGAACGAGCTGGAGACCCGCCTCGAGGATCTGCTGGTGCCGCTCGATGTGGCGGTGATCGGCTGCGTGGTGAACGGTCCCGGCGAGGCCAAGGAGGCACATGTCGGCCTCACCGGCGGCACCCCGAACAACCTGGTCTACATCGACGGCAAGCCGGCGCAGAAGCTGGGCAACGAGAATCTGGTGGACGAGCTGGAGCGGCTGATCCGCCGCAAGGCTGCGGAAAAGGCCGCAGCCGACGCCAGCCTGATCGTCCGCAGCTAAGGAATCCGCGTGAGCAAGAACATCCAGGCCATCCGTGGCATGAACGACATCCTGCCGGAGCAGACCCCGCTCTGGCGCTATTTCGAGAACGGCGTGGCCGGCCTGCTGGACGGCTACGGCTACCGGCAGATCCGCATGCCGATCGTCGAGTTCACCGAGCTGTTCAAGCGCTCCATCGGCGAGGTCACCGACATCGTCGAGAAGGAGATGTACACCTTCGAGGACCGCAATGGCGATTCCCTGACCCTGCGTCCGGAGGGTACCGCCAGCTGTGTGCGGGCCGTGCTCGAGCACGGCATCAGCGGTGGCGGCCAGGTGCAGAAGCTCTGGTACGTCGGTCCGATGTTCCGCCACGAGCGCCCGCAGAAGGGCCGCTACCGGCAGTTCCACCAGATCGGCGTGGAGGTCTTCAACCTTGCGGGGCCGGACATCGATGCCGAGCTGATCGTGCTGACCTGGCGCCTGTGGGGCCTGCTCGGCCTGCGCGAGGCGGTGACTCTCGAACTCAACAGCCTGGGCAGCAGCGAGGCCCGCGCCCGCTACCGCGAGGCGCTGGTCGAGTACCTCTCGGCCCGCTTCGAGCAGCTCGACGAGGACAGCCAGCGGCGCCTGTCCAGCAACCCGCTGCGCATCCTCGACAGCAAGAACCCGGATACCCAGGCCCTGCTGGTGGACGCGCCCAAGCTGGTGGACTACCTGGACGAGGAGTCGCGCCTGCACTTCGAGGGCCTCAAGGCGCGCCTGGACGCCGCCGGCGTTCCCTACGTGATCAATCCCAAACTGGTGCGCGGCCTGGACTACTACGGCAAGACGGTGTTCGAGTGGGTCACCGACAAGCTCGGCGCCCAGGGCACCGTCTGCGCCGGCGGCCGCTATGACGGCCTGGTCGAGCAACTGGGCGGCAAGCCGACGCCGGCGGTGGGCTTCGCCATGGGCATCGAGCGCCTGGTGCTGCTGCTGGAAACCCTGGACAAGGTTCCGGACGAGCTGTCCCGGCAGATCGACGTGTATTTCTGCGCCTTCGGCGAGACGGCCGAACTGGCGGCCCTGGGGCTGGCCGAGCAACTGCGCGATGCGCTGCCGGGGCTGCGCCTGGCGGTCAACGCCGGGGCCGGCAGCTTCAAGAGCCAGTTGAAGAAGGCCGACAAGAGCGGCGCCCTCTACGCCCTGGTACTGGGCGAGGACGAGCTGGCCCGGCGCATCGTCGGCCTGAAGCCGCTGCGTGCCGAGGGCGAACAACAAAGCATTGGCTGGGACGAGCTGGGCGAGCGCCTGGCAGCCTGCCTGCAGGCCTGAATACTGGATTGAGGAGTTATCGGGGTGATCTCGCGTACCGAAGATGAAGAGCTGGTGCAGATCAAGGACTGGTGGAAGCGCAGCGGCAAGCCCCTGCTCACCGGCGGTGCCCTGGCCCTGGTGCTGGTGTTCGCCTGGCAGGGCTGGCAGAAGTACCAGACCGGGCGGGCGCAGGGAGCCTCGGCGCTCTACCAGCAGCTGCTGGACGCCAGTCTGAGGCCGTCCGGGAAACCGGATACGGCGCGGATCGCCGAACTCTACGGGCACCTGCAGAGCGATTTCGCCGGCACCCATTACGCCCAGTACGGCAGCCTGCTGGTCGCCAAGGTGGCGGTGGAGGACGGCAAGCTCGACGAGGCCGCCGCCGAGCTGCGGGCGATTCTCGACAAGCCGGCCGACGCCACGCTCGGCGAACTGGCTCGCCAGCGCCTGGCGCGGGTCCTGGCGGCTCAGGACAAGGCCGAGGAGGGCCTTGCCCTGCTCGCCGGCGAGGCCGATGCGGCCTTCCAGGCCGTGCGCGAGGAGATCCGGGGCGATCTGCTGCTGCAGCTCGGCCGTCCCGACGAGGCGCGAGCCGCCTACGAGAAGGCCAAGGCTGCCCAGTCCGCCGACGCCGGCCCGGAAACCCTGCAGATGAAGCTCGACGACCTGGCCAAGGGAGATGCCTGACGTGAAGCCCTGGAAACATGCCGCGGTGCTGGCCATGGCCGCGACGCTCGCCGGCTGCAGCATCGGCAACTGGTTCAACAGCTCCAAGGAGCAGCCGCCGGCCCCCTTGGCGAAGTTCCAGGAAGAGGTTCGACTGAACAAGGAGTGGAGCCGCACCATCGGCGAGGGTCAGGGCGAGACCTACAACCTGCTGGTGCCGGCGGTGGAGGGCGACACCCTGTTTGTCGCCGATGTCGGCGGCCTGGTGATGGCCCTCGACCGCTTCAGCGGCAAGGTCGTCTGGCGCAAGGAGCTGGGGGCGCCGGTGTCCGGCGGCGTGGGCGCCGGCTATGGGCAGGTTCTACTCGGCACCCTGCAGGGCGAGGTGATCGCCCTGGACTCGGGCAGCGGCGAGGAGCTCTGGCGCAGCCGCGTCACCAGCGAGGTGCTGGCTCCGCCGGTGAGCAACGGCGACGTGGTGGTGGTGCAGACCCAGGACGACCGCCTGATCGCCCTCGAGGCGAGCAGCGGCAGCCAGCGCTGGATCTACGAGAGCACGCCGGCCGTGCTCACCCTGCGCGGCACCGGTGCGCCGCTGGTTACCAACCAGCTGGCGATCGTCGGCCTGTCCAGCGGCAAGGTGCTCGCCCTGGAAACCCAGCGCGGCCTGCCGATCTGGGAGCAGCGGGTGGCGGTGCCGTCCGGGCGCTCCGAGCTGGAGCGCGTGGTGGACATCGACGGCGGTCTGGCGATGTCCGGCGGCACCCTGTACGTCGCGACCTTCCAGGGCAACATCGCTGCCCTCGATATGCAGACCGGGCGCCCCCTGTGGCAGCGCCAGGCCTCCAGCAATGGCAGCGTGGCGCTGGGGTATGGCAGCGTCTACGTGAGCCTGGCCGAGGGCGCCGTCGAAGGCATCGACGAGCGCAGCGCCTCGGCGCTGTGGAAGAACGATGCCCTGGCCCGTCGCCAGCTGTCGTCGCCGGAGGTGTTCTCCAGTTACGTGGCGGTCGGCGACCTGGAGGGCTACCTGCACCTGCTCAGCCAGGTGGACGGCCGCTTCGTCGGGCGCATCCGCGTCGACAACAAGGGCCTGCGCGCCCGTCCGCTGGTGGTGGGCGACTGGCTGTATGCCTACGGCAACGGCGGCAACCTGGTCGCGCTGACCATTCGCTGACCGCCAGCCATCGGTCGGCTTGGTCCGACCCCCCGTTCGGCCGCTGCCCCGCGCAGCGGCCGTTGTGTTTTTCGAACATTGCAGGTGAGAGCCTTATGGTTCCCGTAATCGCCCTGGTGGGCCGCCCGAACGTCGGCAAGTCGACGCTGTTCAACCGTCTGACCAAGACCCGCGACGCCATCGTCGCCGAATACGCCGGACTGACCCGCGACCGCCAATACGGCGAGGCCAAGTGGCAGGGCCGCACGTACATCGTCATCGACACCGGGGGTATCTCCGGCGACGAGGAGGGTATCGATGCGAAGATGGCCGAGCAGTCGCTGCAGGCCATCGAGGAGGCCGACGCCGTGCTGTTCATGGTCGACTCCCGTGCCGGGATGACCGCCGCCGACCAGCTGATCGCCGAGCATTTGCGCAAGCGCAACAAGCGCAGCTTCCTGGTGGCGAACAAGGTCGACACCGTCGACCCGGACATCGCCCGCGCCGAGTTCAGCCCGCTGGGCCTGGGCGACGCCCTGCCGATCGCCGCCGCCCACGGGCGCGGCATCAACGCCATGCTTGAGGCGGCCCTCGGCATCTTCCCCAGGGACAATGCCGAACTCGAGGGCGAGGAGGGCGAAGAGGAGATCGTCGCCGAGGGCGAGGAGCCCAGGCGCATCCCCGGCCCCAGCGAGAAGGACGGCATCAAGATCGCCATCATCGGCCGTCCCAACGTCGGCAAGTCGACCCTGGTCAACCGCATGCTCGGCGAGGAGCGGGTGATCGTCTACGACCAGGCCGGCACCACCCGCGACAGCATCTACATCCCCTTCGAGCGCGACGAGGAGAAGTACACCCTGATCGATACCGCCGGCGTGCGCCGCCGCGGCAAGATCTTCGAGGCGGTGGAGAAGTTCTCGGTGGTCAAGACCCTGCAGGCCATCCAGGACGCCAACGTGGTGATCTTCGTGATGGACGCCCGCGAAGGGGTGGTCGAGCACGACCTCAACCTGCTCGGCTTCGTGCTGGAGACCGGCCGCGCCCTGGTCATTGCGCTGAACAAGTGGGACGGCATGGAGCCGGGCCAGCGCGACTACGTGAAGACCGAGCTGGAGCGCCGGCTGATGTTCGTCGACTTCGCCGACATCCACTTCATTTCGGCGCTGCACGGCAGCGGCGTGGGCCACCTCTACAAATCGGTGCAGGCCTCGTTCAAGTCGGCCATCACCCGCTGGCCGACCAGCCGCCTGACCCAGATCCTCGAGGACGCGGTGCAGGAGCACCAGCCGCCGCTGGTCAACGGCCGGCGCATCAAGCTGCGCTACGCCCACCTGGGCGGCGCCAACCCGCCCTTGATCGTGATCCATGGCAACCAGGTGGAGGCGGTGCCGAAGTCCTATACGCGCTATCTGGAGAATACCTATCGCCGCGTGCTCAGGCTGGTCGGCACGCCGATCCGCATCGAATACAAGGGCGGCGACAACCCCTACGAGGGCAAGAAGAACGCCCTCACCGACCGTCAGGTGAACAAGAAGCGCCGCCTGATGAGCCACCACAAGAAGGCCGAGAAGAAGCGCAAGGACAAGAAGCGCTGAGGATCCGCCCGGAGGCCGGGCGGGCGTCCTCGCGGGTCACGGCCGTGCGGCCGGGGCACCGCAGGCGTGGCAGAAGCGGGCGAAGGCGCTCTTGCGCTGCTGGCACTGTCCGCAGTGGTCGAACAGGCAGATGCCGCAATGCGGGCAGTAGTCGATCTGCGGATTGTCCAGATCGACCGGCCGTTCGCAGCCCGGACAGACCTTCTTGGCCAGGCGCGCCAACGCGGTGTCGTAGGACAGCTCCTGGCGCCGCTCGGCGTCGGGCCTGGCCTCGGCCTGGCGCTGCCGCTCCAGGTAGCGGTTCAGGGCGACGATCGCCTGGCGGCCGACCAGCACGGTGATCAGGATGCCCACGGCGTGCCGCACGTAGCCGCCGTAGCTCGGCAGGTAGGGCACCAGTTCGACGAAGAAGACGAACAGCGCGAAGAAGATGAAGCCCCACACGAAGGGCCACCAGGTGCTTCTGCGCTGGCGCGCGAACAGCCAGCCGGCAACGACCAGGAAGGGCAGGGTCAGCGCCAGGCGGTAGGGAAACACCTTCAGCTCCTGGCGCTGCACTTCGTCCTGCAGCCGTTCCCGGGCCTGCTTCTCCAGTTCCTGCAGGCGCTGCTCGGCTCGCCCCGCGGCCTGCTGGGCGTCGAGCAGGCGCTGCTGCTCGGCCTCGACCGCCGCCCGTGCGCTGCGCTCGGCGTTCTTCAGCCGCTCCAGGGCTTCGGTGCGCTGCAAGAGTTCGGCGTCCCGGGACGACTGCTGGGTGGCGCGGCGGCTGGCCAGCCAGGCGTCGAGGCTTTCGCGGGCGGCCAGGCTGTCCTGGCGGGCCACCTCCAGCTTCAGACGCGCCTGGTCCAGGGCATCGCGGATGTCCTGGGCGAGCCGGTGCTGCTGCTCGCTCTCCTGACGCGCCTGTTCGGCGGCGGGCCGGTCGATGAAGTCCTCGATCGTCAGGTATTGCTCGACCAGCGGCAGGTTCTTCACCAGGGTGCCGCCCAGTCCGATCAGGAAACCGGCGAAGACGACGGCGATGATCCACAGGACGAGGCGGAACCATTTTTCCGACAGGCGTTGGGCTTTGCTCATGGGGGCATCCTTTCTTGGCGGGCTGTCCGTCGGCGGCGGCCGCGGGTATGGCACGGGGCCACAGGATAGCCCAGGCCATCCGCCCTGATGAGGCGCAATTCGCTGCGCCTGCGGCTGCCGCGGGCTGGCGGATCGGCTATTCTCGCGGCTTCGCCCGTCGCTTGCCCATGAAATCCGAGGCCATGATCCAGAGCAAACTGCCCAACGTCGGCACCACCATCTTCACCACCATGTCCCAGCTCGCCGCGCAGACCGGCGCCATCAACCTGTCCCAGGGATTTCCGGATTTCGACGGTCCGCAGGCGCTGCGCGAGGCGGTCGGCCGTCACGTCATGGCCGGGCACAACCAGTATGCGCCGATGACCGGCCTGCCGGCGCTGCGCGAGCAGGTCGCGCAGAAGATCGCCCGCAGCTACGGCCGCCAGGTGGACATGGACAGCGAGATCACCATCACCCCCGGCGCCACCGAGGCGATCTTCTGCGCGGTGCAGGCGCTGGTCCGTCCGGGCGACGAGGTGATCGTCTTCGATCCCTGCTACGACAGCTACGAGCCCTCGGTGGAGCTGGCCGGCGGGCGCTGCGTGCACGTGCCGCTGGCCCTGCCGGATTTCTCCATCGACTGGCAGCGCCTGGCCGACGCCCTCAGCCCGCGCACCCGGCTGATCATCCTCAACAGCCCGCACAACCCCAGTGGCGCGCTGGTCTCCCGCGACGAGCTGGAGCAACTGGCCCGGCTGATCCGCGGCTTCGACATCTACCTGATCAGCGACGAGGTCTACGAGCACCTGGTCTACGACGGCGTGCGTCACGCCAGCGTGCTGGCCCACGAGGAACTCTACGCGCGCGCCTGCGTGGTCAGCTCGTTCGGCAAGACCTACCACGTCACCGGCTGGAAGACCGGCTACGTGGTGGCGCCGCCGGCGCTGTCCGCTGAGCTGCGCAAGGTCCACCAGTTCGTCACCTTCTGTGGCATCACTCCGCTGCAGTGGGCGCTGGCCGACTACATGACCGCCCACCCCGAGCACGTCGACGAGCTGCCGGCCTTCTACCAGGCCAGGCGCGACCTGTTCTGCGACCTGCTGGCCGGCTCGCGCTTCAGCTTCCGCCGCAGCCCCGGCACCTATTTCCAGCTCGCCGACTACTCGGCGATCCGCGACGACCTCGACGACGTCGAGATGTCCCTGTGGCTGACCCGCGAGCACGGCGTGGCGACCATCCCGGTGTCGGTGTTCTATCAGAGCCCGCCGGCCGGTCTGCGCCTGGTGCGCTTCTGCTTCGCCAAGCGCGAGGAGACCCTGCGCCAGGCGGCGGAGAAGCTGTGCCGCGTATGACCGGTAGGGTGGACAACGGCGCAGCCTTGTCCACCGCTGCGCACTCCGGTGGAAAAGCGCTGCGCGCGTTTTTCATCCTACGAAAAGCGCCCATGACCAAGGATTTCGGAGACTTTCCATGCGTGACCTGACCGCCTTGCCCGACCTGAAGCTGGCCCTGGTGCAGACCGCCCCGGTCTGGCAGGACCCCGCCGCCAACCACGCCCATTTCGGCAGACTGCTGGAGCAGGCCGCCGGCGCCGATCTGGTGATCCTGCCGGAGATGTTCAGCACCGGCTTCTCCATGGACGCCGCGGCGCTGGCCGAGGAGGAGGACGGCCCGAGCCGCGCCTGGCTGCTGACGCAGGCCGCGCGGCTGAACGCGGTGGTGGTCGGCAGCGTCATCACCCATGCGGCCGATGGCAGCTATCGCAACCGCCTGTACTGGGCGCGCCCGGACGGCAGCTGCGCCCACTACGACAAGCGCCACCTGTTCCGCATGGCTGGCGAGCACGAGCACTACGCCGCAGGACAGGAGCGCGTGCTGCTGGAGCTCAAGGGCTGGCACGTGCGCCCGCTGGTCTGCTACGACCTGCGCTTCCCCGTGTGGAGCCGCGACCCGCACGACACCGACCTCCTGCTCTACATCGCCAGCTGGCCGGCGGCCCGGCGCAACGCCTGGAACCGCCTGCTGCCGGCGCGCGCCATCGAGAACCTGTGTTTTGTCGCGGCGGTCAACCGTATCGGCGCCGACGGTAACGGCTACCCCCATGCCGGCGACAGCCAGGTGCTGGACTTCCAGGGCGAGCCGCTGCTGGCGCCGGGCGAGGCCGGCGGCGTGTTCCACGTCACGCTCCCGGCCCAGGCGCTGGCCAAGTACCGCACGCGCTTCCCGGCCTGGCGCGATGCCGATGCCTTCGAGCTGAAGGACTGAGCGGGGCTCCCCCGGACTGCGGCGACCTTGCTAGTGTGGTGAATCACAAGTTCGCTTCATTATTTCTTTGCAAGGCTCGAGCAGCCCTGCCGACAGAGGCCAAGATTTCACCTGCTCCCTTACGCCAGCGGAAGGGCCTTGGATTCTGGTTGTAGGTCGCCAGGTAATACTCGATGGACTGCTCGAGATCCTTCACGCGGGTATGGGCCTGGCGCTTTATCCACTTCTGGGTGAGCATCGAGAAAAAGCGCTCCACCAGATTCAGCCATGACGCAGACGTCGGGGTGAAATGCACGTGATAACGCGGGTGCGCGACAAGCCAGGCACGCACCTTGTCGGTCTTGTGCACGGCATAGTTATCCATGATCAGGTGGATGGCCTTGTCGCTCTCGACCGTTTCCTCGATGGCCCTGAGAAACTCCAGGAATTCTGCGCTGCGGTGACGGCGCTTGAGACGTCCGATCACCTCGCCGGTGGCCACATCCAGGGCGGCAAACAAGGACGTCGTGCCATGGCGCTGATAATCATGGGTACGGGTCGCCGGATACCCAGGCTCCAGCGGCAGCCCCGGCTGTGTTCGATTGAGCGCCTGGATCTGGCTTTTCTCATCGACGCACAGTACCAGCGCTTTATCCGGCGGATTCAGGTAGAGCCCTACGATATCCTGCACCTTGTCGACAAAGGCAGGATCGGTGGACAGCTTGAAGGTGTGCTCCAGGTGAGGCTTGAGCCCGAAGGCTCGCCAGATACGCTGTACGCTCGCCGGTGAAATATGGGTGGCCTTGCTCATCCGGCGCGAGCTCCAATGACTGGCATCGTCGGGCCGGGTCTGCCGCACCCGGTCGACCACTTCCTGGACCTTTTCATCACTGATGCTGCGTGGGCGGCCTGAGCGCGGCTCGTCATTGAGGCCTTGCAGGCCCAAACGGGCGAAGCGAAGGCGCCACCTCGAAACGGTTTGCGCCGTAATGCCGAGCCGTCGAGCAATGGAAGAGCCGGACTCGCCTCGAGCGCAGGACAGAATGATCTCGGCGCGCAGCTGCATATCGGCAGGCCCCTTGTGCCTGGCTCGGCGGCGGGTGAGTTCGGCATGCTCTTGTTCGGTCAGTTCGATCCGAACGGCTGGGCGGCCTGTTTTCATCGCATGCCCTCCGAAAAAACTCTGCCAGCTCCGCGGTAGACAAGACTTATCCTGAGTAGTTGTGATTCACCACACTAGGTTCTGTTGACGTATCAGCGCAGCCATAGCAAAACAGCCGCAAAAGCCAGCATTCCCTTGAAATGGCTGGCCCTCTTCTCATAGCGAGTGGTGATCCGCCGGTAGTGCTTCAGCTTGCCGAACAGGCACTCGATCACGTGCCGCTCCTTGTAGAGATGCCAGTCGCAGGAGCGTTGCTCGATGCGGTTCCGTCTGGCGGGAATGACGGCCTGGATCTGGCGCTCCTTCAGCCAGGCCAGAAGCTGGTTGGCGTCATAGCCCTTGTCGGCCAGCAGTGCCGACGTGGCGATCCCCGCCATGAGTGGGATCGCCTGGCTGATATCGGCCGCTTGGCCTTCCGTCAGGATGAAGCGAATCGGTAACCCCAGCGCATCGGTCAACACATGGATCTTGCTGCTGAAGCCTCCTCGCGAATGCCCCAGTGCCTCCTGGGCCGCAGTACTGCTGGCCGCCCCGGCTGCACAGGCATGGGCACGCACGACGGAGCTGTCGATGCAGACGTGCTGAAGGTCAGCGTCCCGAGCCAGTACCGAGTGAAGCCGGTCCCAGACGCCGAGCCGGCACCAGCGGGTGAAGCGTTTGAAAACGCTGTTCCATGAGCCGAGGCAACGAGGCAGCATCCGCCATTGAGCGCCGCTGCGTAGTATCCAGAGCACCGCCTCGACAAAGCGGCGACAGCCGAGAGTACGGGTCAGCCGGATCCCCTTCGTGGCGCTCAGCAGACTTTGGATACGGGACCAGTCGGTATCGCTCAGACGGCTTCTGTCAGTCATGGCAAAAGCCCAGTTTTAGCACTGGGCTTGCGTCAACAGAACCTAGGGTGGACAGGAGGGTTGGCCGACCCGCGACGGGCCGGCTGCCGGACCGACGACCCTGAGCAGCGAGGTAGCCGCCATGCCTCTCGGATTTCCCGTAGCGCGCCGCCATTGGCGGGGCCTAGCGAACCGGGCCGAGGTTTTCGTGCCGACATGCCGGTGCGTCCTCCGGGCTTTGTTCCTCGCGTTGCTGGCCGCCCTGTTCGCCGGCTGCTCCTTCGGCCTCGTCTACGGCCAACTGCACCGGCTGCTGCCCTGGTACATCGACGACTACGCCAGCCTGGACCGCGAGCAGCGGGCCCTGCTCGACGTGCGTCTGGCCGAGCGTCTCGCCTGGCATTGCCAAACTCAGCTGCTGCCTTATGCCGCTCTGGTGCGGGAGCTGGAGGGCGACCTGCGCGGCGGTGCCATCACACCGGCCCGTCTCGAGGTTCGTCTCGGGCAGGGAGAAATCCTCCTGCGCGACCTGCTGGCGGCGATCCTGCCGGATGCGCAGCTGCTGCTCGCCCGGCTCGACGACGAACAACTGGTCGAGCTGGGCGAGGCGTTCCGGCGCCGGAACCGCGAACTGCGCGAGGAATTCCTCTCCGAAACGCCTGCCGAGCAAGGAGCGGAGCGCATCGAGCGCATGGAGAAGCGCCTGCGCAGCTGGTTCGGCCGCCTGAACGAGGCGCAGCGTGCGCTCGTCGTGCGCTGGATCGATGCCCTGCAGCCCGCCACGGCGGAATGGCTGGCCAACCGCGAGCGCTGGCAGGCCCGGCTGCTGGCGGCACTCGCCCAGCGCCGGGATGCCGCGCGCTTCGAGGCGGAGCTGCGACCGCTGCTGCTCGAGCCCGGGTCGGCCTGGAGCGCCGGCTACCGCACCCGGCTGGCGCACAACCGGGAGCAGACCCTGATCCTCCTCGCCGCACTGTTCGACACGGCGACGCCGCGCCAGCGCGAGCGTCTGTTCGCCTAACTGGATGCCTGGGCCGGCCAGTTCGAGCGGCTCGCCTGTAGCGGGACGCCAACGCTGGCGGCCGGGCCGGGCTGAGCGCCTTCAGGGCCGTGCAGCCTTCCCGGACGCCTGGCGCTCCTCGCGCACCAGATAGGCCTGCTTGTGCCCGCGCCGCTGGTACTCATTCATCAGCGCCTCGGCCTCGGCGCGCTCGGCGAAGCGGTGCATCTCCACTTCGTTGCCGTTGTCGTCGATACGGTAGAGGAGCCAGCGGCGGCCGCCGGCTTCTTCGTGTGTGGCAGTACTGTCGTTCAAGTGAGACCCCTCACAGGCGCCTGGACGGGACTATGGTTGATTGGACAGCGCCATCTTTTCCTGCCTGGGAGTACCTTCATGAAAGTCCAGCTTCCCCTCGCCGAGGTCTACGCCGTCCTCGAGCCCGGGCCGGTGCTGCTGCTCAGCACCAGCCATGCCGGGCGGAGCAACCTGATGCCGATGTCCTGGCACTGCATGCTGGAGTTCGAGCCGCCGCTGGTGGGCTGCGTGGTCAGCGCGGCGAACTTCTCCTTCACCGCCCTGAGCGAGACCGGCCAGTGCGTGCTCAACGTGCCGACGCTGGAGCTGGCGGAGCAGGTGGTCGGCTGCGGCAACTGCTCCGGGCGCGAGCAGGACAAGTTCGCCCGCTTCGGCCTCACCGCGCGGCCGGCCAAGCAGGTGGCGGTGCCGCTGGTGGCCGAGTGCTACGCCAATCTGGAGTGCCGGGTGGCCGACCGCCAGCTGGTCGGCAGCTACAACTTCTTCATCCTCGAGGTGGTGCAGGCCTGGCACAAGCCCTCGGTGACCGCGCCGCGCACCCTGCACCACCGCGGCTTCGGCAAGTTCATGGTGGCCGGCGAGGAGGTAAGCCTGCCCTCGGCCATGCGCTAGGGCGTCGATCTGCCGGTCCTGCAGGCGGCTGAGGCCGAGCAGGGCGGTGCTGGCGCCGATCAGGGCGAGGAAGATGTCCGACTGGGTGTCCCAGGGATCGCCCTGGGTGCCGAGGAACTCCACCGCGCCCTGGCCGGCGAGCAGCGCCACCCACCATTCGATCAGCTCGTAGAAGGCGCTGACCGCCAGCGCCACGCACAGACAGAGAAAGGCCAGCATCCGCCCGTTGACCAGGCAGCGGCCGCGCAGCAGGATCTCGCGGGCGATGAGCGCCGGCACCAGGCCCTGCATGAAGTGGCCGAGCTTGTCTAGGGCCTGTTGACGTCTTGGCGTGAGCCGCGTTGCCGCGCAACCCGCAGGGACGGGGCCCGTTTGGTGCAGCACGGCGTCGCTCGTCGTTCATTTGGAATGACCAAACTTCTCTCCTCGTTCCTTGTTCTGCGCCAAACGGGCCGCCGTCGCGGCCTACGCCAAAACGTCAACAGGCCCTAAGTTGCGGCTCAGCTCGAACAGCTCCTGCACCCAGAAGCCCAGCGGCACCCGCGCGTAGGTGTAGGCGCCGCCGAGGATCAGCACCAGGGCATGAAAGGCGATCAGCAGGTAGAGCAGGGTGGTCAGCGGAAAGCGCCCGTGGGTGAAGGCCAGCAGCGGCGCGGCGATCAGCACGGGCGCGACCTCCAGCAGCCAGGTGGCCCGGTCGTAGGGGGCGATGGCGGAGACCAGCAGGGCGGCCAGGACGCTCAGGCCGAGGATCGCAAGAAGTCGGTTCCGTTGCATGGCGCTCCTCGCCAGGGTCGTCGGAAGAGCACGAGAGTTAGCACCCGGCCGGGCGCCTGGCAAGGGCCCGGCCGGCAACGGGCTACTTGCTCTTCGGGCAGCGGCGCAGGTCCACCTCGCCGACCAGCGGGTTGGCGTTGCCCTGCACGCAGGCGATGCGCTGGTTGCGCCAGAGTTCCCACTCGCTCACCGGATACTGGCGGTTCCAGATGTCGTAGAGGCGTTGGTCCTGCCGGGACAGGCGCAGACGGTAGCGCTGGCTCATGTACAGGTAGGTGCGGGCGATGACGCCGCGGGTGTATTCCGGCGGCATCGCGGTGCGCTGCTTGAAGTCGACCACGAAGGGACAGGCGCCGTACTGGGTGGGTTTCTCGGTGAGCATGCCGAAGCCGAAGTTGCTGCGGTCGCCGTTGACCTCGCCGACCACCGGCACCAGGTTGTGCAGGTCGGCCTCGGCCTGGCTGAACACCGGGTCGTTCTCCGTGCAGTTCTTGCGTCCGCCGTCCTGCCAGCACTGGCGCTGGTGGCCGATCACCCAGGCCGGGACAATGTGCTCCCACTCGACGCGCCCGGCGCGGTTGGCGTCCTTGCGCGGCTGGTAGCCGCAGCTCTTCGGGTCGATGCGGTTGCCCTGGTAGGCGCACTGGCAATAGAAATCCACCGGCCGCTCGGCGTAGATCTTCCAGGCGATCTTCTTCGCCTCGCGGAAAGTGCGCGGGGCGTCGGCGTGGACCAGGGTGACGGGCAGCAGGAGCAGCAGGGGAAGAACGAAGCGGCGCATGGGACTCTCGCGGTTGATTTGGTACGAGCGTCCATGCCGGTGCGCCGAATGTTATCCGGTTATGGAAAGAAATCCACGCGGACCACGATTCGTTAGAAGAGTTCGGTATAACCCGAAGACGGGCGTGCAAGCGGGGTGGTGTGCTTGACGAAGAGGCGGGAGGGGCGGGCAACGGCTACTCTGGGAGGCTTCTGACCCAGCCCTCTCCCCGGCGGGGAGAGGGCGCTCGGAGACTCAGGCCGCCTGTGCCGACCCCTGCTGGCCGAGGGCGCGGTTGAGGGCGCTGAACAGGGCGCGGATGCTCGCCGTGGTCAGGTTCTCGTCGATGCCCAGGCCGTGCAGCGGGCGCTGGCCGTCGAGGCGCAGCTCGATGTAGGCCGCGGCGCGCGCCTGGGTGCCGGCGCCGATGGCGTGCTCGTGGTAATCCATGATCTCCACCCTGACCGGCAGGCTGGCGACCAGCGCCTCCAGCGGACCCTTGCCGATGCCGCGCCAGTGGCGGCGGTCGCCCTTGTCGAGGACTTCCACGTCCAGCGCGCAGGTGCCGTTCTCCTCCTGCAGGCGATGGCCCTTCAGGCTGTAGGGCGCGTCGGCGCGCAGGTACTCGGCCTCGAGCAGGGCATGGATCTGCGCGGCGCTCATCTCCAGGCCGAGGCGGTCGGTCTCCTTCTGCACCACCTGGCTGAACTCGATCTGCATGCGCCGCGGCAGGCTGATGCCGTATTCCTGTTCGAGCAGGTAGGTGATGCCGCCCTTGCCGGACTGGCTGTTGACGCGGATCACCGCCTCGTAGCTGCGGCCGATGTCGGCCGGATCGATCGGCAGGTAGGGCACCTCCCAGATGCCGTTCGGGTCCTGCTGGGCGAAGCCCTTGCGGATTGCATCCTGGTGCGAGCCGGAGAAGGCGGTGTGCACCAGGTCGCCGACATAGGGATGGCGCGGGTGCACCGGCAGCTGGTTGCATTCCTCGACCACCTTGCGCACCGCGTCGATGTCGGAGAAGTCCAGCTCGGGGTCGACGCCCTGGGTGTAGAGGTTCAGCGCCAGGGTCACCAGATCGACGTTGCCGGTGCGCTCGCCGTTGCCGAACAGGCAGCCCTCGACGCGGTCGGCGCCGGCCATCAGGCCCAGCTCGCTGGCCGCCACGCCGGTGCCGCGGTCGTTGTGGGTGTGCAGGCTGACCAGCACGCTGTCGCGGCGGTCGATGTGCCGGCAGAACCATTCGATCTGGTCGGCGTAGATGTTCGGCGTGGCCGCCTCGATGGTCGCCGGCAGGTTGAGGATCAGCCTGTGCTCCGGGGTCGGCTGGAACACCGCGACCACCGCGTTGCACACCTCGACGGCGAACTCGGTCTCGGTGGAGCTGAACACCTCCGGCGAGTACTCGAAGCGCCAGGCGGTGTCCGGGTTGGCTTCAGCCAGGCGCTTGATGATCTTCGCCGCGTTGACGGCGATTTCCACCACACCGGCCTTGTCCTGGTTGAAGACGATGCGCCGGAAGCTCGGCGCGGTGGCGTTGTAGTAGTGGACGATGGCCTGCTTCGCGCCCTTGAGCGACTCGAAGGTGCGGGTGATCAGGTCCTCGCGGGCCTGGGTCAGCACCTGGATGGTCACGTCGTCGGGGATGTGGCCTTCCTCGATCAGCTGGCGGACGAAGTCGAAGTCGGTCTGCGAGGCCGAGGGGAAGCCCACCTCGATCTCCTTGACGCCCACCTGCACCAGGGTCTTGAAGAAGCGCAGCTTCTTGTGCGCGTCCATCGGCTCGATCAGCGACTGGTTGCCGTCGCGCAGGTCGGAGCTGCACCAGATCGGCGCCTTGTCGATCACCTGATCCGGCCAGGTGCGGTCGCGCAGGGCGATCGGCGCGAAGGGACGGTATTTCTGCGACGGATCTTTGAGCATGGGCATGGCGTCTTCCTGAATCTGGCGGTGGTGGGCCGGAAAATCGGCGCCGGGCAGCGTTCGTGGAGCGTACGCTAGTGCTTCGCTCGTTGCGATTGCAAGCTTGTGCGAAAAATTGGTGAATTTCCTCTTTTATAGGCTTTCCACTGGATAAGAATTGCCGCGATTGGCCAGAGGCATTGATCTGCTTGTTATGGCCTTTTGCACTGATCTGCCGCAGGGCGGGGGCGGCGCGCGCGTGCGAGCATCCCCGCCCTCGCCGGATGGGCCGGCGGTACGGCAGGGCATCCCGGTGACGCGCAAGGGCAGAACGACAGCAGGAATCTGGCTTGGCCTGTTCGCCATGCTGATGATCCATGTCGGCCCTCTGTATTCCGCCCTGCAGAGCCAGCCGGCGCAGGACGTCGCCCGGCTGCTGGCGGGGGACGATGCCGCCTTCTGCGGCGAGGCGCCCGATGCCGTCGGCATCGCCCACCATCACGCGGCGGCTTCGCACGGCGAACCCGCCTGGCTGGCGACCCTGGAGCTGTGCGGCTATTGCGAGCTGCTGACCCTCAATCCGCCGCTCAGCCTGTCCCTCGACCTCGCCCTGCCGTACTACGCGCCGGCCTTCCTCCTGCTGCTGCCGGAGCAGCCGCTGCCGGCCGCGCCGCGACGCAGCAGCGGGCATCCGCGCGCGCCCCCCGTTTTCCACGCCTGACCGGCTTTTCGGCCGCCTTTCCGCTTGCCCGGGTCGCACCGCGCGACGGCTGCGCATCGCCTGCCGTCGTCGGCCTGCGCCCGTGTGGGCGGTCTGGTGCGCCCTCCCGAAACCCGACGACGTGGATAGCCGATGAACCGCGACCTGCTTTGCCGTGCGGCGCGCCCGCACCTGCCCGAGACCTTTTCCCGCACCCCGTTCCGCCGCCACTGGGCGCCGGCCCGCGCCGCGCTGCTCGGCCTGCTGGCCAGCGGCGGCCTGCCGGCCGCCGAGCCGGAAACCGAACCCTACGAGATGCCGCCGCTGGTGATCACCGGCGTCGCCCTGCATTCGCCGCTGACCGTGGTGACCGACCCGAAGATCCCCCGCCAGCCGGTGCCGGCCAGCGACGGCGCCGACTACCTGAAGACCATTCCCGGCTTCGCCGCGGTGCGCAACGGCGGGGTCAACGGCGATCCGGTGTTCCGCGGCATGTTCGGCTCGCGCCTCAAGCTGCTGACCAACGGCGGCGAGATGATCGGCGCCTGCCCGAGCCGCATGGACTCGCCCAGCTCCTACATTTCCCCGGAAAGCTACGACCGCCTGACGGTGGTCAAGGGCCCGCAGACGGTGCTCTGGGGACCGGGCGCCTCGGCAGCGACCGTGCGCTTCGAGCGCGACCCGGAGCGCTTCGCCGAGCCGGATGGGCGCGTCGACACCAGTTTCCTGGCCGGCTCAAACGGGCGTTTCGACCGGCGTGTCGACGCCGCCCTGGGCGGCGCGCCGGGCTACCTGCGGCTGCTCGCCAACCGCTCGGATGCCGACGACTACCAGAACGGCGACGGCGACACCGTGCCCTCGCGCTGGGACAAGTGGAACACTGATCTGGCGCTGGGCTGGACCCCGGACGCCGACACCCTGCTGGAGCTGACCCTCGGCCGCGGCGACGGCGAGGCGCGCTACGCCGGGCGCAGCATGGACGGCAGCCAGTTCGAGCGGGAAAGCCTCGCCCTGCGCTTCGAGAAGGACAACCTCGGCGGGCTGCTGCAGAAGGTCGAGGCGCAGCTCTACTACAACTACGCCGACCACGTGATGGACAACTTCCGCCTGCGCAGCCCGGACCCAAACACGGCGATGGCCATGATGCGCAACCCGATGGCCACCAACGTCGACCGCCGCACCCTCGGCGGGCGGCTCAGTGGCACCTGGCGCTGGGGCGACTTCCAACTAGTCGGCGGGCTGGACGGGCAGACCAGCGAGCACCGCCGCCGGCAGTCCAGCTACAACAGGATGAGCGGCATCTACACCGACGCCGACAGCGTCCCCTGGGAGACCGACGCCGACTTCCACAACTACTACGGCGCCTTCGCCGAGCTGACCTGGTACGCCACCCGGGCTTCGCGGCTGATCGGCGGGGCACGCCTCGACCGGGCCTACGCCGAGGACGAGAGGGACACGCTGAAGAACAACATGGGCGTCGGCTGGCGCAACCCGACCGCCGGCAAGGAGCGCAGCGAAACCCTGACCGGCGGCTTCCTGCGCTACGAGCGCGACCTCGACGCCGTGCCAGCCACCGCCTACCTCGGCCTCGGCCACAGCGAGCGCTTCCCCGACTACTGGGAGCTGTTCTCCGCCACCGCGGTGATGAACGTGCCGACCGCCTTCAAGACGATCGATCCGGAAAAGACCACCCAGCTGGACTTCGGCATCCAGTACCAGGAAGGACCGCTGGAGGCCTGGGCCTCGGCCTATGTGGGCCGGGTGCGCGACTTCATCCTGTTCGACTACACGACAATGGCAAGCGGTCATGTGCGCACCACGGCGGACAACGTCGACGCGCGCATCATGGGCGCCGAGCTGGGCGCCGGCTACCGCTTCGGCCCGAGCTGGAAGGGCGACGCCAGCCTGGCCTGGGCCTGGGGCAGGAACAGCTCGGACGACCGCCCGCTGCCGCAGATCCCGCCGCTGGGGGCGCGCCTGAGCCTCACCTGGGAGCGGGGCGACTGGAGCGCCGGCGGCCTGTGGCAGCTGGTGGCGGCGCAGAACCGGGTGGCCGAGAACCAGGGCAGCATCGTCGCCCGGGACTTCGACGAGAGCGCCGGCTTCGGCGTGGTCTCGGTCAACGGCGCCTGGCGGCTGAGCCGGCACTACCGGCTCAGCGCCGGGATCGACAACCTGTTCGACAAGACCTACGGCGAGCACCTCAACCTGGCCGGCAATGGCGCCTTCGACCTGCCCGCCGACAGCCGCATCGACGAGCCGGGCCGCACCTGGTGGGCGCGCCTGGACATGAACTTCTGAGTCTTCCCCGGCGAGGGCGTCGCCGCTTCGGCGGCGTCCTTTCATGGCCAGGCGTCGACTACCCACCTGGGGGGGAATACCTGGGGGGGGAGGGGCAGTATTCTTGCCGTGCCGGTCACCGCTTCGTCTTGCCCCGCGGACCCGTGCGCAGAACAAGAACAAGAACAAGAACAAGATCGAGAGGAAGGCCGGCACGACCGGCCCGAGGTAGAAACATGGATCGACGATCCCGACCGCCGGCTTCCAGCCCCCCCGACTGATCCGCCACGCCTCCGGCCGCCGCGCCAGTCCGCCCAATCCATCGAAATCGACGTACGACCCGCCGAGCCACCGCTGCGGGACGCGGCACCGTCTTGCCGGGTCGCGGAACCCGGCTGTCCGCGTCATGCTCCAGCAACAGGAATGAATCCATGCGTTTCAACAAGAAGAATCCAGCCTGTGCCGCGTCCCTGACCCTCGCCCTGAGTGTTTCGACGGCCGCCGTCGCCGCCGACGACGAGGGCTTTCTCGAGGGCTCCCGCTTCCAGGTGCTCAACCGCAACATCTATTTCAGCCAGGATTTTCGCAACGGCGACAGCGCCCTCAACCCGCAGACCGGCGAGAAGAAGACCCGCCGCAGCGAATGGGCGCACGGCGTGATCGCCACCTTCGAGTCCGGCTTCACGCCCGGCGTGGTGGGTTTCGGCCTGGACGTGCGCGGCCAGTTCGGGATCAAGCTGGACGGCGGCGACGGCCTGGTCGGCAACGGCATGGCGGGCAACGGCATCGTCCCGCGGCGCGGCTACAACTTCGACGGCAAGCCCAAGGACGAATTCGGCCGGGTCGACGTGGCGCTGAAGATGCGCCTGTTCGACGACACCGAGCTGCGCTACGGCGACGTCCGCCCGCTCACCCCGGTGGTCAACACCAGCGACATCCGCCTGCTGCCGCAGAGCTTTCGCGGCGGCACCGTCATGAACACCTCGATCAAGGGCCTGACCCTGCAGGCCGGCAAGCTGGAGTCCAACGCCGACCGTACCGCCACCGCCCACCGGGGCGACCTGGGCACCGCCTACGGCGGGCGCTTCAAGGAGGCCGACGACTTCGTCTACTTCGGCGCCGACTATCAGCTCAACGACCGGCTGCGCCTGCGCCTGCACCACGGCCGGCTCGACAATGTGTGGAACCAGGCGTTCCTCGGTGTCGACTGGAGCCAGCCGCTGCGCGAGGGGCTGAAACTGCGGGCCGGCGCCAAGTATTACCGCACCCGCGACACTGGCAAGTCGCTGATGGGCGACATCAACAACGACTCCTGGAGCGCCAACGTCGGCCTCGACGTCGGCGCCCACAGCTTCACCGTGGCGCGCACCCATATCGATGGCGACACGCCCTTCGACTACGTGTGGAACACCTGGGACTTCTACCTGGACTCCTTCTCCCAGTCCTCCGACTTCAACAGCCCCAACGAGCGGGTGTGGATGGCGCGCTATGACTACGACTTCGCCGGTCTCGGCATCCCCGGCCTGAGCTTCACCACCCGTTACATGCGCGGCACCGACATCGACGGCACCAAGGCCGGGCCACACTACGCCGCCTACCAGAACACCCGCGACGGCCGTCACTGGGAGAACGACATCTGGCTCGGCTACGTGGTGCAGAGCGGCCCGGCCAAGGACCTGAGCTTCCGCATCTGGCACGCCACCCACCGCGTCAGCGGCGACCACGTCGCCGAGGCCAACCTCGACGAGCTGCGTCTGATCTTCGAGTACCCGCTGGACTTCCGCCTGTTCTGAAAGGCCCTTGCCCCTGCGGAGCCATCCGCCGCAGGGGCCTTTTTCGCGTGACGGCGATTCCGGCCGATCGGCGCTCCGGGCCCCGTCTTTCGCACTACAGTTATTCTCGATAGCCAGGCTGCCGGCTCAGGGCAGGGGCGTGCGTTGCTGTCCGCCATGAGGCCGGTGTTTTCCGGTACGCAACTCGGGTACGGGAGGGCGGAGGGTGACGACGAGAACGCCGCGGCCGCTGCGGATCACGCTGACCGGCACACTGGTGCTGCTCATGGGAGTCCTGCTGGCGCTCGGCGGCGCCTGGCTAGCGCTGCTGGGTGGCTCCTGGTACTACCTGTTCGCCGGCCTCGGCCTGCTGGCCGTGGGTATCCTGATCCTGGCAGGGCGCCGGCTCGCGCTCTGGCTGTATGCCGTGCTGCTGCTCGCCACCCTGGCCTGGGCGGTCCATGAGGCCCGCTTCGACTGGTGGCGGCTGTCGACGCGCATCGACCTGTGGTGGGTGCTGGGGCTCTGGCTGCTGCTGCCCTTCGTCAACCGCCATATCGGCGCCCCGCCGAGCTGGCGGGACGGCGCCAGCGGCCTGCTCGGCATCGGCCTGCTGCTCGGCGCGCTGATGGCCGGCTATTCGCTGACCCGGGACTATTCGCGCATCGCCGGCGAATTCGCCGAAGAGCGCATGTCCGTCACGCGCCCGGCGGGGCAGGCCGGCCGCCCGGCGAGCGAGTGGCCGGCATACGGCGGATCGGACCGCGGCGACCGCTATTCGGCGGCCGACCTGATCACGCCCGGCAACGTCGGGCGGCTGAAGAAGGCCTGGGAGTACCATACCGGCGACTGGCCTCGCGAGGGCGACCCGGGCGAATTCACCAATCAGGTCACGCCGCTGAAGGTCGGCGACAGCCTGTTCATCTGCACCCCCCACAGCATCGCCATCGCCCTGGATGCCGACACCGGCGAGGAGCTGTGGCGCTTCGACCCGAACATCAACCGCGAGGCCAGGTATTACCAGCACATGACCTGCCGCGGCCTGGCCTATCACGATGCCGCGGCCTATCCCGGCACCGGCGAGGCCGTCGCCGGTGCCCCCGCCCGCTGCAGCCGCAGGCTTTTTCTGCCCACCAACGACGGCACGCTGTTCGCCCTGGATCCCGGCGACGGCCAGCCCTGCCAGGACTTCGGCACGGGCGGCATGATCGATCTGAAGGTGGGGTTGGGCGATGATGCCCGGGGGGTATACCTGCCGACTTCGCCACCGGTGGTGACCGAGAAGCTGGTGATCGCCGGCGGCTCGGTGACCGACAACGGCTCGGTGGATTCCCCCGGCGGGGCGATCCGCGCCTATGACGTGCGTACCGGCGCGCTGGTGTGGAACTGGGACCCGGGCAATCCGGAGGCCACCGAGCCGTTGCCGCCGGGCGGCGCCTATGTGCGCAGCACGCCGAACTCCTGGACCATCGCCACGGCCGACGAGGCGCTGGGGCTGGTCTTCATCCCCATGGGCAACCAGACGCCGGATCAGTGGGGCGCGCAGCGCTCGCCGGAAACCGAGCGCTTCACCGCGGCCCTGGTGGCGCTCGAGCTGGCCAGCGGCAAGGTGCGCTGGGTGTTCCAGGCCGTGCACCACGACCTCTGGGACCGCGACCTGCCCTCGCAACCCACGCTGGTCGATCTCGACGGGCCGCAGGGAGCGCTGCCGGCGATCATCCAGCCGACCAAGGGCGGCGATCTGTTCGTGCTGGACCGGCGCACCGGCCAGCCAATAGTGCCGGTACATGAGCGTTCGGTGCCGCAGGGCGCGGTCGAGGGCGATTTCACCGCGCCGACCCAGCCCGCCTCGGCCCTCAGTTACGCCCCGAAGCAGCCGCTGCGCGAGCGCGACATGTGGGGCGCCACGCCGTTCGACCAACTGATCTGCCGCATCCAGTTCCACAGGTTGCGCTACGAGGGGGATTTCACGCCGCCGAGCGAGCAGGGCTCGCTGATCTATCCGGGCAACGTCGGCACCTTCAACTGGCCCTCGGTGGCGGTCGACCCGGAACGCCAGCTGCTGATCGGCGCGCCCAACTACCTGGCCTTCGTCTCGCGGCTGGTAAGGCGCGGTGAGATGGAGGTCAAGGAAGAAGGCAGAGGCGGCAGCGAGCTGGGTCTGCAGCCCAATCTCGGTGCGCCTTACATGGTGTACCTGGGGCCGTTCATGTCGCCGGTGGGCTTGCCCTGCCAGTCGCCACCCTGGGGTTACATCACCGCCGTGGACCTGCGCAGCATGCAGCCGGTGTGGATGCACAAGAACGGCACCAGCCGCGACAATGCGCCCTATATCCCGTTTCCGGTGGGCGTTCCCGCGCTGGGCGGCCCCCTGGTCACCGCCGGTGGCGTGGCCTTCCTCAGCGGCACGCTGGACTACTATCTGCGCGCCTACGATGTGCGCAACGGCGAAGAGCTGTGGAAGGGGCGTCTTCCCGCCGGCGGTCAGGCGACGCCGATAACCTACGTGTCGGAGAAGAGCGGGAAGCAGTTCGTCGTGGTGATGGCCGGCGGGCACGGCTCGTTCGGTACCCGGATCGGCGATTCGCTGGTCGCCTGGGCGCTGGAGGACGAGGCGGAGCGCTGAAGCGTCATCGGGGCGGTGTTCGCCGCTCGTTGCCGCATGCCGGACGCTGCTCCCGTCCGCCATGCGGACGAGGCGAGCCGGCCTCACGTGTGCCAGTCCCGCACCTCGGGATGCCCGGGATAGCGACATCTTCGGGCTTGCCGATCCGTATTTCCGAGCTACGTTGAAAGAAGGGCATCGCCCGATGCAAGGGAGGAGCGCCCCAAACAGAGCAAAACTGGATATGGAGATCTAGGCAGTGCACAACTTTTATCAGGTCGGAAGCGATGCAATCTCTGGCGAAGAGTATGGATTTCACATCGAGGAGGAAGAAGAGGAGGAGGAAGAGGAGGATCTTTTCTATCCCGACCTCGATTACATAGCGAAACTCAGCGATAACTAAGCAGGAAGGCCGCTAAATGCGGCCTTCCTGCTGTCTGGGCTCTTGTTTGCGCGAGCGCATCCGGGGGTGCTGTCGTCTACCCTGTTTCCAAAGCGTTTCGCTGCATTTCTGGCGGACTGAGAGGGAGAGAGGCAATGACGCTTAAAGACCTGGCCGCTCGTTCTGCGAGCTTCGACATGCGCCTCCGCAGCCTGCAGGGCTCCTGGGAACCGGACTGGGACAGACTGAGGATCGGCGAGGAGGACCGCCCCGGGCTGCTCAGGCAAACGCGCCGGGACTCCGTGCTGTGGCTGTACGGCTACATCGTCGCCCTGGCCGACAAGAAGCTGATCGACATGGGCGACGCCGAGCGGATGCAGTGCGAGATCCTGGACATGCGGGACGCGCTGTAGGCCGTTCCGGGGCCTGGCCTGCCCGCCGGCCCTGATGGCGCATCCGGGGCGGACAGTGCCCCGGCGCCCGGCCGGATGGCCGCGCTTGAGTCAATCGGCCGCACGGCCCGGCGCCAGCCCGCTCGCCGTATCATGAAGCCTCGAATGTGCAGTCCGCGCCGAGGTCCGTCGCCATGAAGAACATCCGCATCACCTACCTGGTCCTGTTCGCCGGGCTCGGCCTGCTCTGGCTGCTGGCCGACGAGCGGCTGGGCGGGCCCTAAGAATTCTTCGCCCTGCGCCATTCGCTGGTGAACCTCACCGGCATCCTGGCCGTGGGCGCGATGAGCCTCGGCCTCTTCCTGGCGATCCGCCCGGCCTTCCTGGAGTCCTTCGTCGGCGGGCTGGACAAGGGCTACCGCCTGCACAAGTGGCTGGGCATCTCGGCGCTGGTGCTGTCCGTCGTCCACTGGCTGTGGGTCAAGGTGCCGAAATGGATGGTCGGCTGGGGCTGGCTGGAGCGGCCGGCGGCGAGGAGGCGGGAGCGCTGCTGGGCTTTCTGCGCAGCCAGCGCGATCTGGCCGAGCAACTCGGCGAGTGGGCCTTCTACGCCGCCGTCGCGCTGATCCTGCTGGCGCTGCTCAAGCGCTTTCCGTACCGCTACTTCTTCAAGACCCACCGCCTGCTGGCGGTCGTCTACCTGGCGCTGGCGTTCCACTCGGTGGTCCTGATGGACACCGCCTACTGGGTCTCGCCGCTCGGGGCCGTCATGGCCGGGCTGCTGCTCGCCGGCAGCCTGGCCGCCGGCGTCTCGCTGCTGCGCCGGATCGGCGGCCGCCGTCGTGCGCTCGGCCACATCGAGGCGCTGGAGCTGCACAAGGACAACCGGGTGCTCGGCATCGACATCCGCCTGCAGGACCGCTGGCCCGGCCACCAGGCCGGACAGTTCGCCTTCGTCACCTTCGACCCGGCCGAGGGGCCGCATCCCTTCACCATCTCCTCGGCCTGGCACGGCGACGGCCGCCTGCGCTTCCACGTCAAGGGCATCGGCGACTACACCGCGATCCTTCCGCAGACCCTTAAAGCCGGCGATCCGGTCACCGTGGAAGGTCCCTACGGGCGCTTCGACTTCGCCGGCGGCAAGACGCGGCAGATCTGGGTCGCCGGCGGCATCGGCATCACCCCCTTCATCGCCCGCCTGCAGGCCCTGGCGCGCCGGCCGGACAGCCGCGCCGTCGACCTGTTCTACTGCACCGCGGCGCCGGATCAGGCCTTCATCGAACGCCTGCAGATGCTCGCCGGGCAGGCCGGGGTACGCCTGCAGGTGCTGGTCAGCGGCCACGACGAACGCCTGACCGGCGAGCGTTTGCGCGAGCGGGTGCCAGACTGGCGCGAGGCCGATGTCTGGTTCTGCGGCCCGGCGGGCTTCGGCCGCGCGCTGCGCGAGAGCCTGACCGGCAGCGGCCTACCGGCGGCGAGCTTCCATCAGGAACTGTTCGAGATGCGCTGACGCCACGTGACGCGCCCTGGCGTATGAAAACCGGCCTTCCGCCTCGCACTGGCGTATGAAAGCGAGCCGGCAGGGCGGCCGTCGGTAGCCGTCGCGGCCCGGCGCGTTGCGGGGCAGATGGCGGGACGCGGGAAACGGCCTTGAGACTGTGTGTCTCAGGGCCGTCCCGGCCTGTCCGTCCGGGCGAGACGCTGCGTCTCGCCAGCATCTTCTCGACGTTCGCCATGCCGTCCCGAAGTCCCCTCTGCCATGGGCCTTTGCGCTCGCTCTCGGGACTCTGGCACCGACCTTGCTCTGGCTCAGTGGCATGCGCAGCAGGCCTCACCAGCCGCATCCAATAACAACAAGCAGAGGTGCGAAATGTCCGAGCCATTCCTTTCCGAATCTTTCCTGTCCGCAAGCGCCGCCCGTGACGTCGGCAGGCGTCCTGCGCCAGTCGTGGACGACTGACCACGCCACCGGCGCTGCGCCGGTCTGCCCAGGATCCCCGATCAACACCTGCCGTGCAGCCATTGCGGGAGGCGGCAGCGCTCTGCCCGTGAACCGCCCGGCCGACGCCAGGGAAGGTCGTCATGCTCAAGCAACAGGAATGAACCCATGCGTCCCGACAACAACAAGAATCCAGCCCGTATCGCCTCCCTGGCCGCCGTTCTGGCCCTGCCGGCCGTTGCCCTCGGCGAAGAGGGGTTTTTCGAGGGCTCCCGCTTCGAGCTGCTCAACCGCAACTTCTATTTCAGCCAGGATTTTCAGAACGGCGACCGCGCCACCAACCCGCAGACCGGCGAGCGGAAGAGCCGTCGCACCGAGTGGGCGCACGGGCTGATCGCCACTTTCGAGTCCGGCTTCACCCCGGGCACGGTCGGCTTCGGCCTCGACGTGCGCGGTCTGTACGGCATCAAGCTGGACGGCGGCGACGGCCTGGTTGGCGACGGTAACGGCGGTCCCGGCCTGATCCCGCGGCGCGGCTACAACTTCGACGGCAAGCCCAAGGACGAATTCGGCAAGGTCGACGTCGAGCTGAAGCTGCGCCTGTTCGAGGACACCGAGCTGCGCTACGGCGACGTCCGGCCCCAGAGCCCGGTGCTCAACACCAGCGACATCCGCCTGCTGCCGCAGAGCTTTCGCGGCACCACGCTCAAGAACACCTCGATCAAGGGCCTGACCCTGCAGGGCGGCAAGCTGGAGTCCGGCAGCGACCGCACCGCCACCGCCCACAACGGCGATCTGGGCACCGCCTACGGCGGACGCTTCAAGGAGGCCGACGACTTCGTCTACGGCGGCATCGACTACAACCTCGCCGACCGCCTGCTCTTCCGTCTGCACCATGGCCGGCTCGACGACGTCTGGAACCAGTCGGCCTTCTATGCCGACTGGCGGCAGCCGCTGGGGGAGGGCGTGAGCTTCAACGCCGGCTTCCGCTACTACCGCACCCGCGACACCGGCAAGTCGCTGCTCGGCGATCTCGACAACGACTCCTGGAGCCTGCAGGCCGGCATCAGCGTCGGCGCTCACGCCTTCAGCGTCGCCCACACGCGGATCGACGACGACTCGCCCTTCGACTACGTCTGGCACACCTGGGACTTCTTCCTGAACACCAACTCCCAGGTCTCCGACTTCAACAACCCCAACGAGCGCGTCTGGCTCTTTCGCTACGACTACGACTTCGCCGCCGTCGGCATACCCGGCCTGGCGCTGATCGCCCGCTACGTGCGCGGCACCGACATCGACGGGCGCGACGTCGGCCCGGCCTACGCCGCCTACCAGAAGGTGCGCGACGGCCGCCACTGGGAGCGCAATTTCTGGCTCAGCTACGTGGTGCAGAGCGGACCGGCCAAGGACCTGAGTTTCCGGCTCTTCCAGGCCACTCACCGGGTGAACGGCGACCACACCGCCGAGGCCGACATCGACGAGTTGCGGCTGATTCTCGAGTTTCCTCTCGACCTGCGCATGTTCTGAGCAGGCGTTGTCCCTGCAGTGTCGACCGTCTGCTGCAGGGACTTTTTTATTCCGGCGCGGCTGCCCGAGGCAGCCGCGCCCCGGCTTCAGCCGGAAGCTGCCGTCAGGGGCGCGCGGCCGGCCGTTGCCCGGCGATGGGCCACGGCCAGGGCATCGGCCTCGCGGATGGCCCGGTAGACGTCGTCCGGCGCCACGGCGAAGGGCATGTTGCCCATGCTCTCGTGCTTCTCGCAGGCCCGCTCCGCCACCCGCCGCCACTGCGCTTCGGCGAAGACCTTGACGCCGAGATCCTGCAGGGTCGACGGCAGGTCGACCGCCTGGATGAAGTCGAGCACCGTGGCGATCTCTTCCTCCGGCGCCCGCTCCAGCACCAGCTGGGCGAGCAGGGCGAAGGCCATTTTCTCGCCGTGGCGGGCGTGCTGCAGGGCGGGCACGGCGAGCATGCCGTTGTGGATCGCATGGGCCGCGGCGCGGCCGCCGCCGTCGGCGCTCACCCCGCTGAGGTAGACGGTCGCCTCCAGCACCGCCTCCACCGCCCGGCTCGAGCGCTGGTGCTCCACATCGAGGCGCGCCTGGGCGGCGTTCTCCAGCAGACTGTCCAGACACAGACGGGCGGTGGCCAGGGCGGTGCGCGCGGCGCGGGTCGGCGCCGTGCGTCCGGCCCTGGCCCGGTAGCAGGCACGCACCTCGAAGTAGGTCGCCAGGGCCTTGCCGATGCCGGCGACGAACAGCCGCGCCGGCGCCGCGGCGAGGATCGCGGTGTCGGCGATGACCACGTCCGGGCCGCCCGGCAGCAGCATGCAGCGGTCGAACTCGCTGTTCAGGGTATAGATGAGCGCGCGGGCGGTGCAGGCCGCATCGCTGGAGGCGGTGGTCGGCACGGTCAGCACCGGCAGCCGCTCGTGGCAGGCCACCGCCTTGGCGGTGTCCAGGGTCTTGCCGCCGCCGATGCCGACGATCAGCTCGGCCTTGATGCTGCGCGCCAGCTCGCGGTTGCGGTTGATCTCGATGCGCGTGCATTCGTGCTGGAACTTGCCGAACACCGCCGAGCCGCGCGCCTCGAACGAGGGGCCGGCCTCGGCGATCGCCCGCTCGAGGATGAACTTGTCGCAGAGGACGTAGGCACGGCTGCCGAAGGCCTGCGCATAGCTGCCCAGCTCGGCCAGCAGGCCCTTGCCCATGAAGAACTTGCCCGGAGGGCGGATGGAGATTGCGCCGTTCGGCATGATGGATGGCCCTGTTGTCGGATCTTGTAGGCGGGATGCGCACGTCGGGTCGCGGGCCGGGGGCGTTGCCCCGGGTCGGCGGGTGGCGGGGGCTACGGTAGGAAAAGGCCGGGAGTCGGAATAACTACCCGGATGGGGGGCGCGGACGGGTGGGATAGGGCATTATCCTTGCGGGCGACGCGCCGCACGGCCCCGGCTGCCGCGCAGGCCGCGTCGGAGACAACAAGAACAGGTCGGAACAGACCGGCTTTCGAGGTATGAAAGATGGATCGACGCCATTCCGAGCGCCGCTTCGCTCCCGTCTACAGCCAGGGCACTTGCGGCCTGCCGCTGATCGCCACCAAGTTCGTCCCGCCGCGCTCGCCTGGCGTGCTGCTGGTTCGCCCGCGCCTGCTGGCGCGCTTCGAGCCGCTGGCCGAGCGCAGCCTGGCGCTGGTCTGCGCCGGCGCCGGCTTCGGCAAGACCACGCTGCTCGCCCAGTGCCGCAGCCAGCTGCAGGAGCGCGGCGAAGCCGTCGCCTGGCTGAGCCTGGACGAAGGCGACGACGTGCCCGAGTACTTCTGCCACTACCTGCTCGACGCCCTGCTGCCGCTGCATCCCGGCCTCGGCTGGCGGCTGGGCTTTCTCGCCGCCGGGCTGCCGTCCATCGACCTGGTGTTCGGCCACCTGATCAACGCGGTGCAGGCGGTGGAGGTGCCGCTCTACCTGATCGTTGACGACTACCACACGATCCGCAATCCGGCGATCCACCGTGCCTTCGCCTACCTGCTCGAACACGCGCCGGCCAACTTCCACGTGCTGCTCGGCAGCCGCAGCCTGCCGTCGCTGCCGCTGAGCCGCCTGCGCTCGCGCCACCAGCTGATCGAGGTCGACACCAACGACCTGCGCTTCAACCTCTGCGAGGCGCGCCACTACTTCGCCGACTCCGCCGCCCTGGCCCTGAGCAACGCGCAGACCCAGCGCCTGCTGGAGCTGACCGAGGGCTGGATCACCGGCATGCAGATGGCCACCCTGTCGCCCTCGATCAAGGACAACCCGGCGCAGGTCATCGACAGCCTGAGCCATGGCGGCCGGCTGGTCGGCCGATATCTGGAGGACGTGGTGTTCGAGCCGCTGCCGGCGGCGGTCGACGACTTCCTGATGCGCACCTCGATCCTCGACCGCTTCTGCGCCGAACTGTGCGACGCGGTCACCGGGCGCCACGATGGTCACGCCATGCTCGACTGGATCGAGCGGCACAATCTGTTCGTCGCTGCGCTGGACGACCACGGCCAGTGGTTCCGCTACCACCACCTGTTCGCCGAGACCCTGCAGACCCGCCTGCGCCGGCGCACCGACCTGGATATCACCGCGCTGCACGAGCGCGCCGGCAACTGGTTCGCCGGGCAGAGCCTGTGGGCCGAGGCGACCCGCCACGCGCTGGCCGCCGGCAAGGTCGAGAGCGCGCCGGGCCGCGCCGGGCTGGGCGCCCAGTCGCTGGCCGAGCGCGGCGACATCGACACCCTGCTGGGCTGGCTGCAGCAACTGCCGATCACCGCCGACGAGCACCGCATCAGCCTGCAGCTCAACCTGGCCTGGGCGCTGGCCCACCGTTTCCGCTTCGATGAGTCGCGGCGCCTGCTCGGCGAGCTGCGCCGCTGGTTCGCCGTGCACCCGGCGCGTCGCGACCTGCGGGTCAAGCTGGACGCGGTGGCGGCCATCTGCGAGGCCTTCGCCGAGAACGTGCAGACCGGCATCGCCCTGGCCGAGCCGCTGCTGGCGCAGATCCCCTGCGGCGACAGCTGGGTCGACGGCCTGGTCTGCAACGTCCTCAGCTACTGCCACCTGGTCCTCGGCCAGCACGATCAGGCCCAGGCCGTGCAGCGCCACACCCTCTATCCGGGGGCGCCCACCGAGAACCTGTTCGTCACCGTCCACCGTGCCTTCATCCTCGGCCAGAGCCACCTGCGCCAGGGCGATCTGCGCACCGCCGAGGCCTGTTTCCTGCAGGCGATGGAGTCCGCCGACCGGCTCACCGGACCGCAGTCCAGCGGCAGCGCCACCCTGGCCGCCTCGCTGGCCGAACTGGCCTACGAGCACGGCGACTGGGAGCGCCTGGATGCGCTGGTGCGCCAGCGCGGCCTGCAGATCGACCGCGTGGCGCCCCTTGACGGCGTGCTGGCGGTCTACCGCGCGCTGTGCCGGCGGGCGCTGGCCGAGGACGACGGGGTGCAGGCGCGCCTGCTGCTCCAGCACGCCCAGGAAATCGCCGCCCAGCGCCGCTGGAACCGCCTGCAGGCGGCGCTGCTCGCCGAACAGGTGCGCCTGCAGCTGCAGCGCGACGACCTGGCCGGCGCCGAGCACATGCTGCGGCGCATCGAGCTGCTGAAGAGCGACGAGGGCGCCATCCCGGGCTGCCGCCACTACGCGCGCATCGCCCGCGCCCGGCTGCTGCTCGCCCAGGGCCTGGGCCTGGCGGCGGCCGACTGCCTGGCCGGGGTGGTGGCCGAGTTCGAGGCGCACGGACAATTGCTCGAAGCCGCGCGCCTGCGCCCGCTCTGGGCCATCGCCCTCTGGCAGGGCGACGAGCGCGAGGCCGCCATCGCGGCCCTGCTGCCGGCGCTGCAACTGGGCCAGCGGGAAAACCTGCTGTGCAGCCTGACCGACGCCGGCCGCGCCCTGTTGCCGCTGCTGAGCCGCTGCGCCGCGCTGGAGGCGGGCGGCAGCGACCTCGCGGGCTACCTCGCCATCCTGCGCGAACGCCTCGGCGGCGAGGACTGCGCCGAGCCGCCGTTCAGCCTCAGCGAACGGGAAAGCCAGACCCTGCGTCTGGTCGCCGCCGGCCAGTCCAACAAGGAAATCGCCCGCACCCTGGATATTTCCGTGGAAACGGTGAAATGGCACCTGAAGAACCTCTACGGGAAGCTCCAGGTCACCAGCCGGACGCGGGCGATGAGCCGGGCGCGGGAGTTGAGTCTGCTGGAGTGAGGCGGCTGGGCTGGCGGGTTGCCGCTCGTCGGCTGCGTCGTATTCCCAAGCGGCATTCCGCAGGCTAGCCGCTTGCCGCGTGTTTCTGCGTGACTATTTTTATTTCCCACCTTAATTGTTTTCCGGCTTTCCCTATTGCCAATCAGCCAGTAACTGTGTGCTTTGGGCGGCTGTCTCCGTTCGCTGGCTGGATAACGGTAGCGTGATCGTTGTTGCCGCTGAAAAGCGTGGGCGGATTTATTGGGTCGAGAGTCCTGGGCTTGGTTACTTGCTGGCTGTGCCCGATTTACTGGCCGAATAAAAACACTCCATTTTAAAGTATTCGGTTTTGGCTGCTCCCATTTCGGGTTGTCTTTGTCTATCGAGGTTGATGAAGCTTCAGAGCGCCCTATCAATGCTTCGGTTGAATAAGCCAGCCCTGTTTGTCACAAAGGCAAATGGCAAGTTTGCTCTTTGGCACATAAACACTTGGATGCAACCGGCAACCAATTCACTTCGAAACAGAGGGTGAACGCCATGGCTCATGATCGAACTTGCGACAGCGATTCCGACAATACTGCCGACCTGACGCTCGAAGGCACCCCCGGTGACGATGTGCTTCAGGGCCAGGCCGGCAATGACACCATTTATGGCCGGGCCGGGAACGATACGCTTCGGGGTGGGCCGGGAAACGACTTCATCATCGGCGAAGCCGGCGATGACTGGATCATGGGCCAGAGCGGCAACGATCTGCTGGATGGCTACGAAGGAGATGATCGCATCGAGGGCGGCGATGGCGACGACAGCCTGGGCGGCGGGCCCGGTTCCGACGTGCTGATCGGCGGCAACGGCAACGATTCCTACGTCTTCTATGAAGGCGACAGGATCATCGAGCGCAAGAACGGTGGCATCGATCATGTGACCGTCTATACGCCGCGCGACTATACGCTCGGCAAAAACCTGGAAAACCTGACCCTGAAGGGGAACGACACGGCCGTCGGGCGCGGAAACGCGCTCGACAACTTGATCATCAACGACAACCCGAACGAGGCGCGGCTCTATGGGCGCGCGGGGAACGATACCCTGATCGGCTACACCGAGGCCGATCGCCTGGATGGCGGTACGGGAGACGATGTTCTCGATGGCAGGGAAGGTCGCGACCGCCTGATCGGCGGGCTAGGCCGCGACACCCTGACGGGAGGGGCCGATGGGGATACCTTCGTGTTCAGGACGGCCAATGAGATCGGCCTGGAGAAGGACGATCGGGATGTCATCACCGATTTCGTGTCGGGCCTCGACCGGCTGGATCTTTCCCGCCTGGACGCCGATCTGTCCTCGAAGAAAAACGATGACTTCGACACTTTGCTCACCAGCGGGGCCGATTTCACCGAAGCCGGGCAGCTGAAGTTCGAAGACAGAGTGTTGTATGGCAACCAGGACGCAGACAGCGAGGCCGAGTTTGCCATCGAGCTTAGTGGCGTCACTGGGTTGGACATGGCCGATATCATTGCCTGAGTCCCCGAGGGCCGCTCGTCCTAGCCCGGACGGCGCAGCAGATCGACACGCATTGGCATGACGAAGCGTGCGCCCTTGGGTCCCATGGAGCCCTCGAATCTTTCGCGCACGGTCCGCCGCAACTCCGGGCTCAGGTGGTGCTGGGTGTGGGTAGCGCCGATGATGCGCCGTTCGAACTCGGCGAAATCTTGGAAATCATTGCGGGTATTGAAGAAATACTGTCCCGCCAGTTCCAGCAGGCCCTGCTCGACCGCTTTTCGCAGTGCGGCGAAGGCTGCCTCCCGAACCGTTTTCTCGTCATGGAACAGGCGCACCACGTCATTGAATTCGCCTGCATAGACCGGCTCCGAAATGTAGGCCAGGCCGCCGGGACGCAGCACCCGGCAGATCTCCCGGATCGCGTCGTCCATGTCGCTCACCGGCACGTGATGGAGCGACTTGAACATCATCACGAGATCGGCGCTGCCGTCCTCCGCCGGGATGGCCTGGGCGCCGGCATGGCGGAAGGTCACCGTGGGCAGGTCGCCGATGGCCAGGTTCTTTTCAAGCTGGAGGGTGTCCACTTCGCAGGCCAGGATGGACGCCGGCTTCCCTCTCTCGGCGATGGTGCGGGTGTGGGCTGCGGCACCGCAGCCGAGTTCGATGATGTGGGCGGAGGCCAGAGGCAGCAGGCCCAGGTAAAGCTCGGCCTCGTCGATCACCTCTGTCACTTCGGGGGCTTGGATTCGCATCTCGGCTGCGCTCATGGGCTGATCCTTTTGCTCGGTATTCGTGGCTCGGTCATTCGTGCAAGGTGGCTACGCTAGTGTGGTGAATCACAACTACTCAGGATAAGTCTTGTCTACCGCGGAGCTGGCAGAGTTTTTTCGGAGGGCATGCGATGAAAACAGGCCGCCCAGCCGTTCGGATCGAACTGACCGAACAAGAGCATGCCGAACTCACCCGCCGCCGAGCCAGGCACAAGGGGCCTGCCGATATGCAGCTGCGCGCCGAGATCATTCTGTCCTGCGCTCGAGGCGAGTCCGGCTCTTCCATTGCTCGACGGCTCGGCATTACGGCGCAAACCGTTTCGAGGTGGCGCCTTCGCTTCGCCCGTTTGGGCCTGCAAGGCCTCAATGACGAGCCGCGCTCAGGCCGCCTACGCAGCATCAGTGATGAAAAGGTCCAGGAAGTGGTCGACCGGGTGCGGCAGACCCGGCCCGACGATGCCAGCCATTGGAGCTCGCGCCGGATGAGCAAGGCCACCCATATTTCACCGGCGAGCGTACAGCGTATCTGGCGAGCCTTCGGGCTCAAGCCTCACCTGGAGCACACCTTCAAGCTGTCCACCGATCCTGCCTTTGTCGACAAGGTGCAGGATATCGTAGGGCTCTACCTGAATCCGCCGGATAAAGCGCTGGTACTGTGCGTCGATGAGAAAAGCCAGATCCAGGCGCTCAATCGAACACAGCCGGGGCTGCCGCTGGAGCCTGGGTATCCGGCGACCCGTACCCATGATTATCAGCGCCATGGCACGACGTCCTTGTTTGCCGCCCTGGATGTGGCCACCGGCGAGGTGATCGGACGTCTCAAGCGCCGTCACCGCAGCGCAGAATTCCTGGAGTTTCTCAGGGCCATCGAGGAAACGGTCGAGAGCGACAAGGCCATACACCTGATCATGGATAACTATGCCGTGCACAAGACCGACAAGGTGCGTGCCTGGCTTGTCGCACACCCGCGTTATCACGTGCATTTCACCCCGACGTCTGCGTCATGGCTGAATCTGGTGGAGCGCTTTTTCTCGATGCTCACCCAGAAGTGGATAAAGCGCCAGGCCCATACCAGCGTGAAGGAACTCGAGCAGTCCATCGAGTATTACCTGGCGACCTACAACCAGAATCCAAGGCCCTTCCGCTGGCGTAAGGGAGCAGGTGAAATCCTGGCCTCTGTCGGCAGGGCTGCTCGAGCCTTGCAAAGAAATAATGAAGCGAACTTGTGATTCACCACACTAGGGTTTGTCTGAAAAGTCGATTTGGCTAAAATGCCGCCTCCGTTGTTCCGAGCGCAGCCATGTCAGGCCGTTACGAGATTTCTGCCCAGCGCTGGGCGATGATCGAAGCCATCGTTTCTCCCCCTCAACGCATGGGCCGCCCCCGGCGAGATGACCGCCAGATGCTCAACGGCATCTTCTGGATTCTGTGCTCAGGGGCCAAGTGGCGCGATCTTCCCGAGCGTTATGGCCCCTGGAAGACGGTATATCAGCGCTTCAGGCTGTGGCGTGACAACGGCACCTTCGAGCAGGTGCTGCGGCATCTGCATCTGCGTCTGCGTGAGGACGGCTTTATCGACCTGGATACCTGGATGGTCGACTCAACGTCGATTCGGGCCACCAGAGCCGCCAGCGGTGCGAGAAAAAAAGGGGCCTGCAAGAGCCGCAGCACCAATGTCTCGGCCGAAGCCGTGGTGGGCTGACCACCAAGCTTCATCTGGCCTGTGACAGCAACGGGTATCCGCTGGCAGTGATGCTTTCACCCGGGCAGGACGCCGACTCGCGCTATTTCATGCCCTTGCTTGAGCAGATCAGCCTGCCTGGCAGCCAGGGTCGTCCGCGCAAGCGCTGCCGGTATGTACTGGCTGACAAAGGCTACGACAGCGAAAGCCTGCGCCAATACTGCGACCGGTATGGCATGAAGCCCATCATTCCCTTACGCAAGATGCACCGTAAGCCTCGACCGGGCTTGCCTCGCCTATTTGACAGACCGCAGTACCAAAAGCGCAACGCCATTGAACGACTGTTCAGTTGGCTCAAGGAAAAGCGCCGTCTTTGCACCCGTTATGACAAGCTGGCCAGCAGTTTCAAGGCCATGGTCACGCTGGCCTGCATCGAAAAATGCTTACGTGCCGACTTTTCAGACAAACCCTAACGCATCGGCTTCCTGTCCGTGATCGGCATGGCGATGCCAGGGAGCAGGGCTTCGTCCGGGAAACGCCGTCCAGTCAGGGCCGATGCATCGGTCCAAGCGGAACGCCTGCAGGCTATATTTATAGGCCCCTCGGCCCTTGGCGGCCGGTTGGCTCCAATACAAGAAGGAGCATCTCCAATGAAAGTCCTGCCGGAAGACGTTCGACCCTATAAGAAAACGCCGGTCTTCACAGAGGAAACGGTGCCTCCGGGCCTATTGCGGCAGCACACGACGAAGGAGGGGGGCTGGGCGAAGATCGTGGTGCTGGAAGGCAGGCTGCTTTATCGGATATTGGCGCCGGAAGTGAGCGAGATTGTTCTGACACCCGATCGATGTGGTGTCGTCGAGCCTCAAGTGCCGCATGAAGTAAGTCCGGATGGCCCGGTCAGGTTCTTTGTCGAGTTTCATCGTGTGCCGGGGGAGTAACTCGCTTGTCCACGATCGCAACCGAACCATGTTCTGCTTGTTTCAGGTGATATTGAACTCACGCAGCGCATGAGCGCTGCCTGTCGCGTAACGTGCCGGACATGTTTATCCAGCGGCTGGAGGATATCTTGGAACCTTGGCACGAAGCCGACTCCATGGAATGGCAGCCTGTCACGGGAGCAGCGCTGATTGGATTGGCCCTGTCGGTCGGTTACATCGTCTGGCAGCATTGCTTCACATCCGACCGATGGGTGTTTCTGCTCGATAATGCCAACCTGGCAATCCATGAGGCGGGGCATCCCATCCTTGGCTTGTTGATGCCGGGTCTGGCGGTTTATGGCGGTACTCTTTTCCAGCTTCTGTTTCCTGCGCTGTTTGCCGGCCATTTCTGGCGGCAACGGCATGGCTTGGGCTGGTCCGTGGCACTCGTGTGGTTCGGCGAGAGTCTGCTGAATGTCGGGCGTTACATGGCCGATGCCCGCGTTCACCAATTGCCGTTGGTCGGTGGCGGCGATCACGACTGGACGGAGATTTTCAGTCGCTGGGATATGCTGGCCTGGGATACGGGTATCGCGGGCATTACCCGGTTGATCGGACTTGGCGTGATGCTGGCCGCCTTGTTCTGGGCGTGGAAACGCTGGCGCAGTGCTCGTGTCTGCCGCCGCCTGCGCCGCTCACCGGGCGATCGGATGTTTTCGGCCGACGGAAAAACTCGAATGAGGCGATGAACGTGAAAGAGCGGATCGGAAAACCAGGGGAGCCGGATTCCGGGGCTTCGTCGCTGGCGGATGACGGCCAGGACCGGGCTGGCGACGCGGCGACCGCATCGACGAGCGAAAGGCCGGCCCGCAAGGCTGCCGCCAACGGGTACGCCAGGGCCGCCATCGACACGGCGAAGACGCTTGCGGCGGTCACGGCGAGCGGAACGAGAAATATTCCCGGCAAGGTCGTCGCCAAGGTC
This sequence comes from Azotobacter salinestris, assembly GCF_009363155.1. Lineage (NCBI taxonomy): Bacteria > Pseudomonadati > Pseudomonadota > Gammaproteobacteria > Pseudomonadales > Pseudomonadaceae > Azotobacter > Azotobacter salinestris. Next base: position 3,927,686 of record NZ_CP045302.1, read on the forward strand.
AAGGCGCTCGATGCGAATCACAAGGACGTGGCCGACAAGATAGACACGGTCTCGATGGGGCTGGGCATCACGTCCGGCGTGGTGAGCGCCGGTGCGGTGCTCGCCGCCCCGACCGGCCTGAGTGCGATCGGCGTTGCCCTCGGACTAACCAGCGCGCCCCTGATCGTGACGGCCGCACCCATCGTCGGCGCCGCCGCCGCCGTAACGGGCGCTCTCTCGGGCGGAGCGTATTTCTATTCGAAATGGAAGTCGTCGAAGGCAGCGAAGGAGGAGCGGGCGGCCTTGGACTCCCAGCCGCTCGACTCGCCGGATGCGGGACAATAGGGGCCGCGACCAGGCCCCTTTTCTTCAAAGCGTCAGCGTGAACCGCCCGAGCAACGCTCCCGGCAGCGTCCTGGAGCCGCTTTGCCGCGCGCCATAGGTGCCGGCCGGCAGGATCATCTCGGGCTCGCGGGTAAGGGCTTCCAGATGGTGGCCGAGGAAGCTGAACACCGAGTCGTCGAAGCGCATGGTGTTGACCGGGGCATGGAGCTGGCCGTTTTCCACCCAGAAGGTGGCGAAGCGGGTCATGCCGGTCAGGCGGCCGGCCGGGCGGTCGGAGAAGTTGAGGTACCAGAGGTTGCCGATGTACAGGCCGGTGTCCAGGCTGGCCAGGATGTTGGTCTCTTCTAGTTCGCCGCCCGTCACCACCGGGGACAGCGGGTATTCGTGAGCCCCCGCGCCGTTGGCGGTCAGTCCGTGCTCGGCGGCACTGCGCGAACTGACCAGCCGCTCGCCCGGAAGGCCTCCTGCGAGCAGGCGCAGGTCCTGGCGCGGACCTTCGCTGGTGAAGGCCGGGGCCAGGCCACCGTTGATCCGCTCGTGGAGGTGCAGCAGCGGGCTGAGTTGCGCTTGGCCGGCGAACAGGCGCTGCAGGGGACTGCCGCCGCTGGCCAGGGCCTGGGCCGAGAAGCCGCCGCTGAGCATGTCGAGGATCTCGTCCAGCGCCGCCGGGGCCAGATAGGCCCGGTAGTCGCCCGGCGCCAGGGTCCGTGCCGGGCGGCCCAGGTATTCCAGTTGCTCGCGCGCCGAGGCCATGCGCCGGGCGAAGGCCAGGGCATCCCAGCGCTGGCCGGCATAGGCGCTCTTGACCGCCTGGCCGTTGGCGTGGAACAGGCTCCAGTCGAAGTTGAAGCTGCTCGCCGCATGCCAGCCAAGGGCGCCCCAGGAGCTGGCGAAGCCATGGTATTGCGGGCCGGCAGTGTAGATGCCGACCAGATCGAGACCCTCGCTGGCCTCGACGATCTGCCCGATCGCCGCATCGCTGTCGGGGAGCGCGGTCGGCTGCGCGGCCTCGCTCCGCCAGGGCTCCCGGTTGAGGCGCAGGTAGGGGTCGGGAGCCAGCGCCGGCACCACCGCGCGCAGCCGTTCCAGCGCATGGCGCAGGCGGGCGCGGTCTTCCTCGGCCACGCCGGTCAGGCTCAGCTCGAAGCGGGCATGGCGCTCGCCGAGATAGAGGGCGAGGGTGGCGAAGATCTGCTGCACCTGGCCGGCCTGGCGCACCCGCGCCCGGTTGAAGCGCACGAACTCCGAGACCTCGGCGCGGTAATCCAGGGTGAAGCCTTCGTCGGCGTGCAGCAGCGGCCGCAGGCTGTCGAGCAGGGCGTGGAAATGCTCACGGGCGTTCATCAGGCGGCCCCTCCGAATACGTCGATGGTCTTGAATACGCAGGCCGGCGAGGCGTGCCCGACGCGCACCGCCTGGTTCGGCTCGCCCTTGCCGCAGTAGGGCGTGCCGAGCACCTCGACGGTGGAGGCGTCGCCCACCGCGGCGAGGCTGCGCCAGAAGTGCGCGGAAATCCCGCGGTAGTTGGGGTTCTTCACCACGCCCTTGAGTTCGCCGTTCTCGATCAGTTGTCCCCATTCGCAGCCGAACTGGAACTTGTTGCGGGCATCGTCGATCGACCAGGAGCGGTTGGTGCTCATCAGGATGCCGCGCTCGATGCCGCCGATCAGCTGCGCCAAGCTCCGGTCGCCCGGTTCGACGTTGAGGTTGGCCATGCGGTCGATGGGCGCGCGGTTCCAGCTGCAGGCGCGGCTGCAGGCCACCCCCGGCAGGCCGGTGCGCAGCTGCGACAGGGCGCCGCCCAGCGGGCGCTGCAGGATGCCGCCGCGGATCAGGTATTCGCGCCGGGCCGGGGTGCCGTCGTCGTCGTGGCGGTAGCTGGCCAGCTCCTCGGGACGGCCTGGGTCGAAGGTGACGTCGAGCAGCGGCGAGCCGTACTGGTAGCGGCCGAAGTCCTCCAGGCGAACGAAGCTGGTGCCGGCATAGTTGCGCTCGTCGCCGAGGATGCGGTCCAGCTCCAGCGGATGGCCGATGGATTCGTGGATCTGCAGGACCATCTGGTCGGGCATCAGCAGCAGGTCGAGGGGGCCGCTGGGGGTATTGGGGGCGAGCAGCAGCTGCAGCGCCTCGTCCGCGACCCGGGGCGCTGCCCCCACCAGGCCGATCCGCTCGACGACCTCGGCGCCACCCTGCTGGCCGAAGTTGAAGCCGCCGAGGCTGCGGCTCTGGCTGTCGTGGCCGTCGCTGGCGGTCACGCTCAGCTCCGGATAGACGAAGCGCTGGGCCCGCCGCAGGCAGGCGCCGGCGCTGTTGAGGTAGATCTGCTCCACGCAGCTGACGCCGAGTCCGGCGCTCCAGTCCACCAGCCGCGCATCCTGGGGCACCCGTGCCGATTCGGCGCCCAGCACCTCGAACCAGTGGGACGGTCCGGCCAGCGGCCGCTCGTAGCCGGGCGCCACGTCGTCCGCCTCGCCGGTCGGCACCGGCAACTCCCGCACCTCCAGCAGCGCGTGCCCGGCCAGGGCGCGGGCCATGTGCTCGGCCCGCTCCAGGGCCGCCTGCAGCCCGGCCAGGGTGAGATCGCTGGTGGCCGCATAGGCTTCGACGCCGGCGATGCGTACCGTCAGCATGGCGCCGCAGTCCTCGCCGAAGGAAGGCGGCAGGGCGACGTTCCGGCGCACCCGGTAATGCTCGCTGATTTCGCGGACATGCCGCAGCGACCAGAAATCGGCGCTGCTGCGCAGGGCGGCGAACTGACGCGACAGCGCTTGGGCGGATTCGAACATGCAGTGGGTCCTGTGTGAGACGGGAGGGCATAGCCGCATTGTAGCGAGCCGCGACGGCGAGGCCGCCATGGAGTCTCCGACCGGTGGCTCCGGTTGTCCGTAATTGCCCGCCTCCCGAGCCGGGTACTAAACTCCGCCCATGAGACGCACTCTTCGGCTTTGTCTTCTCTTCCTGATCAGCCTGGCGCTGCCCCTCGGCGGCATGGCCGGGGCCGAGATGCCGGCCGATCCCTGTCCGATGAAGTCCGCCGGTATGGCGAAGATGGCGGATATGCAGCCGGATTGTTGCCATGACATGGCCGAGCATGGCAAGAAGGCGTGCAAGACCGGTCAGGAATGCAAGACCGCCAGCATGCTGCAGGTAGGTATCGCCAAGCCGGCGGTAATGCCCTCCAACCTCGTTCCTGCGGTTTCCTGCCGCGACCACTTTCCCTCCCAACTGCCCCCCGATCCCTGGCGACCTCCCCGGTCCCGCTCCTGAAGCTTTCCGAACCTGAACGTCATCCCGCTCCCTCGGTGCGCGGGATGGCCCATGCATGTGCCACGGCATGTGCACCGGATCCTTACAGGAAGCGTGAAGATGATTGCCCTACGCTATTGCCCCGGGTGGCCGATACCGGCCGTCCTGGCCACGATGCTGCTCGCCCTGCCGCGTCAGGGCGCGGCGCTGACGCTGGAAGAGGCCTTGCAGTTGGCCGAGCGCAATGCCCCGTCGTTGACTGCCCAGGCCGCCAAGCTCGAAGCGGCCAGAAACGCGGCCATTCCCGCAGGCGAGCTGCCCGACCCCAGGCTCGCGCTCGGCGTGCAGAACCTGCCGATCGAGGGCGACGGGCGCTGGAGCCTCGACAGGGACTTCATGACCATGCAGATGGTCGGGGTCATGCAGGAGGTGCCCAACCGCGACAAGCGCCGGGCACGGGTCGAGGCTGCCGAGGCGGCCGTCGACCGGGCTGCCGCCGAAAGCCGGATCGAGTATCTGAACGTCCGTCAGGCCACCGCGCAGGCCTGGATCGGCAGTCATGCCATCGAGCGCAAGCAGGCGCTGTTCCGGGAATTCTTCCGTGAGAATCGCCTGCTGGCCGAAGCTGTCCGGGCGCAGATAGCCGGCGGCCGCGCCCGGGCCGCCGATGCCGTGACCCCGCAGCAGGAGGCGGCCCTGCTGGCGGAGCAGGAGGACGAGCTGGTGCGCTCGCGCGCCCAGGCCCGTGCCGCACTCAGGCGCTGGATAGGCCCGGCCGCCGACGAGCCGTTGGCTGGCACTTTGCCCGAGTGGCCCATCGAGGCTTCGGAATATACCCGCAGGCTGCGCCACCATCCGGAACTGGCCGTCTTGGTGCCGATGACCCGCGAGGCCGAGGCCAGAGTGCGCGAAGCGCAGGCGGAGAAGAAATCCGACTGGAGCTGGGAGCTCGACTATCAGCGCCGCGGCCCCGAGTTCGGCGACATGATGAGCGTGCAGGTTTCGGTCGATCTGCCGCTGTTTCCGGGCTCCCGACAGAACCCGAATATCGCCGCCAGACAGGCCGAGCTGAGCCAGGTGGAGGCCGAGCGCGAGGCCCTCATCCGCGAGCATGCCGAGCGTCTGGAGGGCGAACTGGCCGAGTACGAGCGCCTGAGCCGCGCCGTGCGGCGCAGCCGGGACAGCCTGCTGCCCCTGGCCAGGGAAAAGGTCGAGCTGAGCCTGGCCAGCTACCGTGCCGGCATCGGCGATCTGGCCGCCGTCGTCGCCGCCCGCCGCGAGCTGGTCGCGGCGCGCCTGAGGCATATCGACTTCGAGGAGCAGCGCGCCTTGAGCGGCGCCCGCCTGCACTTCACCTACGGGGAGACCCGCCAATGACCGCCCGTATCTGGAAAAGCGTGTTGCTGGCGGGGTTGTCGGCCGCTCTCGGTGCTACCGGCGGCTACTGGCTCGGCCATCGACAGGACATGGGCGGTGCGCTCGGAGGCACGCCGGCCGGACCGGGTCACAGGCCGGACGAGCGCCAGGTCCTGTACTGGTACGACCCGATGTACCCGCAGCAGAGGTTCGACAAGCCAGGCAAATCGCCCTTCATGGACATGGACCTGGTGCCCCGCTATGCCGATGCCGGGGAAGAGGAAAGCGTTGTTAGCATCGACCCGAGAGCGACCCAGAATCTCGGCCTGCGCCTGGCCCGGGTCACCCGCGGTTCCTTTTCCTCCAGCCTGGAGGCAGTCGGCGTGCTGACGCTCAACGAGCGGGACATCGCGGTGATCCAGGCGCGCAGCGCCGGCTTCGTCGAGCGGGTCTATGCCCGTGCCCCGGGGGATGTGCTCAAGGCGGGTGCCCCCCTGGCCGACCTGCTGGTGCCGGAATGGGCAGCGGCCCAGGAGGAATTCCTGGCGCTCAGGCGCAGCGGCGACGCGGGCCTGCTGGCTGCGGCCCGGCAACGTCTGCGCCTGGCCGGGATGCCGGCGGCGCTGATCGGGCGTGTCGAGCGCAGCGGCAGGCCCCAACCGGTGCTGACCATCTCCACTCCTCTGGGCGGCGTGCTGCAGGAGCTGAATGTCCGGGCCGGAATGGCCGTGGCGGCCGGCGATACCCTGGCCCGGGTCAACGGCCTGGACAGGGTCTGGCTGGCGGTGGCCGTTCCCGAGGGCGAGACCGGCGGGATCGCCGTGGGCCTGCCGGCTGAGGCGCGGCTTTCGGCCTTTCCCGGCGAGACGCTGGAGGGGACGGTTGCCGCCATCCTGCCCGAGACGGACCCGAACAGCCGCACGCTGCGGGTGCGCGTCGAGCTGCCCAATCCGGACGGACGCCTGCGCCCCGGCATGACGGCCCAGGTGCGCCTGACCCGTCCGGGCGGGCAGGACGCGCTCTGGGTACCGAGCGAGGCCGTCATCCGTACCGGCCGCCGAGCCTTGGTGATGCGTGCCGAGGAGGCCGGACACTACCGTCCCGTGGAAGTCCGGCTGGGGCGGGAAAGCGACGGCAAGACCCAAGTGCTGCAAGGCCTCGAGGAAGGCCAGCAGGTGGTCGCCTCCGGACAGTTCCTGCTCGACTCCGAAGCCAGTCTTCGCGGGATCGTCGCCTCGGCTCCGGATACGCCGACGTCCGGGCCCGTGTCTGTCCTGCACGAGGCCGAGGGGCGGGTCGTGGCGATCGACGAGGGCGACGTGACCCTGGCCCATGGTCCGTTCAGGACGCTGGGCATGCCCGGCATGACCATGACTTTCCCGGTGGCCAGTGCCGCGCTGCTGCAGGATGTGCAGGTCGGCGACAAGGTACGGGTGGCGGCGAGCCAGAGCGACGAGGGCTTGCGGATCGAGCGCCTGGAGAAGATCGGAGACCGGCCATGATCGCCGCGCTGATCCACTGGTCGGTGGCCAACCGCTTCCTGGTGCTGCTGGCCACGCTGTTCGCCAGCGCCTGGGGCGTCTGGTCGCTGCAGAGCACTCCCGTCGATGCGCTGCCGGACCTCTCCGACGTGCAGGTGATCATCCGCACCTCCTATCCGGGACAGGCACCGCAGATCGTCGAGAACCAGATCACCTATCCGCTGGCCACCACCATGCTTTCGGTACCCGGCGCCAAGACCGTCCGCGGCTTCTCCTTCTTCGGCGACAGCTTCGTCTACGTGCTGTTCGAGGATGGCACCGACCTGTACTGGGCCCGCTCGCGGGTGCTGGAATACCTCAGCCAGGTTCAGAGCCGCCTGCCCCCTACGGCCAAGCCCGCCCTCGGGCCGGATGCCACCGGCGTCGGCTGGATCTACCAGTACGCCCTGGTGGATCGCAGCGGCCGGCACGACCTCGCCCAGCTCCGCGCCCTGCAGGACTGGTTCCTCAAGTTCGAGCTGAAGAGCCTGGCCGACGTCGCGGAAGTGGCCACCGTGGGCGGCATGGTGAAGCAATATCAGGTGCTGCTCGATCCGCTGCGCCTGGCCAGCCTGGGCATCACCCAGGCCGAGGTGATCGAAGCCATCGGCAAGGCCAACCAGGAAACCGGCGGCGCCGTGCTGGAGATGGGTGAGGCCGAGTTCATGGTACGGGCGTCCGGCTACCTGGAGACGCTGAACGACTTCCGCGCCATTCCGCTCAGGCTCGGTGCCGGCGGCATACCCGTCAGCCTCGGCGACGTGGCAAGCATCCAGCTGGGGCCGGAGATGCGTCGGGGAATCAGCGAACTGGACGGCGAGGGCGAGGTGGTCGGCGGCGTGGTGATTCTGCGCAGCGGCAAGAACGCCCGCGAAACCATCGCCAGGGTCAAGGAGCGGCTCGACGAGCTGCGGCAGAGCCTGCCGTCCGGAGTGGAGATCGTCACCACCTACGACCGCAGCAAGCTGATCGACCGCGCCGTGGAGAACCTCGGCCACAAGCTGCTCGAGGAGTTCGTCGTGGTGGCGCTGGTCTGCGCGGTCTTTCTCTGGCACCTGCGCTCTTCCCTGGTGGCGATCATCTCGCTGCCGATCGGCGTGCTGATCGCCTTCATCGTCATGCGCCAGCAGGGGATCAACGCCAACATCATGTCCCTGGGCGGGATCGCCATCGCCATCGGTGCCATGGTGGACGCCGCGGTGGTGATGATCGAGAACGCCCACAAGAGGGTCGAGGCCTGGTGTGCAGCCCATCCGGGTCAGGTGCTGCAGGGCGAGCGGCACTGGCAGGTGATGACCGAGGCGGCGACGGAGGTCGGGCCGGCGCTGTTCTTCTGCCTGCTGATCATCACCCTGTCGTTCATCCCGGTGTTCACCCTGGAGGCTCAGGAGGGGCGCCTGTTCGGCCCGCTGGCCTTTACCAAGACTTACGCCATGGCCGCCGCCGCCGGGCTGTCGGTGACCCTGGTGCCGGTGCTGATGGGCTACTGGATTCGCGGGCGGCTTCCCCGGGAGGAGCAGAATCCGCTGAACCGCTGGCTGATCAGCCTTTACCGGCCAGCCCTGGATGCGGTGCTGCGCCACCCGAAGGCCACGCTGTTGCTGGCGCTGCTGGTCTTTCTCAGCGCGCTGTGGCCGATTTCCCGGCTGGGCGGCGAGTTCCTGCCGCCGCTGGACGAGGGTGACCTGCTGTACATGCCTTCGGCGCTGCCGGGGCTGTCGGCGCAGAAGGCTGCCCAACTGCTGCAGCAGACCGACCGCCTGATCAGGACGGTGCCGGAGGTCGAGCATGTGTTCGGCAAGGCCGGCCGCGCCGAGACCGCCACCGACCCGGCGCCCCTGGAGATGTTCGAAACCACCCTGCAGTTCAGGCCCCGTGAGCAGTGGCGTCCCGGCATGACCCCGGAGAGGCTGGTGGAGGAGCTGGACCGGGTGGTGCAGGTGCCGGGGCTGACCAACATCTGGATTCCTCCGATCCGCAACCGCATCGACATGCTCGCCACCGGGATCAAGAGCCCGATCGGCGTGAAGATCGCCGGCACCAATCTGGCGGAGATCGACCAGGTCGCCCAGACGGTCGAGCGTGCGGCCCGGAGCGTGGCAGGGGTGAGTTCGGCCCTGGCCGAGCGGCTGGTTGGCGGGCGCTATGTCGACGTGGACATCGACCGGCGGGCCGCCGCAGGTTACGGGTTGAACATCGCCGATGTGCAGTCGATCGTGGCCAGCGCCATCGGGGGCGAGAACATCGGGGAAACCATCGAGGGCCTGGCCCGCTTCCCGATCAATGTGCGCTATCCGCGCGAGTGGCGCGACTCGCTCGAGGCCCTGGAGCAGTTGCCGATCTACACTCCGCAGGGGAGCCAGATCACCCTGGGGATGGTGGCGAGGATCAGGGTCGATGACGGCCCGCCCATGCTCAAGAGCGAGAACGCCAGGCCCTCGGGCTGGGTGTATATCGACGTGCGCGGCCGGGACATCGCCTCGGTGGTGGCCGACCTGCGCCAGGCCATCGACGAGCAGGTCGAGCTGCCGGCTGGCACGAGCCTGAGCTACTCCGGCCAGTTCGAGTATCTCGAGCGCGCCACGGCCAGGCTCAAGCTGGTGGTGCCGGCGACCTTGCTGATCATCTTCGTGCTGCTCTACCTGACCTTCCGCCGCCTCGACGAAGCCCTGCTGATCATGCTGATCCTGCCGTTCGCCCTGACCGGCGGGGTGTGGTTCCTCTACCTGATGGACTTCAATCTTTCCGTGGCCAGTGGTGTGGGCTTCATCGCCCTGGCCGGGGTCGCGGCCGAATTCGGCGTGATCATGCTGCTCTATCTGGGGCATGCCTGGCACAGAAGTCTGGCAGCCGGGCAGAGCGGCGATGGCGACCTGCTCGAGGCCATTCGCCAGGGGGCGGTGCAGCGCGTGCGGCCCAAGGCGATGACGGTGGCGGTGATCGTCGCCGGCCTGCTGCCGATCCTCTGGGGCAGCGGCACCGGCGGCGAAATCATGAGCCGGATCGCCGCGCCCATGGTCGGCGGCATGCTCAGCGCGCCACTGTTGTCTCTATTCGTGATCCCGGCTGCCTATCGGCTGCTGCGGCGCCCCGAACATCCGAACACTTCACCCATGAATCCCACAGAAGGAAGTCAGCAATGAAATACGCACTGATCGCCGGCATGACAGTTGTTCTCAGCCAGGCGGCAATGGCCGCAGATGGTCAACCCAAGCCGATGGACAGGATGTCCATGGGCCAACAAGGCACGCCGGCGGAGGAGCCGGGCAGCGTTGCGCCAACGGCCGAGGCCAGCGGTACGATCAAGGCCATCAATACCGAGAAAGGTACGGTCACCATTGTCCATGGTCCGGTGCCCACCTTGAAATGGCCGGCGATGACCATGGACTTCTCGGCCACTCCCGAGCAGATGAAAGGGCTTGAAGCCGGTGACGAGGTGAAATTCCAGTTTCGCGCAGAGGGCATGGAGGCCAAGATCCTTTCCATCCAGCCAATGCAATAAGACTGCGCCGATACTGGCTCAGGAAATTGAGCCAGTATCACTGGCAAAGGCTCACGGGCTTACTGTCGAATTGAGTTCACGGCTTCTATATCGTGCTCACGATAATTGAGTAAAGTCGGGAGCTGACAAGTTGTGGCTCTAAACGGTCAAGTTGGTATTGTTTCGATAGCAAAGTGGTTGTTGTCTTGCTGCTGGCGTTCTGCAGCCGCATTTTTTCTTGAGGCTGACATCTGCGCTTAATGTTTATCGGGTATGCAGAAGAATGCCGGGGCCGCTGTCCATGCAGCGGCCGTGTCGATACGGCGGGCCATCTTCCGGGAAGTGATGGGCGTCTGGAAGGTATCTTTTTACGGAAAAAAGGTTACCTGGTTATGGAAAGGCTCATTGGCATTCTTGCCCGGATAAGCACGACCCGTACTTTCAATTCGACAGTCGTGGCGCTCACCCTCATGGCCGTACTGATTGCGGGAGCCGGTTTTCCGCGTCACGACTGGGATCTGATCGGCTACGTGGCTTCCCTCTACAAGGCCGATGGTCTCGAAGGCCGGGCATTGAAGGACGCCGTGTACGGGGATGTCCTCGACAAGGTCGGAGACGAGGATTTCTCGAGGCTGATCGATGGCGAAGAATTCGGCGGGTACCGGGCAGCGGTATACCAGGATCCGCAGGCGCTGGAAGAGCAGATTCCCTTTTATTCCATAAGGCCTCTTTATCTGGCGGCCATGAAGTTCATGGGTTTGCTGGGCGAGTCCTATGCTTCCGCGGCCTATATGGCGAGCGCCCTGTTTGGCGCACTGTGCGTACTGGTGGCTTCCGGGATTCTGGCCCAGCAACGGATTCCGCAAGTGTTTCTGCCGGTGATGCTGATATTCGCCGGGGTATTCGGTGTGGCCAGACAGGCGTCGCCGGACTCGCTCGCCTGCCTGCTTTCCCTGGGGCTGATGTTCTGCTTTCTGCAAAGAAGCGCACTTTCCCTGCTGCTCGCGGCGCTGCTGCCGCTGGCGCGCACGGACTTCATCCTGCTCTCTCTGCTGTTCGCCGTGGTCGCCTGCTGGTTCTTCCCGAGGAAATGGGTGGCGTTGTCCGCCGGGGTGGCGCTGGCGCTCCATGTCGCCGTGAACCAGGCCAGTGGCAATTACGGTTACCTGACGATCTTCAATTTCACCTTGCTGGGCTTCGATCCCTATCCGGCGAGCATGCGTATTTCCACGGATATCGGCGAGTACGCCCGGGCCTACGCCACGGGCCTGGCGCAGGCGGTGCTCCATCCGCACTTTCTGGTCTATTTCCTGGCCGCGCTTTCGCTGCTGAACGGCTACCGGGCGGGTCGCAGGCTCGATGAGCTCGACTGCACCCTCATCCTCGCCCTGGCCTTCGTCATCTGTCACCTGGCGCTTTTCCCGCTGTACCTGGAGCGGTTCTTCCTGTTCCCGGCCCTCGTGTCCCTGATCTATGTGATCGAGCGGCCCAGGCTGCTCGTCAGATCGAGCGCAAAGCGGCGCCTGCACACCGCCTGAGGAGAGGCCGGGCCGGCGGCACTCACTTGCTGAAGGCGCCGATGAAGATCGCCGGATCGACCCTGGCATCGTTGAGGCTGACGTTCCAGTGCAGGTGCGGCCCGGTGGCCCGGCCGGTGGCGCCGACCCGGCCGAGCACGGCGCCGCGGGGCAGTTCGTCGCCGGTCTTCACCTCGACCTTGGAGAGGTGGCAGAACATGCTCACCAGGCCTTGGCCGTGGTCGACGAACACCGTCCTGCCGTTGAAGAAATAGTCGCCGACCAGGGTCACCCGGCCGGCCGCCGGGGTCTTGACCGGGGTGCCGGCCGGCACGGCGAAGTCCAGCCCGGAGTGCGGGTTGCGTTCCTCGCCGTTGAAGAAGCGGCGCAGGCCGAAGGGGCTGGAGAGGGGGCCGGCGACCGGCTTGTCGAACAGCAGGTTGCTCGGCTGGCGCGGCTCGAAGCGCCGGTAGGCGTCGCTCTGCTCGGCCAGCTCGCGCTCGATGCGTTTGAGGTCGTCCGGGTTCGGGTCGACCTGGCGCTGGTTCTTCAGGGTGATGCGCTGCTCGCGGTAGTGGCGGGGCTCGACCCGGAAGGCGAGGCTGCGGCCGTCCGCCTCGATCCGCTGCTCTCCCGGCTTGACCGACAGCGGGATGCCGACGATGGCGAGCCAGCGCTTGCCGTCCTCGCGGATCGTCAGCACCGGCTTGTCCTGGTAGCGCACCTTCGGCGCCGTGGGGCCGTCGCCCAGCTCGATGACCGCCACGCCGCCGGGGACCGGCTTGTCCAGCAGGCGGGAGATGAAGCCGTCGGCGTGGGCGGGCAGGGCGAGAAGCAGGGCACAGCAGGCGGCGAGCAGGCGTGACATGGCGGGTTCCGGTGGTCGGGTTCAGGTGGGGCTGGCGAAGCGCTCGGCCAGTTGCTGCTGCCACAGGCCTTCCAAGGTCGGCGGTGCGGTCGGGCCGTAGAGCGCCGCCGGCTGGCCGCGATACCAGGCCCACAGCTGGTCGCCATAGTCGTAGTGCCACCACTCGCTCGGCAGGTTGCTGAAGCCGGCCGCGAGCATGGCGTTGTGCAGCAGCCTGCGGCGGTCGCGGATCGCCAGCGCAACGCTGTCGCCGGCGGCCGCGCTCTCGTAGTGGGTGCTCAACGAGCGCGGGCCGACTTCGTCGAAGCGCGAGCCCATGTCCAGCCAGCGGCCCTGGGCGTCGCAGAGGGTCACGTCCACCGCGCCGCCGGTCAGGTGCGGGCTCGGCGCCTCTGGATCGCTGCTGGGCGGCGAGACGAACTGGCGGGTCAGGCGCTGCAGGGTCGCCGCGTCGGCCTGCGGATGATGCTGCGCCATGGCCGCTTCCAGGGTGCGGTACAGGTGCTGCTGCACGGCGATCGGCCGCCAGCCGTCGAGCACCACCAGCATCAGGCCGGCGGGCAGGCATTCGGCGGCGCGCAGAAGGCGCTCGAAGACCTCCTGGCGCACCTGGCAGTCGTCGACCGCCTGGGGGATGCCGAGATGGCGGTAGGCCGGGTAGACCCGCAGTGCGGGGGCCAGGCGCAGGCTGCTCAGCGCCTCGCCGCATTCGGCCACGGGGATGCGGGCGACCTGCGCCCAGTCGGGTTCGGCGAAGGCCGGGATCGCCCGGTTCGGCTCGTTCATCGGTTCAGTCCGGCTGTGGCAGGGAGGAGGAAGCGGCCTCGACCCGCAGCTCCAGCCCGCCCTCGGCGAGACGCGCATGCAGATGCTGGCCGGGCTGGGTCTGGGCGGCGGCGCGGATCGCCCGGCCTCGGTCGTCGAGGAGGATCGCATAGCCGCGGCCGAGGGTCGCCAGCGGGCTGACCGCCTGCAGGGTCTGCGCGGCGGCTTCGAGACGCTGGCGCCGCTCGCGCAGGGTGCCCTGCATGGCGCGCGGCAGGCGCTCGCCCAGGTGCTCCAGGCGTTGGCGCAGCAGGCCGAGCAGGCGTTCGGGATGCTGGGCGGCGAGGCGGGTGTCGAGGCGTGCCAGGCGCTCGCTGCCGTCCTGCAGACGACGCTGCATGGCGCGCCTGAGGCGCAGCTCGAGGTCGTCGAGACGCTGGGCCTGCTGCTGCAGGCGCTCGCCGGGATGGCGCAGGCGCCGGCGCAGGCCGTCGAGCTGCAGGCGGCGGGCGGCGAGCAGGTGCTGCATGCGCAACTGCAGGCGGCGCTGCAGGCCGTCGAGGCGGCGTTCGAGGTCGCTGCTGTCGGGGGCCAGCAGTTCGGCGGCGGCCGAGGGCGTCGGCGCGCGCAGGTCGGCGACGAAGTCGGCGATGGTCACGTCGGTCTCGTGGCCGACGGCGCTGACCAGCGGCGTCGCGCAGGCGGCGACGGCGCGGGCCACGGCTTCCTCGTTGAAGCACCAGAGGTCCTCCAGCGAGCCGCCGCCGCGGGCCAGGATCAGCGCGTCGAAGCCTTGGCGGTCGGCCAGTTCGAGGGCGTGGACGATCTGCGCGACCGCCTCGCGGCCCTGCACCGCGGTGGGCACCAGGGTCAGCTCGACCTGCGGCGCGCGGCGGCGGAACACCGAGACGATGTCGCGGATCACCGCGCCGGTCGGCGAGCTGACGATGCCGATGCGCTGCGGATGGGCCGGCAGTGGGCGCTTGCGCCCGGCGGCGAACAGGCCTTCGGCGGCGAGCCGCTCCTTGAGCGCCTCGAAGGCCAGGCGCAGGGCGCCGTCGCCGGCCGGCTCGACCAGGTCGAGGATCAGCTGGAAGTCGCCGCGGCCCTCGTACAGCGAGACCTTGCCGCGCACCCGCACCGCCAGCCCGTCGCGCAGGATCTCGCGCACGCGCAGGGCGTTCTGCCGGAACAGCGCGCAGCGCACCTGGGCCTGGCGGTCCTTGAGGGTGAAGTAGAGGTGGCCGGAGGCCGGGCGGGCGAGGTTGGAGATCTCGCCCTCGACCCAGACCTGGGCGAACACGTCCTCCAGCAGCATGCGGGCGCGGCCGTTGAGCTGGCTGACGGTGAGGATTTCCCGGTCGAGGCCGAGGCGTTGGAAGGGATCGGTGAGCATGGCCGGCATGATAAGCCGCCACGGCGACGGCGGGAACCGCGCTGGCACCCGCGTTCCGGCCTGGATGTATCGGTGTGTTCACGGCGGAGCGGCCGTGAAGGCCGTGGCGCTCCGGGGTTGTCCGTGTCTTATGCTGAAGTACCGCTCATGAAAGCCATGCCATGAAGAACATTCTGTCGGTAATCCTGGTGGTGCTCATCTCGGGATGTTCGGCGCAACCGGCCGTGGTTCCGCCTTCCGAGGGCAGTGCGGGGAAGGGTCATAACGAAATATACATAGTGAGCCATGGGTGGCATACCGGCTTCGTTCTTCCGGCAGAAGATGTGCAAAGACGGCTTCCTGAGCTGAAGAGGCGGTTCGGAAGCACGGCCTATATCGAGTTTGGCTGGGGTGACGAGGGGTTTTATCAGGCTGAAGAAGTCACCTCGGGGCTAACGCTGAAGGCGATACTCTGGCCGAGCGAATCGGTGATGCATGCGGTTGCTGTGCCGGTTGCGGCCGATGAGTACTTTTCCGGCCATGAGATGGTGAAGTTGTGTCTCACCGGTGGCGAGCTTCGCTCATTGGTGGACTTTATCGAAGGCAGTTTTTACAAGGATGAAAGGGGAGAAATACGCCGGTTGGGAGATGGCATCTATGGGGATAGCCAGTTTTACAAGGGAGTGGGTGAGTATCATCTGATGAATACTTGCAATAAGTGGACGGCGAAGGGCTTGAGAAGCGCCGGAGTGGACATATTTCCTGCATTCAAATTGACTGCGGGCAGCATCATGAAGTCGATCGCGAAGGTTGAGTGCAATACCCGAGCAGTCCCCTGAGCTGCTGGTCTTGCCCAAGGAGTGCAACGGATCGGAGTGTCTTGCAACGCCCTCTCCCCGCGGGGGGAGGCTGGCATCTTGGCCAACCTCCTTCTTCCCGGCTCCTCGGCTTTGGCCTTCTGCACCCATGCGGATGTTTTCCAGGCATGAAAGGGTGAATCCTCGTACGCCTAGTGCCCCGCCAGCACCTGCGGATTGGCCAGGTTGCGCGGCTCGCCGGCGAAGAACGCCAGCAGGTTGTCGAAGGCGTCGCCGAAGTACAGCTCGTAGCCGTGCTTCTCGACATAGCCCAGGTGCGGGGTGCAGAGCACCCGCGGGTGGTTCAGCAGCGGATGGGCGGGGTCGAGGATCGGCTCCTGCTCGAACACGTCGAGGGCGGCGAAGCCGGGGCGGCCGGCGTCCAGGGCGCGGAGCAGGGCGCCGGGGGCGATCAGTTCGGCGCGGCTGATGTTGACCAAGAGGGCGTCAGGCTTCATCCGCGCCAGGTCGTCGAAGCCGACGATGTGCCGGGTGGCGGGTGCCAGGCGCAGATTGAGGCTGAGCACGTCGGCCGCGGCGAAGAAGGCTTCGCGGGAGGCGGCGGCGCGGTGGCCGTGGGCGACGGCGGTCTGGCGCGAGGTCTCACTGCCCCAGACCAGCACCGGCATCTCGAAGGCCTGGGCGTAGCGGGCCAGGCGCTGGCCGATCTTGCCGTAGCCCCAGATACCCAGGGTCAGCCCGGCCAGGCGTTCGCCGAGATTGGTCTGCCAGCGGCCCGCATGGAAAGCGGCGATGGCCGGCAGCAGTTGGCGGCGGGCGTTGAGGATCAGTGCCCAGGCCAGCTCGGCCGGGGCGACCGGCGAGCCGCGCCCCTCGGCCACGGCGACGCCGTGGCGGGTGCAGGCGTCGAGGTCGAGGTGGGCGGCGATCTTGCCGGTCTGGCTGATCAGCCTGAGCCTGGGCAGACGGGCCAGCAGGGCTTCGTCGATGCGCGTGCGCTCGCGGGTCAGCACCAGCGCGTCGGCGTCGGCGAAGCGCTCGGCGAGGCGTTGCGGGTCGCTCTCGGCGTCGTGGAAGACCTCGACGCTGTGGCCGGAGTCGCGCAGGCGGGCGAAGCAGTCGAGGGTGCGGATGACGTCCTGGTAATCGTCGGGGATGACGATGTGCATGGCGGTGTTTCCCTGGCCGGTGGGCCGAGTTCTAGCAGAGAGGAAGTGGGGCCGTCACGCTCGGGAGAGCGTCGTTCCCGGCTCGATCCGTTGTCGAAGTGAGACGTACGTACAGGAAGTCCTCTACCATTTGTGCCTCGTCCTGCCCGTGGGGCGGAGTCATTGCAATCGAAACAGGGGACTTCATGGCCAAACTCATCCCGGCGCCCGACGCCTGTCTTTCGCGCATGACGGCTGGGGAGCGGCAGGTCGCCCGCGTGCTGCTGGACAGGCTCGAGGACGATTGCCTGGTCTGGTACGACCTTTTCCCCGGCGAGCGTCGCTACCCCGGTTTCATCGTCCTGCATCCCGAACGCGGCCTGCTGTTTCTCGAGGTGCGGGATTGGCGGGCGGCCACTCTCAAGCGGATGTCCCGCACCACCTGTACCCTGGAGACCGACGAGGGACGCCGGGAGGTGACGCATCCCCTGGAGCTGGCGCGCCAGTGCGCGCAGCGGGTGCTGAAAGACCTGCTGGGCGATCCGCGGCTGTGCCGGAACGAGGAGGAACATGTTGGCCGACCGGTCTTCCCCTGCGGTTGGGGGCTGGTCCTCACCGGCATCGCGCGTGCCCAACTGGAGCGTGGCATGCCCGCCGAGGCGCGCGAGCAGCTGCTGCCGTCCCGGCGAGTGCTCCATGGGGACGAGCTGCACGAGTTGGAGCCCGCTGTCCTGCGCCGGCGCCTCGAGCAGATGTGCGAGCCGGACGGTTCCGTCCGGCTGACGCGCGCGCAGATCGACGTCATCCGCTGGCACCTGTTCCCCGAGCTGCGCATCGGCGACGACGGCCTGCCATTGCCCCGCAATGCACCGGTGCCGGCCGGCGGCATGCGCGTCATGGACCTGCGCCAGGAGTACATCGCCCGCAATCTGGGCGAGGGGCAGCAGGTCGTCCACGGTGTCGCCGGCTCCGGCAAGACGCTGATCCTCGGCTACCGCTGTCTGCATCTGGCCGCGACGCTGCACCGGCCGATCCAGGTGCTGTGCTTCAACGCCGCCCTGGCGGCCAGGCTGCGCGACTTCGTCGCCGCACATGGGGTCGACGAGCGGGTGCAGGTCCAGCACTTCCACGACTGGTGCGAGCGGCAGCTCGAGACCTGGCGGGTCGAGTTGCTGGAAGGGGAGGACGAGCACTACTGGCGTGTCGCCGATTCGGTGATCGCCGGAGTGGAGCGCGGGCAGATTCCCGACGGCCAGTACGGCGCGCTGCTGATCGACGAGGGCCACGACTTCGAGCCGGAATGGCTGCGCCTGCTGACCCGCATGACCGATCCCGCGGGCGGTTCGCTGCTGCTGCTTTATGACGACGCCCAGTCGCTCTGCCGGAAGCGTTCGGCGCAGGGCTTCAGTCTGGCCAGCGTGGGTATCCGGACGCCGGGCATACGGGCGCCGGGCCGCAGCTCCGTTCTGCGCCGCAACTACCGCAACAGCCGGGAGATCCTCGCATTCGGCCGCCGTCTGCTCGGCGAGCATCTGACCGACGGCGAGGCGGGCATGCCGCTGCTGGAGCCGCAGGTGGTCGGCGATCCGGGGCCGCGGCCGGCGCTGCGGCATTTCCCGCGGCTGTCCGGCGAGACGGCCCATGCCGCCTGCTGCCTGCGCCAGTGGCATGCCGAGGGATTGCCCTGGAGGGATATGGCGGTCCTCTATCCTCAGGGGGGGGCCGGCGAGGCCATGGTCGAGGCGCTGGCTGCGCTCGGCATTCCCCATGCCTGGCTCGAGGAGATCGAGGCACGCCGCGGCTACCGCGCCGATGCGGAGCGGGTGTCGGTCATGCCCATCCAGGCCGCGAGGGGGTTGGAGTTCGCCGCGGTGGTGCTGCTCGACGCCTCCTTCGTGGCGCCGGGCGAGGAGGCCGGCAGCACGTTGCCCGAGCGGCTGCAGCTGCTGCATGTCGGCATCGCTCGGGCGAGGCAGCGATTGGTGATCGGGTTCCACCGCAGCAATGCGGTTGCCCGGGCACTGGTCAGGGACGAACTGAGCTGCTATGCACATTGAGCCGGGCCTGGGGGCTGGGTATAATGTCGCGCTTCCATTTTTTCCCGCCTGGGAGCCCCCGCCATGCTGCGTATCAGTCAAGAAGCCCTGACTTTCGACGACGTTCTTCTCATCCCTGGATATTCTGACGTACTGCCCAAGGATGTCAGCCTCAAGACTCGCCTGACGCGCGGCATCGAGCTCAACATTCCGCTGGTGTCCGCCGCCATGGACACCGTCACCGAGGCCCGCCTGGCCATCGCCATGGCCCAGGAAGGCGGTATCGGCATCATCCACAAGAACATGACCGTCGAGCAGCAGGCCGCCGAGGTGCGCAAGGTCAAGCGCTTCGAGTCCGGGGTGGTCAAGGATCCGATCACCATCGACGCCGATGCCACCGTCCGCGATCTCTTCGACCTGACCCGTCAGCACAACATCTCCGGCGTGCCGGTGCTTTCCAACGGCGATCTGGTGGGCATCGTCACCTCCCGTGACGTGCGTTTCGAAAGTCGCCTGGATGCCCGGGTGCGCGAGGTGATGACGCCGAAGGAGCGTCTGGTCACCCTGCGCGAGGGCGCCGACAAGGAGGAGGCCCGCCAGCTGCTGCACAAGCACCGCATCGAGCGCGTGCTGATCGTCGACGACGCCTTCCGCCTGAAGGGCATGATGACCGTCAACGACATCGAGAAGGCCAAGGCCTACCCGCTGGCCAGCAAGGACGACCAGGGCCGCCTGCGCGTCGGCGCCGCGGTGGGCACCGGCGCCGAGACGCCGGACCGCGTGGCCGCGCTGGTCGCCGCCGGGGTCGACGTGGTGGTGGTGGACACCGCCCACGGCCACTCCAAAGGCGTGATCGAGCGGGTGCGCTGGGTCAAGCAGAACTTCCCCGAGGTGCAGGTGATCGGCGGCAACATCGCCACCGGCGAGGCTGCCCTGGCGCTGGCCGAGGCCGGCGCGGACGGCGTCAAGGTGGGCATCGGGCCGGGCTCGATCTGCACCACCCGCATCGTCGCCGGGGTCGGCGTGCCGCAGATCAGCGCCATCGCCAACGTTGCCGCGGCCCTGCAGGGCACCGGCGTGCCGCTGATCGCCGACGGCGGCATCCGCTTCTCCGGCGACCTGTCCAAGGCCATCGTCGCCGGCGCCTACTGCGTGATGATGGGCTCCATGTTCGCCGGCACCGAGGAGGCGCCGGGCGAGGTCGAGCTGTTCCAGGGCCGCTCCTACAAGGCTTACCGCGGCATGGGCTCGCTGGGTGCCATGGCGCAGAGCCAGGGCTCGTCCGACCGCTACTTCCAGGACTCCTCGGCCGGCGCCGAGAAGCTGGTGCCGGAAGGCATCGAGGGGCGCGTGCCGTACAAGGGCGCGCTGGCGGCGATCATTCACCAGCTGATGGGCGGCCTGCGTGCCTCCATGGGCTATACCGGGAGTGCCGACATCGAAGCGATGCGCACCAAGCCGCAATTCGTGCGCATCACCGGTGCCGGCATGGCCGAGTCGCACGTGCACGACGTGCAGATCACCAAGGAGGCGCCCAACTACCGCGTCGGCTGAAAAATCGATTTGACGCTGCTGCGCTTGGCCATGCCGCGTTGGAAAGAGATTCGGAATGCTCATTTGCTTCAGCAAACTCCGCTTCCTCGCCTCTTTCCGCCTTGCCTGACCTGCGCTCGCGACGCGGCAAATCGATTTTCAAGAACTGAAGACACGGGGCTGCTGCTGTTGTGAGAAACGCGGCAGCCCCGTGTCGTTTGTGAATTCCGCCAAGAGAGATGGCCATGGCCCACCAAGACATCCACGCCCACCGGATCCTGATCCTGGATTTCGGCTCCCAGTACACCCAACTGATCGCCCGCCGGGTGCGCGAGATCGGCGTCTATTGCGAACTGCACCCGTTCGACATGAGCAACGAGGACATCCGCGCCTTCGCCCCGCGCGGCATCATCCTCGCCGGCGGGCCGGAGTCGGTGCACGAGGCCGACAGCCCGCGCGCGCCGCAGGCGGTGTTCGACCTGGGCGTGCCGGTTCTGGGCATCTGCTACGGCATGCAGACCATGGCCGAACAGCTCGGCGGCAAGGTGCAGGGCTCGGACCTGCGTGAGTTCGGCTATGCCCGGGTCGACGTGGTCGGCAAGGCGCGCCTGCTCGACGGCATCGAGGACCACGTGGACGACGACGGCGTGCTCGGCCTCGACGTGTGGATGAGCCATGGCGACAAGGTCACCGAGATTCCCCCGGGCTTCCACGTGCTCGCCAGCACCCCGAGCTGCCCGATCGCCGCCATGGCCGACGACAAGCGCTGCTACTACGGCGTGCAGTTCCACCCGGAGGTGACCCACACCAAGCAGGGCCTGCGCATCCTTTCCCGCTTCGTGCGCGAGATCTGCGGCTGTGAGGCGCTGTGGACCCCATCCAACATCGTCGAGGACGCCATCGCCCAGGTGCGCGCCCAGGTCGGCGGCGCCAACGTGTTGCTCGGCCTCTCCGGCGGCGTCGACTCCTCGGTGGTCGCCGCGCTCTTGCACCGCGCCATCGGCGACCGGCTGACCTGCGTGTTCGTCGACAACGGCCTGCTGCGCCTGCACGAGGGCGACCAGGTAATGGCCATGTTCGCCGAGAACATGGGCGTCAAGGTGATCCGCGCCGACGCCGAGGCGCAGTTTCTCGCCAACCTGGCCGGCGTGGCCGATCCGGAGCAGAAGCGCAAGATCATCGGCCGCACCTTCATCGAGGTGTTCGATGCCGAGGCGGCCAAGCTCGAAGGCATCAAGTTCCTCGCCCAGGGCACCATCTACCCCGACGTGATCGAGTCGGCCGGCGCCAAGACCGGCAAGGCCCACGTGATCAAGTCCCACCACAACGTCGGCGGCCTGCCCGAGGAGATGAACCTCAAGCTGGTCGAGCCGCTGCGCGAACTGTTCAAGGACGAGGTGCGCAAGATCGGCCTGGAGCTGGGCCTGCCCTACGACATGGTCTATCGCCACCCGTTCCCCGGTCCGGGCCTCGGTGTGCGGATCCTCGGCGAGGTGAAGAAGGAATACGCGGATCTGCTGCGTCGCGCCGATCACATCTTCATCGAGGAGCTGCGCAAGGCCGACTGGTACCACAAGACCAGCCAGGCGTTCGTGGTGTTCCAGCCGGTGAAATCGGTCGGTGTGGTCGGCGACGGCCGCCGCTACGCCTGGGTGGTCGCCCTGCGCGCGGTGGAAACCGTCGACTTCATGACCGCCCGCTGGGCGCATCTGCCCTACGAACTGCTGGAGAAGGTCTCCAACCGCATCATCAACGAAATCGACGGCATCTCCCGCGTCACCTACGACGTGTCGAGCAAGCCGCCGGCCACCATCGAGTGGGAGTGAGGCGCCGGCCCGTACGCTCGGCGTCCGTCATCGCGCTTCCCCGCCTGCTGTCTGCTGCCGATGCCCCCTCCGGGCGTCGGCAGCGTCCTTTCCGGACGTTCCCTTTCCATAGCTCCTTCCGCTTCGGGCAAGTTGTGCTGCCTTCCTCGTCCATGCCCTCCGCAGCGCGGAACTATGCTGTGCGGCATGAAGTTGTTATTCGCATTTGAGAAATCAGTGCAAGTAAGAAGCATATGAAAGTTCCGGCGAGACAGCCGTGAAAGTTATTTAGATACTTTGCTAATGATTTGCATGGAAACTTTTTTGAAAAATTTCCATGATTAAAATCATTGTGCTGGCGGATTTCTATAAGTACTATCGTCCTCACGGTCCTTGAGGATAAAGGGCTGTCTCTACAGTGATTTACAACTTTCGCAAGTTGCTATTCAGTGTTGCCGCGCCTCCGCGATTAATGTGGCGGATGCACGTGAGTTGGTCTGGTAATTAATTACGGAAAGGATTTTTGTATGGCTACGATTTATTTCTCTTCGCCGCTCATGCCGCATAACAAGAAAGTCGAAGCAGTCGCCGGCAAGCGTTCCACGCTGCTGGGCGTTGCTCAGGAAAACGGCATCAAGATTCCTTTCGAGTGCCAGGATGGCAACTGCGGTTCCTGTCTGGTCAAGATCACCCACCTCGATGGCGAGCGTATCAAGGGCATGATGCTGACCGACAAGGAGCGGAACGTGCTCAAGTCCGTCGGCAAGCTGCCGAAGTCCGAAGAGGAGCGCGCCGCCGTGCGCGACCTGCCGCCGACCTACCGTCTGGCCTGCCAGACCATCGTCACCGACGAAGACCTGCTGGTCGAGTTCACCGGGGAGCCGGGCGGCGCCTGATCGCCCCGGTCTTCGCCAGAAACCCCATGGCCGTTGCGGTCATGGGGTTTTGCATTTCTGGAAGGCCGATGGCCGTCGTTCTGCCACCTTCTGTCTTTCCTGTCGGCCTTGCCGTGCCTTGTGCATCCTTCCGCGCTCATCGCGCGTCCGACTGGTTGTTGGGGCTTTCGGGCACGACGGGAGAGTGGTTGATGCAGTGTTGGTCGATCTCGATGGATAATGAGAAAATATTTCATCCATGGCGCGAATACCGCGCCCACGATCGACCGCCCGACAATGGCTGTGTCCTGCCGGGCAGGAGACTGATTTCATGAGCTTTACCCGCAGACAGATCCTTGCCGGCCTGGCCGGCGCCTCCGTGCTCGGTCTGGGGGCCGGCGGCGCGCGCTACTGGCTGGGGCGGCCGGAGGAGGCGAAAACCCACGACTACGAGCTCATCGCCGCGCCGCTGGACATGGAGCTGGTGCCGGGGCACAGGACCTCGGTCTGGGCCTATGGCGGCCAGGCGCCGGGGCTGGAGTTGCGGGCGCGGCAGGGCGATTGGCTGCGGGTGCGCTTCGTCAACCGCCTGCCCGAGCCGAGCACCATCCACTGGCACGGTGTCCGTCTGCCGCTGGAAATGGACGGCGTGCCCTATGTGTCGCAACTGCCGGTGCTGCCGGGCGAGTATTTCGACTACCGCTTCCGGGTGCCGGACGCCGGCAGCTTCTGGTACCACCCGCACACCGCCAGCGGCGAGCAGCTCGGCCGCGGGCTGGTCGGCCCGCTGATCGTCGAGGAGCGCGAGCCGACGGGTTTCCGGCATGAGCGCACCTTGAGCCTGAAGAGCTGGCATGTGGACGGGCAGGGCGTCTTCGCCGAGTTCAGCGTGCCGCGCGAGGCGGCCCGCGGCGGTACGCCGGGGCGACTGACCACGGTCAACGGCGAGGCGGCGCCGACCCTGGAGCTGCCCGCCGGGCAGATCGTGCGCCTGCGCATCCTCAACCTCGACAATACCCTGACCTATCGCCTCAACCTGCCGGATGCCGAGGCGCGCATCTACGCGCTGGATGGCAACCCCGTCACGCCGCGCCCGCTGGGCAAGGAGTACTGGTTGGGCCCGGGGATGCGCATCGAGCTGGGTCTCAGGGTGCCGGCGGCCGGGGTGGAGCTGCCCTTGCGCAACGGCCCGCTGCGCCTGGCCACCCTGAAGAGCGTGGACGGCGACGGGGCGTCCGGCGACTGGCCGGCCGCGCTGCCGGCCAATCCCGTCCCGGAACCCGATCTGGCCGCTGCAGAGAGCCTGCGCTTCAACTTCGAGTGGGCCGGCGCCCTGTCGACGAACATGGAGCAGGGCGGGGCCTTCAAGTTCTGGCAGATCAACGGCCAGGCCTGGGATATCAACGACAAGAGCTGCGCCGAGCGGCCCATCGTCACCCTGCGGCAGGGGCGCAGCTACATCTTCGAGCTGCGCAACGTCAGCCAGTACCAGCACCCCATCCATCTGCACGGCATGACCTTCAAGGTGCTGGACTCCAACCGCCGGAAGATCGACCCGTACTTCACCGACACCTATCTTTTGGGGCGCAACGAAACCGCACGGGTCGCGCTGGTGGCGGACAATCCGGGGATATGGATGTTCCACTGCCATGTCGTCGACCACATGGAGACGGGGCTGATGGCGGCGATCAAGGTGACCTGAGCGGCTCCGGCCGCTGGCGCCAGGCGAATTTCCCACCCGCACGACGAGCGAATGAAAAGACCGCAGATCATCGACCGCAGCCACGACGAGCGTTTCATGCGCGAAGCGCTGGTCCTGGCTGCCGAAGGAGCCGAACTGGGCGAGGTGCCGGTAGGGGCCGTGCTGGCGCAGGGCGACGAGATCGTCGGGCGCGGCTTCAATTGCCCGATTTCCCGCCGCGACCCCAGCGCCCATGCCGAGATGGTGGCGATCCGCGCCGCCGCCGCCGCGCTGGACAACTACCGGCTGCCCGGCAGCACCCTGTACGTGACGCTGGAGCCCTGCAGCATGTGCGCCGGGCTGATCGTCCATGCGCGCATCGCCCGGGTGGTATTCGGTGCCTGCGAGCCGCGTGCCGGCGTGGCGGTCAGCCGCGGCAGCTTCTTCGCCCAGGATTTTCTCAATCACCGGGTGCTGGTCGAGGGCGGGTTGCTGGAGGAGGAGTGCGGGGCGATCCTCAGGGCCTTCTTCAAGGCACGGCGCGGCTGAGGCCGGCGGGGGACTACAGCTGCGGCTTCGCGGCCGGCGGCTCGCCCTTCGGCAGGCCGGGCACGTGCAGGCCGCTTTCGGCGATGCGCGAGCCTTCCATCTGCGGCTGGGTCACCCAGGTGAGGATGTCGTAGTAGCGGCGGATGTTGGCCACGAAATGCACCGGCTCGCCGCCGCGGGCATAGCCGTAGCGGGTCTTGCTGTACCACTTCTTCTCGGCGAGACGCGGCAGGATTTTCTTCACATCCAGCCACTTGTTCGGGTTCAGGCCCGCGGCCTTGGTCAGCTTGCGGGCATCGTCCAGGTGGCCGCTGCCGACGTTGTAGGCGGCCAGGGCGAACCAGCTGCGGTCGGGCTCCTGAATGCTGTCCGGCAGGCTCTGGTAGACGTGGACGAAGTATTTGGCGCCGCCATGGATGCTCTGCCGGGGGTCCAGGCGGTTGGCCACGCCCATGGCTTCCGCAGTCCGCTGGGTGAGCATCATCAGGCCGCGGACCCCGGTCTTGGAGGTGGCGCTGGGCTGCCAGTGGGACTCCTGGTAGCCGATGGCGGCCAGCAGGCGCCAGTCGACCTCCTGCTTCTTCGCCGCCTCGCGGAAATGCTGTTCGTAGCGCGGCAGGCGCTGCTGCAGGTGCTGGGCGAAGGTGTAGGCGCCGACATAGCCGAGCACCTCGACATGTCCGTAGTAGCGCTCCTTCAGCTGCTGCAGGATGCCCTTCTTCTGGGCCTGGGCGAGGAAGGCATCGACTTTTTCCAGCAGGCTGCGGTCGCTGCCGGCGGCCACCGCCCAGCTCAGCGCGCGAGCGTCGCCCAGGTCGAAGGCGACGCGCACGTTGGGAAAGTACACCTGGTTCATCGCCAGTTCGTTGGAGTCGACCAGGGTCAGGTCGATCTGGCCTTCGTCGACCATGTGCAGCAGGTCGGCGATTTCCAGCTCGGCGGTTTCCTCGTACTTCAGTTCCGGCAGCTGCCGCTTGATCTCTTCCAACTGGTCGGCATGGCTGCTGCCCTTGAGGACCAGGATGCGCTTGCCGACCAGATCCTGCGGGCGGGTGGGGCGGCGCTGGCCATTGCGGTAGACGACCTGGGGGGTGACCTCCATGTAGGGGCGGGAGAACAGCGCCAGGTGGCTGTGGGCCGCGCTGGGGATCAGGCCGGGCGTGGCCAGCTCGGGGCCGTTGGGCTGGTTGAGCTGGACGAAGATGGCGTCGAGGTTGTCCGCGGTCTCGATCTGCAGGTTGACGCCCAGGTCATCGGCGAAGCGCTTGACCAGTTCGTATTCGAAGCCGGTTTCGCCGTTGCGGTCCTGGAAGTAGGTGGCCGGGCTGTTGCGGGTGACGACCCGCAGCACGCCTTCCTCCTGCACGCGTTGAAGGGTCGACGGCCGGGGAGACTCGCTGCAACCCATGAGCATCAGGAAAAGTAAGGTCGGCAACAGCCGGCGGTGGGCGCGGCGCCCGCGGAGCGCGGTTCGGTCGGTCATCGGCGTAGTATACGCAATTCGACAGGCGAGTGGCGCGGCCGTCGGCGTGCTGCCAGGGGCAGACCTGCCGGCTGGTGCGGCCGGCAGGGCGTCCTTAGCGTCCGACGGCTCCATGGAGTAGAATGAGCGGCTTCCAAGCTCCCCCTTCGAGGCTGTTCCGACGATGTTGATCCTGCGCGGCGCTCCCGCCCTTTCCGCCTTCCGTCATGGCAAGCTGCTCGCTCAGTTGACCCAGAAGGTCCCCGCCGTCAGCGGACTGTATGCCGAGTTTGCCCACTTCGCCGAGGTGAGCGCAGTCCTTTCCGGCGACGAGGAGAAGCTGCTGGCCCGTCTGCTCGAGTACGGGCCCAGCGTGCCGGTGCAGGAGCCCGTCGGCCGGCTGTTCCTGGTCCTGCCGCGCTTCGGCACTATCTCGCCCTGGTCGAGCAAGGCCACCGACATCGCCCGCAACTGCGGCCTGGCCAGGGTCGAGCGCCTCGAGCGCGGCATCGCCTACTACGTCGCCGGCGAACTGTCCGAGGCCGATGCCCAGGTCGTTGCCGCGACGCTGCACGACCGCATGACCCAACTGGTGGTGGACAGCCTGGAGCAGGCGGCCGGCCTGTTCAGCCACGCCCAGCCCAAGCCGCTGAGCGTGGTCGACGTGCTCGGGGGCGGGCGGGCGGCCCTGGAACGGGCCAACGTCGAGCTGGGTCTGGCCCTGGCCGAGGATGAAATCGATTATCTGCTCAAGAGCTTTACAGAGTTGGGGCGCAATCCCCACGACGTCGAGCTGATGATGTTCGCCCAGGCCAACTCGGAGCACTGTCGGCACAAGATCTTCAACGCCAGCTGGGAGATCGACGGACAGGCGCAGGAGAAGTCCTTGTTCGGCATGATCAAGAACACCTACGAGCTGCACCGCGAAGGCGTGCTCTCCGCCTACAAGGACAACGCCGCAGTGATCGAGGGCTTCACCGCCGGGCGCTATTTCCCCGACCCCGGAACCCGTCAGTACGGCGCCAGCCAGGAGCCGGTGCATATCCTGATGAAGGTGGAGACCCACAACCACCCGACCGCCATCGCCCCCTTCCCCGGCGCCTCCACCGGCTCCGGCGGCGAGATCCGCGACGAGGGCGCCACCGGCCGCGGCGCCAAGCCCAAGGCCGGCCTGACCGGCTTCAGCGTTTCCAACCTGAACATCCCCGGCTTCGAGCAGCCCTGGGAAGAGCCCTACGGCAAGCCCGAGCGCATCGTCAGCGCCCTGGATATCATGATCGAGGGTCCACTGGGCGGCGCGGCGTTCAACAACGAATTCGGCCGTCCGGCGCTGACCGGCTACTTCCGCACCTTCGAGCAGAAGGTCGGCAGCCCGCGCGGCGAAGAAGTGCGCGGCTACCACAAGCCGATCATGCTCGCCGGCGGTATGGGCAACATCCGTGCCGAGCACGTGCAGAAGGGCGAGATCTCGGTCGGCGCCAAGCTGATCGTGCTCGGCGGCCCGGCCATGCTGATCGGTCTGGGCGGCGGCGCGGCCTCCTCGATGGCGACCGGCGCCAGCTCGGCGGACCTGGACTTCGCCTCGGTGCAGCGCGACAACCCGGAAATGGAGCGCCGCTGCCAGGAGGTCATCGACCGCTGCTGGCAGCTGGGCGAGGCCAACCCGATCAAGTTCATCCACGACGTCGGCGCCGGCGGCCTGTCCAATGCCTTTCCCGAGCTGATCAACGACGGCGGCCGGGGCGGGCGCTTTGAACTGCGCAACGTGCCCAACGCCGAGCCGGGCATGAGCCCGCTGGAAATCTGGTGCAACGAGTCCCAGGAGCGCTACGTCCTGTCTGTCGACGCGGCCGACTTCGAGCGTTTCAAGGCCATCTGCGAGCGCGAGCGCTGCCCCTTCGCGGTGGTCGGCGAGGCCACCGAGGAGCGCCGGCTGACGGTGAGCGACAGCCACTTCGCCAACGATGCCGTGGACATGCCGCTCGAGGTGCTGCTCGGCAAGCCGCCGCGCATGCACCGCAGCGTCGGCCGCGAGGCCGGGCAGGGCGACGATTTCGCCGCCGGTGGGCTGGACATCGGCGAGGCGGTGTCCCGCGTGCTGCGCCATCCGGCAGTGGCCAGCAAGAGCTTCCTGATCACCATCGGCGACCGTTCGATCACCGGCCTGGTGGCCCGCGACCAGATGGTCGGCCCCTGGCAGGTGCCGGTGGCCGACTGCGCGGTGACCGCCACCAGCTTCGACGTCTATACCGGCGAGGCCATGGCGATGGGCGAGCGCACCCCGCTGGCCTTGCTGGATGCCCCGGCCTCCGGGCGCATGGCCATCGGCGAGACCCTCACCAACCTGGCGGCGGCAGGCATCGGGAAAATCTCCGACATCAAGCTGTCGGCCAACTGGATGGCCGCCGCCGGCCATCCGGGCGAGGACGCCCGCCTGTACGACACCGTGAAAGCGGTCGGCATGGAGCTGTGCCCGGCGCTCGGCATCACCATTCCGGTGGGCAAGGACTCCATGTCGATGAAGACCCGCTGGCAGGAGGTGGGCGAGGACAAGAGCGTCACCGCGCCGCTGTCGCTGATCGTCTCCGGCTTCGCGCCGGTCCAGGACGTGCGCCGCACCCTGACTCCGCAGCTGCGCCTTGACAAGGGCGAGACCGACTTGGTCCTGATCGACCTGGGGCGCGGCCGCAACCGCCTGGGGGGCTCCATCCTCGCTCAGGTGTACGGCAAGCTCGGTCGCGAGGTGCCGGATGTCGACGACGCCGAGGACCTCAAGGCCTTCTTCGCGGTGATCCAGGGGCTGAATGCCGACGGCCATCTGCTGGCCTACCACGACCGCTCCGATGGCGGCCTGCTTGCCACCGTACTGGAGATGGCCTTCGCCGGCCACTGCGGTCTGGACCTCTACCTCGACGGCCTGGCCGACGGTCGCGACGGGCTGGCCGGCGTGCTGTTCAGCGAGGAGCTGGGGGCGGTGATCCAGGTGCGCCAGGACGCCACGCCGGAGGTGCTGGCGCAGTTCAGTGCCGCCGGTCTGGGCGACTGCGTGGCGGTGATCGGCCGGCCGATCAATGGTGCCGAGGTGGCCGTCAGCTTCAACGGCGAGCCGGTGTTCGCCGCCGAGCGCCGCGTGCTGCAACGCCAGTGGAGCGAGACCAGCTACCACATCCAGCGCCTGCGCGACAACGCCGACTGTGCCGATCAGGAGTTCGACGCCATT
This sequence comes from Azotobacter salinestris, assembly GCF_009363155.1. NCBI lineage: Bacteria > Pseudomonadati > Pseudomonadota > Gammaproteobacteria > Pseudomonadales > Pseudomonadaceae > Azotobacter > Azotobacter salinestris. The sequence continues at coordinate 3,957,265 of NZ_CP045302.1, forward strand.
CTCGAGGAAGACAACCCCGGATTGTCGGTGAAGCTCTCCTTCGATGTGGATCAGGACATCGCTGCGCCCTATATCAAGCGGGGCGTGCGTCCGCAGGTGGCGATCCTCCGCGAGCAGGGCGTCAACGGCCAGGTGGAGATGGCGGCGCCCTTCGACCGTGCCGGCTTCGCCGCGATCGACGTGCACATGAGCGACATCCTCGCCGGGCGCGTCGATCTCGCCGAATTCAAGGGGCTGGCGGCCTGCGGCGGCTTCTCCTATGGCGATGTGCTCGGCGCCGGCGAGGGTTGGGCCAAGTCGATCCTGTTCAACGGCCGTGCCCGCGACGCCTTCCAGGCCTTCTTCGAGCGCAAGGACAGCTTCGCTCTCGGCGTGTGCAACGGCTGCCAGATGATGTCCAACCTTCACGAGCTGATTCCCGGCACCGAGTTCTGGCCGCACTTCGTGCGCAACCGTTCGGAGCAGTTTGAGGCGCGAGTGGCCATGGTGCAGGTGCAGGAGTCGGCCTCGATCTTCCTGCAGGGAATGGCCGGTTCGCGTCTGCCGATCGCCATCGCCCATGGCGAGGGGCATGCCGAGTTCGAGAGCGAGGAGGCCTTGCTCGAGGCCGACCTGTCCGGCTGCGTGGCACTGCGCTTCGTCGACAACCACGGCAAGGTCACCGAGCGCTACCCGGCCAACCCCAACGGCTCGCCGCGGGGGATCACCGGGCTGTCCAGCCGTGACGGCCGCGTGACCATCATGATGCCGCACCCGGAGCGGGTGTTCCGTGCCGTGCAGAACTCCTGGCGGCCGGATGCATGGCAGGAGGATGCCGGCTGGCTGCGGATGTTCCGCAATGCCCGGGTCTGGGTGGACTGACGGCGGGGATGCGTTTTCCTGGGGCGCCGGATCGTCGGGCGCTCCTCCATTACCGGGGAACAGGGGGCAGGCTGCTGTAGTGCCCGAACCTGCCCGCCTTAGGGGAATTCCGATGTACAAGCTGTGCTTTTACGTACCGGAGAGTCACGTGGAAACGGTCAAGGAAGCCGTGTTCGCCGCCGGAGGCGGGCGCATCGGGGCTTACGACAGTTGCTGCTGGCAGGTCCTGGGGCGAGGGCAGTATCGCCCGCTGGAGGGCAGCCAGCCCTATCTGGGGCAGGCCGGCAAGCTGGAGCAGGTGGCGGAGTGGAAAGTGGAGATGGTGGTCGCCGACGAGCGTATCCATGATGCCGTCAAGGCGCTGAAGCAGGCCCATCCTTACGAGACGCCGGCCTTCGAGGTCTGGCGGCTGTCCGACATGCAGTTCTGACTCCGCTCCGGCAAGAACAGGAAAAGCCCCGCCCCGTCGATGACGGCCGGGGCTTTTTCTGCGTGAGTCAGGGGCGGATCTCGATCAGGGTGCCGTCCTTGACCAGGCTCCAGACCTCGCGCATGTCGTCGTTGCGCATGGCGATGCAGCCTTCGGTCCAGTCCAGCCCGTGGAAGTACCATTCGGGATAGGTTTCATCCAGCGGCGTGCCATGGAGCATGATCATGCTGCCGGGTGGTACGCCCTCGGCACGGGCCCTGGCCAGGTCGCGGATGTTGGGGTAGGAGATGTGCATGGACAGGTTGTATTTGTCGCTGGTCTTGCGCCAGTCGAGCCAGTAGAGGCCTTCCGGGGTGCGCTGGTCGCCTTCGCGCTGCTTGGGCCCCTTGGGCTGCTTGCCCAGGGAAATCCGGTAAGACTTGAGCGGTTGGCCCCGACTGAGCAACATGAGCTTGCGTTCGGACTTCACCACCAGCACCTTGTCGACGATCGACTGTGCTTCTCCGGTCGTGGGAACGCTGGCCTGCGAGAGGCCGGCAACGAACAGGCAAAGGGATGCAAGCAACCAGCGCATCGAAAGTTCCATATCAGCGATCAAAGTTGTTCCAAGGGGTTCGTCGGGAGAGTGCAATCAAGGGCGCGAGGGGCTCGTTGCGCACCGGGTAGAGCTGGCGAACCCTGTCTTCGAAAAAATATTCTAGGGTATGACCGACGGTCGGAAAAGCCAGCTCCGGCCAGGGAATCTCGGCTTCATGAAACAGCCCTACTTCGAGGCTTTCCTCGCCGGCGGCAAAGTTCGTGTCGACCAGGCGGGCGCGGAAGAATACATGCACCTGATGGATATGTGGCAGATCGAACAGGGTATACAACTCGAGTCCTTCCACGCGCACGCAGGCTTCCTCCAGGGTTTCCCGGACTGCCGCCTGTTCCATGGTTTCGTTGTTCTCCATGAACCCGCCGGGCAGCGTCCAGAAGCCGCGGCGTGGCTCGATGGCGCGCCGGCACAGCAGCACCTGTCCACGCCAGAGCGGCAGACAGCCGGCGACTATCTTGGGGTTCTGGTAATGCACGGTGCTGCAAGACGAGCAGACGAAACGCGGGCGGTAGTCGCCGCTGGGGGTCTGCCAGCTCACCGGGCTGCCACATTGGCTGCAGAATTTCATGGGTCTTCCCGAAGGTTCGTTGTCGGCCGGTTGCCGCTGGTAGGGCAAGGGTTGGGCCGGTTGTGTGGTTCGTGTCATGATGTTTCTCATGGAGTAAAGATAGAGAATGGCGATGCAGGAAGATCTACTCCGGCGCGTGCGCAACTATTCGCCTCGCCCCCTGAATACCGGCGGGCGTTTTGCCGAGGCGGCGGTGCTGATGCCGATCACCCGCAGCGACGAGCCCGAACTGGTGCTGACCCTGCGTGCCAGCGGCCTGTCCACCCATGGTGGCGAAGTGGCCTTTCCCGGAGGGCGCCGTGACCCCGAAGATCTCGATCTGGTGCATACCGCCCTGCGCGAAGCGGAGGAGGAGGTCGGCCTGCCGCCAGGGCTGGTCGAGGTGGTGGGGCCGCTCAGTCCGCTGGTGTCGCGTCACGGCATCCAGGTGACGCCCTACGTGGCGCTGGTGCCCGATTATGTCGAATACCGGCCCAACGACGGCGAGATCGCTGCGGTCTTCTCCGTGCCTCTGGCGTTCTTCTGCGAGGACCCTCGGGAAACCACCCATCGCATCGACCACCAGGGGCGCAGCCAGTACGTACCCTGTTACCGCTACGGCCCGTACAAGATCTGGGGACTGACGGCGATGATGGTGGTCGAGCTGGTGAACCTGCTGTTCGATGCCGGAATCGAGACCGAGCAACAGCCGGCGAGCTTCGTCGAATTGGGCTGAGGATCATGACGATAGGCTTGCCGTCACCGCGTGCCGGCAGTGCGCAAAGGCTTGCGGTGGAAGATCGATGAGCGAAGAACGGCCCGTCCCTTCGCCCTGCGTACAGTTGTGCGCCCTGGATGAAGACGATGTCTGCCTCGCCTGCCAGCGTACGGTGGATGAAATCAGGCGCTGGCGACGATTGGACAATTCCGAACGCCGCCAGATATTGGCATTGTGTGCCGAACGGGCCCGCGCCAAGGGCCTGCTCTCATAGGTTGCGTCCGTTCTCGCCCACTGGTGCGGGCAAGGCGCGCGCATGTTGAAGGAAACCCCCATGTCCCGTATTGGAACTCCGCTGTCGCCGAGTGCGACCCGTGTATTGCTGTGTGGCTCAGGCGAGCTGGGCAAGGAGGTGGTGATCGAACTGCAGCGCTTCGGTGTGGAAGTGATCGCCGTGGATCGCTATGCCGATGCGCCGGCCATGCAGGTCGCCCACCGCAGCCATGTGCTCAACATGCTCGATGGCGCCGCCCTGCGCGCCGTGATCGAGCAGGAGCAGCCGCACTACATCGTGCCGGAAATCGAGGCCATCGCCACGGCGACCCTGGTCGAACTGGAAAGCGAAGGCTTCACGGTGATTCCCAGCGCGCGTGCTGCCCACCTGACCATGAATCGTGAGGGTATCCGCCGTCTGGCGGCCGAGGAGCTGGGCTTGCCGACCTCGCCCTACCGTTTCGCCGACAGCTTCGAGGAGTGCCGTGCGGCGGCGGAAGCGCTCGGCTTCCCTTGCGTGGTCAAGCCGATCATGAGCTCCTCCGGCAAGGGCCAGAGCCTGGTGAGGGGGCCGGAACAGCTGCAGGCGGCCTGGGATTACGCCCAGGAAGGCGGACGGGCCGGCAAGGGGAGGGTGATCGTCGAGGGGTTCATCGATTTCGATTACGAGATCACTCTGCTCACCGTGCGCCATGCGGGAGGAACCACCTTCTGCGCACCTATCGGCCACCGTCAGGAGAAGGGCGACTACCAGGAGTCCTGGCAGCCGCAGGCGATGAGCGCCACGGCGCAGACCGAATCCGAGCGCATCGCCAGGACGGTCACCGAGGCATTGGGCGGGCGCGGACTGTTTGGTGTCGAGCTGTTCGTCAAGGGCGACCGGGTCTGGTTCAGCGAGGTCTCGCCGCGTCCCCACGATACCGGTCTGGTAACGCTGATCTCTCAGGATCTCTCCGAGTTTGCCCTGCATGCACGGGCCATTCTCGGCCTGCCGATCCCAACGATCCGCCAGCTCGGTCCGGCCGCTTCGGCGGTGATTCTGGTCGAGGGGCAGTCCCGCGAGGTGAGCTTTTCCAATCTGGGTCAGGCGCTCGCCGAACCGGATACCGCTCTGCGCCTGTTCGGCAAACCGGAGGTCGCCGGTCTGCGGCGGATGGGCGTAGCCTTGGCGCGGGATGCATCGGTGGAGGCTGCACGGCAGAAGGCGACGCGTGCCGCGCAGGCGGTCGAGGTGCAGTTGTAACGGTTCGGAGGCTGCTCGCCGGGCAGCCTCTCCTCACTCAGCTTCCGACGTCGTCGAGGAGGAGGTATCGGCCTCCCAGGCGCGCACGTTCTTCACCCGGTTCCCCGAGGTCTCGAGGATCTCCAGGCGATAGGGGCCGATGGCCAAGCAGACCCCGCAATCGGGAAGGCTCTGCAAGACTTCGGTGATCAAGCCGTTGAGGGTGCGCGGGCCGTCGCTCGGCAGCTGCCAGCCGAGCACCTTGTTGACCTCGCGTATGTGGGCGGCGCCATCGATGATCTGGGTGCCGTCTTCCTGCGGCCGGATATCCGGGGCGAGCAGGCTGTCGCGATTGGTGAACTCGCCAACGATTTCCTCCAGGATGTCTTCAAGGGTGACAATGCCCTGCACGTCGCCGTATTCGTCGACCACTATGGCGATGCGCCGCTTCTGTTGCTGGAAATGGATCAGCTGGGTAGCCAGCGGTGTGTTTTCCGGAACGAAGTAGGGCTCCTGACAGGCGGCGCGCAGATTCTCCTTGCTCAGCCGCTTCTCGGTGAGCAGGCGCGCTATGTGGCGCATGTGCACCACGCCCTCGATCTGATTGATGTCTCCGCGGAACACCGGCAGGCGCGTGTGCGAGGTGCTGCGCAGCTGGTTGATGATGGCTTCCATCGGCTCCTCCAGATCGATGCCGATGACCTCGTTGCGCAGAATCATGATGTCGTTGACGCTGACCTTCTCCAGATCGAGTATGCCGAGCAACATGCCCTGGCGGTTCAGCGGCAGCGCCCCGCCGGACTCGTGGAGCACGCTGCGCAACTCCTCGCTGGTCAGGCTCTCGCTGCCCTTGCTCTGCGGACTGATGCCAACCAGCCGGAGCAGGCCGTTGCTGATCCAGCCGAGCAGGATCACCAGCGGATAGAAGATCCTCTGCAGCTGTGCCAGTGGCAGGCTGAAGGGGTAAGCCACTATTTCCGGGCGTACGGCTGCCAGGGTCTTCGGAGTGATCTCGCCGAAGATCAGCAGGGCGAGGGTCAGGCCGAGGGTGGCAATGGCGATGCCAGCCTCGCCCCAAAGGCGTGTGGCCAGCACAGTGGCGATGGCGGACGCGAGGATGTTGACGAAGTTGTTGCCGATCAGAATGGTGCCGAGCAGACGGTCGGGACGCTCGAGCAATGCATTGACGCGCTGGGCGCCGCGATGCCCCTCCCTGGCTCGGTGGCGCAGGCGATAGCGGTTGAGGCTGAGCAAGCCCGTTTCGGCGCTGGAGAAGAAGGCCGAGCATAGCAGCAGAAAGATCAGCAGGCCGATCAGGTAACCGGGATGCAGGGCGTCCATGGGCGGTCCGGGGTGTGCTCGGAAGAATGGGCGAGGCATGCCCCGTGCCGGCTTGCTTGCTGGCAGGGACTGCCCTTGCGTCGGGCGGCCTTTGGGGATGGAGCGTTAGACATGCAGGATGAATTCGCGGACCAGCTTGCTGCCGAAGTAGGCGAGCATGAGCAGGCAGAAGCCGCTCAAAGTCCAGCGGATTGCCGTGTGCCCGCGCCAGCCGAGGCGGTGGCGGCCGATCAGCAGGGCGGAGAAGACCAGCCAGGCCAGGCAGGCGAGCAGGGTCTTGTGCACCAGGTGCTGGGCGAACAGGTCGTCGAGAAACAGCCAGCCGGAGACCAGCGACAGCGAGAGCAGGCCCCAGCCTGCCCAGAGAAAGCTGAACAGCAGGCTCTCCATGGTCTGCAGGGGCGGGAAGTTGCGGGTCAGGCCCGAGGGGTGCTTGTGCTTGAGCTGATAGTCCTGCAGCAGCAGCAGCAGGGACTGGAACATGGCGATGGTGAGCATGCCGTAGGCGAGGATCGACAGCAGGATATGGGCGAGAATCCCGGGCTCCTCATCGATTCCCTGCAGGGTGCCGACCGGCATGAACTGGGCCAGCAGCACGGTGAGCGCACTCAGCGGCAGCAGCAGCAGCAGCAGGTTCTCCACCGGCATGTAGCAACTGGCGAGCAGGGTCAGGGCGATCACCGCGGCGGCGATCAGGCTGGAGGCATTGAAGAAGTGCAGGGTCAGGCCGCTCGGTCCCAGCAGTTGCGGGATCAGGCTGAGGCCGTGGGCGATCAGGGCCAGGATGCCCAGCAGGAGCAGCAGGCGCTTGTTCGGCAGGCTGCGTCTGGCCAGGCGCACGCCCTGGTACAGCGTGGCGGAGGCATATAGACCGGCAGCGGCGAGGCTGGGCAGCAGTGGATGCATGAGTCCGTGTCTGGCAGGTCCTAAAGTCCCGAGTGTGGCACACAACGGGCTTCTCACGAAAGACCGCCAGCGGTGTCGGCTCCAGGCGCCTTCGTTTATAATTGCCGACCCGCTGCAAGCCCACCCAGGGCTCTTCGAGCCTGAAAGGAACGCGCATGTTCGAAAACCTTACCGATCGCCTTTCCCAGACCCTTCGCCATGTCACCGGCAAGGCCAAACTGACCGAGGACAACATCAAGGACACCCTGCGCGAGGTGCGCATGGCCCTGCTCGAGGCCGATGTCGCGCTGCCGGTGGTCAAGGAGTTCGTCAATCGGATCAAGGAGCGGGCCGTCGGCACCGAGGTTTCGAAGAGCCTGACTCCGGGGCAGGCCTTCGTGAAGATCGTCCGCGCCGAGCTGGAAGAGCTGATGGGGGCGGCCAACGAGGATCTGGCGCTGAATGCGGCGCCGCCGGCGGTGGTGCTGATGGCCGGTCTGCAGGGGGCGGGCAAGACCACCACCGTGGGCAAGCTCGCGCGCTTTCTCAAGGAGCGCCGCAAGAAGTCGGTCCTGGTGGTGTCCGCCGACATCTATCGCCCGGCAGCGATCAAGCAACTGGAGACCCTGGCCGGCGAGGTTGGCGTCGCCTTCTTCCCGTCCGATGCCAGCCAGAAGCCGGTGGACATCGCCCAGGCGGCGATCCGCGAGGCCCGGCTCAAGTTCATCGACGTGGTGCTGCTGGATACCGCCGGCCGTCTGCACGTCGATGCCGAGATGATGGAGGAGATCAAGCTCCTGCACGCCGCCGTCAAGCCGGTCGAAACCCTGTTCGTGGTCGATGCGATGACGGGCCAGGATGCCGCCAACACGGCCAAGGCCTTCGGCGATGCCCTGCCGCTGACGGGGGTGGTGCTGACCAAGGTGGATGGCGATGCGCGTGGTGGTGCGGCGCTGTCGGTCCGCCATGTCACGGGCAAACCGATCAAGTTCATCGGCATGGGTGAGAAGAGCGAGGCGCTGGAGCCGTTCCACCCGGATCGCATGGCGTCGCGCATCCTCGGCATGGGTGACGTGCTCAGCCTGATCGAGGAGGCCGAGCACAAGCTCGACCGCGAGAAGGCCGAGAAGCTCACCAGCAAGCTGAAGAAGGGCAAGGGCTTCGATCTGGAGGACTTCCGCGATCAGCTGCAGCAGATGAAGAACATGGGCGGTCTGGGTGGGCTGATGGACAAGCTGCCGTCCATCGGTGGCGTCAACCTGGCGCAGATGGGCAGTGCCCAGGGTGTGGCGGAGAAGCAGCTGATGCAGATGGAGGCGATCATCAACTCCATGACTCCGGCCGAGCGCCGCGATCCGGACATCATCAGCGGTTCGCGCAAGCGGCGCATTGCCCTTGGCTCCGGCACCCAGGTGCAGGATGTCGGCCGACTGATCAAGCAGCACAAGCAGATGCAGAAGATGATGAAGAAGTTCACCGCCAAGGGGGGCATCACCAAGATGATGCGCGGCATGGGCAGCATGTTCCCGGGCGGTCGGCTGCCGAAGATCTAGCGGTCGGTCCGGCCGCCTCGGCCGTTCGCGGCGTCTCGAGTGGGGCGGGGCTCGTCGGGCGGCTGGTGAAAAGCCGTTTGCAAAATGCGGCATAACCTTTAGAATACGCGGCCTTTCGGGCCATGAGCCCAGTGTGCAATCTGGTTTTGCAGCACCGACTACAGGAACGATGTTCACATGGTAACCATCCGTCTTGCCCGTGGCGGCTCCAAGAAGCGCCCCTTCTACCACCTGACCGTGACCAACAGCCGCAACGCCCGCGACGGTCGTTTCGTCGAGCGCATCGGCTTCTTCAATCCGATCGCCTCGGGTGCCGAAGCCAAGCTGTCCGTGGATCAGGAGCGTGCCGCCTACTGGCTGAGCCAGGGCGCCCAGCCGTCCGAGCGCGTTGCCCAGCTGCTCAAGGAAGCGGCCAAGGCGACTGCCTGAGTTCGCTATGGACACGACGCCTGCATCCGCCGACGAACTGATCGTTCTTGGCAAGATCACTTCGGTGCACGGCGTCCGCGGGGAAGTGAAGGTCTATTCCTTCACCGATCCGATCGACAACCTGTTCGACTATCGTCGCTGGATCCTCAGGCGTGGCGATGAGTGGCGGCAGGTGGATCTGGTCCGGGGGCGCCCGCAGGGCAGGCTCCTGGTGGCCAAGCTGAAGGGAATCGATGATCGCGACGAGGCGCGTGCCTTGGCGGACTTCGAGATCTGCGTTCCCATCGCTCAGCTGCCTCGGCTGGGTGAGGGCGAGTATTACTGGCATCAGCTCGAAGGCCTGCGGGTAATCGATCAGGCAGATCGCTTGCTTGGCAAGGTCGATCATCTGCTGGAAACCGGCGCCAACGATGTGTTGGTGGTCAGGCCTTGTGCCGGCAGCTTGGATGACCGCGAGCGCCTGTTGCCCTATACGGAGCACTGCGTGCTGCAGGTGGACCTGGCAGCTGGCGAAATGCGGGTGGACTGGGATGCGGACTTCTGAGCATGCAGGTCGAAGTCATCAGCATCTTTCCGGAGATGTTCGCCGCCATCCGTGATTTCGGCATAACCAGCCGAGCGGTCAAACAGGGCCTGCTCAGGCTCAACTGCTGGAATCCCCGAAGCTTCACGGAGGACCGCCACCAGACGGTGGACGATCGTCCGTTTGGCGGCGGCCCGGGCATGGTCATGAAGATCCAGCCTCTGGAGCGGGCTCTGGCTGCCGCCAGAGCCGCGGTCGGAGGACGGGCGAAGGTGATCTACCTGTCGCCGCAAGGCCGCCAGTTGAAGCAGCAGGCGGTGCGTGCGCTGGCGCAGGAGGAGGCGTTGATTCTCATTGCCGGCCGTTATGAAGGAGTCGACGAGCGCTTCATCGAAGCGCACGTGGATGAGGAGTGGTCGATCGGCGATTATGTCCTGTCCGGCGGCGAGCTGCCGGCCATGGTGCTGATCGATGCGGTTACCCGGTTGTTGCCCGGTGCGCTGGGGCATGCCGGTTCCGCCGAGGAGGACTCGTTCACCGATGGCCTGCTCGACTGCCCGCACTACACCCGACCGGAGGTGTACGAGGGAAAACGTGTTCCTGAGGTGCTGCTGAGCGGCAATCATGAGCACATCCGGCGCTGGCGTCTGCAGCAGTCCCTTGGGCGGACCTCGGAGCGCCGCGCCGATCTTCTGGATAGCCGCTCGCTTTCTGGAGAAGAGCAAAAGCTGTTGGCGGAATACCTTCGCCAGCGGAACGATAGTTGACGTATCGATGGCAGGCCAGGGGTCTGTCTCAGGAGCACTCAGATGACCAACAAGATCATTCAGCAGCTCGAAGCCGAGCAGATGAGCAAAGAGATTCCGGCTTTCGCCCCGGGCGATACCGTGATCGTGCAGGTGAAGGTGAAGGAAGGCGAGCGCCAGCGTCTGCAGGCTTTCGAGGGCGTGGTCATCGGCAAGCGCAACCGCGGCCTGAACAGCGCTTTCACCGTGCGCAAGATCTCCAGCGGCGTGGGCGTAGAGCGTACCTTCCAGACCTACAGCCCACTGGTCGACAGCATTACCGTCAAGCGTCGCGGTGACGTGCGCAAGGCCAAGCTGTATTATCTCCGCGACCTGTCCGGCAAAGCAGCACGTATCAAGGAAAAACTCTCCTGATCAGGGTTTTTCTCCTCGAAAAAGCAGCCGAAAGGCTGCTTTTTCGTTTGCGCGTCCGCCGGCAGGCGTGTAAGTCCTGCCTTGCAGCGCACAACAAAAAAATCCCGCCAGTGGCAGCCACCTATTTTTTCATCTGGAAGTAGTGGCATGACCCCTAGAGAGCAAGAAATCCAGCGTCGGATCGCGTTATCCGAAACCCGCATCACCAAAGCGGTCTTTCCGTTCACCACCAACCACCACAACACCCTGTTCGGCGGCACCGCGCTGGGCTGGATGGACGAGGTCTCGTTCATCACCGCAACGCGCTTCTGCCGCCTGCCGACGGTCACGGTTTCCTCGGACCGGGTCGATTTCAAGCATCCGATCCCGGGCGGCTCGATCGTCGAGCTGGTCGGGCGTGTGGTGCAGGTCGGCAACACCAGTTGCAAGGTCGAGGTGGAAATCTTCGTCGAAGGCATGTATTGCGGTACCCGCGAGAAGGCGATCACCGGCCTGTTCAGTTTCGTCGCCATCGACGAGAACAAGCGACCGCAGGCGATACTGCCCGGCTTTCCCATGGAAAAGGATGAGGCAGCCTGAACAGGCTGCCGCTGCCAGCGGGCCGGCGGTCCTCTGGCAGCACTTCTGTCCGTTCTGGCAAGGATCAGCATGCCCTCCATCGAGCATCCACAGATCGAGCGTTTTCTCGAGGCCCTCTGGCTGGAGAAGGGGCTTTCGACGCATACCCGGGCGGCCTATCGCAGCGATCTCGAGCTTTTCAACGGCTGGCTGGGTGAGCGTGGTCTGGAGCTGGTCGAGGTGGGGCGCGAACTGATCCTCGATCATCTGGCCTGGCGAGTCGACGCCGGCTACAAGGCGCGCTCCACCGCGCGCTTTCTCTCCGGTCTGCGCGGTTTCTTCCGCTACCTGTTGCGCGAGGGCGTGATCGCCAGCGATCCGACCCTGCAGGTGGATCTGCCGCAATTGGGCCGTCCCTTGCCCAAGTCCCTCTCCGAGGCCGATGTCGAGGCGCTGCTGGCGGCGCCGGAAAGCGACGATCCGCTCGGGCTGCGCGACCGGGCCATGCTCGAGGTGCTCTATGCCTGCGGCCTGCGGGTCAGCGAGCTGGTTGGCCTGCGCCTGGAGCAACTGAACCTGCGCCAGGGCGTGGTGCGGGTCTTCGGGAAGGGCAGCAAGGAGCGCCTGGTGCCGCTGGGCGAGGAGGCCATCGCCTGGCTCGAGCGCTATCTGGTCGAGGCCAGGGTACTGCTCCTCGGAGGGCGGCCGAGCGACGTGCTCTTTCCCAGCCTGCGTGGCGAGCAGATGACGCGGCAGACCTTCTGGCACCGCATCAAGCATCACGCCCGGGTGGCCGGGATCGACAAGAGCCTGTCGCCGCACACCCTGCGCCATGCCTTCGCGACCCATCTGCTCAATCATGGCGCCGACCTTCGCGTGGTGCAGATGCTTCTCGGCCACAGCGACCTGTCGACCACCCAGATCTACACTCACATCGCCCGGGCGCGCCTGCAGGAGCTGCACGCGCGGCATCATCCGCGTGGCTGAATAGACCGTCCGGCATGTCCCGCCTGTGATAGGCTCTGCCCATTCGCACCATCCTCGGAGTATCCATGCGCGTTTCCTCGCTTTTCGCTGCCGTGGCGCTTGGCCTGGCAGGCACTCTGGCCCTGGCGGCCGATCCCGACCAGGCCATTCGCAAGGCCCTGCAGCAGATGCAGCCGGGATTGCCGATCGAGTCCATCGCCGAAAGCCCGATGACAGGTCTCTACCAGGTCCAGCTGAAGGGTGGACGGATGCTCTATGCCAGTGCCGACGGCCAGTTCGTCATGCAGGGCTACCTGTATCAGCTCAAGGACGGCAAGCCGCTCAACCTCACCGAGAAGGCGGAAAGCCGGGCCGTGGCGAAGACCGTCAACGGCATACCGGCCAGCGAGATGGTGATCTTCGCGCCCAAGGAGCCGAAGACCCACATCACCGTCTTCACCGACACCGACTGCGGCTACTGCCAGAAACTGCACAGCGAGGTGCCGGAGCTGAACCGGCTCGGCGTCGAGGTGCGTTACGTGGCTTTCCCGCGCCAGGGTATCGGCTCCCATGGCTACGGGGATCTGGTGAGCGTCTGGTGCGCCAAGGATCGCCAGACGGCGATGAACAAGGCCAAGGCGCGGGAGAAGGTGCCGGCGGCCACCTGCGACAACCCGGTCGCCAGGCAGTTCGAACTGGGCCAGATGATCGGCGTGCAGGGCACTCCCGCCGTGGTGCTGGCCAACGGGCAGATGATCCCGGGCTACCAGCCGGCACCGCAGCTGGCCAAGCAGGCTATCGCCGCCCAGGCGACCAACTGACCGCACGGCCGTCAAGCCGCGCCGTCGGCGCCCTGCGGGCGGTGCGCCAATTGACTAAAGGCCGAGTGCTTCGTAATGTGCGGCTCTTTTCTCTGCGGCCGGGGCATGCCCGGTCGTTCTCTGCGGTGAAGATGGGGAGTTTCAGCGTGAAACCGGTCAAAGTAGGCATCTGTGGACTGGGTACCGTCGGTGGCGGCACCTTCAATGTGCTCAAACGCAATGCCGAGGAGATCGCCCGCCGTGCCGGGCGTGAAATCGAGATCGCCCAGATCGCCATGCGCAGCGCCAACCCGAAATGCGATATCGCCGGCACCCCCATCGCCGCCGACGTTTTCGAGCTGGTCGACAATCCGGAGATCGAGGTCGTCGTCGAACTGATCGGTGGTTGCGGCCTGGCCCGCGAACTGGTGCTCAAGGCCATCGACAACGGCAAGCATGTGGTCACCGCGAACAAGGCGCTGATCGCCGTGCACGGCGACGAGATCTTCGCCAAGGCCCGCGCGAAGGGCGTGATCGTCGCCTTCGAGGCGGCGGTGGCCGGCGGCATCCCGGTGATCAAGGCGATCCGCGAGGGCCTGGCCGGCAACCGCATCAACTGGGTGGCCGGCATCATCAACGGCACCGGCAACTTCATCCTCAGCGAAATGCGCGAGAAGGGCCGGGCTTTCTCCGATGTCCTCAAGGAGGCCCAGGCGCTGGGCTATGCCGAGGCCGATCCGACCTTCGACGTGGAAGGCATCGATGCCGCTCACAAGCTGACCATCCTCGCCTCGATCGCCTTCGGCATCCCGCTGCAGTTCGACAAGGCCTATACCGAAGGCATATCCAGGCTGACCAGCGCCGACGTCAACTACGCCGAGGCGCTGGGCTACCGCATCAAGCACCTGGGCATCGCCCGGCGCACCAGCGAGGGCTTCGAGCTGCGCGTGCATCCGACGTTGATCCCCGCCGATCGGCTGATCGCCAACGTCAACGGCGTGATGAACGCGGTGATGGTCAACGGCGACGCGGTGGGTTCGACCCTGTTCTGCGGCGCCGGCGCCGGCATGGAGCCGACCGCCTCGGCGGTGGTGGCCGACTTGGTGGATGTGGTGCGCGCCATGACCTCCGACCCGGAGAATCGCGTGCCGCATCTGGCCTTCCAGCCCGATGCGCTGTCCGCCCATCCGATCCTGCCGATTTCGGCCTGCGAGAGCGCCTACTATCTGCGCATCCAGGCCAAGGACCATCCGGGCGTGCTGGCCCAGGTGGCGAGCATCCTCTCCGAGCGCGGCATCAACATCGAGTCGATCATGCAGAAGGAGGCCGAGGAGCACGACGGCCTGGTGCCGATGATCCTGGTCACCCACCGGGTCCGCGAGCGCTGCATCGACGAGGCCATCGCCGCCATGGAAACCCTCGAGGGCGTGGTCGGCAAGGTTGTCCGCATCCGCGTCGAACAGCTCAACTAATCCGCTACAAGCCGCCCGCCGCCCGCCGCCAGTGTCCGAGTCGCTGCGGCTCGGGGCCTGCGGCCCGAACCGAAGGTTTGCACACATGCGCTACATCAGCACCCGTGGCCAGGCGCCGGCCCTGAATTTCGAAGACGTGCTGCTGGCCGGCCTCGCCAGCGACGGTGGCCTCTACGTGCCGGAAAACCTGCCGTGCTTCACCGTCGAGGAGATCGCCTCCTGGGCCGGCCTGCCGTACCACGAGCTGGCCTTCCGGGTGATGCGCCCGTTCGTCGCCGGTTGCATCGCCGACGCCGACTTCAAGAGGATCCTCGAAGAAACCTACGGGGTGTTCGCCCACAAGGCAGTGGCGCCGCTGACCCAGCTGGGCGCCAACGAGTGGGTGCTCGAGCTGTTCCAGGGCCCGACCCTGGCGTTCAAGGACTTCGCCCTGCAACTGCTCGGCCGCCTGCTCGACCACGTGCTGACCAGGCGCGGCGAGCGCGTGGTGATCATGGGCGCCACCTCCGGCGATACCGGCTCGGCCGCCATCGAGGGCTGCAAGGCCTGCGAGAACGTCGACATCTTCATCATGCACCCGCACAACCGCGTGTCCGAGGTGCAGCGCCGGCAGATGACCACCATCCTCGGCGACAACATCCACAACATCGCCATCGAGGGCAACTTCGACGACTGCCAGGAGATGGTCAAGGCCAGCTTCGCCGACCAGGGCTTCCTCAAGGGCACCCGGCTGGTGGCGGTCAACTCGATCAACTGGGCGCGGATCATGGCCCAGGTCGTCTACTACTTCCATGCCGCCCTGCAGCTCGGAGCACCGCACCGCTCGGTGGCCTTCTCGGTGCCGACCGGCAACTTCGGCGACATCTTCGCCGGCTACCTGGCGCGCAACATGGGCCTGCCGGTCAACCAGTTGATCGTCGCCACCAACCGCAACGACATCCTGCACCGCTTCATGTCCGGCAACCGCTACGACAAGGACACCCTGCACCCGTCGCTGTCGCCATCCATGGACATCATGGTTTCCTCCAACTTCGAGCGTCTGCTGTTCGACCTGCACGGCCGCAACGGCGCCGCCGTGGCCGCGCTGATGGACAGCTTCAAGGCCACCGGCAGGCTGGCGGTGGAGGACGACCGCTGGACCGAGGCGCGCCGCCTGTTCGACTCGCTGGCGGTGGACGACGAGAACACCTGCGCGACCATCGCCGAGGTGCATGGCGAGACCGGCTACCTGCTCGACCCGCACACTGCGATCGGCGTCAAGGCCGCCCGCGAGTGCCGCCGCAGCCTGGCCCTGCCGATGGTCGTTCTCGGCACCGCGCATCCGGTCAAGTTCCCCGAGGCGGTGGAGAAGGCCGGTATCGGTGCAGCTCCGCAGCTGCCGGCGCACCTGGCCGACCTGTTCCAGCGCGAGGAGCGCTGCAGCGTGCTGCCCAACGACCTCAAGGCGGTGCAGGACTTCGTCAGCCGGCACGGCAACCGCGGCAAACTGCTGTGAAGCATGCAGCTGGCCACTGAAGCTCGCTGACGCTCGAGCAACGAAGCCGCCTCCCGACAGGGGGGCGGCTTTTTTCTTTCATATTCCCTCCGTAGCCTGTCCAGGCATCGCATGGCCGGCCATGGCGACCGCTGGCGGGCTCTGCTCTCCAGTGCGCGCCATGCCCCCGATGCCTGCAGACGAGCCGGATGGAAACTTTCTGCGTGCTGGCAAGTCATTTGCAGGCTGTAAGCAGCCTTCTCGTCACCTGAGGTGTTTGGATATGGAGAGCACGCGTGCATTGCTGGTCGAGGCACTGGCGCCTTACAAGATCGATATAGGAGCGGTTCGCCCGGATGGAGGTCGGTTGCTGACGCTGCAGAGCGGCACTGGCGAGATTCTGATCGAGCGCCTGCTTCGTCCGGCGCAACTGCTGGACAAGTGGTTGCTCATCGATGTGGTGGATGGCCTCCACCGCGACCTGCGCATCCTCGAAGGGCGTCTCCCGCCCAGGGTGATCGCCGCGCTGGAGGGAGGGCAATGCGCTCGGCAGAGCGCCGTGTTCTGAGCATGACGAGCGACGAAAGGGCCCCGCGACCATCGAGGGGCCCTTTCGTTTGTGCCCGGACAGTGCAATGTCGGGGTCAGACCGCTCCGTTTTCGCGCAGGGCGGCAATCCGTTCCGTGCTGTAGCCGAGCGCCTGCAGCAGCTCACTCGTGTGCTCGCCCAGTTCCGGACCGATCCAGTCCGCCGAGCCGGGCGTCTCCGACAGCTTGGGCACGATGCCGGGCACCTTGAACGGCTTGCCGTCCGGCAGCCGGGCGCTGAGAAACATCTCGCGGGCGAGGAATTGCGGGTCGGTGACCATGTCCTCCACCGAATAGATGCGGCTGGCCGGCACCTCGGCGCGGTTGAGCAGGACCATGGCCTGGTCCGCCGGCAGGGACGCGGCCCAGCGGTCGATCACCCCGTAGAGTTCGTCACGGCGCGCATCGCGGCCGGCGTTGTCGGCAAGGCTCGGATCGTCGGCGAGGTCGCCGCGGCCGATGGCCTGCATGAAGCGCCGGAAGATCGCATCGCCGTTGGCGCCGATCTGCAGGTGGCGGCCGTCGGCGCAGGTGTGGATGGAGGAGGGGGTGATGCCGGGCATGATGTTGCCGCTGCGCTCGCGGATGAAGCCGAACACGTCGAACTCCGGCACCAGGCTTTCCATCATGGCGAACACCGCCTCGTAGAGCGCCACGTCCACCACCTGGCCCTGGCCGCCGCCGACCTCGCGGTGACGCAGCGCCATGAGCGCGCCGATCACTCCCCAGAGCGCAGCGATCGAGTCGCCGATGGAGATGCCGGTGCGCACCGGCGGGCGGTCCTCGAAGCCGGTGATGTAGCGCAGTCCGCCCATCGATTCGCCGACCGCGCCGAAGCCCGGCTGGTCCTTCAGCGGCCCGCTCTGGCCGAAGCCGGACAGGCGCACCATCACCAGCTTCGGGTTGAGTTCATGCAGCACCTCCCAGCCGAGGCCGAGTTTCTCCAGCACGCCGGGGCGGAAGTTCTCGATCAGAATGTCCGCGTCGGCCAAGAGCTGCCTGAGGATCGCCAGGCCGTCCGGATGTTTGAGGTTGAGGGTGATCGACTTCTTGTTGCGCGCCTGGACGAACCACCACAGCGAGGTGCCCTCGTAGAGCTTGCGCCACTTGCGCAGCGGATCGCCGCCGTCGGGCGATTCGACCTTGATCACCTCGGCGCCGAACTCCGCGCACAGGCGCGCGGCGAAGGGGCCGGCGATCAGGCTGCCAAGTTCGATCACCTTGAGGCCGGCGAGGGGTTTGGCTGAGCTGGGCATGGCATGGGGTCCGTCGGGCTGGCGATGGCGGCGACTCTAACCCGCGGTGCCATGCCCGACCAGTCCGGGCATGCTATGCCGGGGCTGGCGCCCTGTCCGCGGCGCACGTAAAGTTCCGCCTCCCGGTTCCGGCCCCAGCCTGTCCATGACCCTGCATCTGCCCACTCTGCTGCTGACGGTTGTCTACGTGCTGGTCCTGCTGGGCCTGTTGATGCTGCATGCCTGGTGGCGCAGCGATGGCGAGTCGACCCTCGGCTACATGGCCGGCACGCTTCTGGTGGCCGCGGCGGGCATGTTGCTGGGCAGTCTGCGCGGCATCGGGGTCGACACCCTGTCCATCGTGCTCGGCAACATGCTGCTGCAGCTGTCGGGCGGACTGGGTTGGACGGCCGCGCGCGTGTTCGCCGGGCGCCCGGCCTGCCGCCTGGGAATCCTGGCGGGAGCGCTGCTCTGGGGGCTGCTCTGTCTGTGGCCGCTCTTCCTCGCCTCGCTGCCGCTTCGGGTGGCGGTCAGCAACCTGCTGGTCATTCTCTATACCGGCTTGGGGGCCTGGGAGCTTTGGCGCGCCCGTACGTCCCTGACGGTCTCCATCGCTCCGGCCCTGGTGCTGCTGATTCTGCACTGCGCCTTCTACAGCCTGCGCCTGCTGCTCGATCGCGGCGAATCCATCGGTCAGCACTGGAGCGAGAGCGGCGCCGGCTTCATGGCCTGGCTGGTGCTGGAGGCCTTTCTGTTCGCCAACGGCATCGCCTTCGTCATCCACGCCATGGTCCGCGAGCGCGCCGAGCAGCGCTACCGGACGGTGGCCTATCGCGATCCGCTCACCGATATCGGCAACCGGCGGGCCTTCACCTCCGGCAGCGAGTCCTTGCTCGCCCACTGCGCCGCCGAGGGTCGGCCGGCGACCCTGTTGCTCTGCGACCTCGATCACTTCAAGCGGCTGAACGACACCCATGGGCATGCCGCGGGCGATGCGGCGCTGGTCGCCTTCGGGCGTCTGCTCGCGCTGGGGATCCGCCAGCAGGATGTCTGCGGGCGTATCGGCGGCGAGGAGTTCGCCTGCCTGCTGCCCGGAGGCGACGAGACGGTGGCGCTGCAGGTGGCCGAACGCCTCCGCCAAGCCTGCAGCGAGCTGCTGCTGGAGCCGGGGGGGCGTATCAGCGTCAGCATCGGCATCGCCTCTACCGTGCAGGCCGGCTACGACCTGTCGCGCCTGCTGGCTCTCGGCGATCAGGCGCTGTACCGGGCCAAGGCCAACGGGCGCAACCGGGTCGAGTGCTTCGCCGATTGAGCGCTGCAGCCCGCGCGCCGGATTCGGGGTACACTTGCCGCCCCCTCGGATCGGACCGGATGCCTGCCCATGGCCCTGCAAGCCACCCCCTACAAAGTCGAACTCAACCTCACCGACCTGGACCGCGGGGTCTACGAGAGCCTGCGCTTCACCGTCGCCCGGCACCCTTCGGAAACCGAGGAGCGTCTGGCCGTGCGGCTGATCGCCTATGCCCTCTGGTACGACGAGCAGTTGGCCTTCGGCCGCGGCCTGTCGGACGTCGACGAGCCGGCTCTGTGGCAGAAGAGCCTCGATGACCGCGTCCTGCACTGGATCGAGGTCGGTCAGCCGGACGCCGAGCGCCTGATCTGGTGCTCGCGCCGCGCCGAGCGGGTCAGCCTGCTGGCCTACGGCAGCCTGCGGGTCTGGCAGGGCAAGGTGCTGGACGCGGTGAAGGGTCTGAAGAATCTCAGCGTGGCTGCCGTGGGGCAGGAGGCGCTGGAGGCGCTGGCCCGCGACCTGCCGCGTTCGCTCAGCTGGAGCGTGATGATCAGCGATGGCGCCTTGTTCGTCACCGACGAGCGCGGCCAGCACGAGATTCCTCTGGAGTGGCTGCTCGGCGAACGCTGATTGCTGTCTTCCCATGGGGCGGGAGCAACCCGCCAGGCTTCGAATCCGGCGGCTGCTTCCGCCCTGGAAAATTACCATTCAATGCGAATCGAACCCCGTCCGCTGCCCGAACGCCTGCCCGACCTGGGCGATCTGCCGCCGCTTCTGACCCGCCTCTACGCCGCCCGCGGCGTGCAGTCCGCCGCCGAGCTGGACAAGGGACTGGCGCGGCTGTTGCCTTATAGCCGGCTCAAGGGCATCGAGGCGGCGGTGGAGCTGCTGGTCGAGGCACTGCGCGAGCGCCGGCGCATCCTCTTCGTCGGCGATTTCGACGCCGACGGCGCCACCGCCAGCACGGTCGGCGTGCTCGGCCTGCGCCTGCTCGGCGCGGCGCACGTCGACTATCTGGTGCCGAACCGCTTCGAGTACGGCTACGGGCTGACCCCCGAGATCGTCGCCGTGGCCCTGGCGCGCCAGCCCGAACTCCTGGTGACGGTGGATAACGGCATCTCCAGCCTCGACGGCGTGGCCGCGGCCCGGACCGCCGGCCTGCGCGTGCTGGTCACCGACCACCACCTGCCGGGCCACGAACTGCCGGCGGCGGACGCCATCGTCAATCCCAACCAGCCGGGCTGCGAATTCCCCAGCAAGGCCATGGCCGGGGTCGGGGTGATCTTCTACGTGCTGCTGGCGCTGCGCGCCCGCCTGCGCGAGCTGGGCTGGTTCGCCGGGCGGACCGAGCCGAACCTGGCCGAGCTGCTCGATCTGGTCGCCCTGGGCAGCGTCGCCGACGTGGTGCCGCTGGACGCCAACAACCGCATCCTGGTCCACCAGGGGCTGGCGCGCATTCGCGCCGGGCGGGCGCGGCCGGGGCTGCGCGCGCTGCTCGAGGTGGCCGGGCGCGACCACCGGCGGATCACCTCCACCGATCTCGGCTTCATCCTCGGTCCGCGGCTGAATGCTGCCGGGCGGCTGGACGACATGTCCCTCGGCATCGAATGCCTGCTCTGCGAGGACGAGGGGCTGGCCCGCGAGATGGCGGTGCAGCTCGATCAGCTCAACCAGGACCGCAAGGCCATCGAGCAGGGCATGCAGCGCGAAGCCCTGGCCCAGCTCAAGGAGCTGCCGGTCGAGGCGCTGCCCTTCGGCCTCTGCCTGTTCGAGCCGGACTGGCACCAGGGGGTGATCGGCATCCTCGCCTCGCGCCTCAAGGAGCGCTACCACCGTCCGGCCATCGCCTTCGCCGATGCCGGCGACGGCCTGCTCAAGGGCTCGGCCCGCTCGGTGCCGGGATTCCACATCCGCGATGCGCTGGATGCGGTGGCGGCCCGGCAGCCAAGACTGATCAGCAAGTTCGGCGGGCACGCCATGGCCGCCGGGCTGTCGCTGCCGCAGGCGAACTTCGGCGCCTTCGCCGCGGCTTTCGACGCCGAGGTGCGTCGCCAGCTCTGCGCGGACGACCTGACCGGGCGGCTGCTCTCCGACGGTCGGCTCGGCGTCGAGGAGTTCCACCTCGACCTGGCCCGCGCCCTGCGCCAGGCCGGCCCCTGGGGCCAGCACTTTCCCGAGCCGCTGTTCCACGGGGTCTTCCAGGTCGTCCGGCAGCGGCTGGTCGGCGAGCGTCATCTGAAGCTGGTGGTAGGCAGCGAGTGCGGGGCACTGCAGCTCGACGCCATCGCCTTCAACGTCGACCGCGAGCAATGGCCGAACCCCATGGTGCGCTGGGTCGAGCTGGCTTACCGGCTGGACGTCAACGAGTACCGCGGGCAGGAGCGCGTGCAGTTGGTGGTGGTGCATATCGAGGCACGCTGAGCGGTGCCGAGAAGGGCTGGCCGGGCCGCCTTGCCCGCCTCGTCGGTACCGGTTCGCCGCCGCAGTGGCTGCAGTCATCGCCCGGCGCAGGTAGTCGGCATCGAGGCCAGTCTGCCGGGGAATGCAGGGAGTCTGTTTGCCATATTCCACCGATGCCGGCTTTCCTCCCGTCTAGAGTTGAAGTGTCGACCATTCGTTAGGACCGGAGTGTTGTCATGAGCCTGCTGTTCGAGCCCTTTACCCTGCGTCAGCTGACCTTGCCCAATCGCATCGTGGTATCGCCGATGTGCCAGTACTCGGCCCGTGACGGGCTGGCCAACGACTGGCATCTGGTGCACCTGGGCAGCCGCGCGGTGGGCGGGGCCGGGCTGGTGATCGCCGAGGCCACCGCGGTCACGGCCGAGGGGCGGATCTCCCCTCAGGATCTCGGCCTCTGGTGCGACGAGCAGATCGAGCCGCTGCGCCGTATCACCGCCTTCATCGAGGCCCAAGGCTCGCTGGCCGGTGTCCAGCTGGCCCATGCCGGCCGCAAGGCGGGCGTCTGGCAGCCCTGGCTGGGCCGGCCGGGCAGCGTGCCGCCCGCGGAGGGCGGCTGGACTCCGGTCGGCCCTTCGGCGATCCCCTTCGATCCCCGCCACGCGGTACCCCAGGTCCTTGACGAGAAGGGCATCGGCGGGGTCATCCAGGCCTTCGTGCGTGCCGCCGAGCGTGCCCTGGCCGCCGGCTTCAAGGTCGCCGAGGTGCATGCCGCCCACGGCTATCTGCTGCATCAATTTCTCTCGCCGTTGTCCAATCAGCGTCGGGACCAGTATGGCGGCAGCTTCGACAACCGCATCCGCCTGCTGCTGGAGGTGACCGAGACGGTGCGCGCGGTGTGGCCCGAGAACCTGCCGCTGTTCGTCCGCCTGTCGGCCACTGACTGGGTGGAGGAGGGCTGGAACCCGGAGGAGACGGTGGAGCTGGCCCGGCGCCTGAAGGCGCTGGGCGTCGACCTGATCGACGTGTCCTCCGGCGGCACCGCGGCGGCGGCGGAAATCCCCGTCGGCCCGGGCTACCAGACCCGCTTTGCCGAGCAGGTGCGCCGCGAGGCGGAAATCGCCACCGGCGCGGTGGGCATGATCACCGAGGCAGCGCAGGCCGAGCACATCCTGCGCACTGGTCAGGCCGACCTGATCCTGCTGGCCCGCGAGCTGCTGCGCGACCCCTACTGGCCGCTGCATGCAGCGGACTTTCTCGGCGACAAGACGGTGCCCTGGCCGGCGCAATACGTGCGGGCCGCGCATCGCGACACGCCGTTCCGCGAGGCCGGCGAACTCGACTGACTGCGCCGGCCTCGCCTTTCGACCAGAGGAGACTGCGCGATGAACACCAGCGGATTGCTCGACCAACTTCTCAGGTCCGCCCAGGGCTTTCGCCGTCAGGGGCAGTCAATGCCCGGCAGCGGGGCTGGTGGTGGTGTACTCGGTGACATCCTCGGCGGTGCCGGCGGCGGCGCTCTGGGTGGCCTTACGGGGGGCGGGGGCAAAGGCGCGCTGGCGGCCGGAGCCCTGGGCCTGCTGCTCGGCAAGCGACGGATCGGCAGGTTGGGCGGCAATGCCATGGCCTACGGCGGCCTCGCTGCCCTCGGGATGCTGGCCTACAAGGCCTTCAGCAACTGGCAGGCCCAGCAGGCCGGCGCTCTCCGGCGCGAGCCGCAGACCCTCGACCGCCTGCCGCCGGAGAAGGCCGAGGGACACAGCCAGGCGGTGCTCAAGGCGCTGGTCGCCGCGGCCAAGGCCGACGGGCACGTGGACGAGCACGAGCGCCAGCTGATCGAAACCGAGTTGGTCAAGGTCGCCGAGGACGACGAGCTGAAGCACTGGCTGCACGGCGAGTTGAACAGGCCGCTGGACCCGGCCGATGTGGCCCGGGCCGCCGACACGCCCGAGCTGGCTGCCGAGATCTATCTCGCCAGTCTTCTGGCGGTCGACGAGGAGCAGTACATGGAGCGTGCCTACCTCGACGAGCTGGCCCGGCAGTTGAGGCTCGACCCGCAACTCAAGGCGGAGCTGGAGGCTCAGGCCCGGGCCGCCTGAGCCCGGCTGCGCGGCACGGCGTGCGGACGCGCGGGCTGTCAGGTACGGCCCGCTGCGTTATACTCCCCGGCTTTTCGTACCGTCCGACCGCGAGTGCTGCCCACCATGGAAATCAACCCGATCCTCAACAGCATCAAGGACCTGTCCGAACGTACCCAGACCATTCGGGGGTATCTTTGACTACGATCACAAGCGTGATCGTCTGACCGAGGTCGAGCGCGAGCTGGAAGACCCGAACATCTGGAACAATCCGGAATATGCGCAGAACCTGGGGCGCGAACGCGCCCAGCTGGCGCAGGCCGTGGAGACCCTGGACGAACTCGCCGGCGGTCTGGCCGATTCTCGCGATCTCCTGGACATGGCCGTCGAGGAAAACGACGAAGGCGCGGTGAACGACGTCGCCGCCGAGGTCGAGCGGCTGCGCGAGACTCTCGAGAAGCTGGAATTCCGCCGCATGTTCAGCGGCGAAATGGACGCCAAGAACGCCTATCTCGACATCCAGGCCGGCTCCGGCGGCACCGAGGCACAGGACTGGGCCAACATGCTGCTGCGCATGTACCTGCGCTGGGCCGACAAGCACGGTTTCGACACCGAGATCGTCGAGCTGTCGGAAGGTGAGGTCGCCGGCATCAAGAGCGCGACCGTGCATATCAAGGGCGAATACGCCTTCGGCTGGCTGCGTACCGAGATCGGCGTGCACCGTCTGGTGCGCAAGAGCCCGTTCGACTCCGGCAACCGTCGCCATACCTCCTTCTCCGCGGTGTTCGCTTCGCCGGAGATCGACGACAACATCGAGATCGACATCAATCCCGCCGATCTGCGCATCGACACCTACCGCTCCTCCGGCGCCGGCGGCCAGCACGTGAACACCACCGACTCGGCGGTGCGCATCACCCACCTGCCGACCAACACCGTGGTGAGCTGCCAAAACGAGCGCTCCCAGCACGCCAACAAGGATCGCGCGATGAAGATGCTGCGCGCCAAGCTCTACGAGCTGGAGGTGCAAAAGCGCAACGCTGCGGCCCAGGCTCTGGAAGACACCAAGTCGGACATCGGCTGGGGTCACCAGATCCGCTCCTACGTGCTCGACCAGTCGCGGATCAAGGATCTGCGCACCGGCATCGAGAACAGCAACTGCGATGCGGTGCTGGACGGCGATCTCGACGACTTCATCGAGGCCAGCCTCAAGCAGGGCCTGTAACGCGCCGCGCCCGCGATGCCTGGCAGCCCTGCGGGGCCTTCGATGCCTTTGACTCCCTCTCCGCGCAGGAGAGGGCGGGGGTGAGGGGCTGGCACCAGCTCCGGCGCCACCCCTCTCCCTAACCCTCTCCCCAGGGGAGAGGGAACGAATCAGTGATGGAAACAGACGACCATGAGCGAACAACCGCTGAACCAGCATGCCCTCCACGAGGAAGAAAACAAGCTGATCGCCCTGCGCAAGGAAAAGCTTGCCGCCGAGCGCGCGAAGGGCAACGCCTTCCCCAACGATTTCCGCCGCGACAGCTACTGCGCCGACTTGCAGAAGCGCTACGCCGAGGCGAGCAAGGAGGAGCTGGAAGCGGCGGCGATTCCGGTCAGGGTGGCCGGGCGCATCATGCTCAATCGCGGCGCCTTCATGGTCATCCAGGACATGAGCGGGCGCATCCAGGTCTACGTCGACCGCAAGGGGCTGCCGGCCGACACCCTGGAGGCCGTCAAGCACTGGGACCTGGGCGACATCATCGCCGCCGAGGGCACTCTGGCGCGCTCCGGCAAGGGCGACCTCTACGTGCACATGACCTCGGTACGCCTGCTGACCAAGTCGCTGCGCCCGCTGCCCGACAAGCACCACGGCCTGACCGACACCGAGCAGCGCTACCGCCAGCGCTACGTCGACCTGATGGTCAACGAGGAAACCCGCCACACCTTCCGCGTGCGCTCGCAGATCATCGCCCACATCCGCAAATTCCTCGCCGAGCGCGACTTCCTCGAAGTGGAAACCCCGATGTTGCAGGTCATCCCCGGCGGCGCCGCGGCCAAGCCCTTCCAGACCCACCACAACGCGCTGGACCTGCCGATGTTCCTGCGCATCGCGCCCGAGCTCTACCTCAAGCGCCTGGTGGTCGGCGGCTTCGAGCGGATCTTCGAGATCAACCGCAACTTCCGCAATGAAGGCGTCTCGACCCGCCACAACCCCGAGTTCACCATGCTCGAGTTCTACCAGGCCTACGCCGACTACGAGGACAACATGGACCTCACCGAGCAGCTGTTCCGCGAGCTGGCGCAGCTGGTGCTGGGAACCACCGACGTGCCCTACCAGGGCAAGGTGTTCCACTTTGGCGAGCCCTTCGCCCGCCTGTCGGTGTTCGACTCGATCCTCCATTACAACCCGGAAATCGCCGCCGAGGACCTGCGCGACATCGAGAAATGCCGCACCATCGCCAGGCAGGCCGGTGCCGATGTCAAGGGCTTCGAGGGCCTGGGCAAGCTGCAGACGATGATCTTCGAGGAACTGGTCGAGCACCGCCTGGAGCAGCCGACCTTCATCACCCGCTATCCTTTCGAGGTCTCGCCGCTGGCCCGGCGCAGCGACGATGACCCGAGCGTCACCGACCGCTTCGAGCTGTTCATCGGCGGCCGCGAGATCGCCAACGCCTACTCCGAGCTGAACGACGCAGAGGACCAGGCCGAGCGCTTCATGCAGCAGGTCAGGGACAAGGACGCCGGCGACGACGAGGCCATGCACTTCGATGCCGACTTCGTGCGCGCCCTGGAATACGGCATGCCGCCGACCGCCGGCGAGGGCATCGGCATCGACCGCCTGGTGATGCTGCTGACCGATTCGCCGTCGATCCGCGACGTGATCCTCTTCCCGCACATGCGTCCGGAAGTCTGACCTGGCGGCTGTGCAGCCGCTTGTCGACAAGGCCCGCACCCTGCTGCGGGCCTTGTCGTTGGTGGAGCATTCGCCCCATCGGTCGCATACTTTGGAATCAAAGTGCCAGCATGGATTGCTTCTGGCGCAGAAAGCCCTAACAATGGGCACAGGTCTTAGTTGGAAAAGGATGCCCGTCTTGACCCAGTTCCTTCCGTTGAACAGTGCCGCCCGCGTGGCCAGCGCTGTTGCCCACAGTGTCCAGTATCAAGGTCGAAAGACCAGCCGGCGCGGCAGCGAGCAGCGCCGTCAGGCGATTCTCGACGCAGCCATGCGCATCATCATCCGTGACGGCGTGCGTGCCGTGCGCCACCGGGCGGTGGCCGCCGAGGCCGGCGTGCCGCTGTCGGCGACCACCTACTACTTCAAGGACATCGACGATCTGCTCACGGATACCTTTGCGTTGTTCGTCGAGCGCAGCGCGGCCTACATGGCCGGCTTCTGGGAGCGTACCCAGGGGCTCCTGCTGGAGCAGGCCGACCGCCTGGACGACAGCGGCGACTCGCGCCGCCAGCTGGCGGAGGAGATCGCTCGGCTGGCGGTCGGCTATGTACGTCACCAGTTGCACTTTCGGCGCGACGAACTGGTCGCCGAACAGGCCTTCCAGCAGGAGGCGCTGATCAATCCGCGCCTGCATGAACTGGCCCGTTCCCATCGGCGGATCCTGCAGCAGGGGGCCATCCAGTTTTTCCAGGTGCTCGGTTCGCAGCATCCGGAGCAGGATGCCAGCGTGCTGACCGGGATCATCGGGCGCATGGAGTACCAGGGCCTGCTCGAAGGCGCGGGGCGCCTGGATGACGAGGAGATGCTGGCCATTCTGAGCCGCTACATGTACCTGGTCCTCGGGCTCTGACAAGGTGGCCGTCCCGCTGGCGGACATCGGGGCGGCCCTTCCTGGCGGAGGAAAGCGTTATGCAAGCCTGGCGTCTTCCGGTCCTCCTGCTGTCCTGCCTTTTGCTCGCCGGCTGCCTGGTAAGCTTCACCGAGCGGATCGCCCCCGGCGAAGCGGCCCCCATTCCCCTGCTCGGAGAATGGAGTCGGCGTAACGAATGGGGCGAGCAACTGGCCCTGGAGATCCGCCAGGCCGGCCCCGGTCGCTATCGTGCCCGGCAATACCTGGAGGGGGCCGATGACGGGCAGAGTCCGCCGCAGGCCGAATTCAGCGTGGCCCGCCATGGCCGGCGCTGGTATCTTTCCGCCGGGCTGCCGGACGACCTCGGCGGCGGTTTCCTCATCCTCGGTTTCGAGCTGACGGCGCAGAACGAGCTGGTGCTCTACAACCTGGAGCCGGCACGGATCCGCCAGGCACTGGAGCAAGGCGCGCTGGCCGGCAAGCCGCTTGCCACCGCCCAGGGTCCCGGGGTGCGCGTTCTCAGCCCGCTGGACAGGGTCTTCGCCTACCTGGACGATCCTGCCAATTCCGATGTTTTCAGCGAAGTGGCGCGCTATCGGCGCGTCGGCCAGTGAGAGCTCGATGAGCAGACGCAAGCAGCAGTACGAGTACCAGCAGATCATCCGCAGTCTTTCCGACCGCCTGGTCGAGGCACAGATGCCGATCCGTGTGCTGGATGCGGTGAAATGGGACGACGAGGTGCGTCAGCGCTTCTTCGCCGCCGGTTGCCGCCAGTTGCCGCCGGTGGATCGGACCTACTATGAGAGTCGCCCGCTATCCTTCGATTCGGTGGCGAAAAAGCAGGAATTTCAAGGTATCGAGCGGGATATCACCCGCCAGCTCGGTCAGTTCAGTCCGGTCGGGCAGATCATGCGGCGCATGTGCAAGGAATACCGCATGGTCATCCGCATGCTCGAGGCGCGCGGCACCCCGGACTTCGGGCTGATTTCCGAGGAGCTCTACGGTGCCGCCTCGGATGCCTTCCATGCCGGCGACCCGACCCTGGCCGATCTGGGCCTGATGCTCTCCGACTACCTCAACCAGATCGCCGATCGCGGCGATCTCAAGGACGAGCCCAAGACCCTCAATGCCGGCGTTGCCGTGCAGATGCTCCAGGAGCGCCTGAATCGGGTGTTCGGCGAGCACGAGGGCACGGTTCGTGTGTTCGAGTCCGACGGCATCGTCGCCGACGCCGCGGCCGGGGCCGACTACATCAAGATCCGCAGCGACGCGCTGTTCAACGCACGCGACGTGCGCGCCCTGGAGGTGCACGAGGGGCTGGTCCACGTGGCCACCACGCTCAACGGGCTGAGCCAGCCGATCTGCACCTTCCTGGCCAAGGGCCCGCCGTCCTCCACGGTGACCCAGGAGGGCCTGGCGATCCTGATGGAGGTGATCGCCTTCGCCTCCTATCCCAGTCGCCTGCGCAAGCTGACCAACCGCACCCGCGCCATCCACATGGCCGAGCAGGGGGCGAATTTCCTGGATATCTTCGAGTTCTTCCGCGACCAGGGGCTGAGCGACGAGGACAGCTACACCAACGTCAGCCGCGTGTTCCGCGGTTCGCGGCCGGACGGCATGCCCTTCACCAAGGATCTGTCGTATCTCAGAGGCTTCATCCTGATCTACAACTACATCCAGTTGGCGGTGCGCAAGGGCAAGCTGGAGCAGATCCCGCTGCTGTTCTGCGGCAAGACCACCCTGGAGGACATGCGCACCCTGCGCCAGCTGGTGGACCAGGGCCTGGTGGTGCCGCCGAAGTACCTGCCGGAGCAGTTCCGCGACCTCAATGCCCTGTCGGCCTGGATGTGCTTCTCCAACTTCCTCAACCACCTCAGCATGGAGCGGATCGAGGCGGACTACGCCAACATCCTCTGAGGCGCGCGGCGTGCGGCGCTTCATGTCGCTGCGCGCCCACCGGCAGGCTCACGGAGTATCCTTGCAGGCTTCCCGCCTCGATAAGGACCGTTTCCATGGCCAGTCATCAGCTCGACTACGAAATCCTCGGTTCCCACGCCCAGTCGGTGGAGATCATCCTCGATCCCGGCGAAACGGTGATCGCCGAGGCCGGCGCGATGAACTACATGACCGAAGGCGTGCGCTTCGAGACCCGCATGGGCGACGGTTCGCAGAGCGGCGTGCTGGGCAAGCTGTGGGGCATGGGCAAGCGCATGCTGACCGGCGAGTCGCTGTTCATGACGCACTTCTCCAATCACGGCAAGCGGCAGGCGCGGGTGGCCTTCGCCGCGCCCTATCCGGGGACCGTGGTACCGGTGGATCTCGCCCGGATCGGCGGCACTCTGATCTGCCAGAAGGACAGCTTCCTCTGCGCGGCCCGCGGCACCGAGATCGGTATCACCTTCAGCAAGCGCATCGGCGCCGGCTTCTTCGGCGGCGAGGGCTTCATCCTGCAGAAGCTGTCCGGCGACGGCCTGGCCTTTCTGCATGCCGGCGGCGCGGTGATCCGCAAGGAGCTGCACGACGAGACCCTGCGCCTGGATACCGGCTGTCTGGTGGGCTTCAGCGAGGGCATCGACTACGACATCCAGCTGGCCGGTGGACTGAGGAGCATGCTGTTCGGCGGCGAGGGCATTCTCTTGGCGACCCTCAAGGGCACCGGCTCCGTATGGCTGCAGAGTCTGCCGTTCTCGCGACTGGCCGAGCGGGTCTACGAGGCGACCGTCAAGGCCCGCGAGGACGTGCGCGGCGGTGGCAACTGATGGCGCATCCGAGCCGGGCGCTACGCCTGGCCCTGCTCGGCCTGATCCTGGCCGGCACCGGCTGCAGCTCCCTGCTGTTCTATCCCGAGTCCGGCCAGCCGCTCACGCCGCGGGCAGCCGGGCTGGACTACCGGGACGTCTATTTGCACGCCGAAGACGGCACGCGCCTGCATGCCTGGTGGCTGCCGGCCAAAGCCGGGCAGGAGGTGCGCGGCACCGTGCTGCATCTGCACGGCAACGGCGGCAACCTCGCCTGGCATCTGGGCGGCAGCTGGTGGCTGCCGGAGCGGGGCTGGCAGGTGCTGCTGCTGGATTATCGCGGCTACGGTCTCTCCGAGGGCTCGCCGGCTTTGCCGGAGGTGTATCGCGACCTGGAGGCGGCCTTCGCCTGGCTCGAGGCCGAGCCTGCGGTGCGTGGCAAACCGCTCGCCGTGCTCGGCCAGAGCCTCGGCGGCGCCCTGGCGGTGCATTTCCTGGCGCAGCGGCGAGAGCGTCGTGCCCGGGTTTCGGCGCTGGTGCTCGACGGCGTGCCGGCCAGCTACCGGGAAGTGGCGCGGCACATGCTGGGCAGCACCTGGCTGACCTGGCCGCTGCAGGTGCCGTTGTCCTGGCTGGTGCCGGACGGCGACAGCGCGGTCGAGGCGATGCCGCAGCTGCAGGGCTTGCCCGTACTGATCTACCATAGCCGCGACGATGCGCTGGTACCCCTGTCCAATGGCCTGCGCCTGTATCGGGCCGCGACCCCGCCGCGGTTCTTCCAGGCGACCCGTGGCGGTCATGTGCAGACCTTCGCCGAGCCGGAATGGCGGGCGCTGATGCTGCGCTTTCTCGCCGATCCCACGAATGGGGGTGGGCTGGCCGAACCTTCTCCAGACGAGATTTCCCGATGAGCGTGACCAACCCCGTCCACCTGATCCTCACCGCTGTCGGCAGTGTCGCCGCCACGGTGGCCGCACTCGGCTATTACGGCTATCTGCATGTGGCCAGGCCGGAAGATGCCCTGCTGCTGGCGGAGTTCACCATGCTCAAGACCATCCCCGGCGAGGACTACCGGCTCTCGCTGAAGCCGGCCACCCAGGTAGCGCAGTGCATCGACGGCGTGCTGGTGTTGTTCGATACCGAACAGAAGGGCCTCACCGGCGTGCTGGTGGACCAGCGCAAGCAGGCGGTGCGCTGCTTCGGCCAGGAAACCCCGCAGGTCGAGCAGCGATGAAAATCTTGCTCTGGCAGGGCGATTTGATCTGTCTGGCGGTGGATGCGCTGGTCAATGCCGCCAATCCGAGCCTGCTCGGTGGCGGCGGGGTGGATGGCGCCATCCATCGCGCCGCCGGTCCCGGGATGCTTGCCGCCTGCCGCCGGCTGGGCGGCTGTCCGACTGGCGAGGCGCGCCTGACGCCGGGCTTCCGCCTGCCGGCGCGCTATGTGATCCACACGGTCGGCCCGGTCTGGCAGGGCGGTGACCGGGGCGAAGCGGAACTGCTCGCCGCCTGCTACCGCAACAGCCTGGCCCTGGCCGAACGGCACGGACTGGAGAGCATCGCCTTCCCGGCGATCAGCTGCGGCATCTACGGCTATCCGCCGGAGCAGGCGGCCGCCATCGCGGTGGCCGAGCTGCGTCGCCCACGGCCGACCGGCAGCTCCCTGCGCCAGGTGCTGCTGGTGGCCTTTTCGGCGGACATGGCCGCGCTCTATCGGCGCCTGCTGGACCCCTGATCCTCAATGGCTGGCGCCGTCGCCCTGTGTACTCATCTCCTGCAGGTAGCGGCGCGACAGGGCGAGAAAGCGCGGTGTCGGGCCGATGTCCTCATAGAGCGGGTCGCCCTGCTCGTCGATGGAGACGATCTGGCTGCCCTTCACGTAGGGCATGCTGGCTTCCAGTTCCTCCAGGGCCGCGCCGATCAGCTCGCCGAGCAGCTCTTCGACGCTGCGTCTGGGGTACATCTCGGTCAGCGCGGCAAGGCGTGCGGCGGACTCCAGATCGAGACGGATCTGATATTGGCTGGGCGTCAGACGACCTCTGGCGCCGCGCTCCCAGTGCTGGAGCAGTTCGCGGATCTTCATGAGGCACCTCATCTGCTGCATGGGCTGCCGGGCGACCCGTCGGACAATGACAGGTCGTGCTTTGGTATGAGTTCAGACTAGCTCAGCAGCGCTCCCCCTTGTCAGAAATCGGCATGGTGGGCACTCTACGGCATGTGATTCGGCACACGGAGAGGTGCCGGAGGTCCGGTCGGCTGGATATTCCCGAACTGCTGCTGGAGGTTGTCATGGAGGAAATCGATGCTCGTCTGCGCGAGGAAGTCCGCCTGCTCGGCGAACTGCTCGGCGAATACATCCATGCCCAGTGCGGCGAGGTCTTCTTCGACAAGATCGAGCGCATCCGTCTGGGGGCCAAGACGGGACGCCTGGGCTCGGAGGAGGGCGCCGAGCAGCTGACCCGCACCCTGGGCGAGCTGCAGGAGGACGAGCTGCTGCCAGTGGCGCGAGCCTTCAACCAGTTCCTCAACCTGGCCAACATCGCCGAGCAGTATCACGAGATTCGCCGCCGCGGCCCCGAAGAGCCGCTACCCTTCGCGATGCGTGCCCTGCCCGAACTGCTCGGCCGGCTGCTCGCCACAGGCCATGCTGCCGACGCATTGGCCCGCCAGCTCGGGCGGCTGGATATCGACCTGGTGCTCACCGCCCATCCCACCGAGGTGACACGCCGTACCCTGATCCGCAAGTACGAGGCGATTGCCGCCGAACTGGTCGTGCTGGATCACAGCGACCTGCTGCCGGCCGAGCGCGAAGAGGTGCACGACCGCCTGCGCCGTCTTATTGCCGAGGCCTGGCACACCGACGAGATCCGCCGCAGCCGGCCGACCCCGGTGGACGAGGCCAAATGGGGTTTCTCGGTGATCGAGCACTCTCTCTGGCAGGCCGTGCCGGCCTTCCTGCGCAGCGTCGACCGTGCGCTGCACGAGGCCACCGGTCTGCACCTGCCGTTGGAGGCGGCGCCGATCCGCTTCTCCTCCTGGATGGGGGGCGATCGCGACGGCAATCCGAATGTCACCGCGGCCGTTACCCGTGAGGTGCTGCTGCTGGCGCGCTGGGCGGCTGCCGATCTCTACCTGCGCGACATCGACCAACTGGCCGCCGAGCTGTCCATGCAGGAGGCGAGCAGCGAGCTGCGCGCCCGGGTCGGCGAGGTCGACGAGCCTTACCGGGTGTTGCTCAAGCAGTTGCGCGAACGCCTGCTCGCCACCCGCGACTGGGCCGCGGCAGCGCTGCACGACGAGCCCGCGCGCACTCCGGCGGTGCTGCAGAACAACCGCGACCTCCTGCAGCCGCTCGAGCTCTGCTACCGCTCGCTGCATGCCTGCGGCATGGGGCTGATCGCCGACGGTCCGCTGCTCGACTGCCTGCGCCGGGCGGCCACTTTCGGCCTGTTCCTGGTGCGTCTGGACATCCGCCAGGATGCAGCCCGGCATACCGCGGCGCTCAGCGAGATCACCGAATACCTGGGGCTTGGCCGCTACGCCGATTGGGACGAGGAGAGCCGTACCGCCTTCCTGGTACGCGAGCTGGACAGCCGCCGGCCGCTGCTGCCGGTGCATTTTCCCGCCTCCGAGGAGACGGCCGAGGTCCTCGCCACCTGTCGCGAGGTGGCAGTGGCGCCAGCGGCCTCGCTGGGCTCCTACGTCATCTCCATGGCCGGTGCTCCTTCCGATGTGCTGGCCGTGCAGCTGCTGCTCAAGGAGTGCGGCCTGCCACGGCCGATGCGCGTGGTGCCGCTGTTCGAAACCCTGGCCGACCTGGACAACGCCGCGCCGACGGTGGAGCGGCTCCTGCTGCTGCCGGGCTACCGCGCCCGCCTGCACGGCCCCCAGGAGGTGATGATCGGCTACTCCGACTCGGCCAAGGACGGCGGCACCACAGCCGCCGCCTGGGCGCAGTACCGTGCCCAGGAGAGCCTGGTCGAGGTTTGCCGGCGGCAGGGTGTCGAGCTGCTGCTGTTCCATGGTCGCGGCGGCACCGTCGGCCGCGGCGGTGGTCCGGCCCATGCGGCGATCCTCTCCCAGCCGCCGGGCTCGGTGGCCGGGCGCTTCCGCACCACCGAGCAGGGCGAGATGATCCGCTTCAAGTTCGGTCTGCCGGACACCGCCGTGCAGAACCTCAACCTCTATCTGTCCGCCGTCCTCGAGGCCACCCTGCTGCCGCCGCCGGCACCGGAGCCGGCCTGGCGCGAGCTGATGGACCGCCTGGCCGCCGAGGGGCTGGCCGCCTATCGCGGCGTGGTGCGCGAGCATCCGCAGTTCGTCGAGTATTTTCGTCAGGCCACTCCCGAGCAGGAGCTCGGCCGCCTGCCGCTGGGCAGCCGTCCGGCCAAGCGGCGGGCCGGCGGGATCGAGAGCCTGCGGGCGATTCCCTGGATCTTTGCCTGGACCCAGACACGCCTGATGCTCCCCGCCTGGCTGGGCTGGGAGACGGCCCTGCGCAATGCTCTGGCGCACGGCGAGGGCGAGCTGCTCGAGCGGATGCGCCGATACTGGCCGTTCTTCGGCACGCGCATCGACATGCTGGAAATGGTCCTGGCCAAGTCCGATGCCTCCATCGCCTGGCTCTATGACGAGCGGCTGGTAGAGCCGGGCCTGCGTCCCCTGGGCCAGCAGCTACGTGGCCTTTTGTCGCAAGCCCGCGATGCGGTCCTCGAACTGACGGGGCAGGAGCGTCTGCTCGGCCACAATCCCGAGGTCCGTGCCGCCTTCAGCGTGCGCAATACTTACCTGGACCCATTGCATCTGCTGCAGGTCGAACTGCTGGCCCGCTACCGGCAACACGAGGGGCAGACCGGCAGCCCGCTGGAACAGGCGCTGTTGGTGAGCGTGGCGGGTATCGCCGCCGGTCTGCGCAATACGGGCTGACGAACGGCAAGACTGGAGGGGGCCGGCGCATGGAGGCTCTGGCATGCTGTGTCATCATTTTTCAGCAAGATTTTCAGTCGTTTGCGGCAAGTTCGCTACGGTTTTGGCTGACTTGTGCGCGCGGGGGCGGCTGTGTATCTTGTGCACCCTTTTGGCTGCCGAAAGCGCCAAATTCGTTGTTTGAATAACCGATCAGAGATAATTCGAAGATTTTAACAATCACTCAAGGAGCTACATCGATGCGCATGATCCTGCTGGGGGCGCCCGGTGCCGGCAAAGGCACCCAGGCCCGCTTCATTACCGAGAAGTTCGGTATTCCGCAGATTTCCACCGGCGACATGCTGCGTGCCGCAGTCAAGGCCGGCAGTCCGCTGGGGCTCAAGGTCAAGGGCGTGATGGACAGCGGCGGCTTGGTTTCCGATGACATCATCATCGATCTGATCCGCGAGCGTATCGCCGAGCCCGACTGCGCCCGGGGCTTTCTCTTCGACGGCTTCCCGCGCACCATCCCCCAGGCCGAAGCCCTGCGTGATGCCGGCGTGACCATCGACCATGTGCTTGAAATCGCCGTGGATGACGAGGAGATCGTCTCGCGCATGTCCGGCCGCCGCGTGCATCCGGCCTCGGGGCGCGTCTACCACGTCCTGCACAACCCGCCGAAGGTGCCCGGCAAGGACGACGAGACCGGCGAGGATCTGATCCAGCGCGAGGACGACAAGGAAGAGACCGTGCGTCACCGCCTGGCGCTCTACCATTCGCAGACCAAGCCGCTGGTTGACTTCTACCAGAAGCTCGCCGCGGCTACCGGCACGCCCCGCTATACCCGCATCGAGGGCGTCGGCTCGGTGAGCGAGATCACCGAGCGCGTGCAGGCCGCCCTGGGCTGATTCGCCGCGCCTGCGCTCGACGGCCCGCCCTGTGCGGGCCGTCTGCTTTTCGGTCTCCGGCCGGACGGATGTTTATAATGTTCGTCCTTTTTCTGCCGCCCGGATGACCCGATGACCACTCTGCTGGCCCTGGATACCGCCACCGAAGCCTGTTCCGTCGCCCTCCTGCACGAAGGCCGTGCATTCGGCCGTTATGCGGTGATTCCGCGGCTGCATGCGCAGCGCGTGCTGCCCATGGTGCAGGAGCTGCTGGGCGAGGCGGGTATCGCCCTCTCGGCGGTCGACGCTATCGCCTTCGGCCGCGGACCGGGCGCCTTCACCGGGGTGCGCATCGCCGTCGGCGTGGTCCAGGGGTTGGCCTTCGCCTTGGAGCGGCCGGTGCTGCCGATCTCCAATCTGGCGCTGCTGGCCCAGCGTGCCTATCGGGAGCAGGGCGCCGAGCAGGTGGCTGCGGCCATCGACGCGCGCATGGACGAGGTCTACTGGGGCTGCTATCGCCTGGAGGAAGGCGAGATGCGCCTGGCCGGCGCCGAGGCGGTACTGCCGCCGGAGCAGGTCGAGCTGCCGCGTATGGCGAGCGGCGACTGGTTCGGTGCCGGGACCGGCTGGGCCTACGCCGAGCGCATGCCGATCATGCCCGTCGCCCGGGACGCCGGCCTGTTGCCCGATGCCCAGGACCTGCTGACCCTGGCCGGCTTCGCTTGGCTGCGTGGCGAGGGCGTGCCGGCCGAGCAGGCGCAGCCGGTCTACCTGCGCGACAAGGTCGCCACCCCCAAGGTCGCCCGGTAGGTCCATGATGCTGCCCTATTGCCTCGGCTGTCCCTCCTGGAGCGAGGCGGCCTGGCGCGGCAGTCTCTACCCGGACGGCACACCGGCGTCCGACTACCTGGCACTGTATGCCCGGGTGTTCAACGCGGTCGAGGGCAACACCACCTTCTACGCCCAGCCTTCGGCGGCGACCGTGCAGCGCTGGGCGCAGCGCATGCCGGCGCATTTCCGCTTCTGTGCGAAGCTGCCGTGGGACATCAGTCATTCAGCCGACCTGCGTCAGCAGATATCGGCTACCCAGGCCTTCGTCGCGCTGCTGGCGCCCTTGGGCGAGCGGGTCACGCCGTTCTGGCTGCAGCTGCCGGCCAGCTTCGGGCCGGCGCGCCTCGGCGAGCTGGCGGACTTTCTCGCCTGTTTCGAGAAGCCGCTGGCTGTGGAGGTCCGCCATCCGGCCTTCTTCCAGCGCGGCGAGGAGGAGCGGGCGCTGAACCGCCTGCTGCGCGACCGGGGCATCGAGCGCCTGTGCCTGGATTCCCGGGCCCTGTTCAGCTGCCACGACGACACGCCGGCGGTGCGCCACGCCCAGGCGAAGAAGCCGCGGTTGCCGGTGCGCCCGGCTGCCCTCAGCGCATTCCCGCAGGTGCGCTTCATCGGCCATCCCGTGCTCGCCGCCAATGACCCCTTCATGGCGCCCTGGGTGGACAAGATCGCCGCCTGGATCGAGGAGGGCTGGCATCCCTACGTCTTTCTGCACACCCCGGACAACCTCCTGGCTCCCGAGCTGGCGCGGCGCTTTCATGAGCAACTGAGGACACGTCTGCCGGGACTGCCGCTGCTGCCGGACCCGCCAGCAGTTGGGAGTTCTCAGCTCGATCTGCTTTAAGGTGCAACCAAGCCGCCTGTTCGTTGCCTCAAGGACATGCCCTTCGTTCGCTGGCTCTTGATGTGTGCGCTGCTGGCAGGGATCGTCTGGATCGGCTGGCAGGCCTGGCCGGCCGTGCCGCCCCGCTGGAGTCCCTGGGCGCCGCTGGATGTGCGGGACCCGCCGAACCTGCTCACCCCCTTCAAGCAGTGGCGTCTGCGGCACGATCCCGCACTCTGCGCCGCGGCGCTGGCCAGCTCCGCACTGCGCTACACCGCCTTGGCTGACAGCCGGCCGGCGCCCGACTGCCCGATCGAGAACAGCGTGCGCTTGTATTCCGCCGAGGTCGCCTTCAATGCCAGCCTCACGGTCACCTGCCCGCTCGCCGTCGGCTATGCCCTGTTCGAGCGCCATGGCCTGCAGCCTGCGGCCCGGCAGGTGTTCGGCCAGCCGGTAGTGCGCATCGATCACTATGGCAGCTTCGCCTGCCGCAACATCGCGCGCAGTGCCAGGCGCAGCCAGCATGCCAGCGCCAATGCCCTGGACATCGCCGGTTTCCGCCTGGGTGACGGCCGGCGCATCACCGTGGCCCGCGACTGGGGCGGCGATGACGAGGCGGCACGCTTTCTGCGCCTGGTGCGCGATGCCGCTTGCCGCTTCTTCAACGTCGCTCTGGGCCCGGATTACAACGCCGCCCACCGCGACCACCTGCACGTCGACATGGGGCCGGGACGGCTCTGCCGCTAGAACCGGAGGCTTCAGCCTTCCGAAGCACCGGGAATGGCTCCGACTCTGGCAGAATGCCGGGCCTGGAGTTGACGGCCGCCGCTGCGGCCCTTTTCGAGCGTGTGGTGATGATCGACGAAAGCCCTGCGGTATGCGTTCGGGTCGAGGCCCTGGACCCGGTATTTGATCAGACGGCACAGGCCCTGGCCGAGCGCCTGGGCCTGCCGCTCGACGGCGAGGCGCAGTTCGCCCTGCAGCTCGGCGAGCAGGGGCTGCAACTGGCCGAACTGGGAGCGCAGGCGCCCGGGCCGGTGCGGGTCGACTTCGTCGAGGGGGCAGTGGCGCACCGGCGGCTGTTCGGCGGCGGCAGCGGACAGATGATCGCCAAGGCGGTCGGCGTGCAGCCGGGCGTGCGGCCTCGGCTGCTCGATGCCACCGCCGGGCTGGGGCGCGACGCCTTCGTGCTCGCCTGCCTGGGCTGCGAGGTGACTTTGATCGAGCGCCAGCCGCTGATCGCCGCGCTGCTCGAGGACGGCCTGGCCCGCGCCGCCCGGAGCCCGGAGGTGGGCCCCATCGTCGCGCGCATGCGCCTGCTGCAGGGCGATGCCATCGCGCGGATGCGCCAGTGGCAGGGCGAGCCGCCGCAGGTGATCTACCTCGATCCGATGTTCCCACACCGCGACAAGAGCGCCCTGGTGAAGAAGGAGATGCGCCTGTTCCGCCCGCTGGTCGGCGACGACCTGGACGCGCCGGCCCTGCTTGAGGCCGCCCTGGCGCTGGCCAGCCACCGGGTGGTGGTCAAGCGTCCGCGCAAGGCGCCGATCATCGAGGGGGGCAAGCCGGGGTACAGCCTGGAGGGCAAGTCCAGCCGCTACGATATCTATGCGCTGCAGTCGCTGAAGGGGTAAGGACGCTTCATCACAGCGTGCCGAACACCCTCTTTGCCAGGCTGGTGGCGGCGGTGCCCGGATTTTCGCGAATTCTGGCTTCTTCTGCGGCAATCACCTCGAACAGCCCGTCGAGCGCCTGCTCGGTGACGTAGCCTTCAAGATTGGCGCTCTTCGCATCGAGCGCACCGAAGCTCGCCGCCTGGGCGGCGAAGGCGTTGTACTTCTGGGCCAGGCCGACCTGGTCGGTCGCCTGCCTGACGATGGGCTGGAATCGGGCGCGGATCTGCTCGCGGCTGCTGCGGTCGAGGTACCGGGTGGCCGCATCCTGCGGACCGGCGAGGATCTCTTTGGCGTCGGCCACGGTCATCCGGCGCACGGCGTCGAGCAGCAGGGTCTGCGCCTGCGGCACGGCGGCCTCGGCGGCCTGGTTCATGCGGGCTTCCAACTGCTCGACCTGGCTGCCCATGCCCATCATTTTCATGGTCTTGGCGATCTTGCCGAGGCGGCCCGGCAGCTCGATGCGCACCGCGGGATCGTTGCTGAAGCCGCCGGGCTGGCCCAGTTGCCGTACGGCTAACTGGGCGCCCTGGCTGAGCGCGTCCTTGAGTCCGCCACTGGCGTCCTGTTGCGTGAGATCGGTGAGGGAGAGGGCGAAGACGTTGGCGCTCAGCAGGAGGCCGGCGAGCAGCGGGGCGATTCGACGCATGATGGCATTCCGTGCGAGAAAGGGGCGGCCAGCTTAGCCGAGGCGGGCGGGGCGGAACATCCGGGCGTTCGAGAAGCGGCCGGTGGCCCCGTGGCAGAGCGATCGGGAGGGGCAGGGCGCGGCGCTGGACAGTGTCTTGCCATGCCGGCGGCGGACTCCTTATAGTCCGCCGGCATTCACCACCGGCCGTGGGAAAGCCCCTTGCATGCGGTCATCGGCACCGAGCCGATCCGGACAGGCCGGGCTTTTTCAACGGATCGAACGAGGCGCTTCCTGCGCACGGCTGTCGGCGGACAGGAAGGCTTCACTGCACGGATGAGAGGCCATGATCGAGATAGACAACCTGACCAGGCGCTTCGCGCAGCATACCGCGGTGGACAATCTGTCCTTCCGCGTTCAGCCGGGGGAGGTGCTGGGCTTTCTCGGCCCCAACGGCGCCGGCAAGTCCACCACCATGAAGATGCTCACCGGCTTCCTCGCGCCGACCTCCGGCACCGCGCGCATCCTCGGCTTCGACATCCGGCGCCAGACCCTCCAGGCCCAGCGGCAGATCGGCTATCTGCCGGAGGGTGCGCCCTGCTATGGCGACATGCGCGTGGCCGGCTTCCTCGGCTTCATCGCCGAGGTACGCGGCTTTCGCGGTGCGGAGAAGCGGCGCCGGATCGCGGTGGCGGTCGAGCGGCTGGAGCTGGAGAGGGTGCTCGGGCAGACCATCGACACTCTCTCCAAGGGCTTCAAGCGTCGGGTCGGTCTGGCCCAGGCGATCCTCCACGAGCCCCCGGTGCTGATCCTCGACGAGCCGACCGACGGCCTCGATCCCAACCAGAAGCACCAGGTGCGCCAGTTGATCGGCGATCTGGCTCGCGACCGCATCGTCATCATCTCCACCCATATCCTCGAGGAGGTGGCGGCGGTGTGCAGCCGCGCGCTGATCATCGCCGCCGGCCGGCTGGTGGCCGACGGTACGCCGCTGGAGCTGGAAAGCCGCTCGCGCTACCACCAGGCGGTGACCCTGGTCGGCGAGGGCCTGGAGCAGGACGCGCTGGCGGCGCTGCCGGGCGTCGTCGGGGTCGAGAGCAATCCCCAGGAGGGCAGTCTCACCGTGCTGGCCAGGCCCGGAGAGGTGATCTTTCCCCAGGTCAATGCACTGATCCACCAGCGCGGCTGGAAGGTGCGCGAGCTGGACGTGGAGCGCGGCCGCCTCGATGAGGTGTTCCGCGCCCTGACCCGGGGGGAGGCGGCATGAGACAGCTACCGGTGGTCTTCAGGCGCGAGCTGGGCAGCTATTTCGCCACGCCCCTGGCCTATGTGTTCATTCTGATCTTCCTGGTCCTCTCCGGGGTGTTCACCTTCTACCTGGGCCGCTTCTTCGAGAGCAACCAGGCGAGTCTCGCGCCCTTCTTCAATTTCCATCCCTGGCTCTACCTGTTCCTGGTGCCGGCCATCGCCATGCGCCTCTGGGCCGAGGAGCGCAAGTCGGGCTCCATCGAGCTGCTGATGACCCTGCCGATCAGCCGCTTCGAGGCGGTCGCCGGCAAGTTCCTCGCCGCCTGGGCGTTCGCCGGCCTGGCCCTGCTGCTGACCTTTCCCCTGGTGCTCACCGTCAACTATCTGGGCGAGCCGGACAACGGCGCGATCCTCACCGGCTACCTCGGCAGCTGGCTGCTGGCCGGCGCCTACCTGGCGATCGGCTCGTGCATGTCGGCGCTGGCGAAGAACCAGGTGATCGCCTTCATCCTCGCCGTCAGCCTGAGCTTTCTGTTCGTCGTCAGCGGCTTCCCGCTGGTGCTCGACGCCTTCGCCGGCTGGGCGCCGCAGTGGCTGCTCGACGCGGTGGCCTCGCTGAGCTTCCTGGTGCGCTTCGACGCGATCAGCAAGGGCGTGCTCGACCTGCGCGACCTGCTCTACTTCGTCTCCCTGATCGCCGCCTGGCTGGCTGCCACCGCCGTGGTGATCGATCTGAAGAAGGCCGACTGACATGAAGAAGATCCTGCATTCCGGCGCCGGGCTGCTGTTCATCGCCGCAGCGTTCCTCGCCTTCAACATCCTCTCCGGCCAGTTGCTGGGCAATGCTCGCCTGGACCTCACCGAGCAGAAGCTCTACACCCTGTCCGCCGGCACCGAGCGCGTCCTCGCCGGGTTGGAGCAGCCGCTCGACCTGTACTTCTTCTACTCCGACCAGGCCACCCGCGAGCTGGCGCCGCTGCGCAACTACGCCCGGCGCGTCGAAGAGATGCTCAAGGCCTACGAGCGGGTCGCGGACGGCAAGCTGCGCCTGCACATCGTCGATCCCGAGCCGTTCTCCGAGGACGAGGACCGCGCGGCCGAGTTCGGCCTGCAGGCGGTGCCGCTGAACCAGGGCGGCGAGCAGATCTACTTCGGCCTGGCCGGCCGCAATCCGGCGGGCAACACCCATGCGATCCCGTTCTTTCCCCTCGACCGCGAGGAGTTCCTCGAATACGAGATCAGCCGCCTGGTGCAGAGCCTGGCGCATCCCGAACTGCCGGTGGTCGGGGTGCTTTCCGGGCTGCAGCTCGGCGGTGGCTTCGACATGCTGGC
This sequence comes from Azotobacter salinestris, assembly GCF_009363155.1. NCBI lineage: Bacteria > Pseudomonadati > Pseudomonadota > Gammaproteobacteria > Pseudomonadales > Pseudomonadaceae > Azotobacter > Azotobacter salinestris. The sequence goes on from NZ_CP045302.1 coordinate 3,999,510, forward strand.
CGGGCAGCCGATGCCGCCCTGGATGGTGCTCGAGGAAATCCGCCAGCTGTTCCACATCGAGAGCCTGGAGGCCGGCATCGACCAGATTCCCGAGGAGGTCTCGGTGCTGCTGCTGGTGCATCCGAGGCAGTTGCCGGAACAGACCCTCTACGCCATCGACCAGTTCGTGCTGCGCGGCGGCAAGCTGCTGGCCTTCGTCGATCCGCTCGCCGAGAGCGACACCGGCATGAGCCTGTCCGGCGAGATGGGCAGCGGTCGGGCCTCCGACCTGGAGCCGCTGTTCAAGGCCTGGGGCCTGCGCCTGCGCCCCGGCGAGGTGCTCGGCGACGCTGCCTACGCCATGGCCGTGAGCGTCGATCAGGGACAGCGGGCAGTGCGTCATCCCGCCTGGCTGAGCCTGCCGCCCGCGGCACTGGACGAGCAGGATGTCAGCACCGCCGGACTGGAAACCCTGACCGTCGCCAGCGCCGGTATTCTCGACCCCGTGGAGGGTGCCTCGACCCGCTTCGTGCCGCTGATCAAAAGCTCCGTCTACGCCATGCCGCTGGATGCCGAGCGGGTCGCCGCCGTCGACGATCCGCAGGCCCTGCTCGGCGACCTGCAGCCGACCGGCGAACGCTATACCCTCGCCGCGCGGATCAGCGGGCCGGCCAGGTCGGCCTACCCGGAGGGCATCGAAGGGCGCCGGGACGGACTCAAGGGAGCCGACAACATCAACCTGATCGTGGTCGCCGACAGCGACCTGCTCAGCGACCGCATGTGGGTGCGGGTGCAGGACTTCTTCGGCCAGCGCATTTCGCAGCCGTTCGCCGACAACGCCAGCTTCGCGATCAACGCGCTGGACAACCTGGCCGGCTCCGACGCGCTGATCGAGGTACGTTCGCGCGGCCGCTTCAGCCGTCCGTTCGTGGTGGTCGAGGCGCTGCAGCGCGAAGCCGAGGCGCGCTTCCGCGAGAAGGAGGAGATGCTGCAGCAGCGCCTGGCCCAGACCGAACAGCAGCTCGCTGCCCTGCAGCAGAGCGAGGAGCCGGGCAAGGCCCTGGAGCTGAGTCCCGAGCAGCAGGCCACGCTGCAGCAGTTCATGCAGGAGAAGCTGCGCATCCGCAAGGAGCTGCGCGAGGTGCGCTACCAGCTCAACGCCGACATCGAGGCGCTCGGGCGCACCCTCAAGTTCCTCAACATCGCCCTGGTGCCGATGCTGTTGACCCTGGGGGTGCTGGCGGTCTGGCTGTGGCGTCGTCGGCGACGGGTCTGAGGGGATAAATCGCTTACAAGATATGTGGTTATCGCTGCTGGCGCGGGTGAAAACGCTGAAATCAGTCGAAAATAGTCGGATTTTCGACTGATTTATTGACCTGAGGGGCTTGCATACCTGCGACAAAAAGTCCTTTCCAGCCGGATCGGTTGCTTTATACTGCCCGAGCGGTGCTTCCAGGGATGCGCCTTCAACACCCAGGCCTAGAGCATGTTTGAGGGTTTGGAGCACGTCCGCGGGCCTCTGCGGCCTCTGGTAAGGCAAACAAAAATTGTATGTTTGGAGAGAGTGGTAATGGCTGATCGTGAGGTCGGAACCGTCAAGTGGTTCAATGATGCCAAAGGCTATGGATTCATTCAGCGCGAGAGCGGCCCGGACGTGTTCGTCCATTACCGCGCCATCCGCGGCGATGGTCATCGTTCCCTGATCGAGGGACAGAAGGTGGAGTTTTCGGTGATCCAGGGCCAGAAGGGCCTGCAGGCGGAAGACGTCTCCAAGGTGTAAGACCTGACAGGCCCGTCAGCGACGGGCCTGTCTGTTCCTGTCCTCGGCGCTCGCCGATGATTCCGGCCCTCAGTGGGTCCGCCAGATGAACTCCTGCTCGCCCTCGCTGTTGACCTTGATCCAGCGGTCGGCGGCGTCGATGTCTTCCTCTTCCTGCCAGCCCCCCGGTGCACAGCGGATTTCCACGCCCAGTGCGGCGAAGGCAGCGCGCGCGAAGGCCAGGTCATTCTCCCAGGGGGTCTGCTCGCTTTCGATGAACAGGCTGTGCCACTTGCCCACCGCATTCGGCAGCCAGGTGATGGGCGCGCCGTTGGCGGCCTGGCACTTGAAGGTCTGGCCCTGGCGCCGCCAGGGCGTGCAGGGGCCTATCGTTGCGTTCAGCCAGTCGGTGACTGCCTGCTGATCGCCGTCCTTCAGGTAAATCTCGATATCGGGCTGGCGCATGGCGGGTTCCCTAGCTTCGTTCGATCCAATCGTAGCGTATGGCGATCGTGACCTCTAAGGGCGCGGCGATCACCGCGACACGGCGCTCGGCATTGGCGCGCCAGCCGTGCGGAGTCATCGCCAGCAGGTCGGCGCGATCCCCGGCGTTGTCCAGCCGCAGCCGGTAGCTCAGCGTTTCGCTGTGTGCCAGGTGCAGGCCGGACGGAATCAGCGACAGGTGCTTGGCATCCTCGTACTCGCGTACTTCGTCATACAGCAGGCCGCGCAGCTCCAGCAGGTGCTCGCGGGTCGGTCCCATGCGCAGCAGACCGCCGCCGGGGGCCAGCAGGCGCCGGGCCTCCTGCCAGTCGAGCGGGCTGAACACGCTGGCCAGCAGCTCGCAGCTGGCGTTGGCCAGCGGCACCCGCGCCATGCTGGCCACTAGCCAGGTTAGCTGCGGAGCCCGGCGGCAGGCCCGTTTGACCGCCTCGCGGGAGATGTCCAGGGCATAACCGTCGGCCGCGGGCAGGGCCTCGGCCAGCTGTGCCGTGTAGTAGCCCTCGCCGCAGCCGATGTCCAGCCAGCGGCGCGGCGCGCGCTCGGCGGCCAGCTCGGTCAGGCGCCGGGCCAGCGGGGCGTAGTGACCGGCATCCAGGAAGCGCCGGCGCGCCTCGACCATCGCCTGGTTGTCGCCGGGATCGCGGCTCTTCTTGTGCTGCACCGGCAACAGGTTCAGGTAGCCCTGGCGGGCGCGGTCGAAGCGGTGTCCGGCCGGGCAGGCGACGCCTTGCCCGTCCTGTTGCAGCGCGCCTTGGCAGAGGGGACAGATCAGCATGCCAGCAGCCGCACCAGGGTCTGGTAGTAGATCTCGGTGAGCAGGTCCAGGTCGCTGGCCAGGATGCGCTCGTCGAGCTGGTGGATGGTGGCGTTGAGGGGACCGAGCTCGACCACCTGGGTGCCCAGGGTAGCGATGAAGCGTCCGTCCGAGGTGCCACCGCTGGTCGAGGGCGTGGTGTCCCGGCCGGTCACCGCACGGATGCTGGCCGACACGGCATACAGCAGCTCGCCCGGTTCGGTGAGGAAGGGCAGGCCGGACAGCGCCCAGTCGATGTGCCAGTCCAGGCCATGGCGGTCGAGGATCGCTGCGACGCGTTGTTGCAGGTCCTCCACCGTGGACTCGGTGGAGAAGCGGAAGTTGAACAGCACCTGCAGCTCGCCGGGGATCACATTGGTGGCGCCGGTGCCGGCCTTGATGTTGGAGATCTGGAAGCTGGTCGGCGGGAAGAAGGCGTTGCCGTCGTCCCAGTGCTCGGCGGCGAGCTCGGCGAGCGCCGGCGCGGCCAGGTGGATGGGGTTTTTGGCCAGCTGCGGGTAGGCCACGTGGCCCTGCTTGCCGCGCACCCTCAGGGTCGCGCCGAGCGAGCCGCGCCGGCCGTTCTTCACCACGTCGCCGAGCGTCTCGCTGCTCGACGGCTCGCCGACGATGCACCAGTCGAGGCGCTCGCCGCGCGCGCGCAGGCGCTCGACCACCGCCTGGGTGCCGTGCAGCGCCGGGCCCTCCTCGTCACTGGTGATCAGGAAGGCGATTGCCCCGCGATGGCGCGGATGATCGGCGACGAAGCGCTCCACTGCGACCAGCATGGCCGCCAGGCTGCCCTTCATGTCCGCCGCGCCGCGTCCGCGGAGCATGCCGTCCGCATCGAGGGTGGCGGTGAAGGGCGGGGTCTGCCAGGCGTCGTGCGGGCCGGTCGGTACCACGTCGGTATGGCCGGCGAAGCACAGCACCGGGCCCTCGCCCGTACCGCCGTCGCGACGGGCCCAGAAGTTCTCCACGTCCTCGATGCGCATCGGCTCCAGGGCGAAACCGGCAGCGTCCAGGCGGGCCATCATCAGCGCCTGGCAGCCTTCGTCCAGCGGCGTGACCGAGGGACGGTTGATCAGCTCGCAGGCGAGCGCCAGGGTCGGGGAGAGGGCTGGGGCAGTCATTGCAGCTCCGGAGCGGCGGGAAAAGGGCGCCATTTTACGGCAAAAGCCGCTGGCGGGCTGCAGCGGCTTTGGGGAATGAGAGAAGGCCGCATCGCTGCCGGGGATGCCCCCGGCAGCGATGCCCGGCCTCAGGCGGCCTCGGCGAGCGGGGCTTCCTGGACCTTCTTCGGCAGAGACGACAGCAGGGCCATGATCAGTGCCGCCAGGTAGGGCAGCGACTGGATCAGCAGGACCACCACCCAGAAGATCACGTCGTTGCTCGGGAAGCCCTGCACCAGGGCGATGCCGGCTGCGGCGCCCCACAGCACGAGCATGATCACGACTTCCTCGCGGGCCTCCGCCAGCGCCACCAGGAAACCGTGGCTGCTCGCCATCTTCGGCGTGCGGAAGAACGGGATGCTGCTGGTGAAGAAGCCATAGAGCACCGCCTTGGCGATGGTGTGCGACAGCGCCAGGCCGGCGATCGCGGCATAGAAGGCGTCCTTGAGATTGACGCCCACCGCGCGGCGGTAGAGGAACAGGATCTTGCCGACCTTGAAGGCGAACAGCGCCAGCGGCGGAATGGCGAAGATCATCAGCGGCGGATCGACCCGGTGCGGCACGATGATCATCGCCGCCGACCACAGCAGGGCGCCGAGGGTGAAGAAGATGTTCAGCCCGTCGGCGATCCACGGCAGCCAACCGGCCAGGAAGTGGTAGCGCTGGCCGCGGGTCAGCTCGGTATCCCTGCCCCACAGCAGGCTGCGGGTGTGGCGCTTCATGATCTGGATGGCGCCGTAGGCCCAGCGGAAACGCTGCTTCTTGAAGTCGATGAAGGTGTCGGGCATCAGACCCTTGCCGTAGCTGCGTTCCGAGTAGGCGGCCGAGAGGCCCTTCTCGAACACCCGCAGGCCCAGCTCGGCGTCCTCGGTGATGCACCAGTCGGCCCAGCCCAGCTCGTCCAGCACCGAGCGGCGGGTCATGGTCATGGTGCCGTGCTGGATGATCGCATCGCGGTCGTTGCGGGTGATCATGCCGATATGGAAGAAGCCCTTGTATTCGGCGTAGCAGAGCTTCTTGAAGGCGCTTTCCCGGTCGTCGCGGTAGTCCTGCGGCGACTGCACCACGGCGATCTTCGGATCGGCGAAGTGCGGCACCATGTGCTTGAGCCAGTCGCGCTCGACGCAGTAGTCGGAGTCGATCACCGCGATCACCTCGGCATCCGGTGCGGTGTGCTGCATCACATAGTTCAGCGCGCCACCCTTGAAGCCGGCCAGCGGCGCGACGTGGAAGAACTTGAAGCGCGGGCCGAGGCGCGCGCAGTGCTCCTCGAGGGGCTGCCAGACCGCCGGGTCCTTGGTGTTGTTGTCGATCACCAGCACTTCATAGTCCGGATAGTCCAGACGGGCGAGGGCGTCGAGGGTCTGCTTGACCATCTCCGGCGGCTCGTTGTAGCAGGGCACGTGGATCGACACCTTGGGCCGGTAGGCGTCGTCGCCGGTGACCGGCGGGAACGGCCGGCGGCGGTTGTACATCCACACCGTCTCGGCCAGTTCGTGGGCCTCGGTGAGCAGCACGATGAACACGCCGAGTGCGCCGAGGGCGAGGAGGAAGCCGACGGTGAGGCTGAACCAGGTGCTGTACTGCTGGCTGTAGTCGTAGGCGATCCACACCAGGATCGAGCCGCAGGCGAAGGCGACGAAGGTCAGGAAGGTGCGGCCGCGCTGGCGCAACGCGCTGCTGTCGATCAGCAGCAGGGCCAGGGCCAGCAGGGCGAGGACCACCGAGCCGACCGCCAGCAGGCGCCACTGGGGAATGGCTACCACCGGTCCCTCGAAGGCGAACTTGGGCTGGCGCTCGAAGTTGTAGACGCCCCAGTAGGCGCCGACCGAGCCCTCGTCGTCGATCTTCCAGGGCTGGTCGAAGGCCTCGATGACGAAGTAGTTGTAGCCCTGGGCGTTCAGGGTGTTGACCAGGGTGCGCAGGTAGATCGCCTGGTCGATCTGGGAGGCCTCGGCGCCACCGCGGGTGCGGCCGTTGCTCGGCCAGCCGACTTCCGAGAGCAGCAGCGGCTTTCTCGGGAACAGCTTCTTCAGGTCGCGGGCGCGGTCGAGGACGAACTGGACGGAGTCCTCCATCGGCACGAATTCCCAGTAGGGCAGGATGTGCGCGGCGATCAGGTCGACGTGGCGGCCCAGTTCGGGGTATTCCTGCCAGATGTGCCACTGCTCGGAGGTGGTCACCGGCACCTTGACCGCGGAGCGGACCCGGTCGATGTAGGCGATCAGCGCATCCACGCTGATCTCGCTGCGGTACAGCGCCTCGTTGCCGACCACCACGCGCACCACGCTGCGTGAGTTCCTGGCCAGTTCGATGGCCCTGGCGATCTCCCGCTCGTTGCGCTCGATATCCTCGCTGATCCAGATGCCCAGGGTCACGCGCAGGCCGAGCTCCTCGGCCAGGCGCGGCACGTTGGCCAGGGCGCCGTCCACCGAGTAGGTGCGGATGCTGTCGGTCTGCCGGCTGAGCAGCTCCATGTCGGCGCGGACTTCATCGTCGCTCGGGTAGACGTTTTCCTGGGGGTTCTGCCCCGGGCGGAACGGTGAGAAGGAGTAGCCGGAAATCTGCTCGGGCCAGTCCGGTGCGCTGACTGGCAGGTTGTAGAGCGCCCAGAAGCCGGTGAAGAGCGCAGCGACCGCCACGACCACCACCAGGTTGAGTCCGAATTTATGCGATGACATGACTGATTCAGGTTCCAAGGGGTGGAGCTGGGGAAGCCGGCGAGCGCCGTCGGCGCATCCTACTTTGCCATCCCTGACCTGTATAGCTCCCGTCTGTCCCGCCACGCCAGGGCCGGCGCAGCCTGCAGCCGTTTGGCAACGACCGGGCAGGCAAGTTCGGGGCGCTGCTCGCGGGAGCACGGCGAAGGCTTCAATCCCGCCTCGCCAGCGTCGATAATACCCGCCTGTTCGCGAGGTGGGTCAATGACTACAGAGGATCAGCGTTTCGGCGGCATTGCCCGCCTGTACGGCCGTGACGGCCTGTCCCGGCTGGCTGCCGCCCATGTGGCGGTGGTCGGCATCGGCGGGGTCGGCTCCTGGGCGGCGGAAGCGCTGGCGCGCAGCGGAGTCGGCGAGGTTTCCCTGTTCGATCTGGACGACGTCTGCATCACCAATACCAACCGGCAGATCCATGCCCTGGGGGGGGCGGTGGGCCGGCCCAAGGTGGAGGCGATGGCCGAGCGCATCCGGGCCATCAATCCGGCCTGCCGGGTGCATCCGGTGGCCGATTTCGTCACCCGCGAGACCATGGCCGCGCTGATCACCGAGGATCTGGACTTCGTCATCGACTGCATCGACAGCGTGGCGGCCAAGGCGGCGCTGATCGCCTGGTGCAAGCGGCGCAAGATCGGCATCGTCACCACCGGTGGCGCCGGCGGGCAGATCGACCCGACGCAGATCCGGATTTGCGATTTGAACAAGACCTTCAACGACCCGCTGGCCGCCAAGGTGCGCTCGACCCTGCGCCGCGACTACGGCTTCTCGCGCACGCCGGGGCGGACCTACGGCGTGCCCTGCGTGTTCTCCAGCGAGCAGCTGCGCTATCCCAAGCCGGACGGCACGGTGTGCCAGAGCAAGGGCTTCGTCGGTGAGGGCGTGAAGCTCGACTGCGCCGGCGGCTTCGGTGCGGTGACCATGGTCACCGCCAGCTTCGGCATGGCCGCCGCGGCGCGTGCGGTGGACAAGCTGGTGGCCGGCGCGCGGCGGCCGGCGGAGCGGCGCGCACCTTCCGCCTGAGGAGGGGCCGGGATTCTTTACCCGACGCTTACCGAATCCTGACCCCCGCCTGCCGTTCCGGCTGGCAGCATCGACGGCCGTTCCGATCGTTCCGGGGGCCGTGCGCATGCCGAAATCCATGCTCTTGCGCCATTTCCTGCCACTTGCCGTGGGCACCGCACTGGCCGCCTGCGTTGGCCGGCCCGAGCCCCCCGGTGCGCCCGGCAGGAGTCATGAGCAGCACTTGGAGGGTGCCTACCGGCCGCTCGCGCGGCTGCCGGTGCGCGGCTGGGACGGCGAGTTGCAGGTGGCCGGACAGGCGGTCGAGGTCAGTTGGATGGCCCCGGAGCAGGCCCGGGGCGCGCCGCTGATCCTCTCCTGCCCGGGCTCGGCGAGGGCAGCCGGGGCGGCGCCCAGTGGCGACGGGCCTGGGCCGAGGCCGGCTATGCGGTACTCGCGGTGCAGCCCCGGCAGTACGGGCGGGCGATCCATTCCAGCCCCGAGGCGCAGGCCGGGGTATTCCGCTCCCTGGCGCAGAAGAGCTTTGCCGACAAGGCCCTGGCGGCACGCATCGCCGTGCTCGAGCAGGTACTGGCGGAGCTGCGCAGCCGCGCCCAGGCCGGCGAGCCGAGTCTGGCTGGCGTCGACTGGCAGACGCTGACGGTGGCCGGCTTCGACCTCGGCGCGCAGGCCGCCGCCGCGCTGGCCGGCGAGCGTGCTAGCGGGGAGGCGGCGCGGCCCGGCTGGCAGCCGAAGGCGGCGATCCTGCTCAGTCCCTACGTGGCCGAGGTGCGCGAGGATGGGCGCTTCGGGCGCATCGGCACGCCGCTGCTGGCGCTCACCGGGCCGCGCGACGAGGACCCCTTCGGCTGGGGCGAGCCGCCGAGCCGCCGCCAACGGCTCTGGCAGGAGCTGCAGGTGCCCGGCAGCTACCAGCTGATCGCCGGCGAGGCCAGTCATCGGCTGCTGAGCGGCTCGTTCGAGGATATGTCGGGGCTGGGCGGCGGGCGGGAGGCTGGACGTCCGCCGCAGGGTCGGCCGGCAGGAGGCGGCGCTCCGGGCGGTGGTCCCGGCGGTTCCGGCCGGCTGGGACATGGCCAAGGCATGGAGGAGCGCGTCGATCCGCGCCAGATGGCCAGCCTGCTGAGCCTCAGCCTGGCCTTCCTCGACGCCCGGGTGCGCGACGCTGCGCCGGCGCGCCTGTGGCTGGAGCGCGATGCCGCCCACTGGCTGGCGCCGACCGGCCGGCTCGAACGGAAACCCTAACCCGGCGCAGCCAGTTCGCGCATCCGCTGCAGCACGGCGTTCAGGCCGTTGCTGCGCGACGGCGAGAGCTGGCGCGACAGGCCGAGGCGGGCGAACCAGTCGGCCAGATCCACGGCCTGCACTTCTGTCGCGCTGAGGCCATCGACCCGTGCCAGCAGCACCGCCAGCAGGCCGCGCAGCAGCCGTGCATCGCTGCCGGCGCGGAAATGCCAGTGGCCATCCCGCTGCTCGCCGAGCAGCCAGACTTGGCTCTCGCAACCCTGCACGAGGTTGGCCGGGCAGCGCTCTTGCTCCGTCAGCGGCTGCAGGCGTTCGCCCCACTGCAGCAGCAGGCGCGCGCGCTGCTCCCAGCCGGGGCACTGGGCGAAGGCCTCCAGGGCCTCGCGGGCGGTGGCGGGCAGGTTCATCGCAGCAGCTCCAGGGCATGTCGAAGGGCGGCGAAGAGGCGCTCGAGGTCATCGCCGTCGCTGTACAGTCCCAGCGACACGCGCAGTGCGCCGGGCAGGCCGAGGCGGCGCAGCAGCGGCATGGCGCAGTGCTGACCGGCGCGCACGGCGATGCCCTGCTCGGCGAGCAGGTGGGACAGGTCGGCGTTGTGCACCCCCTCGATCACGAAGCTGGCCAGCGCGGTGTGCGGCTCGGCGAGCAGGTGCAGGCCATCGACGGTGCGCAGCCCGGCGAGCAGGCGCGCGTGCAGGGCCGCCTCGTGGGCGGCGACCGCCGCGCCGTCCAGGCTTTGCAGGTAGTCCAGGGTGGCGCCGAAGGCGATGGCCGCGCCGATCGCCGGGGTGCCGGCCTCGAAGCCGAGCGGTGCCGGACGGAAGCGTGCCTCCAGGTAGTCGGCCTGCTGGACCATCTCGCCGCCGAACTGCCAGTGACGCAGCCGCTCCAGCGCCTGCGGGCGGCCGTAGAGCACGCCGAGGCCGTCCGGGCCGTAGAGCTTGTGCGCGGAGAACACGTAGAAGTCGCAATCCAGCGCCTGCAGGTCGTGGCGGCCGTGGACCGCGCCCTGGGCGCCGTCGACCACCGTCAGGACGCCCCGGGCACAGGCCAGGGCGAGCAGCGTCTCGAGCGGCTGCCAGCGGCCGAACACGTTGGACAGCTGGCTGACGGCGAGCAGCCGGGTGCGCGGGCCGATCAGCCGTCCGGCCTGTTCGAGGTCGATGTCGCCGGCCGCATCCAGCGGCAGCACCTGCAGCACCAGGCCACGGCGTTGCGCCAGCTGCTGCCAGGGCAGCAGGTTGGCGTGGTGCTCCAGGGCACTGACGACGATCTCGTCGCCCTCGACGAACAGGTGCTCGAGGCCGTAGGCGAGCAGGTTGAGGGATTCGGTGGCGCCACCGGTGAAGACGATCTGGCTGGCGCTTTCGGCGTTCAGCCAGGCGGCGACCTTCGCCCGCGCGTCCTCGAAGGCGCGTGTGGCGCGCTCGCCGGGGGCATGCTGGGCGCGGTGCACGTTGGCCGCGCCGCCGGCGTAGTAGCCGAGCAGGGCGTCCAGCATCGCCTGCGGCTTCTGCGCGGTGGCGGCGCTGTCCAGGTAGGTCTGGCCGTCCCGGGCGAAGGCGGCGAAGGCCGGGAAGTCGGCCCGCCAGGGGGAGGGGAGGGACATGGTCGGCGCTGCTGTAGTGAGTGGGGGAAGTCGGCAGGATCGCCGGCGATCACTGGTCGGAGTGATGCAGTCCAGTGTAGGAGCGAGCGTGCTAGCGATCCAGACCGCTCGGGCACATCGCCAGCAGGCTGGCTCCTACGTTCGGGCGCTGCGGATCAGTTGTGGGCGTGCAGCGCCTCGTTCAGCTCGATGGCCGACTTGTGGGTCTTGCACTCCACGGCGCCGGTCTGCGAGTTGCGGCGGAACAGCAGGTCCGGCTGGCCGGCCAGGTCGCGGGCCTTGACCACCCTGACCAGCTGGTTCTGCTCGTCGAGCAGGTTGACCTTGGTGCCGGCGGTGACATAGAGGCCGGACTCCACGGTGTTGCGGTCGCCCAGCGGGATGCCGATGCCGGCGTTGGCGCCGATCAGGCAGCCCTCACCCACGGAGATCACGATGTTGCCGCCGCCGGACAGGGTGCCCATGGTCGAGCAGCCGCCGCCCAGATCCGAGCCCTTGCCGACGAACACGCCGGCCGAGACGCGGCCCTCGATCATCCCCGGACCTTCGGTGCCGGCGTTGAAGTTGACGAAGCCCTCGTGCATCACCGTGGTGCCCTCGCCGATGTAGGCGCCCAGGCGGATGCGCGCGCTGTCGGCGATGCGCACCCCGGACGGCACCACGTAGTCGGTCATCTTCGGGAACTTGTCCACCGAGAAGACCTCCAGCAGTTCGCCCTTCAGGCGCGCTTCCAGCTGGCGGGCCGGCAATTCGGCGAGGTCGATGGCGCCCTGGTTGGTCCAGGCCACGTTGGGCAGCAGCGGGAAGATCCCGGCGAGGTTCTGCCCGTGCGGCTTGACCAGCCGGTGGGAGAGCAGGTGCAGCTTGAGGTAGGCCTCCGGAGTGGAGGTGAGGGCGGCGTCTTCGGCCAGCAGGGTGGCGACCAGCGGCTTCTGGGACTCGGCCAGGCGGGTGAGCAGGGCGGACTGGGCCGGATCGATGCTCTTCAATGCCTTGGCCAGCTCGGCGGCCTGGGTGGTGTCGAGGGCGATCGCCTGGTTGCCGCCGGCGTAGCCGAGGATCGGGCTGACCGCATCGACCAGCTCGGCGGCCGGATGCAGCAGCGGCTGGGCGTAGAAGACTTCCAGCCAGGCGCCCTGGCGGTTCTGGGTGCCGACGCCGAAGGCCAGGCTGAACAGGGTAGTGGACATGCGGGTGTTCCTTGTTGCTGATTCGTGGAGGCGCCGGCTTCAGGCCAGCGCGGCGGAATAGAGGTCCGGCTTGAAGCCGACCAGGCTGCGCGCGCCGAGGTCGAGCACCGGGCGCTTGATCATCGAGGGCTGGGCGAGCATCAGCTCGATGGCCCTGGCCTGATCAAGATCGGCCTTCTGTGTGTCATCCAGTTTGCGGAAGGTGGTGCCGGCGCGATTGAGCACGACCTGCCAGCCGTGCTCGGCGCACCACTTCTCCAGTTGCGCGCGGTCGATGCCGGCGCTCTTGTAGTCGTGGAAGCGGTAGGCCACGCCCTGCTCGTCGAGCCAGGCGCGGGCCTTCTTCATGGTGTCGCAGGCCTTGATGCCGTAGAGGACCGGGGTTCCGTCTGTCATCTGGGTATCGTGTGGTCGGGAAGGAGGGCAGGGATTATGCCACGTCGGCTTTCTGCCGGCCGCTGCTCGAAGGCGCGGCGGCCGATCGGCCAAGGCCCGGGGGCGGGCCTGTTCCATCTGGTGCGGCCCCGAGCAGGGCGCGGGGCCAGGCGCCCGCCGCTATGCGCCGCACACCCGGTTGCGCCCTTCCTGCTTGGCCCGGTACAGGGCCTTGTCCACCCGTTCGACCAGGTCCGTCAGGGATTCGCCTTGCCGTGCCTGAGCCACGCCGATGGACAGCGTGATGCGACCCACGCCCGGCTGTGGCGTCCTGTCCAGGCGCTCGCGGATGCGTTCGGCCAGCTTGTTCGCCGCCGCCACTTCGCAGCAGGGCAGCACCAGCAGGAATTCCTCGCCGCCCCAGCGCGCCACGCTGTCGGTGGCCCGTACGCTGGACTGCAGCAGGGCGGCGACCGCCTGCAGGACCGCATCGCCGGCCGGATGTCCCCAGGTGTCGTTGATGCCCTTGAAGTGATCGATGTCGGCCAGCATCACGCAGAAGGACTGGCAGCCCTCGCGCGCGGCCTGGTGGGCCCTCTCCAGCTGCAGCTCGCCGGAGCGGCGGTTCAGCAGGCCGGTCAGTCCGTCCAGCCTGGCCTGCTGGCGCAGCTCCCGCTCGACCTGCACGCGCTCGGTCAGATCCTTGATGATGCTGACGAAGTGGGTGACCTCGCCGTGGTGGTCGTGGATCGGCGTGACGGTTTCCTCGCAGTGGATCAGCCGGCCGTCCTTGTGCCGGTTGGCCACCGTGGCCCGGAACGTCTGGCCGCTCTTCAGGTCGTGCCACAGCCGGCGGTAGAACGCCTCGTCCTGCTTGCCCGACTTGAACAGGGCCGGCGTGCGGCCCTGCACCTCGGCCGCGCTGTAGCCGGTGACCAGCTCGAAGCCCTGGTTGACGAATTCGATCATGCCTTCCGCGTTGGTGATGAAGATCGCATCCTGCGCCACGTCGAGTGCGCGTACCAGCAATTGGCTGGAGTGCTGCGCGGCTACCAGGTCGCTGATGTCCTGCTGCACCGATACGAAGTGGGTGATGGTGCCCGCCTCGTCGCGCACGGGCGATATGCTCCATTCGACCGTGTAGGGCGTGCCGTCCTTGCGGTAGTTGACGGTCGAGCTCCGGAAGTGGCGTCCCGTGCGCAGGTGCTCGCGCAGGGATTCGAGCACCGCAGGATCGGTCTGCGGCCCCTGCAGCAGGCGCGGCGTCTTGCCGAGGAGTTCTTCCACGGCATAGCCGGTCATCCGGCAGAACGCCGGGTTGGCGTACAGGATGCGCGGCCCCGAGGGGCCGGGCTGGGCGTCGGTGATCAGCACGGCGTTGAACGCCTGCCTGATGGCCTGCTGGAGCAGGGCGGGCAGGATGTCCGGTTCGGGAATGAGCGTATCCCTCTCCAGCGTGCCCGTGGTGCCCGGAGCGGGTGCCATGTCGTCGTGCAGGGGGCGTGAAGAGGAAATGGCCGGGTTCTCCAGAGAGGGCTCTTGAGGTCCGCAGGCGAAACCTGACGGATCCAGGGTTCGACAGTGCAACGCGCGGAATGGATGCGAAACATTAAACACAGGACAAAAAGCCCGTCGAGGGCTTTCGTCCGTCGCGGGGCCCGCCGAGAAAAACCCGGCCCTTCGCAAATTCCCTCCAGGCGCTACACTGCCTGTCCCCTCTTTCAGCCGCCACCACCGTTTTTCCGAAGGTCCTGCATGCCCAGCCTGAACCGCATCATCCTGATCAACACCCACCTCCAGGGCGTGGTGGAATTGGTCGTGGACGACCACACCAACATCTGCGGCACCAACGCCTCCGGCAAGACCACCCTGCAGCGGCTGGTGCCGGTGTTCTACGGCGAATACCCGAGCCGCGTGGTGCCGGCCACCCGCGACAGCTTCGAGCGCTGGTACCTGCCCACCGAGCAGAGCTTCATCGTCTACGAATACCAGCGCATGGACGGCCAGCTCTGCCAGGCCGTGCTGGCCGCCGCCGCCGACGGCAAGGGCGTCGCCTACCGCCTGGTGCAGAAGGCCTTCGTCCTCGACGACTACATCAAGAGCCGCCAGGGCGATGCCATCACCTGCCTGAGCATGACCGAACTGGGCCGCCAGCTGAAGCAGGCCGGTATTTTCGCCACCACCCTGCTCAACACCCGGCAGTTCCGCGCGATCATCCAGAACGACCGCGGCCTGCTCGCCGCCGACGGCCAGCGTGCCGAGCTGCGCAGCTGGGCCCGGCAGTTCTCCCTCTGCGACCCCGAGCACTCCCTGCGCCACATCGAGAAGCTGGCCAGGGCCGTGCATTCCCGGGAAGGCAAGATGGAGACCATCAAGTCGATGATCGCCGCCATCCTCGAGGAGGACGGCGTCAGTCCGCCGGCCTCCCACCTCAACCTGCAGCGGGTCGAGGCATGGATCCGCGAGAGCCTGCTGATCCAGGGCTTCAACGCCATCCGCCCGGAGTTCGACAAGCTCGAGCGCGAATACCAGGAACTGCTCGCCTGCGAGCGCCGCCTCGGCGGCCTGCTGCAGGGCTACCGGACCGAGGAGCCGCGCCTGTACCAGCGCCAGGAGGAGAACGCCGCGACCATCGAGCAGACCGGCTTCCAGCTCCGCCAGCTGGAAGAGCGCTGGAAGGACCAGCGCGACGCCCTCAACCTGGACCTCTCCGCGGCCAGGGGCGACATCGCGCGCAGCGAGGACGAGCTGGACCGGATCGAAAGCCAGTATCAGGCCTTCCTCGATGCCGACATCGAGCAGGCCAAGGCCGACTTGGAGCAGGTCGGCGCCTGGCGCGACGACCTGGACAACCTGCAGGCCCGCCACCGCCTGCTGACCGAGCAGCATCAGGACGTGGAGCGCGCCTACCTGGAGCGCCAGCAGGCGATCAAGGACCAGCGCGAGGCCGCCCTGGAGCAGTTGCGCGAGCAGCAGGAGGCTCTGCAGGAGGAGCGCGCCCTGCAACGCGAGCAGCAGGCAGAAGCGCTGGCCAGCCTGGAGCAGGGCTTCAACCAGCGCCGCCAGCAGGGCCAGGACGGCTTCCGCGAGCGCGAATACCAGCTGCAGCTGGAGCAGAACCGCCTGCAGCAGCAGATCGCCAGCGCCGGTTACAGCGAGGAAGAGAACCGCAGCCTGACGATCTTCGACCAGCGCCTGGAGCGCGCCGATGAGGACGCCGAGACGGCCGAAGCCCGGGTTCGTCAACTCGAAATGCAGGAGCGCCAGCTGCGCAGCCGGCGCGACGAGGCCAACACGGCCTTCTCGCTGACCAGCCGGCGGGTGGTCGAGCGCCAGGAGCAGCTGAGCGATGTAGAGCGGATGCTCTATCCCGGCCACCAGACCCTGCTGGAGTTCCTCCGCCGCGAGCAGCCCGGCTGGGAGAGCCGCCTCGGCAAGGTGATCCATCCGGCGCTGCTGCAGCGATCCGATCTCAAGCCGACGCTCGGCGCGGCGGACGCGGACGGCCTGTTCGGCGTGCGCCTGGACCTGGCCGCCATCGACACCCCCGAGCACGCGGCCAGCGAGCAGGAGCTGCGCCAGCGCCTGCAGGTCGCCAGGGATGCCCTACAGGATGCGCAGAACCAGCAGCAGGAGGCGGAAAAGCTGCTGGTCGAGGCCGGCGCCGCGCTGGACGAACTGCAGCGCCAGCTGGTGTTCGCCCGCACCGAACTGCAGAACCGCCGCGACGACCGCCAGCGCCTCAAGGACGAGCGGCGAGCCCAGAAGGACAAACTCGACGCCGCCCTGCAGGAGCGCAAGCTCAAGGCCAGGAAACAGCTCGCCGAACTCGGCGGCGCCCTGCAGCAGCTCGCCGGCGAGCGCGACCAGTGGCTGGCCGAGCTCAAGGAGCAGCACGGCGAGGCCCGCCTGGAGAAGGCCGCCCACTGGCAGCAGGTCATCGGCAGTCTCGATGCCCAGATCCAGCAGCTCAAGTCGGCCGCCGACGAGCGCCGCGGCAAGGCCAGGGCCGAACTCGACGAGTGCGAGCGCTGGTACAGGGCCGAGCTCAAGTCCCGCGGCGTCGACGAGAACGCCATCGTCGCGCTCAAGCAGCAGATCCGCAGCCTGGAGCAGAGAATCCAGCGCACCGAGCAGCGCCGCTCCGAGGTGCTGCGCTACGACGACTGGTACCGGCACAGCTGGCTGCTGCGCAAGCCCAGGCTGCAGGGCGAGCTCGGCGAGAGCCGCAGCCGGGCGAGCAGCCTGGACCAGCAGCTGAAGAGCGCCTCGGCCGACTACAAGGCCGAACGCAGCCGGCTGGAGGAGGCCCGCCAGCAGGCCCTGCAGGAGAAGGGCGCCCTCGACGAGGCGCTGGCCCGCCTGAAATCCCTGCTGCGCCGCCTGGGCGAGCTGAAGCTGCCGCGCGAGGGCGAGCCCGCCGCCGGCGAGCTGGACGAGCGCCTGCGCCTGGGCGAGGAGCTGCTGCACGGCCGCGAGCAGATGCTCTCGGCGATCAGGGGCCATGTGGAGCACTTCGACAGCGTGATCGCCGGCCAGTCCGGCTCCAGCCTGGCGGAAACCTGGGAGCGCAGCCGCGAGGAGTGCACCCTGGTCAGCGACCGCGGCATCCCGAGCCTGGACTACCGCCGGCTGGTGCCGCACCTGGAGCAGTTGCTCAACGTGATGGTGCCGCAGAGCCTCACCGCCCTGCGCGAGCAGGGCAAGATCTTCGGCATCGACCTCAACAACTACTACGACGTGCTGGCCGACATCGACCGGCGCATCGCCTCGCAGAGCGCGCGGATCACCCGCGAGGTGAGCGAGGAACTGTTCCTCGAGGGTGTCTCCGACTCGGCGGTGCGCATCCGCTCGCGGATCAGCGAGCTGGAGTTCTGGCCGGAACTCAAGGCCTTCATCAAGGCCTTCCGCGACTGGCGCGAGGCCGGCTTCAGCGAGCTGCCCGGCGAGGACTACACCAGCAGCATGCGCCGGGCGCTGGACATCATCGGCCGCTCGGCGCTTTCCGGCGGCATCGCGGGGCTGCTGGAGATCGAGCTGCGCCTGCGCGAGGGCAACAGCGACCTGGTGATCCGCACCGACCGCCAGCTCAACGAGTCCTCCAGCCACGGCATGGCCTACCTGATCCTCTGCAAGTTCCTCCTGGCCTTCACCCGCCTGCTGCGCGGCCCGTCGCCGGCGACCATCCACTGGCCGATCGACGAGCTGGGGACCCTGCACCACAACAACGTGAAGAAGATCTTCGAGGCCTGCCGCAACAACAACATCCGCGTGCTCGGCGCCTTCCCCAACCCGGACTCCGAGGTGCTGGCGCTGTTCGCCAACCGCTACATCGTCAACAAGCAGACGCGCCAGCTGCAGATGGTCAAGCCGCGCCCGGACGCGATCGCCGAGAGGCTGAAGAAACTGCACACCGAGGAGGCGCTGTAAATGCTCTCGACGAAAGGACAGGTCATCGAGCGCCTGCTCAAGGGCGACTTCATCTGCCGCACCACCGACGAGGACGGCTGGCGCTTCCTGAAGAACGCCGCCAACCGCGCCCAGGTGGACGACTACCTCGCCCAGCTCAACCGCATGGTCGCCCAGGTCGGCGCCAATGCCGACGGCGAGGTGTTCTTCTGCGGCTACCGGCAGCTCGGCGAGGACGAGCGCAAGGTCATCGGCCAGCAGTTCCGCGACATCTGCAACGCCCTGACGCCGCTGGTCGAGTGGCTGGTGCTGGTGCAGGAGGCCGGCGCCCAGGATGCGCCGCTGACCGAGGGCACGCCGGTGCGCCTCAACGAGCTGCAGGGCATCGTCGAGGACACCCCGGCGTTCCGCGAGCAACTGGCGCGGATCAGCCACTACCGGCTGTTCGGCTCCACCAGCGCCAGCGTCGACGGGCAGATCAAGCAGGTCTTCAAGCGCCTGTGCGAGCTGGGCTACCTGACCCGCCCCAATCCGGACAAGCAGATCTACCTGGCCACCGGCAAGCTGGACTACCTGTACGAGGTGATCCGCTTCATCGACGAGACCGAGGGCCTGGACCTCGAAGGCCGCGCGGAAAGCGCCAGCCAGGGGCAGCTCATATGAGCGGCAACCTGCATCAGGCCGGGGTGCGCTTCCTGCGCCAGCTGGGCCGGCACGCCGAGCCGATCATGGCCGCCTACCTGTCCGGCTCGGTGCCGGACCAGGCGCTGGAGCCGGCGGTCGAGGAGCGGCTGGTCAAGGACGGCATCCTCTACCGGCCCGAGCCCGGCGCCGACCTGCACCTGCGCCGGGCGGTGCGCGCCCTGCTGGAGGAGGCCCTGCGCGACGACCGCAACCGGCAGATCGATGCCAACACCGGCTCCGCGCTGGCCACCTTCAAGACCCTCGCCGCCCACTACAAGGAGGCCCGCCACCAGGGCGACTACGCCGCGGCGGACGCCTACCTGGGCGACCTCAAGGAGCACGTCTACGCCTTCGGCGAGACCCTGAGCCACAGCATCCGCGTACTGTGGAGCCGGCTGAACAACGAGTTCGGCTACGTCGGTACCCTCAACGCGAAGATCCGCGAGAACGAACTGGCCCAGTCCCAGGTGAGCGAGCTGCTCGCCGGGCTGGAGATGATCAGCTTCGAGGAGCTGGCGGAGACCGCCGGCGACCTGCGCGAGCTGCGCCGTCTGCTGGTCACCAGCCTGCAGCGCACGGTCAGTGCCTGCGCCCAGGAGCTGAGCGTGGTCCAGGGACGCCTGCTGGAGCTGCTCGGCCGCTTCCGGCAGATCCGCGGCCGCACCCGCCTGCTCAAGGGCTGGCTGCTGCACATGGAGCAGCAGCCGGACTATCGGGTGGGCAACCACGCCGCCCACCCGAACGTGCCGCAGCTGTTCAACCTGGCGGCACCCGTGCTGGCGCCGGCGGCGCTGGACATCCACAGCCCGCAGCACGAAGCCGACCTGCTGGCGTTGGTGGCGCAGATCCGCGCCCTGCAGCCGCCGGACCGCTTCGCGCCGCCGCCGGGCGAGGCCGGCGAGCTGATCCTCGGCGAGGTGGAGGCCTTCGAGGTGCAGGGCAACCCGATCCGCGAAGCCGTCGAGGCCTATTTCTGCAGGGTCATCGACAGTGGCGAGCGGCTCTCGGCCCTGGAATACCGGGATCGGCACCACCTTCCCTGGGATGCGGAAAGCTGGCTGTACCAGGTGATCGGCGGCTATGAAGGTCTGCCCGAGGAGCAGAAGCGCCACTTCGAGCTGGACGCCATCGGCGAACCGCATCCGCTGTATTCCGGCAATTTCATCGTCCGGGACGTGGCGCTGTGGCTGGCCTGAACCGGAGACACATGCAGGCCGTCCATCGCCTGCTGCGCGAGCGCCTTGAGCGGGTCGAGCTGAATTCGCTCTGGAAGCCGATTCACGCGGCCTTCGAGGTGGGCGAGGCGCTGGGCAACTGGCTGCATTTCAACCGGGAGCAACGGGAAATGCTCCGGGAACTGGCCCGGCGCGCATGGGGCTTCGACCCGCTGGAGGCGTTCCGGACGGCACGCGCCGGGAGGTGGCGATGACGGCCATCGACGAGAAGCTCGCCCGCCAGCGCCCCGACGATGGCTTCGTGCTGGTCAAGGGGCGCCTGCCTGCGCCGCTTCCTCCATTGGGCTCGGAGTTGAGTCTGCGCGTGCCGCTGGTTGGCCTGGACCTCGGGGCCGTCGCGTCGGTCGTGGTGATCGAGAACCTCGACAGCTTCGACGATTGGCACGCCTATCCGGCCCCGGCCGGGCTGACCGACAGCCTGGTGGTGTACCGCGGCCACGGCGGCCTCGCCCGCGGCGCATGCCGGCTGCTGGCGATGCTGCCGGCAGGCTGCGAAGTCACCGTCTTCCCCGACTGGGACCCGGCGGGCCTGTTCATCGCCCAGACTCTGCCGCGGGCCGATGCCTTGCTGGTGCCGCAGTCGATCGAGCCCCTGCTGGTCTTGGGCAGCCGGGAACACTTCGACCGGCAGCATCTGGCTGCCCGTCATCTGGAAGCGGCCGAACTGGACGGCTGGCAGGGCATCTGGGAAGCGATGAAGGCCGCACAGGTCAGTGTGAAGCAGCAGCACATGCTGGCGCTCGGCACTGTCCTGCGGCAGGTGCCACGTCACTGACTCGAAAAGATTTTCACCTCGACCTTCGCAAGGTTCGCCGCTTCGCTTGAGGGAGTAGACTGGAGGCTCCTCCCGGCTGCTCCTTCCCGCGTATGCAACTTCTCTACACCATCCTGATCATGCTGCTGGTCGTCGGCGGCACGCGCATCACTGCGCAGTTCATCCCCATCCCGCTGCCGCTCATCCAGATCGCCATCGGTGCGCTGCTGGCGGTGCCGGCGCTGGGGCTGCACGTGCGGCTCGATCCCGAGCTGTTCCTGCTGCTGTTCATCCCGCCCTTGCTGTTCGTCGACGGCTGGCGGATGCCCAAGGGCGAGTTCTGGCGGCTGCGCACGCCGATCCTGCTGCTGGCCTTCGGCCTGGTGCTGTTCACCGTGCTGGGCGCGGGCTGGCTGATCCATCTGCTGTTCCCGGGCATTCCCACGGCGGTGGCCTTCGCCCTGGCAGCGGTGCTGTCGCCCACCGATGCCGTGGCGGTGTCGGCGATCGTCCACGGCCGCCTGCCGCGCACCTTGATGAACATCCTCCAGGGCGAGGCGCTGATGAACGACGCTTCCGGCCTGGTGGCCTTCAAGTTCGCCGTGGCGGCCGCGCTGACCGGGGCCTTCTCGCCCGCCGAGGCCGGTCTGGAATTCGTCCTGGTAGCCCTCGGCGGACTGGCGGTCGGGGTCGCCCTGAGCTATGCGCTGGGGCGCTTTCGCGCCTGGATGATCGGCCTCGGCTGGGAAGAGCCGGCGCCGCACGTGATGTTCATGCTGCTGCTGCCGTTCGCCGCCTATGTGGCGGCCGAGCACCTGGGCGTCTCCGGGATTCTCTCGGCGGTGGCGGCGGGCATGATGCAGAGCCGTCTCGACCTGCTGCCGCGGCAGACCACCACGCGGCTGCTCAACCGCAGCGTCTGGGCGCTGCTGGAGTTCACCTTCAACGGGCTGATCTTCCTGCTGCTCGGCCTGCAGCTGCCGGACATCGTCAAGGCCTCGCTGGAGGAGGGCGAGCTGCTCTGGGCGAGCGCCGGACAGCTGGCGCTCTACGTGGGCCAGGTGTACCTGGCGCTGATCCTGCTGCGCTTCGTCTGGACCTGGCTCTACTGGCTGGTGTCCGGCGCGCTGCGTCGCTGGCGCGGCCTGCCCAGCGGCTTCGCCGGGCAGTCGTCGCTGCGTCTGGCCGCGCTGCTCACCCTGAGCGGGGTGCGCGGCGCCGTGACCCTGGCCGGCGTGCTGTCGCTGCCCTTGCTGCTGGGCAATGGCGAGGCCTTCCCGCAGCGCGACCTGCTGATCTTCATCGCCGCCGGAGTGATCCTGCTGTCGCTCCTGGTCGCCACCCTCGGGTTGCCGCTGCTGCTGCGCGGTCTGCCGGCGGACAATGAGGAGGCGCGCGAGCAGGAGCTGCGGCGCCAGCGGGCGAAGACCATCGAGGCGGCGATCCGCGCCCTGGAGGCGCAGAGCGACGACCCCGGCCTGAGCCCCGAGGGCATGGCGCTGGCCGCCGAGGTCAAGGCCAGGATCATGGCCGAGTACCGCCAGCAGCTGGAGCGCGACGATTCCGGGGAGGCGCGCACGCGCCTGCGCCAGATGGATGCGCTGGAGCAGCGCCTGCGTCTGCAGGCGCTGCGCTCCCAGCGTCTGGAGCTGTACCGCCTGCGCCACCGCAACCAGGTCGACGACGACCTGCTCGGCGAGATCCTGCGCGAACTGGACATCAGCGAGGCACGGCTGTACCGCAGCAGTTGAGGGAGGGCGGACGGAGCGCCTGGGGCGCCCCGCCGACGGCGTTTGGCTCAGCCCGCGCGGACGAAGTCGCGGATGCGCTCGGCGGCTTCCACGCATTCGGCCAGCGGCGCGACCAGGGCCATGCGCACGCGCTGGGCGCCGGGGTTGAGGCCGTTCACGCTGCGCGACAGATAGCTGCCCGGTACCACGGTCACGTGCTCGCGGGCGAACAGCTCGCGGGTGAAGGTCTGGTCGTCCACCGGGGTGCGTGGCCACAGGTAGAAGCTGCCGTCCGGGCGCTTGACGTCGAGCACCGGCTGCAGGATGTCCAGCACGGCGTCGAACTTCTCCCGGTACAGCACCCGGTTGGCGCGGACGTGAACTTCGTCGTTCCAGGCCGCGATGCTGGCCAGCTGGGTGGGCACCGACATGGCGCAGCCGTGATAGGTGCGGTAGAGCAGGAAGCTCTTGAGGATCTCGGCGTCGCCGGCGACGAAGCCCGAGCGCAGGCCCGGCAGGTTGGAGCGCTTGGACAGGCTGTGGAACACCACGCAGCGGCGGAAGTCGCTGCGGCCCAGCTCGGCGCAGGCGGTGAGCAGGCCGGGCGGCGGGTTCTGCTCGTCGAAGTACAGCTCGCTGTAGCACTCGTCGGCAGCGATCACGAAGTCGTGCTCGTCGGCCAGGGCGATCAGCTTCTTCAGGGTGGAAAGCGGCACCAGGGCGCCGGTGGGGTTGCCCGGCGAGCAGAGGAACAGCAGTTGGCAGCGCTGCCAGACGTCCGCCGGCACCGCGTCGAAGTCGGGGTTGAAGCCGTTCTCCTCGAGGCACGGCAGGTAGTGCGGCGTGGCCCCGGCGAGCAGGGCCGCGCCTTCGTAGATCTGGTAGAAGGGGTTGGGGCTGACCACCAGGCCGTCGCTTGCGCGGTCCACCACGGTCTGGGTGAAGGCGAACAGCGCCTCGCGGGTGCCGTTGACCGGCAACACGTGGCGCGCCGGGTCCAGCCAGCCGGTCGGCACCCGGAAGCGCCGCTCGCACCACTGGGTGACGGCTTCGCGCAGCGCCGGCAGGCCGAGGGTGGTGGGATAGACCGAGAGCTGCTCGAGGTTGGCGGTCAGGGCCTCGGCGACGAAGCTCGGCGAGCGGTGCTTGGGTTCGCCGATGGACAGGGCGATGGGCTTCTTGTCGGCCGGCGGCTGCACGCCGGCGAGCAGCGCGCGGAGCTTCTCGAAAGGATAGGGTTGCAGCAGGTTCAGGGCGTCGTTCATGGGGCTTTCCTGGTGGCCGCAGGCGGCGGCCGCCCGTGGCTTCGGGGCGGGCCGCCGTCTGCTTCAAGGTTCAGATGCTGATCCGGCTCGGCTGGATGTGGCTGTCGCCATCGGCCAGCTGTTCGACGATCGCCAGCTGCAGGCGGGCGCAGAACTCCGGATCTGACAGCGGCTGGTGGTGCGCGTCGGTGACGAAGAACACGTCCTCGATCCGCTCGCCCAGGGTGGCGATCTTGGCGTTCTGCAGCGACAGGTCGAAGTCCAGGAAGATCTTGCCGATCCGCGCCAGCAGGCCGGGGCGGTCCGGGGCGATGATCTCGAGGATGGTCACCGGGCGCAGGGCATCGTTGTGGATGGTGACCTGTGGCGCGAAGGCGAAGTGCTTGAGCTGGCGCGGCACGCGGCGCTGGATGATGGTGGGGTAGTCGGCCGGGTTGCGCAGGGCCTCCACCAGCCCCTGGCGGATCTCCTTGATGCGCGCCGGGTTGTTGCCGATCGAGCCGCCGTCGGCGTCGAGCACTATGTAGGTGTCGAGGGTGAACTGGCTGGTCGAGGTGATGATGCGGGCGTCGTGGATGCTCAGGTTGAGCTGGTCCATGGCGGCCACGGTCACGGCGAAGAAGTCGTGCTGATCCGGTGCGTAGATGAAGATCTGGGTGGCGCCCTCGAATTCGCGCTGGGTGGTTTCCTTGATCAGCACCAGCGGTCCGCCGTTGCTCGGGTGCTGCAGGATCGCCTCGGTGTGCCAGGCGATGTCGTTGGAGGTGTGGCGCAGGAAGTAGTCGTCGCCCAGCTGCGTCCAGAGGTGTTCGGCGTCGTCGGGGTCGGTGCCGCTGCGCACCAGGATGTCCAGCGCGGCGTTCTGCGTCTGGCGGATCTGCTCCTCGCGGGCGACCGGCTGCTCCAGGCCGCGGCGCAGGGCATGCTTTGTCTCGGTGTAGAGCTGGCGCAGCAGGCTGGCCCGCCAGGAGTTCCAGAGGGTCGGGTTGGTGGCGTTGATGTCCGCCACGGTCAGCACGTAGAGGTAGTCCAGGTAGGTCTGGTCGCGGACCTTCTGGGCGAAGTCGAAGATCACCTGCGGGTCGGAGAGGTCCTTGCGCTGGGCGGTGGTCGACATCAGCAGGTGGTTGCGCACCAGCCAGACGATCAGTTGGGTATCCCAGCCCGGCAGCTGGTGGCGCTGGCAGAAGGCCAGGGCGTCGGCGGCGCCGAGGTCCGAATGGTCGCCGCCGCGGCCCTTGCCGATATCGTGGTAGAGCCCGGCCAGGTAGACCAGTTCGGGCTTGGGCAGCTTCTCGATCAGCTTGCTGGCCAGCGGGTATTTTTCCGCCAGTTCCGGCCAGAAGAGTTTGCGCAGGTTCTTGATCAGGTGCAGGGTGTGGGCGTCGACCGTATAGATGTGGAACAGGTCGTGCTGCATCTGGCCGACGATATGGCCGAACTCCGGCAGATAGCGCCCGAGGATGCCGTAGCGGTTCATGCGCCGCAGGTTGCGGTGGATGCCCTGGCGGCTCTTGAACAGCTCGATGAACAGGCCGGTGTTGTGGGGATCGCGGCGGAAGGCATCGTCGATCAGGTAGCGGTGGTCGCGCAGCAGGCGGATGGTGTCGGCGCGCACGCCGCGGATTTCCGGGTGCCGAGCCAGCAGCACGAAGATCTCCAGGAGGGCGGAAGGGGTTTCCTGGAAGACCTTGCCGTGGGTGATCTCCAGATAGCCGTCGCGTACCTGGAAGCGCTCGTTCAGCGGCTCGACGCGCCCGGCGCTGTCGCCGGGCAGGATGACCTCCTCGAAGTGCTGGAAGACCAGCTCGGTCAGCTCGGCGATGCCCATCACCACCCGGTAGTACTTCTGCATGAAGCGCTCGACGGCGAGCTTGGCGTCGCTGTCCTCGTAGCCGAGCAGGCCGGCGATCTGCCGCTGCAGGTCGAACAGCAGACGGTCCTCGGCGCGTCCGGCGAGCATGTGCAGGGCGTAGCGCACCTTCCAGAGGAACTCCTGGGAGGCGGCGAGCAGGGTGTATTCGCTTTCCAGCAGGAAGCCCTGGCCGACCATGGCGTGCAGGTTGATGGTGCCGAACTGGCGGCGGGCGATCCAGAGAAGGGTCTGGATGTCGCGCAGGCCGCCGGGCGAGCCCTTGACGTTGGGTTCGAGGTTGTATTCGGTGTCGTTGTAGCGGGCGTGACGGGCCTTCTGCTCGTCGCGCTTGGCGAGGAAGAAGGCCCGGCTCGGCCACATCCGCTGCGCGCTGGTGACTTCCTGCATGCGCTGGCGCAGGTGTTCGGGGCCGGCGAGGGTGCGGCTTTCCATCAGGTTGGTGATCACCGTCAGGTCGGCCTGCGCCTCCTCGGCGCACTCGGCCAGCGAGCGCACGCTCTGCCCGACTTCCAGGCCGATGTCCCAGAGCAGGGTGAGAAAGCCCTCGATCGGCTCGCGGAAGACCTCATGATCCGCGCCGTCCATCAGGATCAGCAGGTCGATGTCCGAGTAGGGGTGCAGCTCGCCGCGGCCGTAGCCGCCGACGGCGATCAGGGCGATGTCGGCGTCCTCGCTCCAGTCGAAGCGGTTCCAGGCCAGGGCGAGAATCTGGTCGACGAACCAGGCCCGGTCCTCGATCAGCCGGCGGATGTCGCGGCCTTCCCGGAAGCGTGCGTCGAGCACCTCCCGGGCGCGCCGCAGGGCCTTCTTGAAGGCGGGGATGGGACTGGACTTCAGGGCCAGCTCGGCCTGGAACTGGCCAGGGTCGAACAACTCGGGATCCACCTGCGGCATGGCGTCACCTTTCTACTGCGGTCGGATATTCATGGGCCGGTACGGGATCAGCGCGGCGTGCGGGCAAGGGTGTCGTCGCGGCGCAGGGTCAGGACCTCGTAGCCGTCGGCGGTGACCAGTACGGTGTGCTCCCACTGGGCGGAGAGCTTGCGGTCCTTGGTGATGGCGGTCCAGCCGTCGCCGAGCAGGCGGGTTTCCGCGCGTCCCTGGTTGATCATCGGCTCGATGGTGAAGGTCATGCCTTCCTTGAGCTCCAGACCGGTGCCGGCACGGCCGTAGTGGAGCACCTGGGGCTCCTCGTGGAACACCGCGCCGATGCCGTGTCCGCAGTATTCGCGGACCACCGAGAAGCCGTTCTTCTCGGCGTGCTTCTGGATCGCCTCGCCGATGTCGCCCAGGTGGGCGCCCGGGCGCACCAGTTCGATGCCTTTGTACAGGCATTCCTGGGTCACCTGGCACAGGCGTCTCGCCCAATCCGGGGTGTTGCCGACCAGGAACATCATGCTGGTGTCGCCGTGATAGCCGTCCTTGATCACGGTGATGTCGAGGTTGACGATGTCGCCGTCCTTCAGCGGCTTGTCGTTGGGGATGCCGTGGCAGACCACATGGTTGACCGAGGTGCAGATCGACTTGGGAAAGCCCTTGTAGTTGAGCGGGGCGGGAATGGCGTGCTGCACATTGACAATATGGTCGTGGCAGATGCGGTCCAGTTCCTCGGTGGTGACGCCCGGCCTGACGTGTTCGCCGATCATTTCCAGCACCTCGGCGGCCAGGTGGCCGGCTGCGCGCATTTTTTCGATTTCCTCGGGCGTCTTGATGGTGACGGTCATGCGGACTCTCTCTCGGCGCCTGAGGCGCGGGGCATACGTTCGGAAGGCGCGATGATAAACCAAATTGCCCGCGTGCCGCGCGGAAGGCAGGGGCTGTCATCTGTCAGCCGGTAGCCTGCGGTCGGCTTTTATGCTATAAAACGCGCCGCTCGGCGGACTTGTCGTTCGCGAGCACCAAACCCCACACACGTATCGGCACGGTATCCTGGGTGCCCGCAAGGGTTGGATATCGGGATGCGTGGAGGCTTAACCCGACTCGATCGAGGAATTGAAATGTCCCAAGTCAATATGCGCGACATGCTGAAGGCCGGTTGCCACTTCGGCCACCAGACCCGTTACTGGAACCCGAAGATGGGCAAGTACATCTTCGGTGCGCGCAACAAGATTCACATCATCAACCTGGAAAAGACCCTGCCGATGTTCAACGAAGCCCTGAGCTTCGTCGAGAAGCTGGCAGCGGGCAAGAACAAGATCCTGTTCGTCGGCACCAAGCGTTCCGCCGGCAAGCTGGTCCGTGAAGAGGCCGCCCGTTGCGGCATGCCCTACGTCGACCACCGCTGGCTGGGCGGCATGCTGACCAACTACAAGACCATTCGCGCTTCCATCAAGCGTCTGCGCGAACTGGAAACCCAGTCCCAGGACGGCACCTTCGCCAAGCTGACCAAGAAAGAGGCGCTGATGCGCACTCGCGATCTGGAGAAGCTGGAGCGCAGCCTGGGCGGCATCAAGGAGATGGGCGGTCTGCCGGACGCCATGTTCGTGATCGACGTCGACCACGAGCGCATCGCCATCTCCGAAGCCAACAAGCTGGGCATTCCGGTCATCGGCGTGGTCGATACCAACAGCAGCCCCGAGGGCGTCGACTACATCATCCCGGGTAACGACGACGCCATCCGCGCCGTGCAGCTGTACCTGAGCGCCGTGGCCGATGCCGTGCTGCGTGGTCGTCAGAACGCCGGCGCCGGTGACGAGTTCGTCGAGGAAGTTGCTGCCTCCGAGGCTGCGGAAGGCTAAGCGCGGGGCGCCAGGCGGTACCCGCTGCGCAAGAAAGGGGGCTAGGCCCCCTTTTTGCCACTTTTACATTTGAAGATCGGAAACGCCCGGCCCAGCGGGCGGAATGGTTGAAAACCTTTTCAAGAGGATTGCGAACATGGCAGAGATTACCGCGGCGCTGGTCAAGGAACTGCGCGAGCGCACCGGCCAGGGCATGATGGAGTGCAAGAAGGCTCTGGTCGCCGCCGGTGGCGACATCGAGAAGGCCATCGACGACATGCGTGCCTCTGGCGCAATCAAGGCTGCCAAGAAGGCCGGCAACATCGCCGCCGAAGGCTCCATCGCGGTCAAGGTGTCCGACGACAACAAGGCGGCCGTGATCATCGAGGTCAATGCCCAGACCGACTTCCTGGCCCTGCAGGACGACTTCAAGGCGTTCGTGGCCGACAGCCTCGAGAAGGCCTTTGCCGGCAAGCTGACCGACGCCGCTCCGCTGGTCGCGGCCCAGGAGCCGGCTCGCGAGGCTCTGGTGGCCAAGTGCGGCGAGAACGTCAACATCCGCCGTCTGACCCGTGTCGAGGGCGACGTGGTGGGGGCCTATCTGCATGGTCACCGCATCGGTGTTCTGGTCAGCCTGAAGGGCGGCAGCGCCGAGCTGGCCAAGGAAATCGCCATGCACGTGGCGGCCAGCAACCCGCAGTTCCTGGACCCGTCCCAGGTGTCCGAGGAGGCGGTCGCCAAGGAGAAGGAGATCTTCCTGGCGCTGAACGCCGACAAGATCGCCGGCAAGCCGGAAAACATCGTCGAGAACATGGTCAAGGGTCGCATCAACAAGTTCCTCGCCGAAGCCAGCCTGGTCGAGCAGCCGTTCGTCAAGGATCCGGAAGTCAAGGTGGGCGATCTGGCCAAGAAGGCCGGGGCCGAAATCGTCTCCTTCGTCCGCTACGAAGTGGGTGAGGGCATCGAGAAGGCCGAAGTCGACTTCGCTGCCGAAGTGGCTGCCCAGCTCGCTGCCAGCAAGCAATAAGACGGCTTCGACTCCGTCGTCCCGACAAGAGGCTGCCCGCTCGCGCGTGCGGCCTCTTTGTCGAATGGCGGCCCGCGGTTTGCCGGTCCGGCGCCCGACGGCTCGGGACATGGCGATGGGTGATATTGCTGGCCGCAGCACCGGAGTCGGTCGTCAAACCAATTTGCAGGCAGCCGGGGCAACTGGGGCAGCCGCTTCGCCAGCCGCTTCCCGGCCGTCGGTCCGCGCTGGCTGCGGTGCAGGGCAACGGCAGGCACGCGTGCCTGTTTCGACTGATACAGATAGAGCCGCAGGAGAGATACGCAATGGCCCAGCAGGTGAGTGGTCGTCAACCTCGCTATAAACGCATTCTGCTCAAGCTCAGCGGCGAAGCTTTGATGGGCTCCGAAGAGTTCGGCATCGATCCCAAGGTACTGGACCGCATGGCGCTGGAGGTCGGTCAACTGGTCGGCATCGGCGTGCAGGTCGGCCTGGTGATCGGCGGCGGCAACCTGTTCCGCGGCGCCGCGCTGTCCGCCGCGGGCATGGACCGGGTCACGGGCGACCACATGGGGATGCTGGCCACGGTGATGAACGCCCTGGCCATGCGCGATGCCCTCGAGCGCTCCAATATTCCGGCGACCGTCATGTCGGCGATCTCCATGGTCGGGGTGACCGATCACTACGACCGACGCAAGGCCATGCGCCATCTGGTTTCCGGCGAAGTAGTGATTTTTGCCGCGGGAACCGGCAATCCCTTCTTCACCACGGACTCGGCCGCCTGCCTGCGTGCCATCGAGGTCGATGCCGACCTGGTACTCAAGGCCACCAAGGTGGATGGTGTCTATACGGCTGATCCCTTCAAGGATCCGAATGCCGAGAAGTTCGAGTACCTGACCTACGACGAGGTGCTGGATCGCAAGCTGGGCGTGATGGATCTGACCGCCATTTGTCTATGTCGCGATCACAAGATGCCGCTGCGCGTCTTCAATATGAACAAGCCGGGAGCCCTGCTGAACATCGTGGTCGGCGGTGCTGAAGGAACCCTGATCGAGGAAAGCAAGCATGATCAATGAGATCAAGAAGGACGCGCAGGCGCGCATGAAGAAGAGTCTGGAGTCGCTGGAGCACGCCTTCGCCAAGATTCGTACCGGTCGGGCCCACCCGAGCATCCTGGATGGCGTCATGGTTTCCTACTACGGTGCCGATACCCCGCTGCGCCAGGTCGCCAACGTGGTCGCCGAGGATGCGCGCACCCTGGCCCTGACCGTGTTCGACAAAAGCATGATCCAGGCTGTGGAAAAGGCCATCATGACCTCCGATCTGGGGCTCAATCCGGCGACTGCCGGCACCACCATTCGCGTGCCGATGCCGGCTCTGACCGAGGAAACCCGCAAGGGCTATACCCGCCAGGCGCGCGCCGAGGCGGAAAACGCCCGCGTCGCGGTGCGCAACATCCGCCGCGATGCCCTGGCCCAGCTCAAGGACCTGGTCAAGGAGAAGGAGATCAGCGAGGACGACGAGCGCCGTGCGGCCGATGAGGTGCAGAAGCTCACCGACAAGGCCATCGCCGAGGTCGACAAGGCGCTGGAGGCCAAGGAGGCCGACCTGATGGCCGTGTAGTCGCGGCTGCTACGGGAAATTTCATGGATAAATACAAGACCGCTGCTCCTGCTGTGGTGCCGCGCCATGTCGCCATCATCATGGATGGCAACAACCGCTGGGCGAAGAAGCGCCTGCTGCCCGGCATTGCCGGGCACAAGGCGGGAGTCGATGCGGTGCGCGCAGTGATCGAGGTGTGCGTCGAGGCGGGGGTCGAGGTGCTGACCCTGTTCGCCTTCTCCAGCGAGAACTGGCAGCGTCCGGCCGCCGAGGTCAGCGCCCTGATGGAGCTGTTCCTGGCGGCCCTGCGGCGCGAGGCGAAGCGCCTCGGCGAGAACGGCGTCTGCCTGCGCATCATTGGCGATCGCTCGCGCTTCAGCTCCGAATTGCAGGCTGCCATGCGCGAGGCGGAACTGCAGACTGCCGGACAAACGGGCCTGCTTCTGCAGGTCGCCGCCAACTACGGCGGGCAATGGGACATCGCCCAGGCTGCACAGCGTCTGGCGCGCGAGGTTCAGGTCGGCCATCTGCAGCCGGACGACATCACTCCGCAGCTCCTGCAGAGCTGTCTGTCGACCGGCGACCAGCCGCTGCCGGACCTGTGCATTCGC
Source organism: Azotobacter salinestris (assembly GCF_009363155.1). Classification (NCBI taxonomy): domain Bacteria; kingdom Pseudomonadati; phylum Pseudomonadota; class Gammaproteobacteria; order Pseudomonadales; family Pseudomonadaceae; genus Azotobacter; species Azotobacter salinestris. Next base: position 4,030,762 of record NZ_CP045302.1, read on the forward strand.
ACCGGGGGAGACCATCGCATCAGCAACTTTCTGCTCTGGCAGCTGGCCTATGCCGAGTTGTACTTCACCGATCAATACTGGCCAGACTTCAAGCAGGACGCCATGCGTCAGGCATTGGCCGACTTCGCTTCCCGTCAGCGCCGCTTCGGCAAGACCAGCGAACAGGTGGAAGCAGAGGCACGAACCTGATGCTCAAGCAACGAATCCTCACGGCGCTGGTGCTGCTGCCCCTCGCTCTGGCCGGTTTCTTCCTGCTCGAGGGCGGAGTCTTCGCGCTGTTCATCGGTGCGGTGGTCACTCTCGGCGGCTGGGAATGGGCGCGGCTCGCCGGCTTCGCCGGGCAACTGGTCCGGCTGGGCTTCGCCGCGGCGATCGCCGCGCTGCTGCTCCTTCTCTATTGGTTGCCGGTGCTGGCGGCCGGGGTCATGGTGCTCGGCATCCTCTGGTGGCTGCTGGCCGTGCCGCTGGTCCTGAGCTACCCGCAGAGCAGTCATTGCTGGGCAGGTAGGGAGAGGCGGCTGGCAATCGGTCTGCTGATTCTTCTGCCGGCCTGGCAAGGTCTGCTGTTACTCAAACAGTGGACGCTGGGCAATCAGCTGATTCTGGCGGTGATGGCGCTGGTCTGGACCGCGGATATCGGCGCCTATTTCGTCGGCCGGGCCTTCGGGCGACGCAAGCTGGCGCCGCAGGTCAGTCCCGGCAAGAGCTGGGAGGGGGTGGCTGGTGGCCTGCTCGCCTGCCTGGTACTCACCGTCGCCGTCGGGCTGTTTCGCGGCTGGCTGGCGGGCGAGTTGGTGCTGGCCCTGGCCGGCACGACCCTGGTGGTACTGATCTCGGTGGTCGGCGATCTGACCGAGAGCATGTTCAAGCGCCACGCCGGCCTCAAGGACAGCAGCAATCTCCTGCCTGGACATGGGGGGGTGCTGGATCGTATCGACAGCCTGACCGCGGCCATCCCCATGTTCGTCATCATGCTCTGGTTCGCGGGTTAGGGGGTATTTTGAAGCCGCAGCAGATAACCGTGCTAGGTGCCACCGGCTCCATCGGCCTGAGCACCCTGGATGTGATTGCCCGTCATCCCGAGCGTTACCGGGCCTTCGCGCTGACAGGGTTTGCCCGCCTGGAGGAGTTGCGCGTCCTCTGCCTGCGTTTTGCTCCCCGCTATGCCGTGGTGCCCGAGGAGGGGGCGGCTCGCCGGCTTGAGGACGAGCTGCGCGCTGCCGGACTGACCACCCGGGTACTGGCCGGCGGCGAGGGGTTGTGCGAGGTGGCGGCCCATCCCGAGGTGGATGCGGTGATGGCGGCGATCGTCGGTGCTGCCGGACTGCGTCCCACGCTGGCGGCGGTGGAGGCGGGCAAGAAGGTTCTACTGGCCAACAAGGAGGCGCTGGTGATGTCCGGCGCCCTGTTCATGCAGGCGGTACGCCGCAGTGGTGCGCAATTGCTGCCGATCGATAGCGAGCATAATGCCATCTTTCAGTGCCTGCCCGCCGCCTATGGGAACGGCCTGTCGGCGGTCGGAGTGCGTCGCATCCTGCTGACTGCCTCTGGTGGGCCGTTCCGGGAAACCCCTGCAGTCGAACTGGCCGAAGTGACGCCGGCGCAGGCCTGTGCCCATCCCAACTGGTCGATGGGGCGGAAGATCTCCGTGGATTCGGCCAGCATGATGAACAAGGGGCTGGAGCTGATCGAGGCCTGTTGGCTGTTCGATGCGCGTCCCGCGCAGGTCGAGGTGGTGGTTCACCCCCAGAGCGTGATTCATTCCCTGGTCGATTACGTCGATGGCTCGGTGCTGGCGCAGCTGGGCAATCCGGATATGCGCACGCCGATCGCCCATGCGCTGGCCTGGCCCGAGCGAATCGATTCCGGCGTCGCGCCCCTGGACTTGTTCGCCATCGCCCGTCTGGACTTCCAGGCGCCCGACCATGCGCGCTTTCCCTGTCTGCGCCTGGCCCGGGAGGCGGCCGAGGCCGGCAGCAGCGCGCCGGCCATGCTCAATGCCGCCAACGAGGTGGCCGTGGCGGCCTTCCTCGACGGGCGCGTCCGCTTTCCGGAAATCGCGAGTATCATCGAGGAAGTCTTGCAGGGCGAACCGATCGTAACCATCGACGACCTCGAGACCGTGCTGCACGTCGATGGCCAGGCCCGGGCGCGGGCCGAGGCCTGGCTGCGGCGTCACGATCGCTGAGCTTGGCTGACGGGCCCGGCCGGCGAGCATTCTTCTGCTGTGCCATGCCGGGGCTGGCCGGCCAGTAACAAAGGTGGCGCATGGCGAAGGGGCGAGCACGTCTCTTCCGGCAGGGGGCGGAGTCGCCAGCCTGTTCCGGAGCCTACACCACGACTTGCGTCTGGCGTCACGATCGCCGGACCGGAGGAGTTCAATGAGCGCTCTGTATATGATCATCGGCACTCTGGTCGCGCTCGGGGTGCTGGTCACCTTCCACGAGTTCGGCCACTTCTGGGTTGCCCGTCGCTGCGGAGTCAAGGTGCTGCGCTTTTCCGTCGGCTTCGGTGCGCCCTTGCTGCGCTGGCATGATCGACAGGGAACCGAGTTCGTGATCGCCGCGATTCCCCTGGGTGGTTACGTCAAGATGCTCGACGAGCGCGAGGGCGAGGTTCCTCCGGCGTTGCTCGAGCAAACCTTCAATCGCCAGGGCGTCCGTCGGCGCATCGCCATCGTGGCGGCTGGTCCCGTCGCCAACTTCCTTCTCGCCCTGCTGTTCTTCTGGGTGCTGGCCATGCTCGGCAGCCAGCAGCTGCGTCCGGTCATCGGTGCCGTGGAGGCAGGCAGCGTGGCGGCGGCTGCAGGGCTGCAGGCTGGCGAGGAGGTCCTCGCCGTGGATGGCGAGGAGGCGACCGACTGGGCGGCGGTCAACCTGCAGATGGTGCGGCGCCTGGGGGAGAGCGGCACGCTCGAGATCACCGTGCGCGAATCGGGTTCCAGTGTGGCTGCCCAGCGTCATCTGGTTATCAAGAACTGGCTCAGGGGTGTCGAGGACCCCGATCCCATAGCGAGTCTCGGCATTCGCCCGTGGCGGCCTGCACTGCCGCCGGTACTGGCGCGGCTGGATCCGAAGGGGCCGGCGCAGGCGGCCGGCCTGCAGGAGGGTGACCGCCTGCTTGCGCTCGACGGGGTGCCTCTGGAGGATTGGCAGCAAGTCGTCGATCGGGTGCGCGCCCGTCCCGGTGCCCGCGTCGTCTTCCTGTTCGAGCGGGACAGGCAGCGCGTCGAGCTGCCGGTCGAGCTGGCGGCGCGTGGTGAAGGCGAAGCGCGCAGCGGCTATCTCGGGGCCGGGGTGGAGCCGGTCGGATGGCCGCCGGAAATGGTCCGTGAAGTCCGTCACGATCCCTTGGAAGCGGTCGGCGAGGCCCTCCGGCGGACCTGGAACATGAGCGCTCTTACCCTTGATTCTCTGAGAAAAATGCTCTTTGGCGAGCTCTCGGTAAAAAACTTGAGCGGGCCGATAACCATTGCTAAAGTGGCGGGCGCTTCAGCCCAGTCAGGGGTGGGAGACTTCCTGAATTTTCTCGCCTATCTGAGCATAAGCTTGGGGGTGCTCAATTTGCTGCCGATTCCAGTGCTCGATGGCGGGCACCTGCTTTTCTATTTCGTCGAGTGGGTCCGGGGGCGCCCCTTGTCGGAACGAGTCCAGGCTTGGGGAATGCAGATTGGGATCAGCCTTGTCGTTGGGGTCATGCTGTTGGCTTTGGTCAATGATCTAAGTCGCTTGTGACGCATTGCCGAGTTTCGAAACTGCCGCGTTTCGCGGCGGTTTCTTTATTGTCAGTTGAAAAAAAGGACTTCATGAAACGCCTGCTGCTGCCTGCGGTCCTCGCCGCCATGATGATCGCCGAGGTTCACGCCGAGTCCTTCACCATCTCCGATATCCGTGTCAATGGTCTGCAGAGGGTTTCCGCCGGTAGCGTATTCAGCGCCTTGCCGCTCAGCGTTGGCGATCAGGTGGACGACCGGCGCCTCGTGGAGGGTACGCGTGCCCTTTTCAAGACTGGTTTCTTTCAGGATATCCAGCTTGGTCGCGATGGCAATGTCCTGATCATCACGGTCGTCGAGCGGCCTTCCATTTCCAGTATCGAACTGGAGGGCAACAAGGCTATCAAGTCGGAAGACCTGCTGAACGGACTGAAGCAGTCCGGCCTGGCCGAAGGCGAGATCTTCCAGCGGGCGACCCTGGAAGGGGTGCGCAACGAGCTCCAGCGCCAGTATGTGGCCCAGGGCCGCTATTCAGCCTCGATCGAGGCCGAAGTCGTGCCGCAGCCGCGCAACCGGGTAGCGCTGAAAATCAAGATCAACGAAGGTTCGGTCGCCGCCATCCAGCACATCAACGTGGTGGGCAACACGGTCTTTTCGGACGAGACCCTGCTCAGCCTGTTCGAGCTGAAGACCACCAACCTGCTGTCCTTCTTCCGCAACGACGACAAGTATGCCCGCGAGAAGCTGTCCGGTGACCTGGAGCGTCTGCGCTCCTACTACTTGGATCGTGGCTACATCAACATGGATATCGCCTCCACCCAGGTATCCATCACGCCGGACAAGCGCCATGTCTACGTCACCGTCAATATCGACGAGGGCGAGAAGTACAGCATCCGCGACGTCAAGCTCACCGGCGACCTGAAGGTGCCGGCCGAGGAGATCGAGTCCCTGCTGCTGGTCAAGGAGGGGCAGGTGTTCTCCCGCAAGGTGATGACCAGCACCTCCGAGCTGATCACCCGGCGCCTGGGCAACGAGGGCTATACCTTCGCCAACGTCAATGCCGTGCCCGAGCCCCATGACGAGGACAAGACGGTTTCCGTGACCTTCGTGGTCGATCCGGGCAAGCGGGCCTATGTCAACCGCATCAACTTCCGCGGCAACACCAAGACCGAGGACGAAGTGCTGCGTCGCGAGATGCGTCAAATGGAAGGCGGCTGGGCCTCGACCTATCTGATCGACCAGTCGAAGACCCGTCTCGAGCGCCTGGGCTTCTTCAAGGAAGTCAGTGTCCAGACGCCGCAGGTGCCGGGTACCGACGATCAGGTCGACGTCAATTTCACGGTCGAGGAGCAGGCTTCCGGCTCCGTCACCGCCAGCGTCGGTTTTGCCCAGAACGCCGGTCTGGTGCTCGGCGGTTCGATCAGCCAGAACAACTTTCTCGGCAGCGGCAACAAGGTTACCATCGGTCTGACCCGCAGCGAGTACCAGTCCAACTACAATTTCGGCTTCGTCGATCCCTACTGGACCGAGGATGGCATCAGCCTCGGCTACAACGTGTTCTTCCGGACCACCGACTACGACGATCTGGATGTGGACTATTCCAGCTACTCGGTGGACAGTTTCGGCACCGGCGTCAATATCGGCTATCCGATCAGCGAAACCTCGCGCCTGAGCTTCGGTCTCACCGCCCAGCAGGATACCATCGATACCGGAACCTACACGGTCGACGAGATCTTCGAGTTCCTCGACGAAGAAGGCGACAATTACCTGAACCTCAAGGCCTCGGCAGGCTGGTCGAAATCGACCCTGAATCGCGGGGTGATGCCTACCCGCGGTGCCTCGCAGAGCCTGACGTTCGAAACCACGCTGCCCGGCAGCGATCTGTCGTTCTATAAAATTGATTACAACGCCCAGATGTTCAAGGCGTTGACGGACGACTACACCCTGCGTTTTCATACCAAGTTCGGCTATGGCGACAGCTTCGGCTCCACGTCGAAGATGCCCTTCTACGAGCACTACTATGCCGGCGGCTTTTCCTCGATCCGCGGCTTCAAGGACAACACCCTGGGTGCGCGCAGTACGCCGAGCCGGGGCGAGGCGGTAACCGGCAACGAAGGAACCGAGGAGGATCCGGATCAGGACGAACAGCCGTTCGGCGGCAACGTGCTGATGCTCGGCGGCGTCGAAATGATGTTCCCGATGCCGTTCGTCAAGGATCAGCGTTCGCTGCGTACCTCCGTATTCTGGGATGTGGGTAACGTGTTCGATACCAACTGCAGTTCCTCGCAGGAGGAGCGTAACGACGAAAGTTGCGATATCGACTTCAGCAACATGGCCAGCTCCATCGGGCTGGGCGTGACCTGGGTCAGCGGCTTCGGTCCGCTGAGCTTCAGTCTGGCCGTGCCGGTCATGAAGCCTGACGATGCCGAAACCCAGATATTCCAGTTCTCAATGGGTCAGAGCTTCTAACGAGTCTGCCCAATCACGTAAATGCTGCAAAGCGGGAGTTCATCGTGCGCAAGCTGACTCAATGGGTTTTGTTCAGTGCTGCCCTTCTGGCGACACCGGCCTTCGCGGAAATAAAGATTGCCGTGCTCAATTATCAGATGGCCCTGCTCGAGTCCGATGCGGCGAAGAAATATGCCGTGGATGCTGAGAAGAAGTTCGGGCCTCAGTTGAACAAGCTGAAAACTTTGGAGAGTGATGCCAAGCGTATCCAGGATCGCCTGGTGAAAGAGGGTGAGAAGATGCAGACTGCCGAGCGCGAGCGTCTCGAGCTCGAGTTCAAGCAGAAGGCCCGTGACTTCCAGTTCCAGTCCAAGGAGCTGAACGAGGCCAAGGCAGTCGCCGACCGCGACATGCTCAAGCAGCTCAAGCCCAAGCTGGACAAGGCTGTCGAGGAAGTCATCAAGAAGGGAAGCTACGACCTGGTGCTCGAGCAGGGCTCGGTGGTCGAGGTCAAGCCTCAATATGATATCACTCGCCAGGTCATCGAGCGCATGAACCAGATGCGTTGATGATGAGCATGCCCGCATTCACTCTCGGCGAGCTGGCCGAGCGCCTCGGCGCCACGTTGCGCGGTGCGGCGGACAGAACCGTCCGCGGGCTTGCCACCCTGGAGGAGGCGGGCCCGGAGCATCTGAGCTTTCTCGCCAACTCGAAGTACCGCAAGTATCTGGGGAGCACCCGTGCCGGTGCCCTGCTGCTGACCCCGGAGGACGCCGAGTCCTACGCAGGGGATGCCCTGCTGCTGGGCAATCCCTATCTGGCTTACGCGCAGCTGTCGCATCTGTTCGATCCGAAACCTGCAGCTCCCGCCGGGGTGCACGTCACTGCCCTGGTCGCACCGGATGCCAGTATCCATCCGACGGCCAGCATCGGCGCCTACGCGGTGATCGAGGCCGAGGCGCGGATCGAGGCGGGGGTCACGGTCGGTGCCCACTGTTTCATCGGCGCCCGCAGCCTGATCGGCGAGGGTGGCTGGCTGGCCCCGCGGGTGACGCTCTACCACGACGTGCGGATCGGCCGGCGGGTGGTCATCCAGTCCGGTGCGGTGATCGGCGGAGAAGGGTTCGGATTCGCCAACGAAAAGGGTGTCTGGCGCAAGATCGCCCAGATCGGCGGGGTGACCATCGGCGACGATGTGGAAATCGGTGCCAATACCACCATCGACCGCGGTGCGTTGGCCGACACCCTGATCGGCAACGGTGTGAAGCTGGATAACCAGATCATGATCGCGCACAACGTGCAGATCGGCGATCACACCGCGATGGCCGGCTGCGTCGGTATTTCCGGCAGCACCAAGGTCGGCAGGCACTGCATGATCGCCGGCGGTGTCGGCATGGTGGGGCATATCGAGGTATGCGACGGGGTGTTCGTCACCGGGATGACCATGGTCACCCGCTCGATTCACGAGCCGGGCGCCTATTCCTCCGGCACGGCCATGCAGCCTGCCGCCGAATGGAAGAAGAGTGTCGCCCGCATTCGCCAGCTGGACGATCTGGCGCGGCGCCTGCAACAGATGGAAAAGCGTCTGACGGCCGTGACCTCCGGCGGAGATGCTACATCAGAGGCTGACCCACTTTGATGTGCGTCCCCAACTTTACCTACAGGCTTCCCTGGAAATGATGGACATTAACGAGATTCGCGAATACCTGCCGCACCGCTACCCTTTCCTTCTGGTGGATCGGGTGGTGGACCTTGATGTTGAAGGCCAGCGCATTCGCGCCTACAAGAATGTCAGCATCAACGAGCCGTTCTTCAACGGCCATTTTCCCCAGCATCCGATCATGCCGGGCGTGCTGATCATCGAGGCAATGGCCCAGGCTGCCGGTATCCTGGGTTTCAAGATGCTGGACGTGAAGCCTGCCGACGGCACCATCTACTACTTCGTGGGGTCGGACAAGATGCGCTTTCGTCAGCCGGTGATGCCGGGCGATCAGCTGATCCTCGAAGCCAGGTTCCTCAGCGCCAAGCGCAGCATCTGGAAGTTCGAGTGCCAGGCCATGGTGGACGACAAGCAGGTCTGCTCGGGCGAAATCATTTGTGCGGAACGTAAGCTATGAGTTTGATTGATCCTCGCGCCATCATTGACCCGACCGCTACCCTGGCGCCCGATGTACGTATCGGTCCCTGGACCCTGATCGGGCCGAACGTGCATATCGGCGAAGGCACCGAGATCGGACCCCATGTGATCGTCAAGGGACCCACCTGGATCGGCCGGCACAACAAGATCTTCCAGTTCTCCACCATTGGCGAGGACACCCCCGACCTGAAATACAAGGGCGAGCCGACCCGGCTGGTGATCGGTGACCACAACGTGATCCGCGAGGGGGTCACCATCCATCGCGGCACCGTCCAGGACCGTTCGGAGACCACCATCGGCGATCACAACCTGATCATGGCCTATGTGCACATCGGCCATGACAGTGTGATGGGCAGTCACTGCATCCTGATCAACAATGCCTCCCTGGCCGGCCATGTGCACGTGGGCGATTGGGCGATCCTCTCCGGCTATACCCTGATCCACCAGCATTGTCAGATCGGCGCACACAGCTTCGTCGGCATGGGCAGTGGTGTGTCCAAGGATGTGCCGGCCTTCGTCACCGTTCTCGGCAGCCCGGCCCAGGCCCGCAGCATGAACTTCGAGGGCATGCGCCGGCGCGGCTTCACGCCCGAGGTGATGAATGCGCTGCGTCGGGCCTACAAGGTGGTCTACCGCCAGGGGCTGACGGTGGAGCAGGCGCTGGTGGAGTTGGAGGAGGCGGCCGCGCAGTTCCCCGAGGTCGCCCTCTTCCGCGACTCCGTCCGCGCCTCCACCCGCGGCATCACCCGCTGAGATGGCTAAAATGCTGCGCGTGGCCCTGGTGGCCGGCGAGGCGTCGGGCGACATTCTCGGCGCTAGCCTGATGCAAGCCCTGAAGGCGGCCCGCCCGGACATCGAGTTCATCGGCATCGGTGGCCCGCGCATGCAGGCTGAGGGCTTGCAGTCGTATTTCCCCATGGAGCGCCTGGCGGTCATGGGCCTGTTCGAGGTACTCGGCCGCCTCCCCGAGCTGCTGCTGCGCCGCCAGCGGCTGATTCGCACCCTGATTGAAGCCCGGCCCGATGTGTACATCGGCATCGATGCGCCGGATTTCAACCTGGGGGTCGAGCTCAGGCTGCGTCGCGCCGGCATTCGTACCGTGCATTATGTCAGTCCGACCGTCTGGGCCTGGCGCCAGAAGCGCGTGCTGAAGACTCGCCAGGCGTGCGACTTGATGCTCACTCTGTTTCCCTTCGAGGCGCAGTTCTACGAGGCACAGGACGTACCGGTCCGCTTCGTCGGCCATCCGTTGGCCGATCAAATTCCCCTGCAGACCGATCGCGCCGCCGCCCGCGCCGCGCTGGATCTGACCGCCGGGGAAGCCATCATCGCCCTGCTACCAGGCAGCCGCGGTGGCGAGTTGGCCCGTCTCGGCCCGCTGTTCCTCAAGGCTGCCGAGCGTCTGCTGGTACTGCATTCCGGGGCGTTGCGCTTCGTGGTGCCCTGCTCCAGTCCCGAACGGCGCAGGCAGCTTGAGGAGATGCTCAGCCATACCCGCCGCGACCTGCCGGTGATGCTGCTCGACGGTCGCTCCCACGAGGCGCTGGCTGCTTGCGACGCGGTGCTCATCGCTTCCGGTACCGCGACCCTGGAGGCCCTGCTGTACAAGCGGCCGATGGTCGTGGCCTATCGCCTGGCGCCGCTGACCTATCAGGTCGCTAGGCACCTAGTGAAGACGCCGTTCTTCTCCCTGCCCAATCTGCTCGCCGGCCGAGCGCTGGTGCCCGAGTTGCTGCAGGATCGCGCGACTCCCGAGGCGCTGGCCGAGGCCTTGATGCCGCTGCTGGAGATTGGGCGGGAGCAGACCGAGTGCTTCGATGCCATCCATCGCTCGCTGCGCCGGGATGCCTCGCGCCAGGCGGCCGAGGCGGTGCTCGAGCTGGCGGAGCGCGCCTGATGCAGTTGGGCCTGGATTTCGGCCGGGTCGAGGCGCTGGTCGCCGGCGTCGACGAAGTTGGTCGCGGCCCGCTCTGCGGGGCGGTGGTCACTGCTGCAGTGATCCTCGATCCGGCGCGGCCGATCCTGGGGTTGAACGATTCGAAGAAGCTTTCCGAAGCCCGGCGCGAGGCGCTGTTCGAGGAGATCCGCGAGAAGGCGCTGGCCTGGTGCATTGCCCGTGCCGAGGTGGAGGAGATCGATCGGCTGAACATCCTCCAGGCAACGATGCTGGCCATGCAGCGTGCCGTCGAAGGACTCGCCGTGACGCCGCGTCTGGCGCTGATCGACGGCAACCGCTGTCCGAAGCTGACGATACCCTGTGCGCCGGTAATCAAGGGTGACGCCCAGGTGCCGGCCATTGCCGCGGCCTCCATCCTCGCCAAGGTTGCCCGGGACCGGGAAATGCTCACGCTCGACGCCCTTTATCCCGGCTATGGGCTGGCCCGGCACAAGGGCTATCCCACGGCCATGCACCTGGAGGCCCTGGTCCGTCTGGGGCCGAGTCCGATCCATCGGCGCTCCTTCGCACCGGTGCGCGAGCTGCTCGACGCCGCCTCCCGCTACTGTGCTCTATCCGACGCTCCGGCTTCCTGAGCGAACGCGCGTCGCCAACAGTTGCCGTTGGGCCGGTTACAATTCCGCCTCTGCCGTTTCCCTGTGAGTCAAGGTCTGCCATGTCCGTTTCCTTCGTCCACCTGCGCGTGCACACCGAGTTTTCCCTGGTCGACGGTCTGGTGCGGGTCAAGCCGCTGATCAAGGCGGTGACCGGGGCGGGCATGCCCGCGGTGGCGGTCACCGACCAGAGCAACATGTGCTCGCTGGTGAAGTTCTACAAGGCGGCCATGGCGGGCGGAGTCAAGCCGATCTGCGGCGCCGACCTCTGGTTGGCCAGTCCCGAGCCCGACGGGGCGTTGTCGCGGCTGACCCTGCTGGCGATGGATGCCAAGGGCTACCGCAACCTCACCGAGCTGGTTTCGCGGGGCTGGACCGAGGGGCAGCACGGCGACGGCCTGGTGATCATCCGGCGCGACTGGGTGAGGGAGGCCGCCGAGGGGCTGATCGCGCTGTCCGGGGCCCGGGAAGGGGAGATCGGCCAGGCGCTGCTCAACGGCCATGTCGACCAGGCGGCGGCGCTGCTCGAGGAATGGTCGGCGGTATTCCCCGACCGCTTCTATCTGGAGGTGCAGCGCACCGGCCGAGTCGGCGACGAGGAATACCTGCATGCCGCCGTCGGGCTGGCCGATCGCTGCGGTGCCCCGCTGGTGGCTACCAACGACGTGCGTTTTCTCAGGCAGGAGGACTTCGAGGCCCACGAAACCCGCGTCTGCATCGGCGAGGGACGCGTCCTCGGCGATCCGCGCCGGCCGCGCAACTACTCCGACCAGCAGTACCTGAAGACGCCGGCGGAGATGTGGGAGCTGTTTTCCGACCTGCCCGAGGCGCTGGAGAACAGCGTGGAGATCGCCCGGCGCTGCAACATCGAAGTGCGCCTGGGCAAGTACTACCTGCCGAACTTTCCGGTGCCGGCCGGCATGACCATCGACGACTACCTGCGCCAGGTGGCCTACGAGGGGTTGGAGGAGCGTCTGACGGTGCTCTGGCCGAAGGAGACCACGCCCGACTACGAGGAAAAGCGCAAGGTTTACGTCGAGCGCCTGGAGTTCGAGCTGGGCACCATCATTCAGATGGGCTTTCCCGGCTACTTCCTGATCGTGATGGACTTCATCAAGTGGGCGAAGAACAACGGCGTGCCGGTCGGTCCCGGCCGCGGCTCCGGCGCAGGCAGTCTGGTGGCCTATGTGCTGAAGATCACCGACCTCGACCCGTTGGCCTACGACCTGCTGTTCGAGCGTTTCCTCAACCCCGAGCGGATTTCCATGCCCGACTTCGACGTCGACTTCTGCATGGACGGCCGCGACCGGGTGATCGACTACGTGGCCGAAACCTACGGGCGCAACGCCGTGAGCCAGATCATCACCTTCGGCTCGATGGCAGCCAAGGCGGTGGTGCGCGACGTGGCGCGGGTGCAGGGCAAGTCCTACGGTCTGGCCGACCGCCTGTCGAAGATGATCCCCTTCGAGGTCGGCATGACCCTGGAAAAGGCCTACGAGCAGGAGGAGATGCTCCGCGAGTTCCTCAGGGGCGACGAGGAGGCCCAGGAAATCTGGGACATGGCCTTGAAGCTCGAAGGCATCACCCGCGGCACCGGCAAGCATGCTGGCGGTGTGGTGATCGCGCCGACCAAGCTCACCGACTTCGCGCCGATCGCCTGCGACGAGGATGGCGGCGGCCTGGTGACCCAGTTCGACAAGGACGACGTGGAGGCGGCCGGCCTGGTCAAGTTCGACTTCCTCGGCCTGCGCACCCTGACCATCATCAAGTGGGCGATGGAAACCATCAACCGCGAGCAGGCGAAGAAAGGCCGGCCGGCGGTGGACATCGATCGCGTTCCGCTGGACGACAAGGCCACCTACGCGCTCCTGCAGAAGGCCGAGACCACTGCGGTATTCCAGCTGGAATCGCGCGGCATGAAGGAGCTGATCAAGAAGCTCAAGCCCGACAATATCGAGGACATGATCGCGTTGGTGGCACTGTTCCGCCCCGGTCCGCTGCAGTCGGGCATGGTGGACGATTTCATCAACCGCAAGCACGGGCGTGCGGAGATTTCCTACCCGCATCCCGATTACCAGTATGCGGGCCTGGAGCCGGTGCTGAAGCCCACCTACGGCATCATCCTCTATCAGGAGCAGGTGATGCAGATCGCCCAGGTGATGGCCGGCTATACCCTGGGCGGTGCGGACATGCTGCGCCGCGCCATGGGCAAGAAAAAGCCCGAGGAAATGGCCAAGCAGCGCGGCGGCTTTATCGAAGGCTGCGCGAATAATGGCATCGGTGCCGAGCTGGCGGGTAACATCTTCGATCTGGTGGAAAAGTTCGCCGGGTACGGCTTCAACAAGTCGCACTCGGCTGCCTACGGCCTGGTGTCCTACCAAACGGCCTGGCTGAAGACCCACTATCCGGCGCCCTTCATGGCTGCGGTGCTGTCCGCGGACATGCACAACACCGACAAGGTGGTGACCCTGATCGAGGAGTGCCGCAGCATGAAGCTGCGCATCGTCGCGCCGGACGTGAACAACTCCGAGTTCATGTTCACCGTCGATGACGAAGGGCGCATCGTCTACGGCCTTGGCGCGATCAAGGGGGTCGGCGAGGGGCCGGTCGAGGCCATCGTCGAGTGCCGGGCCGCCGGCGGGCCTTTCCAGGATCTGTTCGACTTCTGCGCGCGGGTCGATCTCAAGCGGATCAACAAGCGCACCCTCGAGGCGCTGATCCGCGGCGGGGCGCTGGACCGTCTGGGGCCGTATTTCTCCGACGAGCCCAAGGCCTACCAGGCGAACATCGACCGCAACCGGGCAGTCCTGCTGGCCTCCGTGGAGGAGGCCGTACAGGCCGCCGAGCAGACCGCGCGCAGTGCCGACAGCGGTCACCTGGACCTGTTCGGGGGGCTGTTCGCCGAGCCTGAGGCGGATGTCTACGCCAATCATCGCAACGCCCGCGAGCTGTCGCTCAAGGAGCGTCTGAAGGGCGAGAAGGATACTCTGGGCCTGTACCTGACCGGGCATCCTATCGACGAGTACGAAGGCGAGATCCGCCGCTTCGCCCGCCAGCGCATCGTCGAGCTGCGCCCGGCGCGCGAGGTCCAGACGATCGCCGGACTGATCGTCAATCTGCGGGTGATGAAGAACAAGAAGGGCGACAAGATGGGCTTCATCACCCTCGACGACCGCTCCGGGCGCATCGAGGCCTCGCTGTTCGCCGATGCCTTCGCCTGCGCCCAGGCGCTGCTGCAGACCGACGCCCTGGTGGTGGTGGAGGGCGAGGTCAGCAACGACGACTTCTCCGGGGGGCTGCGTCTGCGCGCCAAGCGGGTGATGAGCCTGGAGGAGGCGCGTACGGGGCTGGCCGAGAGCCTGCGGCTGCGGGTCGCCAGCGAGGCGCTGGGGGGGGACCGCCTGCGCTGGCTGGCGGAGCTCTGCAGCCACCATCGAGGCGCCTGTCCGATCACCCTGGACTACACCGGGCGCGAGGCGCGCGCCCTGCTGCAGTTCGGCGAGGCGTGGCGGATCGATCCGGCGGACAGCCTGATCCAGGCGCTGCGTGACCAGTTCGGCAAGGACAACGTCTTTCTGCACTACCGCTGAGACGAATGCCGGCGGAATCATCGTGCGCGAGGATCGTTCCGGATTGCTCCGATCCTCGACGCCAGGTGCCCGATCCCGTAAGGTTGGGGCGCCAAACGGAACAGCAAACGGCCGCCTGGCCGTCGACTCAAGACGGAAACTTATGAACCCGAACTTTCTGGATTTCGAACAGCCGATTGCCGACCTGCAAGCCAAGATCGAAGAGCTGCGTCTGGTCGGCGATGACAATGCGCTGAACATCAGCGACGAGATTTCCCGCCTTCAGGACAAGAGCCATGCGCTCACCGCGAGCATCTTCGGCAACTTGACCAGCTGGCAGATTGCCCAGCTGGCACGGCACCCGCGGCGGCCCTATACCCTCGACTACCTCGAACACATCTTCACCGAGTTCGAGGAGCTGCACGGCGACCGTCACTTCACGGATGATGCCGCCATCGTCGGCGGTGTGGCGCGTCTGGACGATCAGCCGGTAATGGTCATCGGCCATCAGAAGGGCCGCGACGTACGCGAGAAGGTGCGTCGCAACTTCGGCATGCCGCGCCCCGAGGGCTACCGCAAGGCCTGTCGCCTGATGGAGATGGCCGAGCGCTTCAAGTTGCCGATCCTGACCTTCATCGACACGCCCGGCGCCTATCCGGGCATCGATGCCGAAGAGCGCAACCAGAGCGAGGCCATCGCCTGGAACCTGCGGGTCATGGCGCGCCTGAAGACGCCGATCATCGCCACGGTAATCGGCGAGGGTGGCTCCGGCGGCGCGCTGGCGATCGGCGTCTGCGACCGTCTGAACATGCTGCAGTACTCCACCTACGCGGTGATTTCGCCGGAAGGCTGTGCCTCGATCCTCTGGCGTACCGCCGAGAAGGCCGCCGATGCCGCCGAGGCGATGGGCATCACTGCCGCGCGTCTGAAGGACCTCGGCATCGTCGACGAGGTGATCGGCGAGCCCCTGGGTGGCGCCCATCGCGATCCGGCCGCCACTGCCGAAGGCGTTCGTCAGACGCTGCTGGCCCAGCTGGACATCCTGCGCAGCCTGGATAGCGACGCCTTGCTCGACCAGCGCTACGAGCGTCTGATGAGCTACGGCAGGGGCTGATGCGCAGCGGCCGGCGATACTCCGCTGGAGCCGGGCGGCGATGCCTGGTCCGTCAGGCCTCTGCCTGGCGACCGGCATGCCGCATGGCGGCTCCCGCTCCGTCGTGTTGAGGCCTTCCAGGTTTCCCCGGCATGTCCCTGGAATCCCGTCTGCTCGCCGCCCTGGCGCCCTGGCGCGATGCGCCGGCCTGGCGCCTGGCCTTCTCCGGCGGGCTGGACTCCACCGTTCTCCTGCATCTGCTGGTACGGCTCGCCCAACATCATGCTCTGCCGCCGCTGACAGTCCTGCATGTCCATCATGGGCTGCAGCGCGTGGCCGACGGCTGGCCGGAGCATTGCCGGCAGGTCTGCGCGCGGCTGGGGGTTCCTCTGGATATCCGCCGGGTTCGGGTCGAGACGGGGGCCAGCCTGGAGCGTGCTGCCCGCGAGGCGCGCTATCGGACCTTCGCCGACGTGCTCGGCGAGGGCGAACTATTGCTGACCGCCCAGCACCGCGACGATCAGGCGGAAACCCTGCTGTTTCGCCTGCTGCGCGGTGCCGGTGTGCGCGGTCTGGCGGCCATGCCGGACGTGCGTCGGCTCGGTCGTGGCTGGCTGGCGCGGCCGCTGCTGGAGGTCTCCCGCAGCGAACTGGAGCAGTATGCCGTCTCGCAGGGCTTGCACTGGGTCGAGGACCCGTCCAACCGGGATCTGCACTTTTCCCGCAATTTCCTGCGTCATCGGATGCTGCCGCTGCTTGCCGAGCGCTGGCCGCAGGCCGTACGGAGCATGGCCCGCAGCGCTGCGCATATGGCCGAAGCGCAGGAGTTGCTGGACGATCTGGCGCGGCTGGATCTGGCCGCCGCCGAGGGGGAGGGCGACTTCGCCTGGCTCGGCCTGCCATCGCTGGCCCGGGTGCCGCTGCTCGGGTTGTCTCCGGCGCGCCAGCGCAATGCCCTGCGCCATTGGCTGGGGTCCTTCACGGCCCTGCCGGACACTGCCCACTGGGCGGGCTGGGAGGCGCTGCGCGATGCGGCGGCGGATGCCTCGCCAGTCTGGCGGCTGGCCAGCGGCGAGTTGCATCGCGCCTCGGGGCGGATCTGGTGGCTTGCCGAGGATTGGCTGCGTCCGCCCGTCGGGCCGCTGTCCTGGAGCCGGCCGGCCGAGCCCCTGATGCTGCCGGGCAATGGTTGCCTGCGGCTGCAGGGCAGGGCGCCGGACGGTCCTCTCGAGGTTCGCTACCGGCGGGGCGGCGAAACGCTGACAGTGCCGGGGCGCGGCCATCGAGACCTCAAGCGGCTGCTCAACGAGCGCGGGCTGCCGGCCTTCGCCCGTGGTCGCCTGCCGCTGCTCTACCGCGGAGGCGAGCTGCTCGCCGTGGCCGCGCTGCCCGGCCTCGACGGGCCGGTCGAGGGGACCTGGCGGCTGCTCTGGAGGCCGCCGGGCAATGTCGAGGTTTGAGCTGAACCCCCCTTTCCGGTAGACTACGCTCCCGTCTTACATTGCTACTGCGGCCTCCGGCCAGGGAACCCGCAGTGCTTTGCTGTTGTCGCACAGTGCGCAATCGCTCCTTCGCTTCCCCGGCGGCGCCAGCCGCTTAAACGCAGACTTCTAGGGTTATTCATGACGCGCTACATCTTCGTCACGGGCGGTGTTGTTTCTTCTTTGGGGAAAGGCATCGCATCGGCATCCTTGGCGGCTATCCTGGAGGCGCGGGGGTTGAAGGTCACCCTGCTCAAACTGGATCCCTACATCAACGTCGATCCGGGCACCATGAGCCCCTTCCAGCACGGAGAGGTGTTCGTCACCCATGACGGGGCTGAGACCGACCTCGACCTGGGGCACTACGAGCGCTTCGTGCGTACCACCATGACCCGCAACAACAACTTCACCACCGGCCGCGTCTACGAGGATGTGCTGCGCCGCGAGCGCCGCGGCGATTACCTGGGGGCCACCATCCAGGTCATCCCGCACATCACCGACGAGATCAAGCGGCGCATCATCAAGGGCGCCGGCAACGCCGACGTGGCCATGGTGGAGATCGGCGGCACCGTCGGCGACATCGAGTCCCAGCCGTTCCTCGAGGCGATCCGTCAACTGCGCCTGGAGGTCGGTGCCAAGCGCGCGATGCTGATCCACCTGACCCTGGTGCCCTACATCGCCACCGCCGGCGAGACCAAGACCAAGCCGACCCAGCACTCGGTGAAGGAGCTGCGCTCGATCGGCCTGCAGCCGGATGTGCTGATCTGTCGCTCCGACCATCCGATCGACATCTCCTCGCGGCGCAAGATCGCCCTCTTCACCAACGTGGAAGAGCGTGCGGTGATCGCCCTGGAGGACGTCGACACCATCTACAAGATTCCTTCGGTGCTGCACGCCCAGGGCCTCGACGACATCGTCGTCGAGCGCTTCGGCCTCGACTGCAGGAGCGCCGATCTCTCCGAATGGGACCGCGTGGTCGATGCCAAGCTGCATCCGGAGAAGGAAGTCACCATCGCCATGGTCGGCAAGTACATGGAGCTGCTGGATGCCTACAAGTCGCTGATCGAGGCCATGGGGCACGCTGGCATCCAGAACCGCACCCGTGTCAACCTGCGCTACATCGACTCGGAAGACATCGAGAATCAGGGCACCGCGCTGCTGGAGGGCGCCGATGCCATCCTGGTGCCGGGTGGCTTCGGCCTGCGCGGTGTGGAAGGCAAGATCGCGGCGGTCAAGTATGCCCGCGAGAACAAGGTTCCCTACCTGGGCATCTGTCTCGGCATGCAGGTGGCGGTCATCGAGTACGCCCGCAACGTGCTGGGCTGGGCGGACGCCAACTCCACCGAGTTCGACAAGGCCTGCGGCCATCCGGTGGTCGGTCTGATCACCGAGTGGCAGGATGCCACTGGCGCCACCGAGACCCGCAGCGAGTCCTCCGACCTGGGTGGAACCATGCGCCTTGGGGCCCAGGACTGCCAGCTGGAGGAGGTCTCCCAGGTACGCCAATGCTACGGCAAGGATGTGATCGTCGAGCGTCACCGCCACCGCTACGAGGTCAACAACAACCTGTTGCCGCAACTGACCGAGGCCGGCCTCAAGATCACCGGCCGCTCCGGTGACGGCGCGTTGGTGGAGGTGATCGAGGTGGCCGACCATCCCTGGTTCGTCGCCTGCCAGTTCCACCCGGAATTCACCTCGACCCCGCGCGACGGCCATCCGCTGTTCAGCGGCTTCGTCAATGCCGCGCTTGCGCAGAAAGCCCGGAAGGCCTGACATGACCCAGAAGACCATTCGAGTCGGCTCTATCGAGATCGCCAACGACAAACCCATGGTGCTGTTCGGCGGGATGAACGTGCTGGAGTCCCGCGATCTGGCGCTGAAGGTCTGCGAGGAGTACGTGCGGGTCACCGAGAAACTCGGCATTCCCTACGTGTTCAAGGCCAGCTTCGACAAGGCCAACCGCTCGTCGATCACGTCCTTCCGCGGCCCCGGTCTGGAAGAGGGCATGCGGATCTTCGAAGAGGTGAAGAAGGCCTTCGGCGTGCCGGTGCTCACCGACGTGCACGAACCCTGGCAGGCGGCTCCGGTGGCGGAGGTCTGCGACATCCTCCAGTTGCCGGCCTTCCTGTCTCGGCAGACCGACCTGGTGGTCGCCATGGCCAAAACCTCCGCGGTGATCAACATCAAGAAGGCCCAGTTCCTCGCCCCTCAGGAGATGAAGCACATCCTCGGAAAGTGCGAGGAGGCCGGCAACGAGCAACTGATCCTCTGCGAGCGCGGCACCTCCTTCGGCTACAACAACCTGGTGGTCGACATGCTTGGCTTCGGCATCATGAAGCAGTTCGGATACCCGGTGTTCTTCGACGTGACCCATGCCCTGCAGATGCCGGGCGGACGCGCCGATTCCGCTGGTGGCCGCCGCGCCCAGGTCTCCGACCTGGCCAAGGCCGGTATCAGCCAGGGGCTGGCCGGATTGTTCCTCGAGGCCCATCCGGACCCCGAGAATGCCAAGTGCGACGGTCCCTGCGCCCTGCGCCTGGACAAGCTCGAGCCCTTCCTCGCTCAACTCGCGCAGCTGGATGCGCTGGTCAAGAAATTCCCGCCAATCGAAACTGCTTGAACCCTGTCGCTTGCAGCTATCTATGGAGTGTTGAACAACAATGGCAAAGATCGTCGACATCAAGGGACGCGAAGTGCTCGACTCCCGTGGCAACCCCACCGTGGAAGCCGACGTGATTCTCGACAATGGCATCATCGGCAGTGCCTGCGCCCCTTCCGGTGCCTCCACCGGCTCCCGCGAGGCACTGGAGCTGCGTGACGGTGACAAGGCCCGTTATCTGGGCAAGGGCGTGCTGAAGGCCGTGGCCAACGTCAACGGCCCCATTCGCGACCTGCTGCTGGGCAAGGATCCGGCCGACCAAAAGGCACTGGACCAGGCGATGATCGAGCTGGACGGCACCGAGAACAAGGCCAGCCTGGGCGCCAACGCGATCCTCGCCGTGTCCCTCGCCGCCGCCAAGGCTGCCGCCAAGGACAAGGGCGTGCCGCTGTATGCGCACATCGCCGATCTGAATGGCACCCCGGGCGTCTACTCCATGCCGGTGCCGATGATGAACATCATCAACGGCGGCGAACATGCCGACAACAACGTCGACATTCAGGAGTTCATGGTACAGCCGGTCGGCGCCAAGACCTTCGCCGACGCGCTGCGCATGGGCGCCGAGATCTTCCACCACCTCAAGGCCGTGCTGAAGGCCCGTGGCCTCAATACCGCAGTGGGTGACGAGGGCGGCTTCGCGCCGAACCTGGCCTCCAACGAGGATGCCCTGGCCGCCATCGCCGAGGCGGTCGAGAAAGCCGGCTACAAGCTGGGCAGCGACGTGACCCTGGCCCTGGACTGCGCTTCCAGCGAGTTCTACAAGGACGGCAAGTACGACCTGGCCGGCGAGGGCAAGGTGTTCGACGCCGCCGGCTTCGCCGATTACCTGGCCGGCCTGACCCAGCGCTATCCGATCATCTCCATCGAGGACGGCATGGACGAGTCCGACTGGGCCGGCTGGAAGGGGCTGACCGACAAGATCGGTGCCAAGGTGCAACTGGTCGGCGACGACCTGTTCGTGACCAACACCAAGATCCTCAAGGAGGGCATCGAGAAGGGCATCGCCAACTCGATCCTGATCAAGTTCAACCAGATCGGCTCGCTGACCGAAACCCTGGAGGCCATCCAGATGGCCAAGGCTGCCGGCTACACCGCGGTGATCTCGCATCGCTCCGGCGAAACCGAGGACAGCACCATCGCCGATCTGGCCGTGGGCACCGCTGCCGGCCAGATCAAAACCGGCTCGCTGTGCCGCTCCGACCGCGTGTCCAAGTACAACCAGCTCCTGCGCATCGAGGAGCAACTGGGCGCCAAGGCTCCCTACAAGGGGCGTGCCGAGTTCCGCAGCTGATCTCGCGGTAGGCTTTGAAAAGGGGCGGCGCAAGCTGCCCCTTTTCGTATGTCAGGCGAGCCAATCCAATGAGCGGAGGCCTGGAGAGGCCTCTGTGCCCCGGTACCCAAGCGAAGTGTCGACATGTCATTCCTGCGTAGTCACTACTGGCTTTTCGTCGTGCTGGCCCTGCTGCTGGGGGGGCTGCAGTATCGCCTGTGGGTGGGCGATGGCAGCCTGGCGCAGGTGGCGGACCTGAAGCGGCAGATCGCCGAGCAACAGAGCGAGAACAAGCTCCTGCACGAGCGCAACCGGATTCTCGAGGCCGAGGTGCGCGAGCTGAAGAAGGGGATGGAGACCGTCGAGGAACGCGCCCGCCATGAGCTCGGCATGGTCAAGGACGGCGAAACCCTCTATCAGTTGACCAAATGAACATTTCCGACCTGCCATTCTTCTGGGTCGTGATCCCGGCGGCCGGCATCGGCAGCCGCATGCGCGCCGATCGTCCCAAGCAATATCTGCCGCTCGGCGGCAGGACCATTCTCGAACATACCCTCGACTGCTTTCTCGGCCATCCCCGCCTGAAGGGGCTGGCGGTCAGCCTGGCGGCAGACGATCCCTACTGGCCGCAGCTGTCCTGCGCCGCCGATGGGCGCATCCTGCGCGCCGCCGGCGGCCGCGAGCGTGCCGATTCGGTATTCAATGCCCTGCAACTGCTCGCCGGGCAGGGCGCGGATGCCACTGATTGGGTGCTGGTGCACGATGCCGCACGACCCAATCTGGCGCGATCCGACCTGGACCGGCTGCTGGCCGAACTGGCCGACGATCCGGTGGGCGGCCTGTTGGCGGTGCCGGCGCGGGACACCCTCAAGCGCATCGATGCCGACGGCCGGGTGCGCGAGACCGTGGAGCGTTCGGTGATCTGGCAGGCTTATACGCCGCAGATGTTTCGCTTCGGTGCGTTGCGTCAGGCACTGGGCGATGCATTGCGGGCCGGCGTGGCGATCACCGATGAATCCTCTGCGATGGAATGGGCTGGACACGCCCCGCGCCTGATCGAGGGGCGTGCGGACAACCTGAAGATCACCCGTCCTGAGGATCTGGAGTGGCTGGCCCGGCGCTGGGTGGACACCTGAGCGCCCAGTCACTGCTCGTCGGAAGGGCTGGCGGGAATCTTTTCCCGATGACCGGTCATCCTCTCCGACCCTTGAATTAGACTTCTGCTTTTCCAACGCATCGAGATTGCCTGTCATGACCATCAAATCCCGTGCCGCCGTCGCTTTCGGCCCGAACCAGCCGCTGCAAGTCGTCGAAGTGGATGTGGAGCCGCCGAAGAAGGGCGAGGTGCTGGTGCGCATTGTCGCCTCCGGGGTCTGCCATACCGATGCCTATACCCTGTCGGGCCAGGACTCCGAAGGCGTGTTTCCGTGCATCCTGGGTCACGAGGGCGGCGGTATCGTCGAGGCTGTGGGCGAAGGCGTCACCTCCCTGCAGGTGGGCGACCACGTGATACCGCTGTATACCGCCGAGTGCCGCGAGTGCAAGTTCTGCAAATCCGGCAAGACCAACCTGTGCCAGGCGGTGCGCGCCACCCAGGGCAAGGGCCTGATGCCGGATGGCACCACCCGGTTCAGCTACCAGGGCCAGCCGATCTACCACTACATGGGGTGCTCGACTTTCTCCGAGTACACTGTGTTGCCGGAAATCTCCCTGGCCAGGATCCCCAAGGACGCGCCGCTGGAGAAGGTCTGCCTGCTCGGCTGCGGCGTGACCACCGGCATCGGTGCGGTGCTCAACACCGCCAAGGCCACCGAGGGCTCCACCGTGGCCATCTTCGGCCTGGGCGGCATCGGTCTGGCGGCGATCATCGGCGCGAAGATGGCCAAGGCTTTGCGGATCATCGGCATCGACATCAACCCGGCCAAGTTCGAAGTCGCCAGGCAGCTGGGCGCCACCGACTTCGTCAACCCGAAGGAACACGCGAAGCCGATCCAGGAGGTCATCGTCGAGATGACCGACGGTGGCGTGGACTACAGCTTCGAGTGCGTCGGCAACGTGCAACTGATGCGTGCGGCGCTGGAGTGCTGCCACAAGGGCTGGGGCGAGTCGACCATCATCGGCGTGGCCGGCGCCGGCCAGGAGATCAGCACCCGGCCGTTCCAGCTGGTCACCGGGCGGGTCTGGCGCGGCAGCGCCTTCGGCGGCGTGAAGGGGCGCACCGAGCTGCCGAGCTATGTGGAAAAGGCGCAGAAGGGCGAAATCCCGCTGGACACCTTCATCACCCACACCATGGGCCTGGAGGATATCAACAAGGCTTTCGACCTGATGCACGAGGGCAAGAGCATCCGTACCGTCATTCACTTCTGAAGGGGACGGCTGCAGGCCTCGTGACCTCGTCCACGCTCCGGCGTGGACGCTCCATTCCGGGATACTGCTCAGGAGCATCCATGACTCTCGAATTGCTCTCCAGCCAGAAAAGCTTCGGCGGCCGGCACAACCGCTACCGTCACCGCTCCGACACCCTGCAGTGCGACATGGTGTTCGCCGTCTACCTGCCGCCGCAGGCAGGGCAGGGCGGCCTGCTGCCGGTGCTCTACTGGCTGTCGGGACTGACCTGCACCGACGAGAATTTCATGCAGAAGGCCGGTGCGCATCGGCTCGCCGCCGAGCTCGGCCTGGTGCTGGTCGCACCGGACACCAGCCCGCGCGGTGCCGATGTGCCGGGCGATCCGGACGGCGCCTGGGACTTCGGCCATGGCGCCGGCTTCTACCTGAATGCCAGCCAGGAGCCCTGGGCGCAGCATTACCGCATGCACGACTACGTGGTGCATGAGCTGCCGGCCCTGGTCGAAGCCGGCTTTCCGGTGAGCGATCGGCGGGGCATCAGCGGACACTCCATGGGCGGCCATGGCGCGCTGGTCTGCGCCCTGCGCAATCCGGGGCGCTACCGCTCGCTGTCGGCCTTCGCGCCGATCGCCAACCCGATCAACTGCCCTTGGGGCGAGAAGGCCTTCAGCCGCTATCTGGGCGCAGACCGCAAAACTTGGAAGAGCTGGGATGCCTGCGCACTGCTCGCCGAGGCTCGGGAGCGTCTGCCGATCCTGGTCGACCAGGGCGATGCCGACGGCTTTCTCGCCGACCAGCTCAGGCCCGAGGCCCTGCAGGCTGCGGCGGCCACCGCTGGCTATCCCCTGACCGTGCGTCTGCAACCCGGCTACGACCACAGCTACTACTTCATCGCCAGCTTCATCGATGACCATCTGCGTCATCATGCCACTGAGCTGAATCTGTAGGCACAGGCAGGCTTTTGCCGGGCGCAAGTCCTGTAGAATCGCGGCCCGACTTCTCAGGGCGTTCTTATCATGCGTATCGGCCACGGCTATGACGTGCACCGCTTCGCCGAGGGAGATTTCGTCACCCTCGGCGGGGTACGAATTCTCCACCGTTTCGGGCTGCTCGCCCATTCCGACGGCGATGTGCTGCTGCATGCGCTCTGTGACGCGCTGCTCGGCGCCGCAGCGCTGGGCGATATCGGCCGGCACTTTCCGGACAACGACCCGCAGTTCAAGGGAGCCGACAGCCGCGTGCTGCTGCGCCACGTCGTGGCGCTGGTACGGGAAAAGGACTGGCGGGTCGGCAACGTCGACGCCACCATCGTCGCCCAGGCGCCGAAGATGGCTCCGCATATCGAACAGATGCGCCTGCTGATCGCCGAGGACCTGCAGGTGAGTGTGGAGCAGGTCAACGTCAAGGCCACCACCACCGAGAAACTCGGTTTCACCGGCCGCGAGGAGGGTATCGCCGTGCATGCGGTGGCCCTGCTGCTGCCGCTATGAGCGAACTCGAACTGCTCGGTCCCAGGGCGTATGGCGAAGCCTGCGGCCAGGCGCTGCTCAAGGCCTGTGCAGAGGACTTCCAGGTCGACGAGGTGCTGGATATCCCGCTGAGCGGGCAGGGCGAGCATCTCTGGCTATGGGTGGAGAAGCGCGGGTTGAACACCGAGGAGGCAGCAAGGCGTCTGGCCCGTGCCGCCGGAGTGCCGCTGAAGGCAGTCAGCTATGCCGGCCTGAAGGATCGTCAGGCACTGACCCGCCAGTGGTTCAGCCTGCACCTGCCGGGCAAGGCCGATCCCGATCTCGCTGCTGCGGAAGGCGACGACCTGCGCATCCTCGAGCGCATCCGCCACTTGCGGAAGCTGCAGCGCGGCGCCCATGCGGCCAACGGCTTCACCCTGCGGCTAACCAGTCTCGCCGCCGATCGCCCGGCGCTGGATGCGCGTTTGGAGCGGCTTGGCCGCGAGGGGGTGCCCAACTACTTCGGCCTGCAGCGCTTCGGCCACGATGGTGGCAATCTCGCCGCGGCCCGGGCCTTCGCCGCGCAGCGGGAGCTGCCGGGCCAGCGCAACCTGCGCTCGCGGCTGCTCTCGGCGGCACGCAGCTACCTGTTCAACCAGGTGCTGGCCGAGCGGGTCGCAGCAGGCAACTGGAACCGGGCGCAGCCGGGGGACCTGCTGGCCTTCACCGACAGCCGCAGCTTCTTTCTGGCGGGAGAGGCCGAATGCGCGGACCCGCGCCTGGCGCTGCTCGACCTGCATCCCACCGGACCGCTCTGGGGCGCGGGCGACTCTCCGGCCGGCGCGGCTGCCAAGGCGCTGGAGGAAGCCGTCGGCCGGCGCGAGGCGCCGTTGTGCGACTGGCTGGGAGATGCAGGCCTGGTGCACGAACGGCGCATCCTGCGCCTCCCCATCGACCGGCTGGCGTGGCATTATCCCACTACCGACATCTTGCAACTGGAATTCGCCCTGCCGGCCGGCTGCTTCGCCACTGTTGTGGTTCGCGAGCTCGTCGATCTGTTGCCGGCGGGCCCAATGGACACTTCATGCGTATTCTGATCGCCAACGACGACGGGGTTTATGCTCCCGGCATAGCCGCGCTTCACGACGCCCTGGCCGACATGGCCGAGTGTGTGGTCGTCGCCCCCATCAAGGACATGAGTGGCGTCAGCAGTTCGCTGACCCTGGACCGGCCGCTGCACCCGCAGCCGCTGCCGAGTGGCTTCATTGCCCTCGACGGAACCCCCACCGACTGCGTCCACCTGGGACTCAACGGCCTGCTGGACCCGGTCCCGGATATGGTGGTGTCCGGCATCAACCTGGGCGCCAATCTGGGGGACGACGTGCTCTATTCGGGGACCGTGGCTGCGGCCATCGAGGGACGCTTCTGCAACCGGCCGGCCTTCGCCTTCTCGCTGCTATCGCGTGAGCCGGACAACCTGCCCACGGCCGGGCACATCGCCCGCATCCTGGTCGAGCATCATGAGCAGCTCAAGCTGCCGCCCCGTACCGTGCTCAGCGTGAACGTTCCCAACCTGCCCTTGGACCATATCCGCGGCATCCGCCTGTGCCGCCTCGGTCACCGGGCCCGGGCCAAGGCACCGGTCAAGGTGGTCAATCCACGCGGCAGGGAAGGCTACTGGATCTCGGTGGCCGGCGATGTCGAAGATGGTGGGCCGGGAACTGATTTCCATGCCGTGATGCAGGGCTATGTATCCATCACTCCGCTACAGCTCGACCGCACCTTCCACGAGGCCTTCGCCGGCCTCGACAGCTGGCTGGAGGACTTGCTCTGATGCGCCGCCGGCCTGAAGACCTGCTGCACAGCGGCATCGGCATGACTTCGCAGCGTACCCGCGAACGGCTGATCCAGCGTCTCTGCGAGGAGGGGCTGTCCAGTGCCGCGGTGCTCGAAGTGATCCGCCGCACACCACGCCATCTGTTCGTCGACGAGGCCCTGGCGCATCGGGCCTACGAGGACACCGCTCTGCCGATCGGCCACAACCAGACGATTTCCCAGCCTTACATGGTCGGTCGCATGACCGAGCTGCTGCTTGCCGGCGGCTCGCTCGACAAGGTGCTGGAGATCGGCACCGGTTCCGGTTACCAGACCGCGGTACTGGCGCAACTGGTGGAGCGGGTGTTCTCCGTCGAGCGGATCCAGACGCTGCAGGAGCGTGCCAAGGCGCGGCTGCTCGAACTCGGGCTGCGCAATGTGGTCTTTCGCTGGGGCGATGGCTGGGAGGGCTGGCCGGCGCTGGCAACCTACAATGGCATCATGGTCACTGCCGCCGCTTCGGATGTCCCTCCGGCATTGCTGGAGCAGCTGGCTCCCGGCGGGCGTCTGGTGATTCCGGTCGGCATCGGCGACGAACAGCAGCTGTTGCTGATCGTGCGCGAGTCCGATGGCAGCTTTCGCCGCCATGTACTGGAGACCGTGCGGTTCGTGCCCTTGCTCCAAGGCTCCTTGTTCTGACCGTTCGGATGGACTCCGTGAAAGCTTCTCTGCTGCTTTTCCTGAAAGGCGCCGCCATGGGGGCGGCCGACGTCGTACCCGGCGTCTCCGGTGGTACCGTCGCCTTCATCACCGGTATCTATGATGAATTGCTGCACTCCATCGGTCGTCTGCCCGACGCGCTGCCGCTGCTGTTGCGCGGGCGTGTCGCGGAGGCCTGGCAGCGTGCCAATGCGACCTTCCTGCTGATCCTGCTGAGCGGCATCCTGGGCAGTGTGTTCAGCCTGGCGCGCTTGATCACCTGGCTGCTGGAGCATCAGCCGATCCCGCTCTGGTCGTTCTTCTTCGGCCTGATCCTGGTGTCGAGCTGGCTGGTCGGGCGCGAGATCAGCCGCTGGAGCTGGCCGAGCTGGCTGAGCCTCGTGGTGGGCGCATCGCTCGCCTGGTGGATCACCGTGTCGGCGCCGATGCAATGGGGACACGACCCGCTGAGCCTGTTCTTTGCCGGCGCCATCGCCATCTGCGCGATGATCCTGCCGGGGATTTCCGGCAGCTTCCTGCTGGTGCTGATGGGGCTGTATGGCTTCGTGCTCGATGCGGTCAAGGGGTTCGATCTGTCCGTGCTGCTGGTGTTCGCCGCCGGCTGTGCCTGCGGCCTGCTCAGCTTCGCCCGTCTGCTGAGCTGGATGCTGGACAACATACGCAACCTGACCCTGACCTTTCTCACCGGCCTGATGATCGGTTCGCTGAACAAGGTCTGGCCCTGGAAGCAGACGCTGGCTTGGCAGACCGGCAGTCATGGGAAGCCTGTGGCGATACTGCAGGAAAACCTGCTGCCGACCGACTTCGCTGCCGTCAGCGGGCAGGATCCGCAGCTGTTGCTCGCCATTGTCCTGGCCCTGTCCGGTATCGGACTGGTGCTGTTCCTCGAGTCGCTGGCAGGGCGCCGCCAGCCGGCAGGCAATGCGGCCGAGTAGCCAGGGCTCGTCTGAATTCCAGAGTCACGTCATCGAAAGGGGATGCACGGGTGCGTTTCAGAGTTCTTCAATTTCGGATTGGCGGTCGTATTTCCCGGCTTGCGCTGGGAGGGGTCGCCTTCACCCTGCTGTTGGCCGGTTGTGCCAACTCCTCCCGGGATAACGTGCAGGTGGTGGAGCGCCAGGAGGTTCCGCGCGTCACCAGCGGTCACCATGTGGTCAGTCGTGGCGAGTCGATCTCATCCATCGCCATGCGCTATGGCTGGGACTGGCGGGAGCTGGCCGCCCGCAATGGCATCGCCGCACCCTATATGATCCATCCGGGCCAGAAAATTCAGCTGGGGCCGGTGCAGCAGACCGGCGCCTCGCCGGTCGTTCGGCAGCCGGCTCCGGCTCCGGTTCCGGCAGCGGCCAGGGCTCCAGTCGCCTCCCCGACGAGCCCGCCTGCCATGGCGGCGCCTCAGGTCAGGCCGGCTCCCGAGAAAGTCCAGCCGAAACCTGCGCCAACGGCGCCTGTCGCGCAGCCGGCGGCGCCTGCCCGATCGCCCTCGGGCTGGGCCTGGCCGGCCGAGGGGCCTTTGGTGGGACGCTTTTCCTCAAACGGCAGTTTGAATAAAGGCATTGATATCGGCGGTCAATTGGGCCAGCCTGTTCTGGCTGCGTCTGATGGATCGGTTGTGTACGCCGGAGGTGGTTTGCGGGGCTACGGCGAGCTGATCATCATCAAGCATAGCGACATTTACGTCAGTGCCTACGGCCATAACCGCAGGCTGCTGGTTCGGGAAGGACAACAGGTCAAGGCGGGGCAGGTTATTGCCGAGATGGGATCGACGGGCACTGATCGGGTGAAGCTCCATTTCGAGATTCGCCGCCAGGGAAAACCAGTGAATCCTCTGCAATATCTACCTTCGCGCTGAACCGTCGCAGCCCGTTCCAGTCAGAAATAAGGGCTCAGGTATCCGCCATGGGATGGTGGCGCCGGAGCTTGTTGTTGAACATAGCAGGGGACAGCAACGATGGCTCTCAATATAAAAGCAAAAGAAGCGCCGGAGTTTGATGTGGACGATGATGTGCTCCTGATGGATGCCGATATCGTGCTGGAGGATGTCCTGGACGAAGAGCCGGACCTTCCTGTCGCGAAATCCAAGCAGGCGAACCTGAAGCAGCACAAATACATCGACTACAGTAGGGCGCTGGATGCGACCCAGCTCTACCTCAATGAAATCGGCTTCTCGCCGCTGCTGACGCCGGCGGAAGAGGTGCATTTCGCACGGCTGGCGCAGCGGGGCGACCCGGCTGGCCGCAAGCGGATGATCGAAAGCAACCTGCGACTGGTGGTCAAGATCGCCCGCCGCTATGTCAACCGCGGTCTGTCGCTGCTCGATCTGATCGAGGAGGGCAATCTGGGCCTGATCAGGGCGGTGGAAAAGTTCGACCCGGAACGCGGCTTCCGTTTCTCGACCTACGCTACCTGGTGGATTCGCCAGACCATCGAACGGGCCATCATGAACCAGACCCGGACCATCCGTCTGCCGATCCATGTGGTCAAGGAGCTCAACGTCTATCTGAGGGCGGCGCGCGAGCTGACCCAGAAGCTCGATCACGAGCCTTCGGCCGAGGAGATCGCCAACCTGCTGGAGAAGCCGGTCGCCGAGGTCAAGCGCATGCTCGGACTCAACGAGCGAGTCACCTCCGTCGATGTCTCGCTGGGCCCGGACTCGGACAAGACCCTGCTCGACGTGCTGACCGATGATCGTCCCTCCGATCCTTGCGATCTGCTGCAGGACGATGATTTGTCGCAGAGCATAGACCAGTGGTTGTTCGATCTGACCGAGAAGCAGCGGGAAGTGGTGGTGCGCCGCTTCGGTCTGCGCGGTCACGAGAGCTGTACGCTGGAGGAGGTGGGCCAGGAGATCGGTCTGACCCGCGAGCGGGTACGTCAAATCCAGGTCGAAGCGCTCAAGCGCCTGCGGGAGATTCTCGAGAAGAATGGCCTTTCCAGCGATGCGCTGTTCCAGTGAGGGCTTCGCTGGAGAAAAATCAGATAGCAAAGCAATCGCACATATGACTAGCCGGAAAGGCCCCGGCTAGCCGGCTAGTTGGTGTGCGAGTCTCGCAGGTGCAAGCCAATATGTAGCGCCTGTGTACTGCTGTAAGAGCAATTGAGCGGCTTGCAGCTCGTGATCCGTACGGACTCGAAAGGGTGGAAGTGTGGCTTCCGCCCTTTTTCATTTTCTGCGGCAGACTTTGATCGCTCCAGAACGATTGGCGGAAAGCTTGTCGGCCAATCACTCGCCTGCCTTTCGAGCCCAAAGGACAGGAGCCGGCTTCTCCGTGCTCCTCTGCATCATCCGGCCTGCTTTTCGCTCTATGGGGGCATGGTTCACGAGAGAGTGAGCATGCCTCGATCGCGGCTGACCGGCCAAGCGCCCTTGCTCCATACCAATGGTGCTTCTGTGCGGGGGACGCAATAGGTCGAAGCGCTTCCGATTGGTGTTTCCCGGTACGCTTTAATGGCGTAAAGCTATCAATGTGCCCTGGAAATTTTGTCGGAAAGCCTGCATTTTTTGTGCTGTCCCGGAAAATCGGGCTCTGCAAAATGTGGCTCATTTCTTGCAAAATCCTAATTTAGAGTTCTCCCCTATGGCAGCCCATACCTGACCGCTGCCTCTCCATGGCGCTCCACTCCCTGCATGCATATCCAAGGTAGTCGACATGAAGTCCAGTTGTCTTGTTACCCAGCATGAATACGAGTTGAGGGACGATCAGAACCTGCTCTCCAGGACTGACCTGAATGGACGCATCACCTACGCCGCACCCGGCTTCATCGAGGCCAGCGGCTACAGCCGAGAGGAGTTGATCGGTGCACCCCATAGTCTGGTACGTCACCCGGACATGCCTGGAGAGGCCTTCGCCAATCTCTGGGAAACCCTCCAGCACGGAGAGGTCTGGACGGGACTGGTCAAAAACCGTCGCAAGAATGGAGATTTCTACTGGGTTCGCGCCAATGTGGCGCCAATCATCGAAAGCGGCAAGGTGCTTGGCTATTCGTCGGTCCGCGTCAAGGCCAGTCCTCAGGAGCGGGCAGAAGCCGAGCGGGTCTACGCGCGGATTCGTGCAGGCGACACCCGGGGCATCCGCCTCGAACGTGGAGCCATCGTTCGAACGGGGATTCCCGGATGGTTCCGGCACCTCAATACGAGTGCCTTCAAGGTCTGTCTGAGCGGCATGATCGGCCTGAATCTGGTATTGCTCGCCATCTGTATCGGTCTTGGTTATCTCGGATACGAGCGGGCCGGCAGCTATATCCAGCAGCTCCAGGCAGACTTGGAGGGCAGTACTTCAGCCACGCTTTTGGTGGCCCTGCAGGATCATCAGCAAAGTCTTTTCTGGGCCCAGCTGGGGTTGCTTCTGCTGGTTGGTTCGGTGATGTCGGTGGCTGGTCTGGCAGTAATGCGTGGCTTCCTGCGCCAGCTTCGGGAGGCCGTGGATTTTTCCATGCAGATCGCCACTGGCAATCTTGCGGCCACGCCGCCAGCTCCGACGAGCAGCGAGATCGGCACGCTGATGGACATGCTGATCATCATGCGCAAGAGCCTCAGCAATATCGTCACCGACGTCTATCAGTGCCTGGGGGAGGTTCAGCCGGCGACCCAGTCGATCGCCAAGGGCAACGTCGATCTGTCCGGGCGTACCGAGCAACAGGCGGGCGCCCTGCAGCAGACTGCTTCGAGCATGGAGCAGATTACCGCCACCGTGCAGCAGAACGCAGCCAATGCGCGGCAAGCCAGCGCCTTGTCCAATAGTGCCGCCGCGGAGGTGCAGGCCACCGGCTCGGCGATGAAGTCGGTGGTGCAGAGCATGGAGCGGATCAGTACCAGCTCCGCAAAGATCGCCGAAATCATCCAGGTCATCGACAGCATCGCCTTCCAGACCAACATTCTTGCCCTCAATGCCTCGGTCGAGGCCGCCCGGGCCGGCGAGCACGGGCGTGGTTTCGCGGTGGTCGCCAGCGAGGTGCACAACCTCGCTACCCGGAGCGCAGCTGCCGCGCAAGATGTACGGGCGCTGATCGAGCTGTCGGGTCGCGAGGTTCATGCCGGCGAGCAGCATGTCGCAAAGGCCGAAGCAGCCATCCAGCAGGTGGTCGAGGCGGTGCTCAGGGTCAACGGCATCATGAACGAGATTGCCGCAGCCTCGGATGAGCAGACCCGCGGCATCGAGCTGGTCAACCAGGCGGTCGCGCAGATGGACGAAGTCACCCAGCGCAACGCCGAACTGGTCCAGCAGTCGGCCAGGAATGCCGCGAACCTGGATACCCAGGTGGCCGACCTGTCCAACGTGATCTCGGTGCTGAGGCTCGGCGGACGGGGCCTGGAGCATGTGAGCCGCGAGGCTCGCTTCGCCGCCCGTGCCGCTCGGCGGCACAGCGAGACTGGTCGGATTGTTGCTGCCAGAAGCGGCAAGGTGGGTTCGCTTCCCAAGCCAGGAGGCGCTGCCGCCACACCTCAAGAACAATGGACTGGATTCTGAGCGTCTTGCCCCAACGAAAAGGGCCCGCCGATTGGCGGGCCCTTTTCGTTTCTTGCCAGCTCAGCGTTCCAGGTGCTGCAGCTTGCCCTTCACGCCATCCCAGTCTTCGGCGTCCGGCAGGGCCTCTTTCTTCTCGGTGATGTTCGGCCAGACCTCCGCCAACTCGGCGTTCAGCTGGATGAACTCCTGCATGTCCTCGGGCACTTCGTCTTCGGAGAAGATGGCCTGGGCAGGGCACTCGGGCTCGCAGAGCGCACAATCGATGCACTCGTCCGGATGGATGACCAGAAAGTTCGGCCCTTCGTAGAAACAGTCTACCGGGCAGACTTCAACACAATCGGTGTACTTGCATTTGATGCAGTTGTCGGTGACGACGAAGGCCATTCCTGTGTTCTCCTCAGGCGCAGCTGTGGAGCCGAGCCGGCTCCCTGCTTGTATGTGAAGGGCGCCGGGCTTCAGGCTAAAGGTTCCGGCGCCTCCTGAAAGCGCGCGATTCTAGCAGTTTACTCGGGTATGCGTTAGAGCCGCGTTTTCCAGGTGTATAACAGTTCAAGCGCCTGGCGCGGGCTCAGATCGTCCGGCTTGAGATATGCCAATTCCTCCAGCAGGGGATGCGGCAGGCTGGCAAACAGATCGTTCTGGATCGGCGGCTGCGGTTTCCCCGCCTCGCGGCGCGGTGCCTCGTGGGGCAGGCTGGTGGTTTCCAGGCGCGCCAGGTGTTCGCGGGCGCGGGCGATCACCGGACCCGGCACGCCGGCCAGCTGGGCGACCGCCAGGCCGTAGCTCTGGCTGGCCGGCCCCGGCAGCACATGGTGCAGGAAGACGATGCGCTCGTTGTGCTCGGTGGCCGAGAGGTGCACGTTGGCTACCACGGGATGGCTCTCTGCCAAGGCGGTCAGCTCGAAGTAGTGGGTGGCGAACAGGGTCCAGGCGCGCAGCCCGGCCAGGTGTTCGGCCGCCGCCCAGGCCAGCGACAGGCCGTCGAAGGTGCTGGTGCCGCGGCCGACCTCGTCCATCAGCACCAGGCTGCGTTCGCTGGCATTGTGCAGGATGTTGGCGGTCTCGCTCATCTCCACCATGAAGGTGGAGCGTCCGCCGGCCAGGTCGTCGCTGGAGCCGATGCGGGTGAAGATGCGGTCCACCAGCGACAGCTCGCAGCTCGCCGCCGGGACGAAGCTGCCGATGTGGGCAAGCAGCACGATCAGCGCGGTTTGCCGCATGTAGGTGGATTTACCGCCCATGTTCGGCCCGGTGATGATCAGCATCCGGGTGCTGTCGTCGAGTTCCAGGTCGTTGGCGACGAAGGGTGTGTCCAGCACCTGCTCGACCACCGGGTGGCGGCCCTGGCGGATGTTCAGACGGGGCTCCTCGACGAAGCGCGGGCGATTGAAGTCGAGGTTCAAGGCCCGTTCGGCGAGGTTGGCCAGCACATCCAGCTCGGCGAGGGCGGCTGCGGTCTCCTGCAGTGGCGCCAACTGGGCGATGAGGGTCTCCAGGAGTTCCTCGTAGAGCGCCTTTTCCCGTGCCAGGGCGCGGCTCTTGGCCGACAGGGCCTTGTCCTCGAAGGCCTTGAGTTCGGGGGTGATGAAGCGTTCGGCGCCCTTCAGGGTCTGCCGGCGGATATAGTCGGCTGGTGCCTGCTCGGCCTGCACCCGGGGCAGTTCGATGTAATAGCCGTGGATGCGGTTGTAGCCGACCTTGAGGTTGGGCAGGCCGGTTCGCGCCTTCTCCCGCGCCTCCAGGTCCATGAGGAACTGGCCGGCGTTCTCGCTGAGCGAGAGCAGCTCGTCCAGCTCGGCATCGTAGCCCTGCTTGAGCACGCCGCCGTCGCGGATCACCGCCGGCGGATTGTCGATGATGGCGCGTGCCAGCAGCTCGGCCAGTTCCGGATAGGTCCGGATGCTGCCGGCCAGTGTCTGCAGGTGCGGCGCCTCCAGAGGGGTCAGCGCCGTCTGCAGCTGCGGCAGCGCGGCGAGGGCGTCGCGCAGGCGGGCGAGGTCGCGCGGGCGAGCGTTGCGCAGGCCGATGCGGGCGAGGATCCGCTCCACATCGCCGATCTCCTTGAGCTGCGGCTGCAGGCTCTCGAAGCGATAGTTCTCCTGCAGGCAGGCGATGGCATCCTGGCGCGCCATCAGCACGACGCGGTCGCGCAGCGGGCGGTTCAGCCAGCGGCCGAGCAGGCGACTGCCCATGGCCGTCTGGCAGCGGTCGACCACCGACTGCAGGGTATTGTCGCGTCCGCCGGCAAGATTGACGTCCAACTCCAGGTTGCGGCGGCTGGCGCCGTCGAGGATCACGGTATCGTCCAGGCGCTCGTGGCGCAGGCTGCGCAGATGCGGCAGGGCGGTGCGCTGGGTTTCCCTGGCGTAGGCCAGCAGACAGCCGGCGGCGCCGATGGCCAGGCTCAGGCCGTCGCAGCCGAATCCCTTCAGATCCTGAGTGGCGAACTGTTGGCAGAGGCTCTTGTACGCACTGTCGCAATCGAAGTCCCAGGGCGCGCGGCGGTGCGCGCCGCGGCGCTTCTCCAGCGGCAAGCCGGTCGGCCAGTCGTCGGGATACAGCAGCTCCGCGGGGTTGAGGCGTTCCAGTTCGGCCAGCAAATTCTCCCAGCCCTTGATTTCCTGCACGCTGAAGCGCCCGCTGGTGATGTCCAGCACTGCCAGGCCGAACAGCCGCTCATCGCCGAGCACCGCAGCCAGCAGGTTGTCGCGGCGCTCGTCGAGCAGGGCCTCGTCGCTGACCGTGCCGGGAGTGATGATGCGCACCACCTGGCGCTCCACCGGCCCCTTGGTGGTGGCCGGGTCGCCGATCTGCTCGCAGATCGCCACCGACTCGCCGAGCTTGACCAGCTTGGCCAGGTAGCCCTCGACCGAGTGGAAGGGAATGCCGGCCATGGGAATCGACTTGCCGGCCGACTGGCCGCGGGCGGTGAGGGTGATGTCGAGCAGCTTGGCGGCTTTCCTGGCGTCCTCGTAGAACAGCTCGTAGAAGTCGCCCATGCGGTAGAACATCAGCTGGTCCGGATGCTCGCGCTTGAGCTTCCAGTATTGCTGCATCATCGGGGTGTGTGCGGAGAGGTCTGGTTTATCCATCAGGATCAATAACTTGTGAAATGATCGGGCATGTGGGGCGGGGGGCTATTCAAGCACGGTTTCGCCTCTTTGGGCGCGGGTGGTGCGCTGGAATCCGCCGGGCAGGCGGCTGTGCGATGCGGTCTGGCCGCTGCGACCGTCCGAGCGCTTGCCCCGTGCCCGCATTGGAGTAGGGTATCGTCCTGCTGCGATTCTGCTTGGAGAACACCATGGACGAAATCACCCGACTCGCCGCCGAACTCGGCGAGGGTCTGCGCGCGCGCGGCGAGCAGGCGAGTACCGCCGAGTCCTGTACCGGCGGCGGCATTGCCGAGGCGATCACCCGCATTCCCGGCAGTTCGGCCTGGTTCGAGGCCGGCTACGTCACCTATTCGGACCGTCAGAAGAGCGCCCAGCTGGGTGTGCCGACCGACTTGCTCGAGCACTTCGGTGCGGTCAGCCGAGAGGTGGTCGAGGCCATGGCGCGCGGTGCCCAGGCGCGCAGCGGTGCTCGCTATGCCGTGGCGGTGAGCGGCGTCGCCGGCCCCGATGGCGGCTCGCCGGAGAAGCCGGTCGGCACCGTCTGGCTGGCCTGGGCCGATGGCGAGCGCTTGTCCGTGATGCGTCGGCAGTTTCCCGGCGATCGTGGCGAAGTGCGCCGACGAACGGTGCAGGCTGCCCTGGCCGGTCTGATCCGCCTGATTGCCGGCGAGACGTCCGAAGGAGGTGTCGGGCATCACGGAAATGGAGCGGTCCAGGGGTAGGCGGACGGACTTTTCCTGTGCTCTAATACTGTCTACTTATACAGTGTGTGGTGGCCGTCAGGCCCTTCTGAATACGCGAGGTCTTCAATGGACGAGAACAAGAAGCGTGCCTTGGCTGCGGCCTTGGGCCAGATCGAAAAGCAGTTCGGCAAGGGCGCGGTGATGCGCATGGGCGACCACGAGCGCCAGGCGATTCCGGCCATTTCCACCGGCTCCCTGGGTCTGGACATCGCGCTTGGCATCGGCGGCCTGCCCAAGGGACGGATCGTCGAGATCTATGGCCCCGAGTCCTCCGGCAAGACCACCCTGACCCTGTCGACCATCGCCGAGGCGCAGAAGCAGGGCGCCACCTGCGCCTTCGTCGACGCCGAGCACGCGCTCGATCCGGACTATGCCGCCAAGCTCGGGGTGAACGTCGACGACCTCTTGGTCTCGCAGCCCGATACCGGCGAGCAGGCTCTGGAGATCACCGACATGCTGGTGCGCTCCAACGCAGTGGACGTGATCATCGTCGACTCCGTGGCAGCACTGGTGCCCAAGGCGGAGATCGAGGGGGAGATGGGCGACCAGCACGTCGGCCTGCAGGCGCGTCTGATGTCCCAGGCCCTGCGTAAGATCACCGGCAACATCAAGAACGCCAACTGCCTGGTCATCTTCATCAACCAGATCCGCATGAAGATCGGCGTGATGTTCGGCAACCCGGAAACCACCACCGGCGGCAATGCCCTGAAGTTCTACGCCTCCGTGCGTCTGGATATCCGCCGTACCGGCGCGGTGAAGGAGAGCGACGAGGTGATCGGCAGCGAGACCCGCGTCAAGGTGGTGAAGAACAAGGTCGCGCCGCCGTTCCGCCAGGCCGAGTTCCAGATTCTCTACGGCAAGGGCATCTACCGCAACGGCGAGATCATCGACCTCGGTGTGCAGCTCGGCCTGCTGGAGAAGTCCGGCGCCTGGTACAGCTACCAGGGCAACAAGATCGGCCAGGGCAAGGCCAATGCGGCCAAGTTCCTCGAGGATAATCCGGAAGTCGCTGCAGCCATCGAGAAGAGCATCCGCGATCAACTGCTCGCCTCGCCTGCCAATGCCCGTCCGGCAGCCTTGGCCGAAGAGCCCGCCGATGCGGATCTTGACTACTAAGTTCGTCGGCAATGGGCCCGCTCGACAATCCCGCCGCTGTGCGGCGGGCTGCCATGGACCTGCTGGCCCGTCGTGAGCACGGGCGGGTCGAACTGGCCCGCAAGCTGCTCCGGCGCGGTGCCTCGCCTGAGCTGGTCGAGACTGCCCTCGACCGTCTGGCGGACGAGGGGCTGCTCAGCGAGTCCCGCTATCTGGAAGCCTTCGTGGCCAGCCGTGCCCGTGCCGGCTACGGTCCCCTGCGGATTCGCGAGGAGCTGGCCCAGCGCGGTCTTCCGCGGCAGGCCATCGAGCAGGCGCTGCGCGAGAGCAGCTTGGACTGGGCCGAGCTGCTGACCGACACCTGGCGACGCAAGTTCGCCGGCTGCCTGCCCGGCGACGCGCGCGAGCGTGCCCGCCAGGGGCGTTTCCTTGGCTACCGCGGTTTCCCTCCAGAAATGATCAACCGCTTGCTGCGTGGTGGCTTGTCCGGCGACTGCTGAGTCTTGCCACTTGCGGAGGCGCCCGGCTGTCGTGGCGTTGGTTCAGCGTAGAGCGACCTTCCGCATTCCTGCCGTTCAGGGCCAGGGCGCTCGCTGCCATGCCATGCATGGCGGCGCGTGCCGAGTGTGGTGGGCATTGCGCTGTGTCTGCGCGGCCGGTGGCCTGGCTGTGCAGGCCTTGGCATCGCGCGGGGTCAGGCCTTGACGGCCCAGTTCCGCGAGAGGTTGATGAAGTTGAGCAGTTCGCGCAGCCGGCCGTGGTCGCGGGCATTGAAGATGAAGCTCAGACGCGTCAGATGGCAGAGTTCCGGTTCGTCCTGTTCGCTTTCGCAGGAGCCCTGCTGCTCGAAGGTGCCACTCAGGCAGAGGTCGGCGAACTCGTCGCACAGGTGGGTCAGCGCTGCCTCGCTCAGGAGGTGATGCATGCGGATGACGAAGCGGTCCTTGATCCAGCGACTGGAGTGGTAGTTGCGGTAGAACTGGGCAATTTCCTCGGCCGCTTCCTCGGCGCTGTTGGCCAGGTTGAGCAGATGCATGTCGCTGGGCAGGATGTAGCGGTTGCCTTCCAGCTGCTTGCGGATGAACTGCAGGGCATCCGCCCAGTAGGTGCCGCCCGGCTCGTCCAGCAGGACCACCGGAACCAGCGGGCTCTTGCCGGTCTGGATCAGGGTCAGCACCTCCAGCGCCTCGTCCAGGGTGCCGAAGCCGCCGGGGCAGAGGATCAGCGCATCGGCTTCCTTGACGAAGAACAGCTTGCGCACGAAGAAGAAGTGGAAGGACATCAGGTTCGGCGTGCCTTCGACCGTGGGGTTGGCATGCTGTTCGAAGGGCAGGGTGATGTTGAAGCCGAGGCTGTTTTCCAGCCCGGCGCCTTCGTGGGCGGCGGCCAT
Organism: Azotobacter salinestris; assembly: GCF_009363155.1. NCBI lineage: Bacteria > Pseudomonadati > Pseudomonadota > Gammaproteobacteria > Pseudomonadales > Pseudomonadaceae > Azotobacter > Azotobacter salinestris. The sequence goes on from NZ_CP045302.1 coordinate 4,069,819, forward strand.
GATGCCGCCGCCGGCTCCGGTGATGACCATCAGGTCATGACGTGCCAGGGTGCGGCCGAGTTCGCGTGCCAGGGCGTACAGCGGGTGTTCGATCGGCGTGCGCGCCGAGCCGAATACGGTGACCTTGCGGCGACGCTTGAACTGCTCGAGGCGGCTGAAGGCCTGCTCCATTTCACGCAGGGTCTGCAGCATGATCTTGGCGTCCCAGCGGTTGCGGTCGGCCTGGGCCATGCGGATGACGGTGTACAGCATCTCCCGGTAGAGGGGGAGGTTGGGGCTGGTTTCAGGAACGATTTCATCGACCAGGGCATCGACGAGCGCATTGATGTCGACGCCGCTGGTCTGGAAATGACGAGAAAGGAACTCGTCCGATTCGAAAGGCATGGACTTCTCCTTGGGCGCGGAATCTTGACGATGCTGTGGACAGCATCGCTCCGATGGCAGGCCTGGTCATCATGACGGCCCGGTATGGCGGCGGTCGGTCCATTTTTTATTCCGGCTCGCTCGGCCATCTTACTGCCGCTTTGCCTTAGATTGCTATTTGCTCACCTCGCTCGGGAATGGTGGCTGTCCAGTTCAGGCGTTCATGCAGGACCTGCTGCAGGACCTGCATCTTTTCCCGTTCTCCATGTACCAGATATAGCTCGGGACGGTGATCGAAGTGCCGCACCCAGTCGATTAGCTGGGACTGACCGGCATGGGCTGAGAAGCCGCCGAGGGTATGCACCTGGGCGCGCACGGCGATGCGCTGATGAAGCACCTTGACGTTGCTGGCGCCGTCGACGATGCGTCGTCCCAGAGTGCCCTGTGCCTGGAAGCCAGGGAACACCAGATGGCATTCCTGACGCCACAGGTTGTGCTTGAAGTGATGCACGATGCGCCCGCCGGTGCACATGCCGCTGCCGGCGATGATGATGGCGCCGCTCTTGATCCGGTTGATTGCCATCGATTCCTCCGGGGTGGGCGTCGTGCGCAGGATCGGCAGCCAGTCTTCGGCGCGCTTGACCCCCTTGGCCTGCAGCAGGCTGCGATCCACCGGGTCGAACTCTTCCGCGAAGTGCGAATAGATGGCATTGGCGCGGATCGCCATGGGACTGTCGAGGAACACCGCCTGCTGAGGCAGGCGACCCTCCTGGTAGAAGCGCCCCAGGTAGAAGAGCAGGTCCTGGGTGCGGCCGACGGCGAAGGAGGGGATCAGCACGTTGCCGCCGTCGCGATGGGCCTTCTGCAGGATCTCGGCGAACTCTTCGAGGGTTTCTTCGCTGTTGCGGTGGTCTCGATCGCCGTAGGTGGATTCGAGCAGCACCAGGTCGGCCCGCGACAGTGGCGTCGGGTCGCGCATCAGGGGAGTGCAGGTGTTGCCGAGGTCGCCGGAGAACACCAGATGGCGAGTCAGGTGGTGATCATGCAGCTCCATCTCGACGATGGCCGAGCCGAGGATATGCCCGGCCTGGTGAAAGGTGACGATCACGCCCGGTGCCACCTCCAGCGGGGTACCATAAGGCTGCGGGCGGCACAGGGAGAGCGCCTTCTCGGCGTCGGCCGTGGTGTAGAGCGGCTGCACCGGCGACTTGCCGAGACGGGCCCGCCACTTGTTCTCCCATGCCGCGTCGTTTTCCTGCAGGTGGGCTGCATCCAGCAGCATCAGGTCCATCAGTTCGCAGGTGGCTTCGGTGGCGAAGATCGGCCCCCGGTAGCCGGCGGCGGCCAAGCGCGGCAGCAAGCCGCTGTGATCGATGTGCGCATGGGAAATGACCACGGCGTTGAGGCTGCCCGGGTCGAAGGGAAACGGCCGGGCGTTGACCTCCTCTTCCTCGCGGCGGCCTCCCTGGCGCATGCCGCATTCGAGCAGCACGCGGCTGCCGTCGCGCGTCTCGACCAGGTAGCAGGAGCCGGTCACTTCTTGAATCGCACCGAGAAAGCTGAGCAGGGCCATGTTATTTCCTTGACTGCGGACAATGGGGGGCAGAGTGTCGGCGCTGACCGTCAGCTCGCCCTGATATGAATCATCATAGTTGCAGACCGAACTAATCGATCTATAAGAACGCTCCCCGTGGCTGCCTGGCCAGGAAAGGGCAGCCGGCTGCACTGTGCCCGGGTTGCCGGCCGGCCGAGAGACCCCGTCGATGAGTTCAGGCGCGGGGAAGATGGCATAGACTGCAATGGATATTCATGATGGAGCCCGCAATGCCTCAGATTCTCCCGCCCCTCGCCGAGCTGGACGAGCACGCCCGGGTCGAGCCTTCGTTTGAGCAGTGGCGCCAGGGCTATGGTCCCCTGCAGCATGCCGCCGAAACCCAGGCCGGAGTATTCCGTCTGGCCCACCAACTGGTCCAGGCCGGCCTGCAGCCCGATGTGGCCAGCGTCTACCGCCTGCTGTACGCGCTCGACCGTCTGGCCGCCGCGGGGCTCTGGCTGGTGGTGCACATGACCTATGCCCGGCGCGTGCGCCTGGATGGCACGCCGCTCGAGGCCGAGGACTTCAAGGCCAATCCGGAAGGCCATACCGGCGGCGCGCTGAACATGGTGCCGGCTTATGCCGGCTATCTCGCCCTGAACGTCCTGAGCGGCGAGAACCGCGGCTGGCTGATGGGCCAAGGACATTGCGTGGCGGCCATCGACGCGCTCAACCTGCTGACCGGCAACCAACTGCCCGAGCAGGCTCGTGCCTATCCCGGCGACGAGGCCGGCATGACCCGTCTGGTGCAGGATTTCTACAGCTACCGGCAGGCTGCCGACGGTCGTCCGGCCGTGCCGCTGGGCAGCCATGTCAATGCCCATACCGCCGGCGGGATCGCCGAAGGCGGCTACCTGGGCTTCGCCGAGCTGCAGTATGCGCACCTGCCCCTGCCCGGGGAGACCTTGGTGGCCTTCCTCTCCGACGGCGCCGCCGAGGAGCAGCGCGGCAGCGACTGGATGCCGCGCTGGTGGCGCGCCGAGGACTGCGGCGCGGCGCTGCCGGTGATGATCGCCAACGGCCGGCGCATCGAACAGCGCACCGAACTGGGCAGCCACGAGGGGCTGGAGGGTTTCCGCCAGCACTTGCGCCGCTGTGGCTTCGATCCGATCGGCTTCGACGGTCGTGATCCGGCGGCCTTCGCCTGTACGCTCTGGGAAATGCAGCAGCGCCTGGGGCGGCGGGTGGAGGAGCTGGAGCGGGGCATCCTCGGCTACCCGCTGCCGATTCCCTATGGCATCGCCGAGACGATCAAGGGTTTCGGCTTTTACGGTGCCGGCAGCAATGCCGCACACAATCTGCCGCTGCCGGGCTGCCCGCAGCGCGACGCCGATTCGCGGGTGCTGTTCAACCGCCATGCCGCAGCGCTGTGGGTTCCACCACAGGAGCTTTCGGCCGCCTGCGCGCTGTTCACCGGCGCGCGCCAGGGCCGTCCGTTGCCGCGCGACAACCCGCTTGCCCTGCGCCATCCGCCGGCACCGGCAATGCCTGCACTGCACTACTGCAAGCCGGGCGAGCGGATATCGCCGATGGCGGCGCTGGACCGTTTCTTCGTCGATCTGGTGCTGGCCAATCCGGAGCTGCGCCCGCGCGTCGGCAATCCCGACGAACTGGCCAGCAACCGTCTGGGCAGTGTGCTCAAGGCGCTCAAGCATCGCGTCTGTCAGCCCGAGAGCGAACTCGAGGCGCTGGACGGCAAGGTCATCACCGCGCTGAACGAGGAGGCGGTGGTCTCCGCCTGTCTGGGCAACCAGGGCGGGCTCAACCTGGTGGCCAGCTACGAGGCCTTCTGCGTGAAGATGCTCGGCGCGGTGCGGCAGTGCCTGATCTTCGCCCGCCAGCAGAAGGAGGTCGGCCGACCGGCCGGCTGGCTGGGCTGGCCGCTGGTGGCCACCTCGCATACCTGGGAAAACGGCAAGAACCAGCAGTCGCACCAGGACACCACCTTCAGCGAGGCGCTGCTCGGCGAGATGGGCGACATGCTGCGGGTGCTCTTCCCGGCCGACCACAACAGCCTGCTCGCTCTGCTGCCGTCACTCTACGAGGCACGCGGACAACTGGCCTGCCTGGTCGTGCCCAAGCGCGACCGCCCGGTGCTGTTCGATCGCTCGCAGGCCGAGCAATTGGCACGCGAGGGGGCATTGATCGTCGAGGAGTTGGCCGGAGCCGAACCGTTGCTGCTGATCGCCAACGGCAGCTACCAGCTGGCGGAGATGTGCCGCGCGGCCGAGCGTCTGAGGGCGGCCGGCCAGGCCTATCGGCTGGTCTATCTGCAGGAGCCGGGACGCTTCCGCGCACCGCGCGATCGCTGGGAGTCGGCGGCGCTGGCCAATCCTCAGGTGATCGCTCGGCTGTTCCCGGACAGCCACGCGCGCCGTGTGCTGCTGACCCACATGCGTCCGGAGGTCGCCCGTGGACATCTCTGGTCGATCCTGCCGGATGCGCGCCGCACGCTGGCACTTGGCTACCGCAATGTCGGGGGTACCTTGGACGAGGCCGGCATGCTGTTCGCCAACCACGCCAGCTGGGCCCATGTCCTGGAGGCCTGCGCCACGCTGCTGGAGGTGCCGGCCACCACGCTGCTTACCCGGGAGGAGGCCGACATTCTCGCCGGGCGAGGCGATCCGGCGCAGCTGCATGCGTCCTGTCAGGGCGTTTGAGGCGATATCGGGCGTCGCCGGCTGTGCTGCTTACAGGTTGCAGTCGGCGGCGCGGTAGCGTTCTGTGGTCACCGGGCGGTTGCTCTGGTACTCGGTGAACTGGTAGCGCAGCACTGCGCCCTTGGCGAGCAGTTGGCGAAAGCCCCGGTTGCTGCACACGCTGCCGAGCAGCTGGCTGCGCACGGCATCGGGATGGGCACGCATCTGCTGGGCGTGCGAGGTCCGCACGCTGAGGTGGTTGACCAGCTCGTTGCCCTCCACCGTATAGCCTTGGTCGAGGATGTCTTCGTTGATCGCGCGCGGGGTGCCTGTGCTGCTTTCCTTGGCCACCTTCTCCAGCATCCTGGTCAGCTCGTAGTCCTTCAGGGAGGCGGCCAGGGCCGCTGCCGGCAGAAGAAGGAGGAGGGCAAAAGCAGTCGGTCGCAACATGGGAATCTCCTGGAGTGGGGTGCCGGCGATCCGGGCCGATATTCCGGCAGTCGAGGCGTCGCATTATAGGTGCGTCTGCAGTGGGGACAATGTCGGACTTCCCGTCCGCCGGGCTGGGCTTGTCCGGGGCTCTGCTAGACTGCCGCTCCCCGATTCCTGCCCGTACCGACGATCGTGCCCATTTCCCATGACCTTTGCGCCATACCCGTGAGCCATGCCGTGTCCCGCCTGCGCGAGGAGCGTCTGACACGCAGCCTGAAGCCCTTCCAGGCGCGCGGTTCGCGAACGCCACGCTGTCCGGCCTGCCGGGTACCCGTCAGCCATTGCCTGTGTGCCTGGCGTCCGCGGATCGCAACCGAGTCCGGCGTCTGCCTGCTGATGCACGACATCGAGCCGCTCAAGCCGAGCAACACCGGATGGCTGATCGCCGACGTGGTGGCCAATACCACCGCCTTCGGCTGGTCGCGTACCGCGGTGGATGCGCGTCTGCCGGCGCTGCTCGACGATCCGCAGTGGCAGCCCTATGTGGTGTTTCCCGGCGAGTATGCGGCGCCGCAGCGGGTGGTGGGCGAGGTGTGCCGGGAGGAGGGTCGGCGGCCGCTGTTCATTCTCCTCGATGCCACCTGGACCGAGGCGCGCAAGATGTTCCGCAAGAGCCCCTATCTCGATGATCTGCCGGTGCTCGGCCTGCAGCCGGAGCAGCTGTCGCGCTACCGTCTGCGCCGCTCGAAGCGCGACGACCACCTGTGCACCGCGGAGGTTGCCGCACTCTGCCTTGAGTTGGCTGGCGACGAGCGGGCTGGCGAGGCGTTGGCCGCCTACCTGGATGTGTTCACCGATCATTACCTGGCGGCCAAGCGGAATCGCCCCCTGGATTTCAACGACGAGCTTCATCGGCGCCTGCGTACCTTTCTCTGAGGCACGAAAACTCTGCGCAGGACAAGCGAAGCGCCCCCGCCCGCCGCGAAAAACGCGTAAACTGCTGTTTTCCGCCTGAATGACCGGCCACACCCGTCCTGCGGGTGTGGAGCCGCTGGTCAGATTGTCCTGTCCCGGCTCGCTGTCGCATCAGGTCTACACGACAAGAAACGGGATCCGCCAATGCTTTCTTATGAAATCCTGATCGCCGATGACCATCCGCTGTTTCGCAGTGCCTTGCAGCAGGCCCTGACCCTCGGGCTGGGTCCCGTGGTGCGGCTGGTGGAGGCGGACAGCATCGCCGCGCTGGAGGCCCGCCTCGAGGAAAAGGCGGACTGGGACCTGGTCCTGCTCGATCTCAACATGCCTGGCGCTCATGGTTTTTCCGGGCTGGTCCTGCTGCGCGGACAGTACCCGCAGATTCCGGTGGTGATGATCTCTGCCCAGGAGGACGCCGCAGTGGTGGCGAGAGCCCGCGAATTCGGTGCGTCCGGCTTCATTCCCAAATCGAGTCCCCTGGAGACCCTGCAGCAGGCGGTGCGTGCGGTGCTCGACGGCGACGAGTGGTGGCCCCCGCAGATCCAGGAAACGGTCAGCGTTTCCGCCGAGGCCAAGGCCGCCAGCGCCGGCCTGGCCAGCCTGACGCCCCAGCAGTTCCGCGTGCTGAGCATGGTCTGCGACGGTCTGCTGAACAAGCAGATCGCTTATGAGCTGAACGTCTCCGAAGCGACCGTCAAGGCCCATGTGACGGCGATCTTCCGCAAGCTCGGAGTGCGCACCCGCACCCAGGCGGCCCTGCTGCTGCAGCAGCTGGAGTCGCTGCCGGCCTGAGCCGCCGATGCAGCCGCCGCTCGTCAAGCGATCGGCGGCAGGACAATCTCGTCGCTGCGCCGCACTCCGGCGGTCAGTGCCCGGCACTGTTCGAGAAATTCGCGCATGGCCGCGGTATGCAGCTTCTGCTTGTGCCAGAGGAAGCAGAACTGTCGCCTCAGATCCAGCTCTGGAGTTTCCACCGGCACCAGGCTGCCGCGGCGAAAGGCGTCGCGCAGGGCCAGGCGGGAGATGCAGCCGATTCCCAGGCTGGACTCGACCGCACGCTTGATCGCCTCGGTATGCTCCAGCTCCAGACGGATATTCAGCGCCGGGCAATGATGGCGCATGGCCTGATCGAAGGTCAGGCGCGTGCCTGAGCCCTGTTCGCGAAGGATCCAGGCCTCGCCGACGAGCTCGCCCAGACTCGCCCGGCCGCGCTGCGCCAAGGGGTGCTGCGGGGCGCAGAACACCACCAGTTCGTCTTCCACCCAGGGCTGCAGCTCCACGTCGGGATGCTGGCAGCTGCCCTCGATCAGGCCGAGATCCAGTTCGTGATTGGCCACCTGCTGGACGATGTGCGCAGTGTTCTGCACGTGCAGCCGGACCCGCGACTCCGGGTGGCGCTGCATGAAGGCGCCGATCAGTAGGGTCGCCAGGTAGTTGCCCACGGTCAGCGTGGCGCCCACGGCCAGCGAGCCGAACCCCTCCTTGCCATTGAGCAGCTCCTCGATCTCCCGTGCCTGGTTGAGCAGCGCCATCGCCTGGGGCAGCAATTGCCGGCCCAGGGCATTGAGCTTCAGGCGCTTGCCGGCGCGATCGAAGAGCAGGCAGTCGGACTGGCGCTCGAGTTCAGTCAGCGAGGTACTGGCCGCCGACTGGGAGAGGGCGAGGGATTCGGCCGCGCGGGTGACGCTTTCCAGACGGGCCACGGCGGCGAAGACCTCAAGCTGGCGCAGGGTGAATCGCATATCTATATAACCGATTATCCATATCTTGATAATTTACTTAACAGATAGTTTGCCGGCTCCTAGAATTGGCGGCAATCCTGCCGCCAGGCAGCACCAGCCGAAGGAGCCCCTAATGAGCAATCTGAACGTAGAGCGTGTCCTCAGTGTTCATCACTGGAACGATACCCTGTTCAGTTTCAAGACCACCCGCAACCCCGGCCTGCGTTTCGAGAACGGTCAGTTCGTGATGATCGGCCTCGAGGTCGAGGGGCGCCCCCTGATGCGGGCCTACAGCATTGCCAGCCCGAACTACGAGGAGCATCTCGAGTTCTTTAGCATCAAGGTGCAGAACGGTCCGCTCACTTCGCGCCTGCAGCACCTGAAGGAGGGCGACGAGCTGATGGTCAGCCGCAAGCCCACCGGTACCCTGGTGACCGGCGACCTGCTGCCCGGCAAGCACCTCTACATGCTCAGCACCGGCACTGGCCTTGCGCCCTTCATGAGCCTGATCCAGGATCCGGAGGTCTACGAGCGTTTCGAGAAGGTGGTGCTGATCCACGGCGTGCGTCAGGTCAGCGAGCTGGCCTATCAGCAGTTCATCACCGAGCACCTGCCGCAGAACGAGTACTTCGGCGATGCGGTGAGGGAAAAGCTGATCTACTACCCGACCGTCACCCGCGAGCCCTATCGCAATCAGGGGCGCCTCACCGATCTGATGCGCAACGGCAAGCTGTTCGAGGATATCGGCCTGCCGCCGCTCAACCCGCAGGACGACCGCGCGATGATCTGTGGCAGCCCGAGCATGCTCGACGAGACCTGCGAGGTGCTGGACAGCTTCGGCCTGAAGATCTCTCCGCGCATGGGCGAGCCGGGCGACTACCTGATCGAGCGCGCCTTCGTCGAGAAGTAGAAGCGCATTTTTCTCTCGCGAAGCCCGGCCTGTCCGGGCTTCTTCGTTTCTGGTACGCGGCTCAGGCCTGCAGCACTTCCAGCACGCGGATTCGTCCCGGCTGCGGGTAATGCCAGCGCACCTCCACATCCCAGAACCGCACCCCATAGCGACGCGAGGGCTCCGGTACCTGGTAGGCCGGGCGCGGATCCTGGGCCAGGCATTGCTCGATCAGCTCGACCAGCGGCTCGCCGAGGCGAGTGGCCTGTGCCTGCGCCTGCAGTCGTGCCGATTCGCTCCAGTCGACGGGAATCGCCGGCGGCGGCGCCTCGGCGATAGCGTTGCGGGCCTGCAGAAGACAGTCTGCATAGGGGACGTAGGGCTTGATGTCGAGCACCGGGGTACCGTCCAGAAGATCGATGCCGGACAGCCACAGGCGTCCTGCCTCGACCTTCTCCAGCCTGACCACCGACTGGCCGATACCATTGGGTCTGTGGGTCGAGCGGGTGGCGAACACCCCGAGCGAGCGGTTGCCGCCTAGGCGGGGAGGGCGGACCTTGAGGCGTGGTTTTTCCTCCAGGGCCTGATGGAAGAGGAACAGCAGCCAGACATGGCTGACCTGCTCGAGCCCCTCGACAGCCTGGCCCTGATCGAAGGGCGGCAGCAGCTCCAGCACACCTCGGGCGGCCGGCGCCAGTTGCGGCTGACGCGGAATGGCGAATTTTTCCTTGAAGCAGGAGCGCAGGTAGCCGATCGGCGAGACGGAATGGAGCATGCTGGCAGGCGTATGCGGGCGGGCCGCCATGGTAGCGCATTCGCCGGACGTCTGCCCCTTCAGCGGGGGCTCTCGGCCCTGTGCGGATCGTTCTTGCGCAGACCACGGACGTTCATCAGCGCCAGGCACAGTTGCAGGACGATCAAGGCCCAGGCATGGGCATGCCAACCCCAGAGGACCCACAGGGCATTGCTGAGCAGGAAGCACCAGAAACCGATGGTGCGCCTGCGCAGATTCAGCGAGCCGATCAGCCAGGCTGCCACCACGGTGGCAACCATCGCTGGCCATTGGATGAGATCGAGCCAGTCCACTGCGACAACCCTCCCGGCGTGCCAGCCGGCCGGGGGATAAGCAGGCCGGAGGCTTCTACCATTGAGAGCCTCCAGCGCAGCGGACGTTCGGCGAGGCGCCCACCGCGATACGACGGGCGTTGCAGCAGGGGCTTACTTCAGTTGCACCAGGCTTTCGGCGATCTTCTGCTTCCAGATCTGCGGGCCGGTGATGTGCACCGACTCGCCCTTGGCGTCGACGGCCACGGTGACCGGCATGTCCTTGACCTCGAACTCGTAGATCGCTTCCATGCCCAGTTCCGGGAAGGCGATGGTCTTGGACGCCTTGATCGCCTGGGCGACCAGGTAGGCGGCGCCGCCGACGGCCATCAGGTACACGGCCTTGTTGTCCTTGATCGCCTCGATGGCGATCGGGCCGCGCTCGGACTTGCCGATCATGCCCAGCAGGCCGGTGCTTTCCAGGATCTGACGGGTGAACTTGTCCATGCGGGTCGCGGTGGTCGGGCCGGCCGGGCCAACCACTTCGTCACGGACCGGATCGACCGGGCCGACGTAGTAGATGAAGCGGCCTTTCAGGTCCACCGGCAGCTGTTCACCGGCGTTCAGCATGTCGACCATGCGCTTGTGGGCGGCATCGCGGCCGGTCAGCATCTTGCCGTTGAGCAGCAGGGTCTCGCCCGGCTTCCAGCTCTGCACTTCTTCCGGGGTGACGGTGTCGAGGTTCACACGGCGAGCGCTCGGACCGGCTTCCCAGACGATTTCCGGGTAGGCGTCCAGGCTCGGGGCTTCCAGGCTGGCCGGGCCGGAGCCGTCGAGCACGAAGTGGGCATGACGGGTAGCGGCGCAGTTGGGGATCATGCACACCGGCAGGGAGGCGGCGTGGGTCGGGTAGTCCTTGATCTTCACGTCGAGCACGGTGGTCAGGCCGCCCAGGCCCTGGGCGCCGATACCCAGCTGGTTGACCTTCTCGAACAGCTCGAGGCGCAGTTCCTCGATGCGGTTCTGCGGGCCGCGGGCCTTCAGCTCATGGATGTCGATCTCGTCCATCAGCGACTCCTTGGCGAGCAGGGCGGCCTTCTCGGCGGTACCGCCGATGCCGATGCCGAGCATGCCCGGCGGGCACCAGCCGGCACCCATTTCCGGCACGGTTTTCAGGACCCAGTCGACGATGGAGTCGGAGGGGTTGAGCATGCCCATCTTCGACTTGTTCTCGGAGCCGCCGCCCTTGGCAGCGACGTCCACTTCCACCTTGTCGCCGGGGACGATGGAGTAGTGGATAACCGCCGGGGTGTTGTCCTTGGTGTTCTTGCGGCTACCGGCCGGATCGGCCAGGATCGAGGCGCGCAGGACGTTTTCCGGCAGGTTGTAGGCGCGGCGTACGCCCTCGTTGATCATGTCGTCTACACTCATGGTGGCGCCATCCCAGCGGACGTCCATGCCGACCCTGACGAACACGGTGACGATGCCGGTGTCCTGGCAGATCGGGCGATGACCGGTGGCGCACATGCGCGAGTTGATCAGAATCTGGGCAATGGAGTCGCGGGCAGCCGGCGACTCTTCGCGCAGGTAGGCCTCGTGCATGGCCTGGATGAAGTCGACGGGGTGGTAGTAGGAGATGAACTGCAGGGCGTCGGCGACGCTTTGAATCAGATCATCTTGCTTGATCACGGTCATGCTGCGCTCCTTATTGGGCAGGAACTTCGATGCGCCGAACTCGTGTCCGGTGCGGAAAATCGCCGCAGTATAACGTGCCCGGGATGACCGGGAGCAACCGCTTGGGCCAAAGGCGTATGACGGCTAGGCAGGCGCTTGGACAGTCGGTAGAGTGTCCCATTGGCGTTGTCACGGGATGGACCCCATGAACACTTCCACTATGCGGCTGGAGCCGCAGGCCTTGCAGCGTCTGCTGCTGCACAGGTTCGCCATGGCACTGGGAACCTACGCCCTGGCACTGCTGTTGCTGGCACTGGCGATGGCGACCGGGCATGTCCGGGTTCCGCCCGCCACGCTGCTGCTCGGCGGCATTCCCCTAGTATTCAGCCAACTGGTGTTCTTCCTGCTGCTGCGCAGCGGACGCAGCCTGCGCTTCCAGGATCCCGGAATGATCGAGGCGCAGGTGCTGGTCGCCCTGTTCTGGCAGACAGTGCTGCTTGGCTGTCTGGACGACGAGGCCCGCGGTACCCTGATGGCATTCTATGTGCCGATCCTGCTGTTCGGTCTCTTCCAGCTGCGTCCGCGTGCCTTCGTGCGGTGTGCGGTCTTCGCCTTCGTCGGCTTCGTCGCGCTCGAATGGCGGGACGCTTTCTTCCGGCCGCAGGCCTATGTCGAACCGCCTTTCCTGCAACTGGCAACCCTGTTCGTCTTGCTCTTCTGGCTCTGCCTGTTCGGCCGCTACATCAATGCGATGCGCCAGCGCATGCGCCAGCGTCGCCATGCCCTGGTAGCGCACCAGAACACCCTGCGCGGCATGATGCGCCAGCTGGAGGACCAGGCTTCTACCGACGAGTTGACCGGGCTCTGCAATCGGCGGCATTTCCTGCGCCTGGCGGAGCGCGAGCTGCTCCATCTGCCGGCCCACGCCCAGTATGGCCTGGCCCTGATCGATCTGGACCATTTCAAGCGCATCAACGACCGCTACGGACATGCGGCCGGGGACCGGGTCCTGCAGACCTTCGCGACGCTGGCGCAGGCCTGCCTGCGCGAGGGCGACGTGCTGGCCCGCTATGGTGGCGAGGAGTTCGTGCTGCTGCTGCCCAATGTGAATCTGGACCAGATTTCGGTCTGCTGCGAGCGGCTGCGCGAGGCTTTCGCCGCCGCCGAGCCTCTGGGGCTGTCGCTGGGGGGGCTCAGTCTGTCGATCGGCATGACTCGCCTGCAGCGTGGCGACAACCTGGACCTCGCCCTGCAGCGGGCCGATCAGGCCCTCTACCGGGCCAAGCACAACGGCCGGAACCGCTGCGAGGCAAGCTGGGAGCCCAGCGACGCCCATACCGATCGTCGCTCGGCTTCCTCCTGAAGGAAAGATGGCCGCCCGTCAGGCTGTGTGAAAGCTGCGGCGCTCGGGCTTGGTCATGCGGCGTTGCAATCAGGCCGGGACGCGGCGTCTCGGAGTGCGCGTTTACAGCATGTGAACTGCGCTTCTTCGCTGGATTGACTCGCAGCGCCCGCCCTGCGGGCCAGCTTCCGGCTGTTACTTCGCTGTGCCTGGCCTTCGCTCGCCATGTTCTCACACGGCTTGCCCTGGGCGGCCATTCGGCTCAGACCAGTGGCTCGCCCACGTGGAGGATCTTCATGCCGTTGGTCCCGCCAATGGTGTTGTAGCTGTCGCCCTTGGTGAGAATCACCCAGTCGCCCGGCTCGACCACGCCACGCTTGAGCAACTCGTCCACCGCCGCCTGGCTGAGCTTTTCCGGGGCCACGGCCGCCGGATCGAAGGGCACCGTGTAGACGCCGCGGAACAGAGCCACGCGCGCCTGGGTCTCGCGGTGCGGCGAGAAGGCGAAGATCGGCACCGAAGAGCGGATGCGCGACATGATCAGCGGCGTATAACCGCTTTCGGTGAGGCTGATGATCGCCTTCACGCCGGGGAAGTGGTTGGCGGTGTACATGGCCGCCAGGGCGATGCTCTCGTCGCAGCGCTCGAAGGTCTGGCCGAGACGATGGCTGGAGCGGGTGCTGGTCGGATGGCGTTCGGCGCCGAGGCAGACGCGCGCCATGGCCTGCACCGCTTCCACCGGATATTCGCCGGCGGCGCTTTCCGCCGAGAGCATCACCGCGTCGGTGTTGTCGAGCACCGCATTGGCCACGTCCGAGACTTCCGCACGGGTCGGCATCGGGCTGTGGATCATCGACTCCATCATCTGCGTCGCGGTGATCACCGCCTTGTTGTAGCGGCGGGCATGGAGAATGATCTTCTTCTGGATGCCGACCAGCTCGGCGTCGCCGATTTCCACACCGAGGTCGCCGCGCGCCACCATCACCGCATCGCTGGCGCGGATCAGGCCGTCGAGGGCCGCGTCGTCGGCCACGGCCTCGGCGCGCTCGATCTTGGCCACCAGCCAGGCCTTGCCGCCGGCCTCGTCGCGCAGGCGCCTGGCAAGTTCCATGTCGGCAGCGTCACGGGGGAAGGAAACCGCCAGGTAGTCCAGGTCCAGTTCCGCGGCCAGCTTGATGTCCTGCTTGTCCTTGGCGGTCAGGGCCGGCGCGGTGAGGCCGCCACCGCGCCGGTTGATGCCCTTGTGGTCGGACAGCGGGCCGCCGATCAACACCGTGCAGTGCAGCTCGTCGGCAGTCTTCTCGAGGACCTGCATGACCACCCGGCCATCGTCGAGCAGCAGTTCGTCGCCGACGTTGCAATCCTTCACCAGGTCCGGGTAGTCGATGCCGACCACCTCCTGGGTGCCGGCCTCGCGTGGATGGGTGACGGAGAAGCGGAAGTGGTCGCCAATGGCCAGTTCGATGCGCTTGTCGACGAATTTGGCAATGCGGATCTTCGGCCCCTGCAGATCGCCGAGCAGGGCGACGAAGCGACCGTGCTTGGCGGCCAGTTCGCGGACCAGATGGGCACGGGCGCGGTGTTCGTCCGCACTGCCGTGGGAGAAGTTGAGACGGGCGACATCGAGCCCGGCGAGGATCAGCTGCTCGAGACGTTCGGGCGAGCTGGTGGCCGGGCCGAGGGTGGCGACGATTTTGGTGCGGCGAAACGTCATGCGGAACTCCTTATGGGACGCGGCCTGCGAGGCTACTACGCCGGAGGGCTTTAGTCATTGTCATGCCGCACTACTTTCCCCGGGCTTGTGGCCTGAGCACCAGGAGGTCGCACTCCAGCGCCTCCAGTATCCGCTCGGCGGTATTGCCGATCAGCGCGTTGTCCAGATGGCCGCGGGCGACGGCGCCCATCAGCAGCAGATCGACCTGCCGGTCGCGCACGAAGCGGGGGATCACCTCTTCCGGATAGCCCTGTTCCAGATGACGGTGGCTGGCAGGAATCGCATAGGGCGCAAGCAGTTGCTCGAAGGCTTGGCGGTGCTGGCGGCTGCCTCGCTCGACATAGGCATCGTAGGTGGCGACCAGCTCGGCGTCGAAGACCAGGCTGCGCGGCAGCGGCGCATGGCAGTGCAGGTAATGGGCGTCCATCTGCAGGCGCTCGGCCAGCCCGCGTGCGGTGGCGATCAGCCGATGGTCGAGATGGGCCGGCTTGTCGGCGCTGTGCAGCGGATCGAGGGCGGCGCACAGGCGCCGGCCCTGCCAGTGGCCGTGATGGGCCAGCCAGAGCGGCGCCGGACAGTGGCGCAGCAGCTGCCAGCAGGTGTTGCCCAGCAACAGGCGCTGGAGCAGACCGTGGCTGCGGGTGGCGGCCTTGAGCACCAGGTCCGGCTTGAGCTCCTCGACGCGGATCAGGATCATCCGGTGCAACGGTCTGCCCCAGCGTGCCTCGATCTGAACCTGCAGGCCGTCGGCGCGCAACGGTGCAGCCAGCTCCTCGAGCCGTGCCCGGCGGTGGGCGAGCAATGCGCTGCGCGCCTGCTCGCTCTGCCGGTCGTCGAAAAGCAGGCTGCCGTCGAGGGCCTGTTCGAACTCGCAGGCTAGCAGCTCCAGAGCCGCACCGGTATGGCGGGCCAGCCAGGCTGCCCGCTCCAGGGCCGGCTGGGCCTCCTCGGCAGGATCGATCACGACGAGCAACTGGCGCAGGTTCATCTTTGTCTCCTTGGCTCTTGGATACCGCAGCGTACCCGGGCGGCGGCCGGGATGTCCGCTCGGTAACAGACTAACTCAACCGGGATGTTCCGTGCCGGGAGCATAAAAGCGAAACGGCTGGTCTGATAATTGGGACACTGGTTCCTAACCGACCTTGGGGTCATACTCAAAATCCGGAATAGCGGTTGTTACACATCATGCCTATCCAGCGCCGCATCGAACGTCACCAACTGCCTTACTATCTCAAGGTGTTCAATCGGGTCACCGACAAGCCCATGGGTTACATCGGCAACATTTCACGGGAAGGTCTGATGCTGATCAGCCCGTGGCCGATGCTGGTGCTCGCCGAGTTCGACATGCGCTTGAAGATCCCGGGGCGCGATGGCCTGCAGCAATACATCGACTTTTCCGCCACCTGTCGCTGGACCCGCGAGGACGTGACACCGGGCAGCTTCGACTCGGGCTTCGAACTGGCCGACCCGCCCGTCGAATATCTCGAGCTGGTCGAGGTCCTGCGCCAGTACTTCACCTTCCATCCCAACGCCGCGTCGGCTTAGAGCACCCCGGCCCGCTTCCAGGCCAGATAGCGGGCGACCAGCTCGGGGCCCAGCTCGGCGGGACGTGCATCGAGCAGCGGGATGCCCGCCGCCGCCAGGCGCTGGTGCAGACCGGCGCGGGCGTTCAGATAGTCGATCGTGCCGCAGTAGGCCAGGGCGTCCGCATGGCTTTCCACCGGCGCATGGCTCAGCCGGTCGAGTACCTCCTCGCGCAGGCTGGCGACCAGTACCCGATGACGACGGGCCAGGCGGCGAATCGCCGCCGGCAGTTCGCCGTCGTCCTCGTCGCGCAGGTTGCTGAGGATCACCACCAGGGCGCGGCGGCGCTGGCGCTGCAGCAGCAGGTTTGCCGCGGCGACGAAGTCCGCGGGGCGCCGGGTGGTCTGCAGGTCGTGGACGGCATTGAGCAGCGCATGCAGCTGGGCATCGCCCTTGGCCGGAGCCAGGTAGCGGTCCTGCTCGCCGGCGAGGGTCGCCAGCCCCACCGCGTCGCCCTGGCGCAGCGCCACGTAGGCGAGCAGCAGGCAGGCGTCCAGGGCATGGTCGAAGTGGGCGAGTTCGCCGTCCCGGCTGCGCATGTGCCGGCCGCAGTCGAGCAGGAAGAGGATCTGCTGGTCGCGCTCGTCGCGGTACTCGCGAACGATGGGGGTGTGCTTGCGTGCCGTCGCCTTCCAGTCGATCTGCCGCAGGGTGTCGCCGTCGCGGAACTCGCGCAGCTGGTGGAAGGACTGGCCGAGGCCACGGCGCGGCAGCTGGCGGACGCCGAGGCGGCCGAGCCAGGTGTCCACCGCCATCAGCCGGGCCCGGTAGAGGCGGCTAAAGTCCGGATAGACGCGGGTTTCGCCGGGCAGCTCCAGCCGGCGCCGTCCCTGCCACAAGCCGAGCGGGCTGGGCAGGGTGACTTCGCAGTGCAGGAAGCAAAAGTGTCCGCGCTCGAGGGGGCGGAGCCGGTAGCCGCATTCGGCGTCTTCGCCAGGATGCAGCTGCAGGCGCAGCGGCAGCGGCTCGCCGTTCATGCCGGCTGGCAGGTAGTCGAAGAGCTCCACGGGCAGGGCCCTCCGGTAGTCGTGCTCCAGGCGCAGGCGCACCTCGCTCCAGCGCCCCTGCGGCAGATGGCCCGGCAACTGGCGGCTCAGGCGGGGCGAGGGGCGCCAATGCAGCCAGACGGCATCGAGAGCGGCGAGTAGCAGCAGGGCGAGCAGCAGTCCCCACCAGAGCGCCGTGAAGGCCGGCGATCCTTCACCGTGCAGGGCCGACTGGACGCCGGGCGGCAGGGCGGCGAGGAACAGGACGCCGAGCAGGGCGAGGAGCCGGCGTGCGGGCTTCATGGCCGCGGCGCCGCGACCTGCTCGAGCAGTTGCTCGAGCACCCGGTCCACCGACAGGCCCTCGATGTCCAGCTCCGGCGCCAGGCACACGCGGTGGCGCAACACGGCCAGGGCGCAGCCCTTGATGTCGTCCGGGGTCACGAAGTCGCCGCCGCGCAGCAGGGCCCGGGCCCGGCCGCAGCGCACCAGATCGATCGAGGCGCGCGGCCCGGCGCCCAGGGTCAGGCCGGACCAGTCGCGGGTGCGGCGCACCAGGCGCACGGCGTAGTCGAGCACCTGCTCGTCGAGCGGCAAGTCGCTGGCCAGCTGCTGCAGCGCCAGCACATCGGCGGCCTGCAGCAGGGGCCGCAGCACGGCGACCTCGAGCATGTCGGCGCGGGTCGAGCGGGCGACCTGGCGGACCAGGGCCATCTCGTCGGCGGCTTCCGGGTAGTCCATGCGCAGCTTGAGCATGAAGCGGTCCAGTTCGGCCTCAGGCAGCGGATAGGTGCCCTCCTGCTCGATCGGATTCTGCGTGGCCAGCACCAGGAACGGCTGCGGCACCGGCAGGGCGCAGCCTTCCAGGGTCACCTGGCGCTCCTGCATGACCTCCAGCAGGGCTGCCTGGGTCTTGGCCGGGGCGCGGTTGATCTCGTCGGCGAGCAGCAGGTGGGTGAACACCGGTCCCTTGCGCAGCTTGAACTGCTCGCTGGCCAGGTCGTACACCGCATGCCCGGTGACGTCGCTGGGCATCAGGTCGGGGGTGAACTGGATGCGCCCGAAGTCGCCGCCGAAACAGCGGGCCAGGGCCCGCACCAGCAAGGTCTTGCCGAGCCCCGGGACACCTTCGACGAGAACGTGGCCGTTGGCGATCAGTGCGGTCAGGATATCGTCGATGGCCGCCTGCTGGCCGATCACCGCCTTGCACATCTCCGTGCGCAAGGCCTGGAGCAACTGGCCGGCCTGCTGGCGGGAAAGCGGCGGAGGAGAGCTTGCATCGTTCATAGCGCGTTCCTGAGTCGTTGCAGGTCGGCGACCTGGCGGGTGAAGTCGGCGGCAGGCAGCGCCTTGTCCGGCGGTCGCATGAGCCGGGCGACGTGGCCGGCCGGCAGCCGGGCAAGCCGGGCCAGCAACTGCCACTGCGCATCCTCGGACAGGTCGGCGAAGTGCGGTGCGCGCCGACCGGCGCAGCGCTGGATATCCTGCTGCAGGCCCTGCAGCAGGCCGGCCTGGCCGCAGCGGCGGTGCAGGAAGTCGGCGCCGGCGCGCAGGTGTTCCTCCAGTTGCCGGCGCGCCGGGCCGGCAGCCGGCAACGGCGGGCCCTGGCGCAGGCCGGCGCGCCAGAGCAGGCCGCCGGCCAGCAGGGCCAGCGCCAGCAGGGCGGCGGGGAAATGGCGCAGCAGCAAGGTCGCCAGACCGTCGCCGGCGACCCGGTAGACCAGGGTGACTCGACTGTCCCGGCTCAGATACCAGAGCAGCCAGGCGTGGTCGTGGTCGCCGATTTCCGCGTTTTCCCAGATCCAGGCGTCGGTCAGCACCGTGGCGTTTCCCTGTCCGTGGTGCACCTGCAGCAGATGGGTGGCTTCGCCGCTGTTGGCCCAGGCATAGGCGCGGTGACGACTGTCGTAGAGGTGGAAGGCGTTGTCGAAGGCCAGATAGGCCGGGGTCTTCTCGTTCTGCTGGTAGAAGCGGGCCAGCCCGTCCCGGCGCCGGTCGCGGTTCCGCGGCTCGCCGATGGCCAGGGCTGCGCTCAGGTGCTGCTGGATGCCCAGCCCGTCGAGCAGCAGGTCGCCGCTGCGGCCGGTCTTCTCGTCCCACAGGCGCTCGGCGACGAACACCAGATGGCCGCCGGCGGCAGTCCAGTCGAGCACCCGTTCGGCCTGATGCGGGGTCATGTGCTCGCGATCGCCGAGCAGCAGCAGGGTCTGGGTGCGTCCGGCGGGAGTCGCCAGGGCCTCGAGTCCGCTGGCGTGTCGTACCTCGAGGCCCTGGCGGCGGAGGAACAGCTCGGCGGCCAGATAGGGATTGGCGCGCGCCTGCGGTGTCGGGCCGCGCTCGACGATTTCCCGATAGGGATGCAACTGGCCGAGCAGCCAGGTTCCAAGCAATGCCAGGGCCAGCCCGGTGGTCGCCAGGGCGAGGCGATACCGGCCGTTCATGCTGGACTCCCGCTGCCGAACCGGGCTCGCCAGGCCGACAGCAGTTCGTCCTTCACAGCGGCCGGCGGCAGGTGCCTGCCGTAGGCGAAGTTCTGCCAGTGCCGGATCAGGGTTTCGGCCAGATGCTGCAGCTCGGGCCGCTCCAGACGGCGGACCCGGCGCAGGATCTCGCCCTCGGTATCGGCCTCGCTCAGCGGCAGCTGGTAATCCTCGCGCAGGCGCTCCAGCAGGCCATGGTAGAGCAGGGCGAGCGCCTGTCCGGGGTCTTCGGCCCACAGCCGTTCGGCCTGTGTGGCGATATCCGCGGGCAGCGTCGGCGATGCGGCGGGCCGGGGGGCCGAGTGTCCGGGCGGCCGCGGCGGGGCGCGACGGGCGGCTGGCGTGCGGCGCCCGGCGAAGGCCGCCAGCCAGGCGCGGTAGCGCCAGGCCAGCAGCATTGCTCCGCTACCCACGGCCAGCCAGAGGAGCACCTCCAGCGCCTGGGCCAGCCGCTGGACGAAATCGGCGGGCACGGCTGGCAGGGACTCGATGTCCGAGACCTGCGCCGGGTCGCCGAAGCGCCAGCGGGTGGTTTCTTCGCGCCGACTGAAGGGCGGTTGTCCGAGCATGGCCCGGATATCCGCACGGGCGGCTTGGCGGCCCAGCGTCTGGGATGCCTGCGAAGCCGGCGGCTCGGCCATGGCCGGGCCGGGAAGCTGCGCCAGCACCAGGCCGGTAGCGAGCAGCAGGATGCCGGTTGCGCTGCCCAGACGCCGGCGCAGGCGCTGGAAGGCCGCCTCGAGGTCCCAGGCCTCGAGATGCACGCGGCGATTCAGGTAGAGGCCGAAGCCGCCGGCGACATACAGTGGCTCCCAGATCATCAGCACCAGGGCATAGAGCCCGTTGGTCAGGTGCTCCAGCCACAGCCGATCCGGCGGCGTGTCCTCCAGCAGTTGCTGCCAGTCGAACTCGACGCCCGCCTGTGCCGGCAGCAGCAAATAAAGGAAGGCCAGCAGGCCGAGCCAGAGGGCCAATTCCAGGTGCAGGCCGACCAGGGTCAGCCAGCCGGCACCGCGTTTGCCGCGGCATGCCGCGAGCACGGCGCGGCGCTGCCACAGCTCCTTGCCGGCGAGTCCCTCGAGCAGCAGGACCGGCAGGTCGAAGCTGCGGGTCGGATTGAAGCGGCGCTGGGTCAGGCTGGCCAGCCATTCCGCGCGGAGCAGGCCGGGCAGGGCGCGCAGGCTTTCGCCCAGGCGTGGCGTCTCGCCGAACAGGGTGCGGGAGAGGATGAACAGCGGCAGGCGCTCGCCGAGCGGCTTCAGCCACCAGAAGATCAGCAGGGCCAGGCCGGGGCTTTCCCAGAGCAGCAGACTGAGCAGGGCCAGCAGCGGCCAGGCCGGGATCGCCCAGGCGAGCATCAGCAGGCCGGCATGGCGCCGCGCCAGCGCCATGCCGAAGTCCATGGCCTCCCAGGGGCTGCGTGGATGGAGGACCGCAACGCTGTCACTCAGGCGCATGACGCGTGCGTCCGGCGAGCAGGAAGTAGGCGGCCACCAGCAGCCAGAGCAGGACGCCGACCGCGTACTTGAGCGGTGCCCCGGTGAAGGTCATGGACGACCAGTAGGCCTCGATGAAGGCGGCGATCAGCAGCAGGAGCAGCACCCCGGCGATCAGCCGCACGCTGCGTGCCGCGGCCTGGCGCAGGGCTTCGCCGCGCCGCAGCCGGCCGGGGGCGCACAGCGCCCAGCCGAGCTTGAGGCCGGCGGCGCCGGCGAAGGCGATGGCGGTCAGCTCGAAGGCGCCATGGCCGATCACGAAGGGCCAGAAGGTATCGGTGTAGCCGATGCCGCTCAGGTGGCCGGCCACCGCACCGATGGACAGGCCGTTGATCAGCAGGAAGAACAGGCTGCCGAGGCCGAACAGCAGGCCGCTGGCGAAGGTCTGGAAGGCGATGCCGAAGTTGTTCATGACGTAGTAGCCGAACATCATCCAGTCGGCCGCGGAACTGCGCTCGCCGAAGCGGCCGAGGCGGCTGGCGTCGGGGTCGTACATGGCCTCCATCTGCGCCACCTGCTCGGGGGCGAGCAGGCTGTAGACCAGTTCCGGAAACAGGTAGACCAGCAGTCCCATGGCGAGCAGGCTGCCATAGAACAGCAGGCTGGCGGCCAGCACCGGGCGCCACTCCTCGCGCACCAGGCGCGGGAAGCCGCCGAGCAGGAAGCCCAGGCAGCGTGCGGCCAGCGGATTGCGGTGGCGGTAGAACTGGCGGTGGCCGCGCAGGGCCAGTTGCTGCAGTCGCTCGACCAGCCGGCTGCCGTAGCCGCGCTCCTCGGCCAGGGCCAACTGACGGCACAGGCGCCGGTAGGTGGCGGGGAAGTGGCGGCTGTCCGCCCCTGCCCTGCCGTGTTCGAGGGCGTCGAGCTGGCGGGCGAAGTCCTGCCATTCGGCCAGGTGGCGTCGTTCGAACGCATTCTGCTTCATGGCGGCCCCATGAGTTCGCGGGCGATACCGAGGAGCCTGGCCTCGGCCTGCTCTTCCGGCACCTGCAGCGGCCCGGCGAGAATGCCCGCCAGTTCCTGGCGGCGGCCGACCGACAGCCTGGCCCGGCGTTCGGCGAAGGCGAGCAGGGCGCGCCGCTCGTCCGCCTGCAGGGCGAAGGGCACCGGTTGTGCGTCGATCTCGGGCAGGGACGGATGCGGCTGTGGTCGTTCCCCATAGACCACCAGGGTGCCGGCGGCCAGGTCGCCCAGGCGCTTGAAAAGCGGATGGGCGAGACAGCTGAGAATTCCCAGGGTATAGCCGAACGGCAGCAGGTCGACCACGCGCAGCAGGTTGCGGGTCAGCGAGGCGGCCCAGCCGACCGGGGTGCCGTCGTCGTGCACCACCTGCAGGCCGAGCAGTTGCTTGCCGGGCGAGCGGCCCTGGTTGAGCACCTCGAAGAGCACCATGTACCACCAGGTGACGAGGAAGAAGAGCAGGCTGGCCAGGCCCAGGCCCAGTTCGCCGAACTGGCCGAGGACCAGGAAGGACAGCAGCAGGATCGCCCCGCGGACCGCCAGGTCGACGGCGAAGGCAAGGGCGCGCGGCACCAGGCCGGCCGGATGCAGCACGAGGTCGATGCCCTCCGGCGTTTCCACCAGGTGGCAGGTGTCCAGGAGCGGCTGCCGGGCGGTGCCGGCAGAGGGCTTGGCGAGGGACGCGGACATCGGTCTGCCGTAGTCGGGAAAGCCCGATGCTAGCCAGCCTCCGGCCGCCAGGCAACCGCCCGGGGCCGGCCCGGGGCGAATGGTAGACTTGCGCCACTCCATCGACGGGAATCCTCCCAGTGACTTCCAGCATCTTCTGGTACGACTACGAAACCACCGGTATCAATCCGCGCTGCGACCGTCCCCTGCAGGTGGCGGGAATACGCACCGACGAAGCGCTCAACGAGATCGGCACGCCGCTGAACCTCTACTGCCGGCCGGCCGACGACATCCTGCCGCATCCGGCCGCCTGTCTGGTCACCGGCATCACCCCGCAGCTGCTCGCCGAGCGGGGCCTGTGCGAGGCCGAGTTCGTGACCCGCCTGCACGCCGAACTGGCCCGCCCCGGCACCTGCACGGCAGGCTACAACAGCCTGCGCTTCGACGATGAGATCAGTCGTCACGCCCTCTACCGCAACTTCTTCGATCCCTATGCCCGCGAGTGGCAGGGCGGCAACAGCCGCTGGGACCTGATCGACCTGCTGCGCACCGCCTACGCCCTGCGCCCCGAGGGCATCCACTGGCCGCAGGAGGAGGGGCGGGTCACCCTGCGTCTGGAGCGGCTCACCGCGGCCAACGGCATCGATCACGGCCAGGCCCACGATGCCCTGGCCGACGTGCGCGCGACCATCGCCCTGGCCCGGCTGCTGCGCGAGCGCCAGCCGAAGCTGTACGGCTACCTCTACCAGTTGCGCAGCAAGCAGCGGGTGCTGGAACAGGTCAGGCTGCTGCGGCCCACGGTGCACGTCTCCGGACGCTTCGCCGCCGAGCGTGGCTACCTGGCAGTGGTCCTGCCGCTGGCCTGGCATCCGTCCAACCGCAATGCCCTGATCGTCTGCGACCTGCAGGCCGACCCTTCGCCGCTGCTCGATCTCGACGCGGAAGTTCTGCACCGGCGTTTGTATATCCGTCGGGAAGAATTGACGGACAATGAATTGCCGGTGCCCCTGAAACTCGTGCATATCAACCGTTGTCCGGTATTGGCGCCATTGTCGGTATTGCGGGAAGAGGATATCGGGCGTCTGCAACTGGACATGGCAGAATGCCAACGGCGTGTGGACTTGTTATGTGCGGCGCAAGGGCAGTGGCAGGAAAAACTGCCGCAAATTTATGCGGGCGATGAATTTTCCGTCAGCAACGACCCGGAACAGCAGTTGTATGGCGGATTTTTCGGAGAGCGGGACCGGCGTCTTTGCGAGCAAGTGCGCCGGGCCGAGCCACAAAGTCTGGGCAGGCTGAACTGGGGATTCGATGATGAGCGTCTCCCCGAGTTGCTGTTCCGCTATCGGGCGCGCAATTTTCCGGAAACTTTGGTGGCGACCGAAGGGGAGTGCTGGCGGGAATTCTGCCGGCGACGTCTGAGTGATGCTGCCTGGGGAGCACCCAACACACTGGAGGATTTCAATGTGCAGCTGGAACAACTGCTCGCACAGGCCGACAGCGCACATCGACCGATACTCGTGGCCTGGCGCGAATATGCACGGCAGTTGCGCGAGCGCTATGCCGTGTAAAGTATTGGACTGAATCTGGATCTATAAAGGAACGCCGGCACTACCGGCGTTTCTTTGACTGTCCGGCAATTTCCGCTCAATCGAGCAGAGTGGCCCAGCCCTCGACGACGTCGGCGCCATACTGGGCTTTCCACTCCTTCAGGGTCTTGTGATTGCCCCCCTTGGTTTCGATGGTTTCGCCGGTATAGGGATTCTTGTATTGCTTGACTTTGCGGGCGCGCTTGGTGGGTGCCGGAGCGGGCTTGGCACCGCGGCTGCCACGTGCGGGCTTGGCCTCCGGATCGAGCAGGGCGTTGATGTCGCGCAGGGACTTTTGATATTCGCCCATCAGCTTGCGCAATTTGCCCTCGAACTCCAGTTCCTTCTGCAGCTTGTCATCCTGGGAAAGATTCTTCAGGCGTTCCTGAAGCTCCTTGATGGCCTCTTCGGTGGCACGGTATTCATTGATCAGGGACATTTTACTTACCTTGAACCCCGGAGGGGTGATTAGACGAGTTCTGGGACAATGATAGTCAGGCATTCTTGGCAAGTAAATATGCTGGAAAACTTTGTTCAACTTTAGTTGCGTCCTTTGTCGCAGCCGGCAAAAGTCCCGGCAGAAATAGCCGGTCCGGGATTTATGGGGGCTAATACTTGCGCAGAGTCGCGCGGGAAGCGAGTCAGGCCATCATGATCGCTAATAGAGTCGCAAGCACGGCTCCGGGGGAGCGCATGCCGAAAACTCCAGTCCGCGTCCGCTGGACAGCTAATAAAAGGCGACTGGAGAAGAGTTCCGGTCTGGCCTGTTTGATGCGCTCCTTCAATCTGCAACAGCGTGGCGATATCCCTCATTTATCCGGTCGTGCAGTGCAATCCGGCTGCCGCACGAAGTGTTGCGGGTGCTTGTTGGAGGATCTCCCCATCTCGCGTGTGGGTTACTGAAGTTTTTCGGCGCTGTGGCTAGAATGGTGCTTTCGCGAGTTCTGGAGTTGTTCCCATCATGCGTACATTTCGGCTGGTGATCGCCTGTCCCGACCGGGTCGGCATCGTCGCCAAGGTCAGTAACTTCCTGGCCACCTACAACGGCTGGATCACCGAGGCGAGCCACCATTCGGATACCCAGAGCGGCTGGTTCTTCATGCGCCATGAAATTCGCGCGGACTCCCTGCCGTTCGACCTCGAAGAGTTCCGTCACGCCTTCGCGCCGATTGCCCGGGAGTTCTCCATGAAGTGGCGGGTCACCGACTCGAGCGAGCTCAAGCGCGTGGTGCTGATGGCCAGCCGCGAGTCGCACTGCCTGGCCGATCTGCTGCACCGCTGGCACAGCGGCGAGCTGGCCTGCGAGATTCCCTGCGTGATCTCCAACCATGACGAACTGCGCAGCATGGTCGAGTGGCATGGCATTCCTTATTACCATGTGCCGGTCGATCCGCAGAACAAGGAGCCGGCCTTCGCCGAGGTATCCCGGCTGGTCCGGGAGCGTGCCGCCGATACCGTGGTGCTGGCCCGCTACATGCAGATCTTGCCGCCGCAGCTGTGCCAGGAGTTCGCCATGCAGGTGATCAACATCCACCACAGCTTCCTGCCGTCCTTCGTCGGCGCCCGGCCCTATCATCAGGCCTCGTTGCGCGGCGTGAAGCTGATCGGCGCGACCTGCCACTACGTCACCGAGGAACTGGATGCCGGCCCGATCATCGAGCAGGACGTGGTGCGCATCACCCACCGCGACAGCGTCGAGGACATGGTGCGCCTCGGCAAGGATGTGGAGAAGATGGTGCTGTCCCGTGGGCTGCGCTATCACCTCGAGGACCGGGTGCTGGTGCACGACAACCGCACGGTGGTATTCGCCTGAGAAGGGGGGGGCCGGCAGGCTGACGGGCCGTTGCCGGTCGTTCGCCGGCCGGGCGCCTTGGCGGGGCTGGCAGTCTGGCGGAGAATGCCTCGTACAGCCGGCGGACGCCCTCCGCCGGGCCGGCTCCGGGGTTGCTCATGCTCGTCGACAACCGCATCAAGTTCCGCCATCTGGTCAGCTTTCTCGAGGTGGCTCGCCAGCGCAGCTTCGCCAAGGCGGCGGACGCCCTGGCGGTGTCCCAGCCGGCGATTTCCAAGACCCTCAAGGAGCTGGAGGAGATTCTCGACGCCCGGCTGTTCGAGCGCAGCAAGTCCGGGGTTTCCCTGACGCCGGCGGGCATCACCTTCCTGCGCTATGCCGGCCCCTGCGTGCAGGCCCTGCGCGATGGCGTCAACACCCTGCGTGGCGACGACCAGGCCGGCGGGGTGGTGCGCGTCGGGGTGCTCTCGACGGTGGAGAGCCAGGTGGTGCCGGAGGTGGTGCTGCGCCTGCACCGCAATCACCCGGCGCTGGTGGTCAGCATCGCCACCGGCCTCAGCGCCTACCTGCTCGCGCAGCTGCGGGTCGGCGAGCTGGATCTGGTGGTCGGGCGGATGACCGACAGCCCGGAGATCCGCGGGCTGACCTTCGAGCACCTTTATAGCGAGTCCATGGCGCTGGTGGTACGGCCCGGGCATCCGCTGCTCAAGGCCGACCTCTCCGACCTGGCGCCGCTCGGCGACTACCCGCTGGTCCTGCCGCTGGCCGGCACCACCATTCGCCAGTATGCCGAGAGCTTCTTCGTCCAGTGCGGAATTCCCCTGCCGGCGCAGCGCCTGGAAACCCTCTCGCCAGTGCTGAGCCGGCGCTATGTGCTGTCCAGCGACGGGCTCTGGCTGGCGCCGCTGGATGCGGTGCGCCTGGACCTGCAGGCCGGCGAACTGGTCGAGCTGTCGCTGGGGGTGCGCGAGGCGGGCGGCTCGATCGGCTTCTGCTGGAACTCGGCGCTGCCGCTGCCGCTGGCCGCGCAGTGGTTCTGCGACGAGCTGCGGCAGGTGGCCAAGGAGCTGAGCGGTGGCGCAGATACATAACCATAAGGTTATGTATGCGGATGTTCTTTTCAATTTTCATCGGGCCGGGCGGGTGTGACACTTCGTCTCGCGTAGCCGCCTTGCGGTTCTAGCGACTCCACAATCCCAAGAACAAGGAGCCTGAGATGTCCGAGCTCGATACCCGCCGTTTCGTCGCCCGTGACCGGAATTGGCAGCCGAAGGGTTATACCCCGGATTACAAGACCACCATCGCCCGTTCGCCGAGCCAGGCGCTGGTCAGCATCCCGCAGTCCCTCTCGGAAACCACCGGTCCGGACTTCAGCCATCTGAAGATGGGCAAGTACGACAACGACCTGCTGCTCAACTTCAACCACGGCGGCCTGCCGGTCGGCGAGCGCATCATCATGTGCGGCCGGGTGGTCGACCAGTACGGCAAGCCGGTCCCGCACACCCTGGTGGAAATGTGGCAGGCCAACGCCGGCGGCCGCTACCGCCACAAGAACGACAGCTACCTGGCGCCGCTGGATCCCAACTTCGGCGGGGTCGGCCGCACCCTGACCGACGCCGACGGCTACTACTTCTTCCGCACCATAAAGCCGGGTCCCTACCCGTGGCGCAACGGCCCCAACGAGTGGCGCCCGTCGCACATCCACGTATCGATCAGCGGCCCGTCGATCGCCACCAAGCTGATCACCCAGATGTACTTCGAGGGGGACCCGCTGATCCCCAAGTGCCCGATCGTCCGCACCATTGCCAACCCGGACGCGGTCGAGACCCTGATCGGTCGTCTGGACCTGAGCAGCAACGTGCCGATGGATTGCCTGGCGTACCGTTTCAATATCGTGCTGCGTGGCCAGCGTCAGACCCGTTTCGAGAATCAGTGAGAAGGAGCCGACCATGAACTACGAACTGCTGCCGGAAACCCCCTCGCAGACCGCCGGCCCCTACGTGCACATCGGCCTGGCCGGCGCCGCCGCCGGCAACCCGACCCGCGAGCAGGAAATCTGGAACGAGATGGCCAGGGATGACGCCCCGGGCGAACACATCATCCTGATCGGCAAGGTCATCGACGGCAACGGCCACCTGGTCCGCGACTCCTACCTGGAGCTCTGGCAGGCCAACCACGAGGGCGTCTACGACACCGTCTACGATCTGGAGAAGTCCTTCAACGGCTTCGGCCGCACCGCCACCACCTTCGACGCCGGCGAATGGACGGTGAAGACCGTCAAGCCGGGCATGGTGAAGAACGCCGCCGGCAAGCCGATGGCGCCGCACATCAACGTGTCGCTGTTCGCCCGCGGCATCAATATCCAGCTGCAGACCCGCATCTACTTCGAGGACGAAGCCGAGGCCAACGCCGCCGACCCGGTGCTGAACCTGATCGAGCAGCCGGAGCGTCGCAAGACCCTGATCGCCAGGCGTTGCGAGGTGGACAACAAGACCGCCTACCGCTTCGACATCCGCATCCAGGGCGAAGGGGAAACGGTGTTCTTTGACTTCTGAGGTCCTGCAACCGCTGGCGCCCGCCGAGGCGGTGCGCCGGCACTTCGCAGAGCGACTGGCGGCGTCGGGCTTTCAGGCCGACGCCGCGCAGTCGTCTGCGCTCGATGCGCTGGCCGACTGGCTGGATAGCCTGCTGAGCGGCAAGCGCGGCTGGCTGCGTCGGCCCGTCGGCGGCCTCTATCTGTGGGGCGGGGTGGGGCGCGGCAAGAGCCTCGTCATGGACTGCTTCTTCCAGGGGGTGCCGCTGGCGGCCAAGCGCCGGGTGCACTTCCATGCCTTCCTGCAGGAGCTGCAGGTGCGCCTGCTGGCCCATGCGGGACAGCCCGATCCGCTGGCGCGGGTCGCCGCGGAGCTGGCCGGCGAGGTGCGCCTGCTCTGCTTCGACGAATTCCACGTGCACGACATCGGCGACGCCATCCTCCTCGGGCGTCTGCTCGAGGCGCTGCTGCGGGCGCGGGTCGGGGTGGTGGTCACCTCCAACTATGCGCCGGCCTCGCTCTGCCCGAATCCGCTGCACCACGAGCGCTTCAAGCCGTTCATCCGCGTGCTCGAGCGGCACATGCGCATCGTCGAGCTGGACGGCGGGGTCGACTACCGCTCCTGCAGCGGCCGCGATTGGGGCCAGTATCACTGGCCGGAGTCGCCGCAAAGCCTGCAGGACTGGCGCCACGCGCTGGGCCTGGGCGTGCCGGCGGCGTCGCTCGCGGTCAACCGGCTGAACCTGCAGCCGCTCGGCCAGGACGCGCGCAGCCTCTGGCTGGACTTCGCCGCGCTGTTCCCGGTGCCGTCCTCGACCCGCGACTACCTCTGGCTCTGCGAGCGCTTCGAGCGCATCGCCATCAGCGGGCTGCCCTGTCTGGACCGGCACTCGCCGGACGTCCGGCAGCGCTTCCTGAACTTCGTCGACATCGCCTACGACGCCGGCGTCGAGCTGCTGCTGAGCAGCCGGACGAGCCTGGATGACCTCTGCCGCGAGCGGGCCCACGAGGACTTCGCGCGCACCCGCAGCCGTCTGGCCCAGCTACGGCCGCGACGGCTGGAGGAGTTCTGAAGCGGCGCCGGGCGGTCAATTGTGATCGCCCGGCCACTGGCCGATAATCGAGCACGCCGCCTTCGCCCCCTTTTGCCATCGTTCCGGGGCGAGCCAGTCAAGGAGACCCCATGAGTGAGTCGCGTCAGGCCGTGCCCACCCTCGCGCCGCCGCCCTACATTTCCCCTGCCAAGCGCATCGAGGCTCTGAGCGGCGACCCGAATTTCATGACCTCCCTGGCCCGCGGCCTGGCGGTGATCGGCGCCTTCCAGGAGCGCAAGCGCCACCTGACCATCGCCCAGATCAGCCACCGTACCGAGATCCCTCGGGCCGCCGTGCGTCGCTGCCTGCACACCCTGATGAAACTCGGCTTCGCCACCACCGACGGGCGCACCTACTCGCTGACGCCCAAGGTGCTGACCCTCGGTCACGCCTACCTGTCCTCCACGCCGCTGGCGGTGTCCGCGCAGCCCTATCTCGACCGCATCAGCGAGCAGCTGCACGAGGCCTGCAACCTGGCCACCCTGGAAGGCGAGGAGGTGCTCTACATCGCCCGCTCGGCGATTCCCCAGCGGCTGATTTCGGTCGACCTCAGCGTCGGCAGCCGGCTGCCGGCCTACTGCACCTCGATGGGCCGCGTGCTGCTCGCCGCACTGGACGACGTCAGCCTGCAGGAATACCTGGAGCACGCCGACCTGCTGCCCAAGACCAGCCGCACCCTGCACACCCGCGAGGCGCTCTGGGAATGCCTGCAGCAGGTGCGCCGGCAGGGCTGGTGCATCGTCGACCAGGAGCTGGAGCAGGGTCTGCGTTCGCTGACGGTGCCGATCCAGGATTCCTCGGGACGGGTGCTGGCGGCGATGAACGTCAGCACCCACGCCGGACGGGTGTCCATCGCCGAGCTGGAAAAGCACTACCTGCCGATCATGCTGGCGGCCAGTCGCGAACTGAGCGCCCAGCTGTTCGCCTGAGCGGAGCGCCCGGCCACGGGGCGTGCAATCCTGCGTCCCGGGTGCTGCCGGCGTCTTCCCGGCCGCTCGATAGTGTCCTCACAAGTCGTTCGATAAACGAACGGATTGGCGATTATCGGATTGTTCCGTTCCGCTCTTGTCCGTAATTTGGCTGCAAACCACATCCGGCGCAGCCGATCCTCCGACAAGAGCACGTACGAAATGGCCGAAATCCTCACCCTGCGTGAAGCGGTACAGCGCTTCGTCAACGATGGCGACACCGTCGCCCTCGAAGGCTTCACCCACCTGATTCCCACCGCCGCCGCCCATGAGCTGATCCGCCAGGGCAGGAAGGACCTGACCCTGGTGCGCATGACCCCCGACCTGGTCTACGACCTGCTGATCGGCGCCGGCTGCGCCAGGAAGCTGATCTTCTCCTGGGGCGGCAACCCCGGCGTGGGGTCCCTGCATCGCCTGCGCGACGCGGTGGAGAAGGGCTGGCCGCAGCCGCTGGAGATCGAGGAGCACAGCCACGCCGACCTGGCCAACGCCTACGTGGCCGGCGCCTCCGGCCTGCCGTTCGCGGTGCTGCGCGCCTACGCCGGCTCCGACCTGCCGAAGGTCAACCCGCTGATCAGGAGCGTCACCTGCCCGTTCACCGGCGAGGTGCTGGCCGCGGTGCCCTCGGTGCGCCCGGACGTCACCGTGATCCACGCGCAGAAGGCCGACCGCAAGGGCAACGTGCTGATCCAGGGCATCCTCGGCGTGCAGAAGGAGGCCGCGCTGGCCGCCAAACGCTGCATCGTCACCGTCGAGGAGATCGTCGACGACCTCAAGGCGCCGATGAACGCCTGCGTCCTGCCGACCTGGGCGCTGAGCGCGGTCTGCCTGGTGCCCGGCGGCGCCCATCCGTCCTACGCCCACGGCTACTACGAGCGCGACAACCGCTTCTACCAGGACTGGGACCCGATCGCCCGCAGCCGCGAGGGCTTCACCGCCTGGATCGACGCGTTCATCCGCGGCACCGCCGACTTTTCCGAGTACCAGGCCAAGCTGGCCGCCCAGGAGGCCAAATGATGACTTACTCCACCAATGAAATGATGACCGTCGCCGCCGCCCGCCGCCTGGGCAACGGCAGCGTCTGCTTCGTCGGCATCGGCCTGCCGTCCAAGGCCGCCAACCTGGCGCGCCTGACCCACGCCCCGGACGTGGTGTTGATCTACGAATCCGGCCCGATCGGCGCCAAGCCCTCGGTGCTGCCGCTGTCGATCGGCGACGGCGAGCTGGCCGAAACCGCCGACACCGTGGTGCCCACCGGCGAGATCTTCCGCTACTGGCTGCAGGGCGGGCGCATCGACGTCGGCTTCCTCGGCGCCGCCCAGGTCGACAAGTACGGCAACATCAACACCACGGTGATCGGCGACTACCACAAGCCCAAGGTGCGCCTGCCGGGCGCCGGCGGCGCGCCGGAGATCGCCGGCAGCGCGAAGAAGGTGCTGATCATCCTCAAGCAATCGCACCGCACCTTCGTCGACAAGCTGGCCTTCATCACCTCGGTCGGCTTTGGGGAGGGCGGCGATCACCGCAAGCAGCTCGGCCTGCCCGGTGCGGGACCGGTGGCGATCATCACCGACCTGTGCATCATGGAGCCGGAAGCCGGCACCCACGAGTTCATCGTCACTTCCCTGCACCCGGGCGTGACCCGCGAGCAGGTGGTCGAGAACACCGGCTGGGCGATCCGCTTCGCCGATAAGGTGGCGGTCACCGAGGCGCCGAACGCGACCGAACTGGCCGCCCTGCGCGAGCTGGAAGCCCGCACCGCCGCCACCCACGGGCAGGCCGGAGGTGAAGAATGAGCCGCGACGTCTTCATCTGCGATGCCGTGCGCACGCCCATCGGCCGCTTCGGCGGCGGCCTGGCCGGCGTGCGCGCCGACGACCTGGCCGCCGTCCCGCTGAAGGCGCTGCTGGCGCGCAACCCGCAACTCGATCCGGCCGCCGTCGACGAGGTGTTCCTGGGCTGCGCCAACCAGGCCGGCGAGGACAACCGCAACGTGGCGCGCATGGCGCTGCTGCTCGCCGGCCTGCCGGAGACGGTGCCGGGCGTGACCCTCAACCGCCTGTGCGCCTCGGGCATGGACGCGATCGGCACTGCCGCCCGCGCCATCGCCTGCGGCGAGATCGAGCTGGCCATCGCCGGCGGTGTGGAGTCCATGTCGCGCGCGCCCTTCGTGATGGGCAAGGCCGACGCCGCCTTCTCGCGCAACATGAAGATCGAGGACACCACCATCGGCTGGCGCTTCGTCAACCCGCTGATGAAGCAGCAGTACGGCGTGGACTCCATGCCGGAAACCGCCGACAACGTCGCCGACGACTACCGGATCGGCCGCGCCGACCAGGACGCCTTCGCCCTGCGCAGCCAGCAGCGCGCGGCGGCGGCCATGGAGTCCGGCTACTTCGCCGAGGAAATCGTCCCGGTGGTCATCAAGACCAGGAAGGGCGAGACGGTGATCGATGCGGACGAGCATCCGCGCCCGGACACCACCCTGGAGGCCCTGGCCAGGCTCAAGCCGGTCAACGGCGAGGGCAGGACGGTCACCGCCGGCAACGCCTCGGGGGTCAACGACGGCGCCGCGGCGCTGGTCCTGGCCTCCGCCGAGGCGGTGCGCAAATACGGCCTGAAGGCCCGCGCCCGGGTGCTCGGCATGGCCAGCGCCGGGGTCGCGCCGCGGATCATGGGCTACGGCCCGGTGCCGGCGGTGCGCAAGCTGCTGCAGCGCCTGGAGCTGAGCATCGACGCCTTCGACGTGATCGAGCTCAACGAGGCCTTCGCCGCACAGGGGCTGGCGGTGACCCGCGATCTCGACCTCGCCGACGACGATGCGCGGGTCAACCCCAACGGTGGCGCCATCGCCCTCGGCCATCCGCTGGGCATGAGCGGCGCGCGCCTGGTGCTGACCGCCCTGCACCAGCTGGAGAAATCCGGCGGCAAGAAGGGCCTGGCGACCATGTGCATCGGCGTCGGCCAGGGGCTGGCATTGGCCATCGAGCGCGTCTGAGCCGGTTTGGCCGGCTGGTGGCGGAAGCGCCGGTGCGGTTTTCCGCCTTGCGAAACGGCAACGGCGCAAGGGGTAGGGTGGACAACGCCGCAGGCTTGTCCACCATGGTGGATGGCTTCGGCCATCCACCCTACGGCTGGACCGCCCCCGTGCCGCGCTGCCAATCTGGGCCGTACCGCCATCGCTTTCTGTTTCAGGACGAATCGACGTGAGCAACCACCTCTTCGATGCCTACTTCACCAGCGCGCCGATGCGCGCGGTGT
The DNA here is from genome assembly GCF_009363155.1 of Azotobacter salinestris. NCBI lineage: Bacteria > Pseudomonadati > Pseudomonadota > Gammaproteobacteria > Pseudomonadales > Pseudomonadaceae > Azotobacter > Azotobacter salinestris. The sequence continues at coordinate 4,103,617 of NZ_CP045302.1, forward strand.
TTTCCGACCGCGGGCGGCTGCAGGGCATGCTCGACTTCGAGGCCGCGCTGGCGCGGGCCGAGGCGAGGGTCGGACTGATTCCCGAGGCCGCCATGGCGCCGATCGCCGACGCCTGCGTGGCCGAGCGCTTCGATGTCGCCGCCCTGGCCCAGGCCATCGCCAGCGCCGGCAACTCGGCGATCCCGCTGGTCAAGGCGCTCGGCCGGCAGATCGCCGCCGTGGATGCCGAAGCCGAGCGCTACGTGCATCTGGGTGCCACCAGCCAGGACGCCATGGACAGCGGCCTGGTGCTGCAGCTGCGCGACGCCGTCGCGCTGTTCGAAACCGAGCTGGCGCAGCTGGCCGAGGACCTCGCCGTGCAGGCCGAGCGCCACGCCGACACCCCGCTGGCCGGGCGCACCTGGCTGCAGCACGCGACCCCGGTGACCCTCGGCATGAAGCTCGCCGGCCTGCTCGGCGCGGTCACCCGTCAGCGCCAGCGGCTGGCCGAATTGAAGCCGCGCCTGCTGGTCCTGCAGTTCGGCGGTGCTGCCGGCACCCTGGCGGCGCTGGGCGAGCACGCCCTGCCGGTGGCCGAGGCGCTGGCCCGCGAACTGGACCTGAGCCTGCCCGAACAGCCCTGGCACACCCAGCGCGACCGTCTGGTCGAGTTCGCCGGCTGGCTCGGCCTCTTGGCCGGCACCCTCGGCAAGTTCGGCCGCGACCTGTCCCTGCTGATGCAGACCGACGTCGCCGAGCTGTTCGAGCCCTCGGCACCGGGCAAGGGCGGTTCCTCGACCATGCCGCACAAGCGCAACCCGGTCGGTGCCGCCGTGCTGATCGGCGCCGCCACCCGCGCGCCGGGGCTGGTCGCCACCATGCTGTCGGCCATGCCCCAGGAGCACGAGCGCAGCCTCGGCCTCTGGCATGCCGAGTGGGAAACCCTGCCCGAACTGTGCTGTCTGGTTTCCGGCGCCCTGCAGCAGGCGCGCCTGCTGCTGCCGGGACTGGAAGTGGACGCCGCGCGCATGCGCGAGAACCTCGACCTGACTCGCGGCCTGGTGCTCGCCGAGGCGGTGAGCATCGCCCTGGCCCAGCGGTTGGGCCGCGAGCGCGCCCATCATCTGGTCGAGCAGTGCTGCCGCCAGGCCGTCGCCGAGGGGCGCCACCTGCGCGCCGTGCTCGGCGCCAATGCCGAAGTGAGCGGCGAGCTGTCCGCCGCCGAGCTGGATCGCCTGCTCGATCCGTCCCATTACCTCGGCCTGGCGCAGCGCTGGGTCGCCCGTGCCGTGGCCGAACACCGCGCCACCCACCGCTAGGGTCTGTTGACGTTTTGGCGTAGGCCGCGACGGAGGCCCGTTTAGCGCAGAACAAGGAGCGAGGAGAGAGGTTTGGTCATTCCAAATGAACGACGAGAGACGCGGTGCTGCGCCAAACGGGCCCCGTCCCTGCGGGTTGCGCGGCAAATGCCGCCATGCAGCGTTGCGGGTCTTGGCAAGGGAACACCATTGCCGGCGACCCGCGCCTTGCCTGGCGGCATTTGGCGCGGCAACGCGGCTCACGCCAAAACGTCAACAGACCCTAAGGAGTCATAGATGCCGACCGTGCAACTCGCCGATGGCGCACTGAACTACCAGATCGACGGCCCCGCGGGCGCGCCGGTGCTGGTGCTGTCCAACTCGCTGGGCACCGACCTGCGCATGTGGGACACCCAGATCCCGGCCTTCGCCGGACACTTCCGCGTGCTGCGCTACGACACCCGCGGCCACGGCCACTCGGTGGTCAGCCCGGGACCGTACCGCATCGAGCAGCTCGGCCGCGACGTGCTGGCGCTGGCCGATGCCCTCGACATCCGCAAGTTTTCCTTCTGCGGCCTGTCCATGGGCGGGCTGATCGGCCAGTGGCTGGGCGTCAACGCCGGCGAGCGCCTGCACAAGCTGGTGCTGTGCAACACCGCGGCGAAGATCGGCAACGACGAGGTCTGGAACACCCGCATCGATACCGTGCAGAAGGGCGGCCAGCAGGCCATGCGCGACCTGCGCGACGCCTCGATCGCCCGCTGGTTCACCCCGGAATTCTCCGCCGCCCAGCCGGGCAAGGTCGAGCCGGTCGTCGGCATGCTGGCGCAGACTTCGCCCGAGGGCTATGCCGCCAACTGCGCGGCGGTGCGCGATGCCGACTTCCGCGAGCGGCTCGGCGCCGTCGCCGTGCCGACCCTGATCGTCTGCGGCACCCAGGACGCGGTGACCACCCCGGAGCATGGCCGCTTCATGCAGGAGTGCATCCAGGGCGCCGAGCTGGTCGAGCTCCATGCCGCGCACCTGTCCAACGTCGAGGCTGGCGAGGCCTTCACCCGGGCGGTGCTGGATTTCCTGCGCAAGTAAGTACAGGCGTAGGGTGGACAACGCGCGAAGCGCTTGTCCACCACGGGCCACGGTGGGCAAGGCTTGCGCCGTTGCCCACCCTACGAAAATGCCAAGCCCGCCATGATTATTATCAGGCCAGCCGCCCAGGCGAGCTGGCCGAACCTCTCACGGAGCCAGCAATGGACGAGAAAGAACGCTACGACGCCGGCATGCAGGTGCGCCGCGCGGTGCTCGGCGACGCCCACGTCGACCGCAGCCTGAAGAACCTGACGCCGTTCAACGAAGAGTTCCAGGAGATGATCACCCGGCATGCCTGGGGCGACATCTGGACCCGTCCGGGCCTGCCGCGCCACACCCGCAGCCTGATCACCATCGCCATGCTGATCGGCATGAACCGCGAGGGCGAGCTGAAGCTGCACCTGCGCGCGGCGAAGAACAACGGCGTGACCCGCGACGAGATCAAGGAAGTGCTGATGCAGAGCGCCATCTACTGCGGAATTCCGGCGGCCAACGCCACCTTCCACCTGGCCGAGGAGGTCTGGGACGAGCTGGGCGTGGAGTCGCTGGGCTGAAACCCCTGAACCGGCCGATCCGCCTTCTGCTGGTGGGCGAAGGCGCCGAGGTGGTCTGCCTCGCCGCCGTACCACGCTCTATTCGTCGCAGGTATCCCACTCGGGGGCGAAGTCGGGACTGACCAGACGCTGGTTCTTCGGCAGGGCATCGATCAGGGCGCGGTCCGCATCGTCCAGCGTCACCTCGAGCGCGCCGAGGTTGATGCGCTGGTTGGCGATGCTGCTCGCCTTGGGAATGGCCGCGACCGCGGGCTGGTCGAGCAGCCATTTCAGGGCGATTTGCGCAGGCTGGGCCCGGTGCCTGGCGGCGATATCGCGGATTTCCGCCACGTCCGCAATGCGGTTGCGGGCCAGCGGGCTGTAGGCGATCAGCGCCATGCCGTGCCGGCGGGCGTAGTCGAGCAGCTGCCGCTGGCCGAGCAGGACGTGGTATTCCACCTGGATGGCGGAGAGCGGCGCGCCCAGCTCCTCGACCGTCCGGCGCAGCAGCGCCAGCGGGAAGTTGGCCACGCCGATGTGCCGGGCCTTGCCTTCCTCGCGCAGGGCGACCAGGGTTTCGATGCTGCGCGGCAGGTCCCAGTCCCTGCCCGGCCAGTGGATCATGAACAGGTCGACGCGATCGGTGCGCAGGGCGTCCAGGCTGCGCTCCAGCGAGGCGCGCATGGCCGCCGGCTGCAACTGGTCCCACCAGACCTTGGTAGTCAGGTGCACGTCTTCGCGGGACACCGGCGACTGTTCCAGCGCCCGGCCCACGGCCGCCTCGTTCTCGTAGGCGGCCGCCGTGTCGATATGCCGGTAGCCCAGCTCCAGGGCGCTCTGCACGGCGCGGGCGCATTCCTCGCCGAGCATCGGCCAGGTGCCGAGGCCCAGTCTGGGCAGGACCAGCCGGTCGTGGGTGACGATGTTCTGCATGGGTTCTTCTCCTGGCGTCATTCCGCAGTGACGGCGCCCGCGACATGGCGCGCGGCGATATAGCCGAAGGTCATCGCCGGGCCGAGGTTGATGCCGCCCGAGGGGTAGTGGCCGCCCATGATGCTGGCCATGTCGGTGCCCGCCGCGTACAGCCCGTCGATGGGCGCGCCGTCGCCGTCCAGCACCTGGGCATGGGCATTGGTTTTGAGCCCGGCGAAGGTGCCGAAGCAGCCCGGCTCGACCTTGACGGCGTAGAAGGGGCCGCTGGCGATCGGCGCGAGGCAGGGGTTCGGGCCGGTATGCAGGGGATCGCCCTGCTTGCGGTTGTAGGGGGTCGAGCCCTTGCCGAAGGCCGGGTCCTTGCCCTGGTAGGCCTGCAGGTTGTACTCCTCGACGGTCGCGGCCAGTCCGGCCGGGTCGATGCCGCAGGCTTCGGCCAGTTTCTCGAGGGTCTTGCCGCGTTTCAGATAGCCCGAGCGCAGCGCGCCGGCCAGCGGTACCGGGAACGGGCGGGCGAAACCGAGCCCGTAGCGGCGCAGGAAGCGATGGTCGCAGATCAGCCAGGAGGCCACCGGCTGGCCTTCCGGCGCGCTGGCCAGCATGGCCGCGACATAGTCGTAGTAGCCGTTGGCTTCGTTGACGAAGCGCTTGCCATTGGACAGCACGCCGATCACGCCGGGCTTGGCGCGGTCGATGATGTGCGGAAAGTGGCCGAAGCTGCCGTCCCAGTGCGGCACGCGGGACACCGGCGCCCAGGCCACCGGCGAGGCGAGGTCGGTGACCAGCCGGCCGCCGGCGGCTTCGCCCAGGCGGATGCCGTCGCCTTCGCAGGCGGCCGGCGGCAGCGCCAGATGCTCGCGGCCAGTGGGCGTGCGCGGGAACAGCGCCCTGCGCCGGGCGACGTCGTTGGGGAAGCCGCCGGCGGCGAGCACCACGGCCCTGGCGTGGATGGCGACATCGCCGCGGGTGGTGGCCACCACGGCGCCCCGGACTTGGCCGTCCTTCTGGATCAGCTGTCTGGCCGGCGCCGACTCCCAGAGTTGCACGCCCAGGTTTTCGGCGGACTTGGCCAGGCGGGCGACCAGCGCCACGCCGTTGACCAGTTGCATGGCCCGGCCATGGAAGGCGAGGTCCCACAGGTGCTGGAGGAAGCGCCTGCCGACGTGGAGGGTGGAGCGCAGCGAACGGGTCACGCTCAGGAACGCCGCCAGATCCGGGCCGGCCATGATCGGCATGCCCATGAAGGAGGTCTCGCGCATGGTCCTGCGCAGGCGGCGCAGCAGCGGGCCGACCTTGCGCCCGTTGTAGGGCGCGGCGATCACCTGGTGGCCGCCGGTGGCGGCGCCCGGGGTGTCGCCGTGGATGTCGGGGATGCCGTTGCCGTCGACGAACTGCAGCGCGGTGTGCTTCTCGAAGAAGGCGACCATGTTCGGGCCGTTGTCGAGGAAGGCGTCGACCAGCGCCGCGTCGTAGCGCTCGCCCAGTTCGTGCCTGAGATAGATGCGCAGCTGCTCGGGGTCCTCGTGGATACCGGCGCGCCTGGCCAGCGGGTTGCCGGGCACCCATATCCAGCCGCCGGACCAGGCGGTGGCGCCACCGAAAACCGGCTCCTTTTCCACCACGATGACTTTCAGGCCATGCCAGGCGGCGGTGACCGCGGCCGACAGGCCGGCGGCGCCGGAGCCTATGACAAGCAGATCGCATTCGACAGACGGGGACGTGGGCATTCGGGACTTCTCCTGGGGGCCTGGCGCCGTGGGGGACCAGCCCGGTCGTGCATTTTTATGATTGTGGAACGTGGTTCCAATAGTAATGCGGGGCGGCACTCACGCCAAGCCCGGATGCTGGCGGCAGCGATGTTCGACGGGGGCGAGCCAGCGGCATGGCCGCCGCTCGGCGGGAGTGCGGCCCGCCTGTCCGGCGGGCTGGGGGAGGGGGCTTCAGAACAGCGAGATCGGATAATTGACGATGATGCGGTTTTCGTTCCAGCTGGTGTTGGTGCCCCAGTTGGCGCGCTTGGTGGAGTTGCGCAGCTTGACGGAGAGGTTTTTCAGCGAGCCGCTCTGGAACACGTAGGCCAGTTCGTTCTCGCGGCTCCAGGTCTCGCCGTTGGTCACGCCATTCCTATGCACGTTCCTGCCGTCGATGTAGCGGCTCATGAAGGTCATGCCGGGAATGCCGAGGCTGGCGAAGTCGTAGTCGTGGCGGATCTGCCAGGATATTTCCTTGGGGTTGTTGTAGGGGCCGGCATAGACGTCGTTGGGCAGGGGATCGGCACTGGTGCCGTTGACCTGCAGCCAGCGGTCCTTGCCGGTGAGTTTCTGGTAGGCGAAGGTGAAGGTGTTGCTGCCGGTCTTGAGGGCGAAGCGGCCGAAGAAGGTCTTGTTGTCCAGGTCGCCGGCGAGGGCCTGGCCATCCTCCTCGCCGTCGAAGAGCCCCAGCTTGGCGTTGAGCGATGTCTTGTCGCCCAGCGGCTGGGTATGGCGGATCTCGAAGTAGCGCTGTTTGTAGAGGTCCTCCAGTTGCGCGAACCAGGCGCTGAGCATGGTCCTGCCGTCGTTGAAGGTGTATTCGACGCCGCCGAAGTTGAAGCGGTCGGAGCTGCCGCCGCTGATGCCGTCGATGGTCATGTCCTGCATGCTGGCATCGTTGCGCGGACTGGTCTCGCGCATTTGTCCGGCATAGAGCGTCACGTTCTTGATTTCCCTGGAGGTGAGCATGCCGCCCTGGAAGGTCTGCGTCAGGCCGCGTCCGTCGTCCGAGCTCAGGATCGGCAGCACCGGATTCCATTCGCCGACCTTGATTTCGGTATCGGAATAACGTGCCTTGAAGGCGACGCCGAAGCGGCCGAAATCGTCGGCCGGCTTGTTGCCATCGTGTGTGGGCAGCAGCTGGGTACCGTATGTGCCCCTGCCGCCATCGAGCTTGACCGACCAGAGCCCGAGCAGATCGATGCCGAAGCCGACCGGGCCCTCGGTGAAGCCCGATTGCACGTTCAAGATGAAGCTCTGCGTCCACTCCTCGGCCTTGCCCCGAGTGGCCCCGTGGTCGTAATCGCGGTTCAGATAGTAGTTGCGCAGGTTCAGGGTGCCCTTGGCGTCCTCGAAGAAGGCGGCCTGGAGCGGGCCGGACGAAAGGGATGCGGCTATCGCGAAGGGGAGCGCGACTCGGCAAGGCTTCACCAGCCGAACAGGGGGAACTCTCATTATTTTTATCCTGAAAAGGTGACTTCCGGGCATGCAGGCGCCCGTCCGCCATGGCGGACGTCTACATATTCGGGGGCTTCGGCGCGATGGCTACTGCCGGGGCGGGCTGGGTCTGGGCATGGGGGCGGGAACCTCGAAAGTCTTGTTGTTGTTATCGAAAGAGCCCCGTTCATACACTGGGGGCTGCTTGGGCTATCGGCATTCAGGGTGGTCCTGATGGCGATGTGTCGATGCTAGTAACAAAAGCTTTCAGCAGCCTTTCATGAGACTTTCAGGGCGTGTCCGCCGATTGGCGGCATGGGTTCGTGCGCGTTGTCCGCTCGTTGGAGGGGGAGGGTTTTCCCGGTAGCGGTGTGCCGAATCTGCCGCCTCCCCTGGGATTTCGCGAAGAAGCAAAAAAGACCCGCCATGGAGGCGGGTCAAACTCTCGCAGAAGCAAAGAGTGACGGTCAGAACAGTGACAGCGGGTACTGGACGATCAGGCGCTGCTCGTTGAACTGGTTGTTGCTGCCGTAATCGCGACGCATGGTGGTGTTGCGCCAGCGCAGGGTCAGGTTCTTCGCCGCGCCGCTTTGCACGACGTAGGCCAGTTCGCTCTCGCGGCCCCATTCCTCGCCGTCGTCGACGGTGCCGACATGCACGTTGTGGCCCTTGATGTAGCGGGTCATGAAGGTCAGCCCCGGCACGCCCAGCGCGGCGAAGTTGTAGTCGTAGCGCAGCTGCCAGGAGCGTTCGCGGGCGTTGTCGTAGCTGGAGTTGTAGCTGTCGTTGGCCAGGGTGCCGCCGCTGGTGCCGTTGACCCGCAGCCACTTGCTGTCGCCGCTGACCCGCTGCAGGCCCAGGTAGAAGGTGTGCGCGTTGTGCTTGAGGGAGAACAGCCCGGACAGCACCTTGTTGTCCAGATGGCCTTCCAGCGCCTCGCCGTCCTCCTCGCCGTCGAAGTAGCCGATGTTGGCGCCGAGGGTCCATTCCTTGCCGAGCGGCTGGGTGTGCAGCAGCTGGACGTAGCGCTGCTTGTAGATGTCCTTCAGGCGCGCGTACCAGAGGCCGACGGTGGTGCGCTTGTCGTTGAAGGCGTATTCGGCGCCGGCGAAGTCGAAGTCGTCGGAGGTGCGGTCGCTGGTGTAGGGGCTGGTGCCGAACAGCGTCATGTCCTCCATGCTGCCGTCGTCGCGCGGGCTGTTGCCGGTGATGTGGCCGGCATGGAGGGTCAGGTTCCTGATCTCCTTCGAGGTGAGCATGGAACCCTGGAAGGTCTGCGGCAGCGAGCGGCCGTCGTCGGAACGCAGGATCGGCAGCACCAGGTACCACTCGCCGACGTGCAGCTCGGTCTCGGAATATTTCATCTTGCCGGAGACTGCGATGCGTCCGAACTTGTCGGCCGGATCGCCGTCGCGGCCGAGGGGCAGCAGCTGGGTGCCGCCGGTGCCCTTGCCGCCGTCGAGCTTGACCGAGTACAGGCCGAGCACGTCGACGCCGAAGCCGACCGGCCCTTGGGTGTAGCCGGACTTGAAGTCGAGGATGAAGTTCTGGGTCCATTCCTCGGCCTTGCTGCGGGTGGCGTTGTCGTGCTTGAAGTCGCGGTTGATGAAGAAGTTGCGCAGGGTCAGGATGCCCGTGGCGTCTTCGACGAAGCCGGCGGCGTTCGCGGCGAGGGGCAGGCACAGGGCTGTGCCGAGAGTCAGGCTTGCGCTGCCGCGCACCATCGACAGCAGGTTGCGTGAAGGCATTGGGATTCTCCGTGGTTCTTGTAAGGCATGACCCTCTCCTCCGGACGGACACGGAATGGTGGGGGAGTGGGGTGCTGGAGGGGCAACTGCGATCAGCGCGGGTGTGCCGGCAAACGGACGCAACGGAGAGGCGTTAAGGCGGAAATGCACGACATCGAAAGAATTCCTTTTGAAATTATTGTTGGAATCGGATGGCAATGGAGAAGCTCCCCAAGTCGGGCTCATGGTTGCTGTCCGTCGCTATGGGGGTCAATCGGGGAGCAGCGCTTTGGTTCGGTAATCGAACGAATAATTAACCATTTAGTACATTCGTGTTGCCCGTCTCGAAGTCCCGTCCAATAATTGATGCGGTTTTCCCCTTCGCCAGTCCGACCTGCCCGCCCCATGGCTCCGGCAGCCGCTGGCGGCCGACTGCTCCAATGCGGAGGACTCATGCACCGTTCCATAGCCACCGTCTCGCTCAGCGGAACCCTGCCGGAAAAGCTCGAGGCGATCGCCGCCGCCGGCTTCGACGGCGTGGAGATCTTCGAGAACGACCTGCTCTACTACGGCGCCAGTCCGCGCGAAGTGCGCAAGCTGGCCGCCGACCTGGGCCTGGCCATCACCCTGTTCCAGCCGTTTCGCGACTTCGAGGGCTGCCGCCGCGACCGCCTGCAGCGCAATCTCGACCGCGCCGAGCGCAAGTTCGACCTGATGCAGGAGCTGGGCACCGACCTGGTGCTGGTGTGCAGCAACGTCGCCGGCGATTCCCTGGGCGACCGGCAGATCCTCGCCGACGACCTGCGCCTGCTCGCCGAGCGCGCCGGCGCGCGCGACCTGCGCATCGGCTACGAGGCGCTGGCCTGGGGTCGCCACGTCAATACCTGGCAGCAGGTCTGGGATATCGTCCGGGAAGCCGACCACCCCAGCCTGGGCATGATCCTCGACAGCTTCCACACCCTGTCGCTGAAGGGCGATCCGAGCGCCATCGCCGAGGTGCCCAGGGAGAAGATCTTCTTCGTGCAGATGGCCGACGCGCCGATCCTGGCCATGGACGTGCTGGAGTGGAGCCGGCATTTCCGCTGCTTCCCGGGCCAGGGCGAGTTCGACCTGCCGGGCTTTCTCGCGCCGATCCTCGCAAGCGGCTACCGCGGGCCGCTGTCGCTGGAAATCTTCAACGACGGCTTCCGCGCCGCGCCGACCCGCAGCAACGCGGTGGACGGCTACCGCTCGCTGCTCTATCTGGAGGAGAAGACCCGTCTGCTGCTGAAGCAGCAGGGATATCCGCTGGAGCCTGGAGTGCTGTTCGCGCCGCCGCCGGCCAGTCGCTACGAGGGCATCGAGTTTCTCGAATTCGCCGTCGACGATACCCATGCCGCTCGGCTGAGCCAGTGGCTGACCCAGCTGGGCTTCGCCGAGGCCGGCCGCCATCGCTCGAAGAACGTCAGTCTGCTGCGCCAGGGCGACATCAACCTGGTGCTCAATGCCGAGCCCTATTCCTTCGCCCACAGCTATTTCGAAGCCCACGGCCCGTCGCTGTGCGCCACTGCGCTGCGGCTGCGCGACAGCCATCAGGTGCTGGAGCGTGCCTGCGGCTTCGGCGGTCAGCCCTATCGCGGTCTGGTCGGCCCCAACGAGCGCGAGGTTCCCGCGGTGCGCGCACCGGACAGCAGCCTGATCTATCTGGTCGATCGCGATGCCGAGGGCCACAGCATCTACGAGACCGATTTCGAGCTGAAGAAAGGCCCTGCCGACAGCGGCGTGCTGCAGCGCATCGACCACGTGGCCATGGCCCTGCCGGCCGAAGCCATGGATTCCTGGGTGCTGTTCTACAAGAGCCTGTTCGACTTCGCGGCCGACGACGAGGTGGTGCTGCCCGACCCCTACGGGCTGGTCAAGAGCCGCGCGGTGCGCAGCCGCTGCGACTCGGTGCGCCTGCCGCTGAATATCTCGGAGAACCGCAACACGGCGATCTCCCGCTCGCTCTCCACCTATCGCGGCTCCGGGGTGCACCACATCGCCTTCGTCTGCAACGACATCTTCGCCGCCGTCGAGCAGGCCAAGGAGGCCGGCGTGCCCCTGCTGGAAATCCCGCTGAACTATTACGACGATTTGGCCGCACGCTTCGACTTCGACGATGACTTCCTTAGCAAGCTTGCCTATTTCAACATCCTCTACGACCGCGATGCCCAGGGCGGCGAACTGTTCCATGTCTATACGGAGCCGTTCGCCGAGCGCTTCTTCTTCGAGATCCTGCAGCGCAAGGATTACGCGGGCTACGGGGCGGCCAACGTCGCCGTGCGCCTGGCGGCCATGGCCCAGGCGCGCAGCGGACACGGCAAGCCTAGGCTGTGAGGCGGCGAAGCCACGGCAACTTCTGCCGTGGCTTTCCTCCCGTCGTGCGGCCATGAATAATGGCAGTTCCACTCCTTCAAGATGCGTTCCCATGCCCGACGCCAAGCCTGCCGCCGACTCCGCTGCGCGCCTGCGCCAGCCACGCAAGAACAATCCGGAAAAGACCCGGCAGGACATCCTTCTCGCGGCGATCCACGAGTTTGCCGAGCAGGGCCTGAGCGGTGCACGGGTAGATGCCATCGCCGAGCGCACCAGCACCTCCAAGCGGATGATCTACTACTACTTCGGCAGCAAGGAGCAGCTCTACCTGGCCGTGCTGGAGAAGCTCTACGGCGACATCCGCGCCACCGAGGCCACCCTCCGGCTCGACGAACTGGAGCCGGAGGCGGCCATTCGCCGGCTGGTCGAATTCACCTTCGACCACCATGACGCCAATGTCGATTTCATCCGGGTGGCGAGCATCGAGAACATTCATCACAGCGAACATATCGCCCAGTCCTCGTTGATCCGCTCGCTGAGCAAGTCGATCGTCAGCCAGATTGCCGCGATCCTCGCCCGTGGTGTCACGGCCGGGGTGTTCCGCGCCGGCATCGACCCGCTCGATCTGCACCTGCTGATCAGCTCGTTCTGCTTTTTCCGCGTCTCCAACCGCTATACCTTCTCGACCATCCACCAGCTCGATCTCGGCGAGCCGGAGGCCAAGGCACGGCACCGGGAGATGATCTGCGAGGCGGTGATCCGGTACGTCAGGGCGTGAGAGGGGAGCTCTCGGGGGCTCGAGAAGCTGTTGTGCCTGGCCACTGCCGGAGCAGTGGCCCACGTCTGCCGAGGATCAGCCAAGGCTGGCAAAGTGCGCCATCATCCGCCCGGCATCGGCCTGGGTGCCGCTGAACAGCTCGAACGCCTTGACCGCCTGGAACACCGCCATGTTGCTGCCGTCGAGGGTCAGGCAGCCGAGGGCGCGGGCAGTGCGTAGCAGCTCGGTTTCCAACGGGAAGTAGATGATCTCCGCCACCCACAGGTCGGCATGCAGCAGCTCGGCCGGCAGCGGCATGCCTGGCAGCTTGGCCATCCCCACCGGCGTGGTGTTGACCAGCCCCTGGGCCTCGGCCATGGCGGCCGGCAGATCGCTGCCGACGCGTGCCCGGCCGGCGCCGAAGCTGGCGTTGAGATTGGCGACCAGGTCGGCGACGCGACTCGGCTCCACATCGAAGATGGTCAATTGGCGCACCCCTGCCTGCAACAGGGCGTGAGCCACCGCCGCTCCGGCACCGCCGGCGCCCATCTGCACCACGCGCTCGCGTACCACGCCCGGCAGGCCGCGGCGAAAGCCCTCGGCGAAACCCAGGCAGTCGGTGTTGTGACCGATGCGCTTGCCGTCCTTGAATACCACGGTGTTGACCGCGCCGATACCGCGGGCCTCCGCCGACAGCTCGTCGAGCAGCGGGATGACTGCCTGCTTGCAGGGAAAGGTGATGTTCAGGCCGGTGAAGCCCATGCGCTCGGCGGCACTCAGCAGTTCGGGCAGGGCCTCGCTGGTCAGGCCGAGCGTGTCCAGATCGATCAGCTGGTACAGGTAGCGGATGTCCTGGGCGTCGCCCTCGTGCTCGTGCATGGCCGGGGTGCGCGAAGCCTGGATACCGGCGCCGATCAGGCCGGCAAGGATGCTGTTCGGTTTGACGGTCATGGACTCAATCCTTCTTCAGAAGCTGACTGAAATGCTGCAGGGCCATGCGGTAGCCATGGCTGCCGAGGCCACAGATCACACCGACGGTGATGTCCGACACGAAGGAGTGGTGGCGGAAGGGCTCGCGCTTGTGCACGTTGGAAAGGTGCACTTCGATGACCGGCAGCTCGCTGGCGAGCAGGGCGTCGCGGATGGCCACCGAGGTGTGCGTCCAGGCGGCGGGATTGATGAGGATGCCGGCGCAGCGACCGCGGGCCAGGTGGATCCACTCGATCAGCTCGCCCTCATGGTTGGTCTGACGGAACTCCACGGCCAGGCCGCATTCCTCGGCGGTGCGTGTGCAGAGCGCGGAAATATCGGCCAGGGTTTCCCGCCCGTAGGTGGCTGGCTCGCGTGTACCGAGCAGGTTGAGATTGGGGCCGTTGAGCACGAGGACTGTGTGTGTCACGCGATTCTCCATTGTTATTGGATGGTCGGAGTTTCGAGTAAAATGTACTGATTGGTTAATTCGGTCAATCCGTCAGGCGTGCTCCAAGAAGACATGGCGAGCGGCAGATGGCAGGCGAGCCGCTCAAAAAGGCCTGCGGGCCCGATGGAGCGGGCTTTTCGTGGATTGGCGGGGTAGCTGGCGGCGGCGCTGAAAGTGTGCGGTTATCGGCCAGCAGACGCTGGGGGCAAGAGGGACGGCTTGGGCGGGCCGCGGGAAAGCCTCGCGGGAAAGATTGCACTTCACCTGCCGGCCTGCTTCTGGTAAAAAGGCAGCGCTTGCGGGCGTCGTATAATGGCATTACCTGAGCTTCCCAAGCTCATGACGAGGGTTCGATTCCCTTCGCCCGCTCCAATATCATGTTTCCGAGTTCTCCTAAGTTCCCCCGGAAACGCCGCAAACCCAGAGAAACCGGCCCTTGTAGCTGGTTTTTTTGTGCCTGAGTTCTCCCGCGTTCTCCCGTGTATGCCTAGGCACCGTGTATGCCTCCTTGTATGCTTCCGTGTAACTCGAACTTAGGCATACAAGGAAATGAAGCGAAGCGAGATCAAGCGCCGCCCCCTGGCCGATACCACCCTGGCCAGTCTGGAGCCGGAAGCCACTGCGTACAGGGAGCTGGACGGCGACGGCCTGTACTTCCGGGTGAAGCCCAACGGCACCAAGTCCTGGGAACTGCGCTACAAGAAGCCGGACAGCAAATGGAGCTGGCACGGGCTGGGAGGCTATCCCGATCTGTCCGGCGCCATGGCCCGTGAAAAGGCGCGGGAAGCAAAGCGCTTGGTGGCCAGCGGCACCGATCCGGTACAGCACAAGGTCGCCCAGCGAGAGGCCAAGGAGGCAGCCAGCGCCAACACCTTTGCCGCCGCTGCCGAGTATTGGTTTCAGCGAAAGGCGCAGGACGGACGCGCCGACAGCACCCTGCGCCTCATGCGCGGCTATCTGGACAACGACGTGCTGCCCGCCCTGGGCGATAAGCTGCTGACCGAAATCACCCGCCGCGACTGCGCCGACCTACAGGAGCGCATCGAGGCCCGAGGCGCGCTGAACACCCGCGACAAGATTCGCGTCGCCCTGCGCCAGATATTCAGCCAGGCCATTGCCCGTGGGCTGTGCGAGAACAACCCGGCCAGCGAGCTGGGCGCCATCGCCGCGCCGACCCCGAAGGCCAAGCAATACCCGCATCTGCTGGAGCCTGAGCTGCCGGCCTTCCTGCAAGCCCTGCGCCGCAGCACCAGCCGCACCCCGGCCCGTGTCGCCACCTGGCTGGTGCTGTGGACGGCCAGCCGGCCCGGCGTGGTGCGCTATGCCGAGTGGAGTGAAATCGACTTCGAGCGTGCCCTGTGGAGCATTCCCGCCGACAAGATGAAAGCGCGCCGGGATCACGTCACCCCGCTGTGCCGGCAAGCCCTGGAGGCTCTGCGCGAGCTTCACCGCATGACCGGTCGCGGTCGCTACCTGTTCCCCGGCATCGGCGCGAAAAAGCCCGTCATCAGTGAAAACACCATCAACCTGACGCTGAACAAGGTGGGGTACAAGGGCCGCCTTGTAGGGCACGGCAGCCGCCACACGGCTAGCACCCTGCTACGGGAACACGGCTGGGAAAAAGACTTCGTGGAAGCCCAATTGGCGCACAAGGAGCAAGGCGTGGCAGGCGTCTACAACCAAGCCGCCTACCTGGAGCAGCGCCGCGCCATGCTCCAGTGGTACGCCGACTATCTGGACGCGCTCGAAGCCGGCATGACCCCGGCACAGCGAATCGACTTTGACGCCATGGTGAACACCACCGGAACCAACGTGGTGACGCTCAAGCGCGCATAACCGACCAGATACCCACTGATTCCCAACACGGCGCAACCCATACGAAAAGTACGGGTATAATGCGCCATCACTGTTGATTCATACAGGAACCGAGTTACCGGCCAACCTAGCCCGACGGGGCGAAAAGCGGATTTCCCACCCGCCTGGTTGGCCGACCTATTCGAGGAGTGGGAGCGCCTGGGAGGGCGTGGCGATGGACTACGAAGACGACCTGCCGAACCTTGATCACTGGAAATCGGTGATGGAGTTCACCGGTGAGCGGGCCGCTTTGCTGATGGCCATGATTGACCCGTTCGACGTGGAAAGCCTGGAGGAGGCCAAGAGGTTACAGGTGCCCCGCTGGAAGAAAGCGCACGCGCATGCGCTCGCCATCGTTTCCGCCATCCGGCAAGGGGTTATCTCGCCTGTAGCGTGCTGCGCATATGTTCTTGAGGACGGCCAGTGGGGAGGCTGGATTGCGGCGCCAATTAAGCCATCTGATCGCACCATGGAAATCAGCCCGGCGCACACGATCATTACCCGCGCTTCGCTGGTCAACTGGGTGGTAACTGAGAAGGTTGAAGTCACCAGACCGCGCCCCCGGCAGATAGCGCCCGCCGCCGTGCAGCTAGTAACCGAGTCGATCACTATCGAGGCCAAGCCGGAGCCGCTGGCGCTGCCGCGCTGGGGCCACACGTCCGAGGGCTTGGAGCTTGTTGATGATGCGATCTATCAATTCTGGAGCACTGTAGACCCTGGAGACCCAGCTACAGCGCCAACCAAGAGCGAAGTGGTCGAGTACCTAGAGGGCAGAGGGGCAAGCAAGAATGTAGCGCAAGCGGTTGACCTGATCCTGCGCCCTGAAAATATGCGAAAGGCAAAGCTGCGAAACAGGAAAGTACCCACCCGAGAAACCCAGTAACCACGCGGCTTACAGCCAAAGTACCCACCCGAGCGGGAAGCCTTGGTGGGTACTTTGCGCCGTTGTCGTGTGACCATCGCTACCCACCCGAGGAGGCTTGATAGCCACCCGAACTGAGCCAGTACGGTGCGTCCTGTCACAACACAGGAGCAACCGACGTGACCACTACCAACCCCGCCGCAACGCCCTACAACACTCAGACGCAAACCCTTCCCGAGCTGTGGACGATGGCCGAAGTGGCGCACTTCATGCGCCGCACCCGCTCCGGCGTGGACAAGCTGCGCGCCCGTGATCCGAATTTCCCCAAGCCCTTGAAGGACGGCGACAACCGCCGCAGCCGCATCTACTTCGTGCGGTCGGAAATCGAGGCGTACCTGTCCGCCCGGCTGGAAGCGCGTGAGGTGGCCTGAATGACGGACAAAAAGAAGGCCGACCAACAGGCCAGCCCCAAGAAATCACGCATCCATGATACCAACGCCGACGCACAACGCTCTCGATTGCTGGCGCGCCTGCAAGCCTGCCCAGTGGACACGATCACCGCCAGGCGCGATCTGAACATCATGATGCCGGCAGCCCGAGTAAAGGAGCTGCGCGAGCTGGGGCACGCGATCAAGACCCATCGCATCACCCTGACCGACGATCACGGGCGCATCCATCGTGGCGTGGCCCTGTACTACATCGGCACCTTGCCGGAAGCACGCCAGGAGGCCGCCGCATGACGACCTACACCGGACACCGCGTCGAGGATCACGAGGATTTCATCCTGGAGCAGCTCCTGCCGCTGATCGTTGACCATGCTGGCGCCAGCGACACCCCCACGGAGGTAGTCACCTTTGCCGCGTTCCTGACCCTGGCGACGATCCTGCAAGCCAAGGGGCTGGGCCGTGACGTGCTGATGCGTGCCATTGACGCCGCCCGCTTGCCGACCCACGACGCGCCGGAGGGTGTGCAATGACGATCCAGACTTTGTGTTTTGGTGGGAGAACTGAGGGAACCGGGGGAACCGCCAGTAATGGCGCGGCTTGCAGCGGTTCCCTCGGAAAAAACACTGAGGGAACCGAGGGAACCGGCCAGCGCCTGGAGAATGAAAAACGCGGGGCCACGGCAGATCGCCGCCCCCGCGCTACTGGCTCAACCTTGACGGGAGCCAGATTCCTGCCGGCTGGTGCCGGTGACTACAGCGGTATATCCGTTGGCGCGTGCGTCTTCAACCAGTCCGCCAGCGCGGCATCCATGCGGGTCTGCCAGCCGGGGCCGGACGCCCTGAAGGCGAACAGAACATCGGTCGATAGTGTCAGCAGGATGGGTATTTTCCGGCTTTCGGGATACCGGCCTCGCGGGCGTGCGCGGCTGCGCAGCCTGGCGGCTTTCATCTGGCGGGCAGACTCCAGCAGGTCAGCGTGGGATCGCTTCTGCTCGTCATCCATGCCCGATGTCCTATGCCGGCCGGGCAGGTACAAGCTCGGCGTGGAGCTTGATGCCCAGCGCTCCCATCACCTTCATGATGGTGGCCAGGCTGGGATTGCCGTCCGCAGACAACGCCTTGTACAGCCCCTCGCGGGTCAAGCCGGTGTCGCGGGCAAGCTGGGCCATGCCGCGGGCACGGGCAATATCGCCCAGCGCAGCAGCCAGCAACGCGGGATCGTTCTCTTCGAGGCAGGCCTCCAAGTACAGGGCCATGTCCTCTTCGGTCGCCAGGTGGTCAACAACGTCCCATTGGGTCAGCGTGGTTTTCGTCATGGTGTCCTCCTACAGGTCACGCGCCAGCTTGATGGCTGTCTTGATGTCTTTGTCCTGGCTGGACTTGTCGCCGCCGGCCAGCAGGATGACCAGTTCATGGCCACGCTGGACGAAATACACCCGGTAGCCTGGGCCGTAGTCGATCCGCAATTCCGACACGCCTTCGCCCACCGGCTTGCAGTCACCCAACGCGCCAAGTCCGACCCGGCGCAGCCTGGCGTTGATACGGGCTCGCGCTCGCGCATCCCGCAAGGCGGAGAACCATTTGCTGTAGGTGTCGGTTTGAATGAGTACGGGCATGGGCAAACTGTAAACCACAGTTCACGCATCATCAATCTGAAACCGGGGGTTGCACGCGCCAGCAGCTGGCGCTACTCTGCGCCCGTCACGGTCAATCCCGTGGCCGGGCGTCGCGGCCCGAACTACCAAACGGCGCAACAGCGCCCCACTCCGACAGCAGGCGCTTTTTTTGTGCCCGCTGTTCTGTGTTATGGCGGCTGTGCGTGGGAGACCGAAAGGTCTGCCGGTCTCCGTTTGGGCCGGTCCGCGAACCTGCGCACAGCTGCCACCCTAAATCGCGTCGCGGCGATTCGTGGCAGCTCCACACCAAACGGAGCTGTACCCCATGAAGCACGACCCCGCCCTCAATCCGTCCGCATTCCGACAACGCGCCGCCGCGCACCGCGCCATGGCCCTGGCCGCCCTGCGCGCCGACTCCTCCCTGTCCGTCCGCCTCAAGCGCTACAACGACCACATGGCCAAGGCCCGCGCCCTGGAAGCGGAGGTGCTGGCATGAGCGCCCCGGACTGGAATGCCCTGCTGCCGAATCACGAAGCCATCGTGGCCATGAGCCCGGAGAAGCTGGAAGCCGTAGCCATGGCGGCCGATAGCTATTCCTCGACCCTCGGTCACGGGATCGCCGCCATCGGCAACCTGCTGGCGGGCGCCGCATCGAGCAATCAAGGCCTCGATCCTGATGCGATCCACGACCTGGGCTGGCTGCTCGAATCGCTCGGGAAGCTCTCCGCCAAGCTGGCCGACACCGGCAACTGCATCAACGACTGCCGCAACGCCAAGCAAGGGGGTGCGCAATGAAGCCAATCAGGCTCGGTAGCGGCCAGCTGGTGACAGTCGCCCATGCGGGATTTGCTCAGGCTTACGTAGCCATTCATTTCCCTGACGGCCTCCGGCGAACGATGCCCGGCGTTATCAGCGGAGCACTTGCTGGTGAGCTGCTCGGGATGCTCGCGCCCGAGTTCCCTGAGTGCAAACTGAGCATCTGCCGCATACCCCGCGAACTGCATGACTTTCCCGAGGCTGAGCGCAAGTCCGACCGTGTGAAGGATTTAGTCATCCGCCTACGCGGATCGCATCGTCCTGGCCATGAGTTCCTTCGACTCATTGGCTACTTCGGATCAGACGCCAAGCCACTGCCACACGCCAAGCTGAGGGCTTAACCCATGACTGATTTTCAACGCTGCCAGAAGGCGGCGCAGGCCTCGCTCGGCCTGAAGAAAGCCATTGCCTACCTGGAAGGCCAACCAATGAGCATGGTTCATCACTACACGACCGAGCTACATCACCTGCCGCTGATCCTCGTATCTGGTGAACTGCGCCCCAGCAATGCCGGTGCCGAGCATGAGCCGCCGCTGCTGTGGTTCTCCCGCGCCCAACGCTGGGAGGCGACGGCCACCAAGATGATCCACGGCCCGAGCGGGCTGCGCCTGCTGACCTTTGCCGAGCAACTGGCCGCCTTCGGGTGCGTGCGCCTCTCGCTGCCTGCCGACGATCCGCGCCTGATGAGTTGGGCGGATGCCTGCAAGTACGCGGGGATTGGCAGCACCGCCCGCCGCAAGCTTGAGGCTGTGGGGCGCAAGCGTGGCGGCTTGCCGTCCGACTGGCTGGCCATCGCTGGCGCTGTGTCGCTGGCTGACGTGCGCTCGCAACGCTTCGACGGCAGCGCATGGGTAGACCTGGAGAACATCGGGGGGGCCGTATGAGCATCGTCCCGTTCAAGTCGAAGCGTGGCGGCAACGGCGGAGAGCCGCCGCACATCGATAACGAAAGCTACACGCAGCTGCTCGATACCCTCATCGGCCTTTTCGAGCTGTGCGTCAAGGAAAGCAGCCAGGGCCGGGATATCACCGAGTTGGAGCGCCTGACCCGGCAGTTGGAGCGTCTGACCGAGCGGTTCACCCCGCCGAAGGGGGCCGCATGAACGGTCCTTGCGATCCGCTGGACCTGCTGCTGTCGCGGCTGCACGGCGTGAAGAAGCACGGCGAGCGTCACGTCGCCTGCTGCCCTGCCCACCAAGACAAGTCGCCCTCCCTGAGCCAGGAGCAGCGCCAGCAGTACCGACGCGAGCAGCTGGAGAAGGAGCGCTATTTCGAGCGCCTGATCGTCGAGTCGGGCAACGGCGCACTGGCCAAGGGTACGGAACTATCCGGCGAGGACGTCGCCCGGATGGCGCTGGCGCAGGAGCGGATAGACCGGCTCGACCGGCAACTCGCCGAACCGGCCGAGTTCGAGCCGCCCATGGTGGAACCGGAGCGCCCCTGCTGGGGCGTCTACGAGGGCTGGGTACGGAACGAGAAGGGCGCCAGGCTCAAGCCGGGCGTGTACTGGCACGGCTACCGGCGCACCAAGGAGGACGAGGAGGCAGAGCTGAGCGACGACCGCGAGCGCCCGTTGCGCGACGACTGGATCGCCACGCCGGTGTTCGTCGTGGCCCGCACCCTCAACAGCGACGACGGCACGGAGGGCCGCCTGCTGCGCCTGGTGACGCATGGCGGGGACAGGGAATGGACCATGCCCATGGAGACGCTGGGCGGCAGCGGCGAGGAAATCAGGCGCGCCCTGTTCGCCCTGGGGGCGGTGATCGCCCCGCGCCAGCGTGGCCGCTTCATGGAGTACCTGCTCGACCAGCAGCCCCGCCAGACCATCGCCACCACCGGCCGGCCGGGCTGGCACGAGTCGGGGATGTTCGTCCTGCCCCACCGCACCCTCGGCGGCGACGGCGTGCGCTACCAGTCGTCCGGCCGTGCGCCGGACCTATTCCGCGTGCGCGGCGAGCTGGCGCAGTGGCAAGAGCAGATCGCCGCCCGCTGCCTGGGCAATCCGGTGTTGACCCTGGCCGTCGGCTGCGCGCTGGCCGGACCGCTGCTCAACTTGGTCAAGGTGAACGGCGGCGGGGTCCACCTGGTCGGCGACAGCTCCAAGGGCAAGTCGCTGGCGCAGTTGATCGGCGCCTCGGTGTGGGGCGATCCGGGGCCGGCGGGCTTCGGTGCCTCCTGGTGCATGACCAAGAACGGACTGGAGATCGAAGCCGCCTCGCGCAACGACACCCTGCTGTCGCTGGACGAGATCAAGCGCGCCAACCCGAAAGACATTCAGGAGATGGCCTACTCGCTGGCCAACGGGTGCGGCAAGGGCACCATGAACCGCGAGCGGGAAGGACGCGCCAAGCTCTCCTGGCGCCTGCTGACTCTCTCCAGCGGTGAGCGGTCGCTCTCCGAGCATGCGGCGCTGTCGGGCGATCCGGCCCATGCTGGCGCCGAGCTGCGCATGGTGGACGTGGACGCCGGCAACCGCACTCACGGCGCTTTCGACGATTGTCATGGCCTGGACGGGGCGACATTTCACCGCGCCCTAACCGGCGCCGTCGGCGAGCATTACGGCCACCTGGGGCCGGCCTTCGTCGAGAAGCTGACCGCCGGCAATGACCGTGACGGGCTGCTGGAAGCCTTCGCCAAGGTACGCGCCCACTTCCAAGCCGACAGCGCGCAGGCCGGGCGGGTAGCGGATCGCTTCGCCGTCGTCGCCCTGGCCGGCGAGATGGCCATCGCCTACGGCCTGCTGCCCTGGCCGGTGGGCACCGGCCTGGCCGACAGCCTGCTGCTGTACCGCGAGTGGCTGGAGCGGGTGGGCAGCGGCAATGCCGAGGACCGCCAGATACTCGCCAGCATCGCCCGGTTCATCGAGCGCCACGGCGACAGCCGATTCTCCAGCGTGCATGCCGCCGAGACGGACAGCCGCGTCACCAACCGGGCCGGCTACTGGGAGGACGAGCCAGGACGGCGCCTGTACCTGTTCAACACCTCCGGCTTGCAGGAGGCCGCCCATGGCTTCGGGCTGGCGCGCATCGTCACGGCGCTGGATACGGCCGGCGCCATCGCCAAGCGCGACATCGAGAAGGGCCAGAAGCGCAACACCAAGAAGTACACGCTGCCCGGCAGCGACGGCAAAGGACGGCGCCCCGGCCTGTACGTGATCGACCCCGACCGACTGGAGATGGCCGGCACCGACGACAACGAACACACAGGAACCTAGAAACCAAGGGACAGCAGGGACAAAGGGACAGAGCCAGTAGCGGCGCGGCTTCCAGCCATGTTTTGGACTGTCCCTTAGAGAGAGAGCGGAGGGACAAAGGGACACACACCACCTTGTGAATAAAGGAGCCTCGCCATCTGCTCCATTCCGGTTTGCCTGTCCCTGAAAACTGGCCAGGGACTGCCGTCCCTAGGTTGCAGGGACGGCTAAAACCCGCGCGGCACTAAGGCTGTAGAGGTTTTGTCCCTTGGTCCCTCGGATTTTTGATTTCTAGAGAAACATTTGATGAGTAACGCGAGGAAGGCCCCATGACCCTGCTGGCGGAACTGTTCGAGCGACTGAAAAACGAGCCCGAAAAAGCAGGCAACTTCCCTGAAAATGCAGGTAAGTCCATCCCTTTGGCGAGCGTGGTGGAGGTCGCCAGCAGGCCGACAGCCATCAATGACCACCAGCCCGCCCCGGAGCCGCTACAAGCGACGACAGCAGCACCGGCAGCATCAACCCCAGCGCCAGCAGCGGAGCGCCCAGCAGAGGCCGTCACGGAGCCTAAGCGCAACGCCTGGACGATCACCCGAGGCGGAAAGCCGATCTGCACGATCTGCGGCGCCCCCATGACCTATGCCGAAGCCCTGGCCGAAGCGCGCTGGCGCTGGCCGGATGCCGACATTCTGGAGAACTGATCCATGACCACGACCACGAAACAGCGGGTTTCAGAGCAACAGCGCCAGCAGGTTCTCGATCTGCGCCGCCGGCTGTCGCTGCGCGAGGTGGCCACCGCCACCGGCCTGCCGCTGGGCACGGTGAAGACCCTGGTTTCACGCTCCGGCGCCTTCCGCGACAACGAGCAGCACCGCGCCCTGTTCGCCCTGCCGCCGATCCACGAGAGCGTCGGGACGCTGCCGTCCGTACCGGAGCTGCCGCCGCAGGAAGCCGTCACCGGCGACAAGGAGGTGGATGCCGTGCTGTGGCTGCATAGCGTGATCGGCACCGGGCAGGCCGTGCTGATCGAGCGGGCCATGGAGGCCGCCAAGAAGATCGAGACGCCGCTCGCCGTGCTGGAGAAGCGCTATCGGGACCATCTGGTGAGGACCAATCCCGGCAATCCGTTCGCGGCCATGTCCTCCTTCGGCTTCGCCGACCTGGAGGGACTGGCGGCCCGTGCCATCGAGAAGCACCGGCTACGGCTGGAGGGGGCCGCCCGCTTCGGCGACGTCCTGCTGGCCGACACCGAGGCCGAGGTCTTCTGCATCAAGGCGCTGCGCGGGTTGAAGCGTGGCGGGATGCTGGACGATTACGACAAGGACAAGGCGGCCCAGCGCTTCCGGGCCAATCCCGAGCTGATGCCGCACACCCTGGCCGACTGCCTGCACGAGCTGGACTACTGGGACCGGCTCTATCGGCTGCGGAACGCCGTGGACATCTACGCCAGCGACGGCCCGCCCCAAGCGAGAGCCCGCGAGTGGTTCGTGTTCGGCCTGCTGGCGGAGATTCGCCCCCAACACAAGGACGAGGCCAAGGCGGTATTCCGCTACCTGGTCGAGCACCAGCGGCAGGACGCGAGCGAGGCCGACGCCATCCTGGAAAACCTGATCGGCTGACCTGAAAACCTGCGCCATGCAGGTTTCGGCAGCACCCCCGATTCTTGGAGAACTGATCCATGACCATGAGCCACCCTCAAGCCGTTCTGATCCTGGCCGGCATCGCGCAGAAGCCGGGCACCACCAAACGCGACAGCCTGACCATTGCCCGCCGCGTGCTGCGCCGTATCTGCGCCTACCGCGAAGCCATCCACGACCAGCGCCGCGCCCTGCGCCGGGAGGCCGCCAAGCTGCGGGCGTTCGAGCCGTTCACCAAGCAACAGGCCGATGCCCTGGAGCAGCAGGCGCGGGACTATGGTGCCGCCCAGCTGGAAGCTGTCCGCCCGGTGCTGCTGGCCTATGGCGGCGACCTGATCCGCGACCATTCCGGCTATATGGAAGCCTTGGGCTTCGACGCCGTGTGCGATCTGCTCAACGTCAACACCGTGGAGCGGGAACAGGCCCGCCGCGACGGGGTGGACGATCTGTCCGGGCTGGTGTTCGTTCACAACCTGGAGGACAGCGCCAGCCATCGCGGCGAGGACTTCAAGCAGGGTCCGCTGTTCGAGGCGTGTTTCGCGGCCATGGGCCACTTCATCCGCACTGCGCCCAAGGGCACGCTGCCCGATCCGTTCAGCCCGCATGGCCCGCTGTACGGCGCACCGGTTCGCATGGTCCAGCCGGACGGCACTGTGACCGTCAAGCGCCCGGACTTGACCGTCCACGACGCCAGCGGCTCCCGCGTGGTGAAGCGGTAAGTTCGCACTGTTGGTTCGCACCCCCTTACGCGCAAGTGCGAACCGCGAACTTGAAGCGGTAAGTCCGCAGTCCGCAGTCCGCAACCCCCTACGCGTGAGTGCGGACTGCGGACCAGCCGACTGCTGGAGTACGCACGCTGGTTTCCAGTCACCAAACTTTCCAATTGATTTAGGTTCGCCCAATGAGCAGAGACAAGGAGAAGGACGCGACCGAGGACTACCGCGCCCTGGACGTGCGAGCGCTTCATCGTGCTGGCGTGCTGGTGCCGGGCTGGCGCGGCAACTGGCAATGGACGCGACGGGGCGCCGTGGTGGCAACCATCGGCATCGAGGCCGAGAACCGGGACCGCGTGCGCCTGCGTTATCAAGTAACGATCCGGGGCGAGCGCCAGGCGAAGGACTACGCTGTGCCGATCACCTGGACGTCCTGTCACCTTGGAGGGGAACGCCCGTGGTTCCTATGCCCCTGCTGTGGCCGGCGCGTGGCGAAGCTGTACGCACACCGGATATTCGCCTGCCGTCACTGCCTGCGCCTGAACTATCGCAGCCAGCAGGCCAGCAAGCGGGACGCCCCTTGTGACCGCTCATGGACGCTGCGCCGCGCCCTGGGCTGTGATGAGGGGTTCCTGTCCCTGCCTGCCGAGTTCATCCGCAAGCCCAAGGGCATGCACTGGCGGACCTTCGAGCAGAAGATAGAACAGCTCAAGCGGGTGGACGCCCGCGCCCTGGACGAAGCCCGCGCCCTGCTCGCCAGCATCGAACGCGATGTGAAGGTTGCCGAGGCGGCTCTGTCGCCGCGCTGCTGATGACAGCACCAGACCAGCACCAGACCAGCACCAGACCAGCACCGGGCCGAGCATCGCCAGGGCTGTGACCCGCCCCCCGTCATGGGTCCTTCCAGCCCCCGCCACCCCCTGCGGGTAATTCGCGCCCCGATCCTGGACTACATACGGGCAATTTCCCGCATGGCTGTTTCCGGTTCCGGTTTTGCCTGGGAGCCGCGCCAGCAGCCGCACAGAGGCCGGTAGCCATGCGGAAACGACCGGACATAGCCGGCCACCCTGAGCGGCACCGCCCAGCTACCCCGAATCAGGGGGAATTGTCGGGCTGGCCGGCATTACTCGATCCGGCCTTTCTACATGCCCGGAAAGCCGGGAATGATCGCCGGCCAGTCCGGGGCGGCACCCCCGTCTGCGAAAACACCCCATGCAAGCCGCCTGTAAAGCGCGTTTACAGTCATGCCCCGGCTTTGCGAGAACCAACCCCATGGAAGGCCAGCGTCAAGCCCTGGATTACCCCAAGATCACCGCAAGGCCGATTTGCGAAATTAACCCCATGAATGAGGCCGGGAACGGTAAGAACACGGTAAGGCGGCAAGGGTGAGGTTGGGGTGAGGTGGAACGGCAAGATCACGGCAAGGCGGGGGTTTCTTGACTCCCTAAAAGGCCGGCATTCCGGCTTTTGCGAAAACAACCCCATGAATGCCCGCCGTCAAGCCCTGGGCGCAGCAAGATCGCAACAAGGCCGGGGGGTGACGCAAGCGCCTGACAGCAGGCCGGAACAGGCACCCCAAGATCACCGCAAGGCCGAAGGGTGAGGTTAGGGTGATGCCGGACGGTGAGAACACGGTAAGGCCGAAGGGGTGACCATGATGACCACACCCAAAGGCATCCCCGCGTAAAGCCGGGAAAATCCCGGAATAGCACGCGCCAGTGATCCGGGTAGCCGATGGCCCGGCCTGATCCTGTTCGCGCCTGGTGCTGGTGGGAGGGGGGACTGTTGAAGTTCGGGAGGCTCCGAAATGTAAACCGCGCCCGATCCCATGCAGAGAAAATTTCCCCGTTAACGAAAGGCGTTAACCGACTTAACAAGGCGGGAATCACCGCCCTGATGCTGCTGGTTTCGGTGATCGGCGGAAAACTTCGCCGATTGCCGCCCCGGTGGAAACCGACTCGGTTTCGGCTGGGTTTCGCCTGGGTTTCTCCGTTTGAAATGGAAGAACCCGACTGCATGAGGGGCTGACGCAGCTACTCGGGAAAACTCACGTTGCAGAGGCTACCCGCCGGCGTGTGCCTGGGACTGGTGGCAGTTCCCAAACTTATGGGGGCTGACGGTTGCAAAACTTTTGTAAGCGGGCTCACCCACCTGCGCCTGGGGCATCAGCTGGAAGTTCAGCCGATCTACCTGCCACGCGTGCGCGTAGG
Organism: Azotobacter salinestris; assembly: GCF_009363155.1. Classification (NCBI taxonomy): domain Bacteria; kingdom Pseudomonadati; phylum Pseudomonadota; class Gammaproteobacteria; order Pseudomonadales; family Pseudomonadaceae; genus Azotobacter; species Azotobacter salinestris. Next base: position 4,130,217 of record NZ_CP045302.1, read on the forward strand.
GACTGCGCGGGGTGCCGGAAAATTTTCCGACACCTGCCGTACCTTCCCGCGCTCGCCTGGGGCATCGCCTGAAAACTCAGGAGGTCTACCCGCCGCAGCCTGCTGGCAGTTCCCGAAAGCTCGGGAGCTGTTCGCCGTGCGCGGGGCTGACCACAAAACTTTTGTGGTGATCGCCCGAGAAGTCGGGAGATGTTCGACGCGCCGGCTGCTGATGGATGATCGCCTGGAAGGCTGCCCCGATCTGAGGCCCCCATGCCGAGCAGTACGCGCACGCACGCGAGGGGCGGGCCGATCCTCCCCCACCGGGGGAACACCACCCCGAGGCGGGGGAGTGACGACGATCACCAGCGCCGGCAGGGCGTCATCCTGGTGGGCTTGGAACTGGTCAAAAAGCAGCCGAAAAGAGGCCAGCAGCCGGCGCCTTGTATGCCTGTGTGTATGCCCGAACTTTGAAAGTGGCTGCGAGTACCGCTATTGCTGGTCACTTCGATTCCCTTCGCCGCTGAAACCCAGAGAAACCGGCACTTACAGCCGGTTTTTTTGTGCCTGCATGCTCACTTGCTCATCCGTATATGCTTTCGTGTAGCTTGAACTTAGGCATACAAGGTCATGAGGCGAAGCGAGATCAAGCGCCGCCCTCTGGCCTCCATTTCCCTGTGGCCAAGTCCTCTCCCGCATCCTTTACGGAATCGGCAGACGATCCGGTTCGATGGCCTCCGCCAGAACTCTCGCTCGCCGAGCGCGTGATTTCCCGAGGCTTCCCCGAGCAAATGGCCGTTTGTCTCCTGCAGCGCTTGCCGGCTGATGACTTGCAGATGCATGCCGCGAAGCCGGTGATCGCATCGTATTCTGGGAATCTGTATGGCGGAGCAGGAGTACGCTGAGAAGCCATGCCCATGCCGTCCTGGTTGTGTACGGAGTGTGAGGTGGCAGTTGGCCATCTCAAGGTTCCGCGGGGGCCTCTGAGCGCGTTTTAGGCAAGTGGATGTGGCTGTCGACGATAATCTTTTCCGGGATGGGCAAGCCTAACGCCAAGCGTTTCATCATTCGGTAGCTCTGACGACCGATTTCGCGGCCTTCCAGACTCAGGTAGGCCTGTACCAGGCCATCATCGAGCAGTGCGCGATGTGCTGCATCCGGCTCGTTCGTCGCGATGACGATAGCCGGGCTGACCCCCTTTGTCGCGAGCTTGGCAAGCAGCGGACCCAGGTGCTGGCGATAGGCCTGGGCTTCATAGATGGGCCAGCTGCCGGTACTGATGATGGCATCGACGGGCCCTGCATGCAGCAGGGCAGCAAGCTGGAGCACGGCCTTCTCCGGATTTTCGGCACGATAGAGCGGGCAGCGGTTCGGTTCGCTCCAGCCATTCTGTCCGTTCAGGCGGCCGACTCCTTCATTGGTGCTCTGGATGCCGCGCAACTGCTGGCGAATGCCACGGATCCGTTCCTGATGATTGGGGTCGCGCGGGCTGCCGGTCAGGATGCACAGTCTGCCGCCCTCCGGCCTGAAGCGCTGAATCAGCATGGCCAACTGCCGGCCGAAGGCCAGGTTGTCGAGCCCGACATAGCCTTGGCGCAGATGCTGCTCCGCAGGCTCCAGATCCGATTCGAAGGTGATCAGTGGTGTCTTGCCCACTCGCTGCAAGGCATGGGTGGCCAGCCATTTCGAATGGGTCACCGACAGCGCGATACCGTCCAGGTCTCTTGTGAGGGCCTGTTCCAGAGCCTGATTCTGCTGGCGAAAGTGTTCGGGGCCTTGAGTGCCCAGTAGCAGGCAGGTATCGCCCTGGGCCTGCGCGGCTTCGGCACAGCCTTCACCTGCCTGAATGAAAAAGCGATGATCGATCCGTTTGGCAAGCAGTGCGAACTGGAAGGATTCGGCACTGGTAAAAGGAGTTGGTAGCAGCCAGGAGAGCAAGCCAGCAGCATGGCAAAGCAAGCGAAACGATAGCCGTCTTTTCAATGCGTATCCTTGTAGGCGTGGGCTCCTGTGTCAAACAGACTGGATGCCATATTGCTCGAATGGCATGCGCCCGACTTGGCGGCCCTGACCCAATGGGATTGGAGGCTGGCTGGCGATTGGAAAACTTATTGAGGTTAGAGGCCTGCTGCCTATCAAGCTAAGCGGTCGGGGCCACTCTTCCAACATTGCAAGGCATTGCAAGGCCTGTGCTTGGCCGTGTTCTGCCTATTGATCCGAGCGGTTTGTGCACTGTTATCTGGCGGGGCGCACCGTCATGACGCATTTTGACGGTACTTAGGGGGAGGGTAGATAAACGCAACGGCAATGCGGCCTATGCGGATAGGCGCTGTTTTTCTCCGATCGGTCTGATCAAGCAGTGTTTGGCCTCCTTGATACCTGACAGGCCATGACGCGGATTTTTCGAGCTTTTCTTGCTTTGTTCTCTGGCTGTACATGCGACGAAGGCAAAAGCGCCATGGTCGTCGAGCGTTGGAGGTAGGCCTCTGTCTGAGTGAGCTCAAGACTGTGCCAAGGCAGGCACAGGCGGTGCATGCCCCCTACCACCCGGCTTTTTGTTGCCATGGATCAAGGCAACAGGTCTGTGGGTGATCTAACGTGTTAAGTGTGTTCGTCAGCAAACACAAGCAGGGGATGACAAGAATGAAACTAGCACTCGCACGGGGTCTTTTTTTTGTAGGTTCCTTGGCCGTTGCTTCCCTGGCTGTGGCAGCTTGGCACGAGCCAGCACCTGGTGTGATCAGCGTCAAAAGCGGCCTCGATCACTGCCCGTTGCCTCCCAATGCCAGAGGCGCCACTCAAACCCGCCCCGATCAGGATCTGATGTTGCTTCTATTCGGTCTGTCGCAGGGCCTGAAAGCATACAACTGATGATTCAGCTGTGCATGCGTTCCCTTATCATCAGCTGGCTGCCAGCAGGCGCCAGCTGATTTCATAACGCAGCTTCGTGAGAAGCTGTGCCATTGCTTGAGCGTCATACTGGCTTGTACGGCTGGTTAACTCAAGGTCTTTTGTTCGAAAGTCTAAGTGAAATTTAGCCCAGCCCTGGCGGGACCCGGATATACAGCTCTCGGCTATCCAAGCCAAGGGGAAACGCGCTGCCGGGCCGTTCGCCTGGACCGCTTCCGGCATCGCCGTGGGCCGTACGGTTCGGTGCAGGCATGGCGGTGTGGAGTTTGTCGCGGCCAGCCAGGGAAGCCGACCGCGTTGCGTCGGTCAGATTCCTTCCGGTAGGCGCAGGCCTCCATCTTCGATCGTATAGGGAGTTGCCTCGATTGCTGCCTGATCTGGATTGTCGTTCATGATCGGGCAGCGGTAGCGTTGGCGAATATCCAATCGCTGGTCTGCCGTTCTGCAGGGTTCCCTGGTAGCCAAGACAGCCAGATAGGCAGGTGATAGCCGGACAAGGTTATCCTCACCGCCCGGGTTGTCATTGCCGCCGCCTCCGGCTCCACCGTTGCCGCCATCTCCGCTGCCTCCAGTTCCGCCGCCGTTGTCACCGGTTCCACCGCCGCCGTTATTGCCGCCGTTGCCACCGCCGCCGGTGCCTCCGTCACCGCCACCATTGTCCGTGGCGGCGCGAATGGTGCCGTTGGCGCTTTGGCGAATCACCTCGTAGTTGTTTCCGTCATTGCCGTCCTCGATGGTGACTTCACTCACCAGCAGAGTGCGTTCGCCGACTTCAGCCGAATCGTATTTCTGGGTTGCCGAAACCGTATCGCCAGTAGCGAGGCCATTGGCTCCGACCGTGCCTCTGGAGGTGGTGGTGCCATCATAGGTCTTGCTGTCCGAGCTGGCGCTCAGGATCAACAGAGCCTTCTGGATGGTCAGGGTGCCGGGATCGTAGCTGATGTCGTAACCCAACTGGCTGGAGTAGAGGCCGTCGTCGATCGCGTAGGTGCCGGCATTGCGCGCCGGCTGGCTGGTATTGATGGCGCCGTAGATCAGGTTGTGGTTGACCTTGGGGGAACGGTGCCAGAAGTTCGGGGTTATCGAGCCGGTCGTGTAGCCGCTTCCTCCGGACCATACGGTACCGTCGTAGGTGATGGTCACATCGTCGGTGGTGATCGTCAGCGGCGTCATGAAGGCGCGCAGCAGGGGAGTGGTGTGGCCTTCGTAGATTCGCCAGACTGCACTGCTGCCCCCAATGTTGGAGATGTCCCAGCCGGCATAGCTGGACATTTGCATCATCTGCTCGCCGGTCAGTCCACTGGCTCCGCTGAGGTCCCCATCGCCGATACCGGGCAGACTGCCGGCCATAGTGGCATTCCAGTAGCTTCTGCTGAGGCTGCCGCCGTTGTAGCCCAGCAGGGCTCCGACGTTGCTGCTGGTGCCGGAGACGGTGCCGATGGCATAGCTGGTATCGATGCTGCCGCCGTTGTAACCCACCAGACCGCCGACTTCGCTGGTGCCGGAAACGCCGCCGGTAGCGTAGGTGTTGGCGATCAGTCCGGCGTTGGAGCCGGCCAGTCCACCACTGCGGGCGGAGGCGCTGGAGACATGGCCGGTGGCGAAGCTGTTCTCGATGCTGCCGCTGTTCGCGCCCACCAAGCCGCCTGCGTCACCTCCCGAGGCCGTATCGATGACGACATTTCCTGCGGCATAGTTGGTATCCATGCTGCCACTGTTGAGGCCCACCAGGCCGCCGACCCTGTTCTTGCCGGCGACGGCGCCCGTGGCGTAGTTGACCTTGACCGTGCCGCTGTTGTAGCCGACCAGTCCGCCCGCGTTCTGCTCCAGGCCCATGACCGAGCCCGAAGCACTGTTGCCGAAGACCAGGCCGCTGCTGGAGCCGACCAGTCCACCGACGTTGTTATAGCCATAGGTGTTGCCGAAGTTGTGACTGCCGGCGACGATGCCGGCTTCATTGGCGCCGACCAGTCCGCCGACATTGGTGTACCCGTGAACACTGCCGAGCAGGTCCGCATAGCCCTCCAGAAGGCTGCTGTCGAACGCGGACAGGTTGGCGAAGGGGTCCAGCCCTACGAGGTGATTGCCGGCTGCCGCCAGATGGCTTTCGATGTGGGCCTTCAGGCCGTCCAGGGTCATGATGCCGCCCAGGCTGCCCAGCCCGTAGCTGCCGGCGAGTAGGGTGCTGTCATCGAATCCCGGCAGTCCGATGCCGGTGGCGATACTCGTCAGGTTGCCGATGCTGTAGCCGCTGGCGAGCAGCACGCTGCCGTCGAGTCCGAACAGGCTGGCCAGCTCGCCCAGGGTGCCGACGCCGACGCCGCCACCGGCCACCAGCCCTCCGAGGTTGAGTCCTACGAGACCGCCGACGTTGGTATTCCCATTGACGACTGCGTTGCTGTAGTTGCCGGCGACGATGCCTGCGGTATTGGTACCGACCAGCCCGCCAATATTGATGTTTCCGGTGACCAGTCCGGCGCTGTAGTTTCCTGCGACGATCCCGCCGTCATTGCCACCCACCAATCCACCGACGTTGAGGTTTCCAAGGGTGTTGCCAACGGCAAAGTTACCCAGGAGTACCCCTGTGTTGTGGCCCACCAGTCCACCGATATTCGATCCCGGTCCGCTGGTTTGGGCGACGGCATAGGTGTTGATGAGCTGGCCGCCATTGCTGCCGCCCAGGCCGCCCAGGTTGTTCATCCCGATGATGTTGCCGATGCTGTGGCTGTTGGCGACAAGGCCGCTGTTGCTGCCCGCCAGTCCGCCGACGTACTGGTAGCCGCTGACGCTGCCGGTGGCGTAGACGGCCTCGATGGTGCCTGAGGTGGCCTGGCCCACGAGGCTGCCGGCGTAGTTCAGGCCATTGATGCTGGCCCCGGACAAGCCCAGCTGGCGTATCGTCGCGCTCTGCGTCGCGCCGAACAGACCGACGTTGTCGGTCGTTGGCCGGTTGATGGTCAGTCCGGAAATCACATGACCCAGCCCATCGAAGATGCCCGTGAATGGAGTACTGGCGCTGCCGATCGGTTCGAAGCCGGCTCCCGAACTCCAGTTGCCAGTGTCGCTGGCAGCGATGTCGTTGCCCAGCACGTAGCGACCGCCGAGATCGCTGCTGCCGACCCCCTGCAGGGCGGCAAGGGTCTGGATCACGGTATAGGCATCGCCGTTCACGGAGAAGCCGGCGCCGCTACCGGAAAGGGTGATGCTGGAGCCGTTGAGCAGGCGGTAGGTGGCATTGCTCCCATGGTTCAGCGCCAGGCCTGCACCGTTGCCCGTGGCGCTAATGTCGGCATTGATGTTGATGTCGTTGTAGGCGCTCAGGGTCAGCGTGGTGCCGGCATCCCAGCCGACGGCGGCGTTGACGTTGATGTCGCCGGGTTCCGCGCCGCTGTTGCCGGTGGCCACTTCGACGTTGGTGGTCGCCAGGTTGGTGGACAGGGTAGCGGCATCGATGTTGCTGCCGGTAAGGGAACTGCCGGCGCCGATGGTGAAGTTGCTCGGGTCGATGCGCCAGGTGCCGGTCTTGCCCGTGCTGGCCTTGGTGGTCACCCTGGCCGTGTCGGCGACCCGCACCGTGGCGCCGCTGGTTTCGATGAAGCCGCCGTCGCCCCCGTCCGGAGCCGAAGCGTCCAGGGTGCCGCCGACCTGGACGATGCCCAGGTCCATGTCGCCGAGCAGGGCGATCTTGCCGTTCCTGCTGCCCAGGGTCTGCGCCTCGATGACCCCCTCGTTGTTGACCACGGTCTTCAGCAGGGTGTCGCTGCTCCTGGCGGTCATGAGCACCGTGCCGCCATCGGCCTTGATCAGGTTGCCGTTGCGGGCCAGGGCGTCGGCGGCGACCTGGTCGACCTGAACATTGAGCAGGCCGTCGCCGGCGAAGTCGAGGGTGATCTGGCTGCCGGCGGCCAGGGCGACCGTGCCCAGCTTCGCCTGGATGACTCCGTCATTGCTGACCTGGCCACCGAGCAGGGCCACAGCCCCGCCGTCGCTGGCAGTGATGTTGCCCTGGTTGCTGACGCCGGCCAGATGATGACCGTTACCCTTGAAGCGGTAGTTGCCGGCCTCGAAGTCTTCGTTGCCGAGGTCCAGCGTCGATGCGACCAGTCCGCCGACATTCACGCTGGCGCCCGGGCCGAAGAGGATGCCGTTGGGGTTGATCAGGAACACCTGGCCATTCGCATCCAGCTTGCCGAGGATGGCGCTGCCATCGCTGCCAATCACCCGGTTCAGGGCAATGGCGCTGCTGTTCGGCTGCTGGAAGGTAACGCTCTTGTCCGCGCCGATGTTGAAGGTCTGCCAGTCGATGGCCATCTTCTGACTGCTCTGCTGGATCTGCAGGTGGTTGCCTGCGGGTGTGCCGATGGCGCCGCTACCCAGGACGATCTGTCCGCCCTCGGGAAGGTCGGCGGCCAGCAGGGACAGCGGCGAGAGGCAGAGGGCAAGGACTGGCAGGCGCAGCCTGCCGGATTTGCCGCGCTTGTCGGCATGCTCGCTGGTGACGATCCAGGTGTTTTGCGCATGACTCCAGACGACGTTGAAGATCCTGTTCATGATTGGCGTGTCCCCTTCCGATGGGCGTACGTACGACTGCGGACATGATCGGTGCGCTAAGGCCGTACTGCCTGCTCGGCGATGAGGCGCATGCCGCTCGGTTTAAAAATAGCGGACCAACTGAACCCAGACGCGTGGTGTGCGGTTGACATCGCTCTCGGTGCGCTCGCTGCCGAGCTTCCAGGCGGAGACGGCACTGATCCGCCAGCCATGGTCGTTCCAGTTGACACCGACCCCGGCGCCGGAAAGGCGGCGGTGGTTTTCGCCGTCGTCCCAGGTGTCCTCGTTAAGGCGTACCTCTCCGTGGTCCACGAAGGTGGAGAGCTGCCAGGTCGGGGTCAGGGCGTAGCGCAGCTCGACGTTGGCCAGCCAGCCCTGGTCGCCGGTAGCTTCGCCCTGCGGGTAGGCGCGCACGCCATAGGGGCCGCCAAGCCAGAACTTTTCCGCGGAGTCGAGGTTGCCGTCGCTGAGTTGGGCCTGCAGATGGGTGTAGAGGCTGAGGCGTTCGGTCAGACGCTGCAGGCGCAGAATGGCCGGGTTCCACTTGTTGAAGGTGCCCTGGGTGCGGGCCGTGGCCGCATCCAGTCGTTCCACGTCGCCGCTGTCGATGTTCAGGTCGCCATGGGTATAGGTCAGGGCGAAGCTGGTGACGCCGCCGCCACCCAGGCTGTCGTGGGCGTTGCCGCTGAGGGTCGCGCTCCAGTTGCGCAGGCGCTTGTCGCTGCGGCTGGAGAACAGGTCGATATCGTCCTCGAGGAACTTGTCCTCGAACTGCAGGTGGCCGTAGAGGTTGAATGCGCGGCTGCGGATCAGCGGCTGCAGCACGAAGGCCGTGGCGATGCGCGCATTGCCGTGGGCATCCAGTTCGTCGAAATCCTTGGACAGCTCGTAGTCCATGTCGGAGTAGGCCACGCCGACCTGGGTCCCGGCCGGGCCGACCGGCAGCTGATAGCTGACGCGCTGGTAGTTCTGGTCCTCGTCGGAGCGCATGCCGCGCAGGGTCAGCAGGTCGCCCAGCCCCAGCGGGCTGTTCAGGTTGAGGGTGAGGCCCAGACGATTCTGACCCATGAAGCGGTTGCCGTAGTTGTCTGCATCGATCGAACCACTCACCAGCCGGGCCGGGCGGGTCTCGACGACAAGATCCGTGGTGCCGACGCTGGTGCCGGGACGCAGGGTGGACTTGACCTCCACGCCGGGCGTGTCCTGCAGCAGCAGCAGGCTGCGCTCGAGCTCCCTGGCCTCGACCGCAGTTCCATTCTCCAGGGAGGAGAGCGGCCCCCTGAGGACACGGTCGCTGACGCGCGAGCCGTTCTGCAGACGGACCTGGCCGTAACGGCCTTCGAGCAGGGCGATCTCGACAATGCCCTGCTCGATCTCCTGCGGCGGCAGGTAGGCGCGGGCAAGCGGATAGCCGCGCTGGCGATAGTGGTTGGAGAGACGCCGTGCGGCCTGTTGCAATTCGCCGAGACCGAGGTCGCGGCCCTTCAGGTTGTCGAGCAGGGGCAGGAGCTCGCTGCTCGGAATGGCCTGGTTGCCGCTGAGGCGAAATCCCTTCACGGTCAGTTTCGGACCGCCAGGGGCTGCCTGACCGTTGCCGTTGTCCGGCAGGGTCAGGTCAAGGCGCTGGGGGGCGGGGATGGATAGTGGTACGGATTCGATGTCCTGGATCAGACGGCCTGCATCGGGAGCTATGGCCGCAAAGACGCTACAGACAGGCAGGGAGGTGCACAGGGCAAACAGAGGCCGCAGATGGCGCATCGCTTGGATTCCTTTCCAAGAAGCTCGGTCATCCGGCAGGCCTTCGGGCGAGCCGGATACAACACGCTTCAATCCTTGAGGGTTGGGTTTGCCCAGATCGGGCTCTGTAAGCTTAAAAGCTGATAGTCAAAGCTGACAGGCGGTCGATCAAAGTAAGCCGAGGCATTCGATGGTCACTTTGCCTCTCATTGGCATCAGGCCAGCCGCAGATGGTTGTCCCAGAGTCCCGCCGGCAGCTCCAGGTGGCGGATTTCGATCTGGGAGCGGCGGCAGTCGAACAGCCGGCAGCGGCTCTGCCCGGAGCTGACGACAAAACCGTCGGCGACCGCGGCGACGCCGGCGCAGTCGGCCAGTGGCACATCCAGGCGCAGCTCGGTGGTATCCAGATCCCAGACGAATACCCGGTTGCCGCGTGGCGCAGTCACGGCCAGCAGGCGCAGGTCGCTGTGGATCGCCACGCTGGCGGTGTACTGGTTCATCGCCCGGCGCTGGGCCTCGCCGAGGGGAAAGGCCTGGAAGGCCTGGCCGGGTCGCTTGATCGCCAGCAGCGGCACGGTATCCTGCGGGTCTCCCTCGTACTGCTGGCCGGTGACCACGGTGCCATCGCCGGCCACGGCCAGATGACGCACGCTGTTCATCCGCTCGGGCAGTTGCTCCCTGCCGAGCAGGACGCCGTCACGACGCATCAGCACCAGGCTCGGCTCCATGGCGTCGAGGTTCATTTTCTCGCGGCTGTCGGCTTCGGTGCGAATGCCGCCGTTGGCCACCACCAGCGTCTCGCCGTCGGGCATCCACAGCAACTGGTGCGGGCCTATGCCGTGGCTTGAATGCTCAGCCACACGCTGCAGGCGATCCGCCTGCAGGCGATAGACGCCGACCACCCCGCGGCCGGGTTCGCGGGTATCGTTCTCGGTGCTGTAGAACCACTCCCCACCGGCGTGGAACACGCCGTGTCCGTAGAAGTGCCGGTCGGCGGGAGTGGCCAGCGTCTGCAGCAGACGGCCGTCGCGAATATCGACGAGGTAGCTCTCGCGGCTCGGCCGGCGGCCGACGAACAATGCCAACGGCAGACGCGGGTGCGGCACCACGTCATGGCAGCGCTCGGTCACCCGGATAACGAAGACCTGGCTGCCGTCCAGCCGGTAGCCGACCGCATAGTGATGGCCGTCGGCGTCGTCGCGGGCGGAAAGCAGCAGCGGCTGGCGGTTGCCGGATGTCAGGCGCCAGCTACCCAGAGCGGCTGCGGCGAGCAGGGCGCCACCGCCGGTGAGCAGGGTGCGTCGCTTCATCGTCATCCTCAATCGCCGTCATGGGCGTTGAAGCCGAGCTGAATGTCGAGCGCCTTGGCGAGCTCGCGCTCGTGCAGGCGATGCAGGCGGTCGAGGCTGTCGTAGAGGGCATTCAACTGATCGCGCCCGGCCTTGTCGGCGAGCAGTTCGTCGAACGGACGCTGCAGGGCGGCAAGCTGGCCGCGGCTGTCGCCGAAGGCCTGGTCGAGGCGCCGGGCGAGTTCTGCCTGATCCTCGTCGAGCAGGCTGCGGATGCCATCCTGCTTGACGCCGAGCCACAGGCGCTCGGCCGTCGCCAGGCTGGCGGCGAGGTTCGAGAGCGTGGACTGGCTGCGCCAGGACTCGGCCTGCAGCGGCTGCGGCACGCCCTTGCTCTGCCGGCCGAGCGGGGTGCCGAGCTTCTTCTTGAGGGCGTCGAGGGCGGTGACCTCGGCGCGCAGGATCTCGGCGATGGCCTCCTTGGCATCGGCGTAACGGCTGTTGGGGAAGCGCTTCAGCTGTGCGGCCATGCCGGCATCTCCCTGCCATTGCTGGAGGATTGCCGCGGAGAGGGTCTGCTGGTGCTTGCCGATGGCGATCAGCAGCGGACAGTAGCGCTGGCGCTGGGAGGCATCGGCGAGGTCCAGGTTCTTGTCGAAGAGCAGGTATTCGTAGGCGCTGAGGCCCTTGACCACCACGCTGGCCTGGTCCAGGTCGGCCTGGGTCAGCGCCGGCTTCTGCTGCAGCAGGCTTTCGACCTGGCGGGCGACCAGGTTTTTCTTGTCCGGCCAGAACTGCACCTGCCAGCTCAGGTTGCCCTCGGCGAGCGGTCCGAACAGCAGGGGCTGCAGGGCGGCCCAACCGTTCTGGGCGGTCAGAAAGGTCTGCCGCGCCTGCTGCAGGTCCTCGTTGCCGGCGCAGAAGGACAGGGCGCTGGCCGCCAGCTGGCGGTCGGCTTCGGTCCAGGTGCTGTAGGCCGGCAGCAGCACGCCGTCGGTCAGGGCGATGCTGGTCTGCTGATCGGGCTCCTTGGGCGTACAGGCACCGAGCAGAAGGCCGGTCAGGGCAAGGAGGAGGGGGGTACTGCGGAACATGCTTCGGTTCCTTTTCAGAGGGAGTTCAGGAAGGCCAGGAGTGCCGCACGCTGGCCGGCGTCGAAGGTCAGGACCCGGTCCCGGGCCGGTTGCGCTTCGCCAGCATGCCAGAGGATCGCTTCCAGCGGATTGCGCGCCCGGCCGTCATGGAGGAGCCGGGTGTGGCCGCCGACCCGTTGCGTCAGGCCGAGTCCCCACAGCGGCGGAGTCCGCCATTCGCGGCCGCTGGCCTCGAATTCCGCACGATTGTCGGCCAGACCGTCGCCCATGTCATGCAGCAGAAGGTCGCTGTAGGGGTGGATCTTCTGGTTGGCCAGCTCCGGTTCGGCGGTATCCGCAGCGGTCACGAACGTGGGAATGTGGCAGCGCGCGCAGCCTGCGCGATGGAACAATGCCTTGCCGGCCAGCACCTGTGGGTCGTCCACGGCTCGTCGGGCCGGCACGCCCAGGTGGCGGGTGTAGAACAGCACGCGAGCGAGCAGGTGATCGTCGACCTCCGGTCTCCCTCCGTCGGCGCTGGTCAGGCAGGCGGTCTGGGCCGGAGTGCAGCTGCTGCCGGACAGCAGGCGGGTGGAAAGGCCCAGGTCGTTGAAGAAGGCGTCGGCGTTCTGCTGGTTGAGGTTCGGTTGTCCGGCCTTCCAGCCGAAGCGGCCGAGGGCGGTGCTCTGGGTGGTGTGGTCGCGGACCCGGTTGGGGCGACCGGAGATGCCATCGCCATCGGCGTCGTCGGGATCGGCCTTGGCAAGAATGGCGGCTTCGGGAATCGCCTCCAGCAGGCCGAGGCCGATCATCGGCGGAGCGATGCGCAGGGAAAAGCGCGTGTCGGGATGCAGCGCGCCGTAGCCCAGGCGGTCGAGCTGCAGTCGGGGCCGGCGCAGTTCCACTTGGAAACCGTCGGCGAAGCGCAGGCTGTGGGGCTCATACCTCAGGCGTACCCGGGCCTCCGGGGGCACGCCGGGCACCGCCATGTCCTGCAGCTGGTTGCCGTAGACCGGTTCGGGAACCACGCCGAGACGTTCGGCGAGGTGCGCGGTCTCCGGTGTCGCCGGGATCGACAGGCGCACCAGCAGGGACACGGCATTGTCCGCCTGCGCCTCCGGCGGGTGGCCGCGGCCGTCGCGGATGTGGCAGTTCTGGCAGGCGTTGGTATTGAACAGCGGACCTAGCCCGTCGCGTGCGGTGGTGCTGGAGGGGGCGCTGACCCAGGGCTTGCGGAAGAAGCTGTTGCCGACGGCGAAGTCCATGCGCTGCGCAGACGTCAGGTTGGCCGAGGGCTGGGCGAAGGCGTCCCGGTCGCTGCGCTGGACGGTGGCACCGCCGGCCGACAGGGCTTCGCCGGGCTCGGCCCGGCTGAAGTCCGGCGACTGTCCGTCGCAGGCGCCGAGGCCGAGCACCAGCAGCAGGGTAAGACGATGAAGCGGTGACGGCATCGACGGCGTTCCAGGCGAGGGCGCGGTGATGTCCCGCGCCCGGCGTGCGGCGGAGGGTCAGAAGTTGTGGTCGGCGCTGTCCGGACTCAGGTCGCCGATGCCCAGCCGGGCCGCAGCCTGCTCGATGGAGGCGGTCTGCTTGACCAGCGCGGCGATGGCGTCGCGCACCAATTGCTGCCCGGCGGCATTGTCGGCGGCGATCAGCTGATCGAAGTGCCGGCCCTTGGCGGCGCTGTCGACCAGGGCCTGCAGACGCGCCTCGCTGGCCTCGAGATCGGCCTTGAGAGTGGCGTCGGCCCGGGCGTCGGCCTTGGCGACCAGCGACGACAGGCTCGGACCGCTCAGCAGGCTGCCGTCGAGCCTGCGGTATTCGCCCAGGTAGACATTGCGGATGCCCTTGCCGTTGTAGAAGTGCGCGTTGTGGGTGTTGTCGCTGAAGCAGTCCTGCTCGTCCTCGGTGGAGTTGGCTTCCAGCGGCACCTTCATGCGCTCGCCGGCCAATTCGCCGAGGGACAGGCTGCCCATGCCGAAGAGCATCTTGCGCAGGCCGTTGGCGGCCGATTCCTGTTCAAGGCTGGCGCGGTAGTTGTCGGCCGCCTGGGGCTGCCACTGGCCGACCATGTACGCCAGATCGCTGACCAGCAGGTCGGTGACCGCCTTGAGGTAGGCGCGGCGGCGCTCGCAGTGGCCGCCGCTGCAGCCCTCGCCGGCCAGGTAGTCGCTGGCCGGGCGCTGGCCGGCACCGGGAGCGGTGCCGTTCAGATCCTGGCCCCAGAGCAGGAACTCGATGGCGTGGTAACCGGTGGCCACGTTGGCTTCCGAGCCGGCCAGTTCGTTGAGGCTGGCCAGGGTTTCACCGCTGATCTCGGTGACGTCGACCTTCTCCTCGCCCACCTGGATCTCGGTGTTGGCGACGATGTTGGCGGTGGCGCCGGGATTGCCGAGGGCGTGCTGGTAGTCGGCGGCGACATAGTCGATCAGCCCCTCGTCCAGCGGCCAGGCGTTGAGCTGGCCCTCCCATTCGTCCACCACCGGGTTGCCGAAGCGGAACACCTCGCTCTGCATGTAGGGGACGCGTGCGGCAATCCAAGCTTCGCGGGCTGCCTGCAGGGTGTCGGTGTCCGGCTTGGCGAGCAGGGCGTCGACCGCCTGCTGCAGGGCCTTGGCGCTGCTCAGGGCGTCGCTGTACACGGCCAGTGCCAGATCGGCGTAATGCGTCACCACTGCCCTGGCAGCAGCCTCGTCGGTCTGCGCTGTGGCGGCGGGAGCAATGGCTGCCGGGGCGACGGTCTGGCTGGACGCTGGTTCCTTTTTGTCATCGCAGCCGGCGAGCGAGATGGCGACGGCGAGCAGGCTGGCGGTAGCCAGGGGAATGCGGGGCATGCTGAAAGTCCTTGCGGCAGTGTCGGCGGGGCGCAATGCGCGGTTGCGGTTATAATGCGAAGGATTTGCATTTTTGAAAAGCGAACCGAGGTCGATCGCCGCTGTTCTGGCCGCCGGGAGTCAGCTGACGGGAGCCTGGCGCAGCTGTGCCTGGCGGATGAAGGCGGCCAGCTCCACCGCTGGCAGTGGCTTGCTGTACAGGTAGCCCTGCCCCTCGTGGCAGTCCTGGCTCACCAGGTAGGCCTCCTGCGCAGCGGTTTCCACGCCTTCGGCGGTCACCTGCTTGCCCAGGTTGCGGGCCAGTTGGATGATGGTGCGGATGATGGTGCCGGCATCGTGGTCGTCGTCGTTGAGCAGGTCCAGGACGAAGCTCTTGTCGATCTTGATCTTGTCCAGAGGAAGGCTCTTCAGGTAGCTCAGCGAGGAGTAGCCGGTGCCGAAGTCGTCGATGGCGATCCGTGCGCCGCAGCGGCGCAGGCTGCGCAGATGCCGGGCGGCGACCTGGATGTCCTCCATCAGGCTGGTTTCGGTGACCTCCAGCTCCAGGCTGCCGGCAGGCAGCCGGTAGGTGCGCAGCAGCCGATCGATCAGGCGCGGCAGACCATCGTGGCGCAGTTGCACGGCGGACAGGTTGACCGCCATGTGCAGTTCGCTGAAACCCTGGTCATGCCATTCCCGCAACTGCCGGCAGGCCTGCTCGAGAACCCATTCGCCGATGGGGATGATGCTGCCGCTGTGTTCGGCCAGCAGCACGAACTGGTCCGGCGGCACCAGGCCGTGGCGCGGATGGCGCCAGCGCAGCAGGGCTTCGACGCCTTCCACCCGCTGGCTCCGGTAGTTCAGTTGCGGCTGGTAGAGCAGTTGCAGCTCGCCGCGCGCCAGGGCCTCGCGCAGGTCCTTCTCCAGTTCGCGCCGATAGCGCATCTCCCGGTCGACGCTGGCGATGTAGAACTGATAGCGGCTGTGCGAGCGCTTGGCCAGGGTCATGGTTTGCTCGGCCTTCTGCAGCAGCTTCTCGGGAGAGCGGCCGTCCTCGGGGTAGAGGGTGATGCCGATGCTGGCATGCAGGTGGACGTCCTGCTGCTCCAGACGAAAGGGGACCTCCAGGTCGTCGAGAATGCCCTGAGCCAGCTCGGCGGCCATGTAGGGCTCGTCGATATCGGCGCGGACCAGCACGAAGCGGTCGCCGCCCAGGCGCGCCAGGGCTCCGGGGGCGGTATCGTGGCTGCGCAGGCGGTCGGCCAGGGCCAGCAGCAGCTCGTCGCCGAACCGGTAGCAGAATTGCTCGTTGATCGACTTGAAATCGTCCAGTCCCACGCAGAGCACGGCGACTCGCCGCTGGTGGCGTCGCGCATCCAGCAGGACCTGGCCGAGCAGGCGCAGCAGATGCTGGCGGTTGGGCAGGCCGGTGAGGACGTCGTAGTAGGCCATGCGCTGCAGGCTGTACTCCGCCTCGTGGCGCAGGCGCGTGTTGCGCTCGATGGAGGCGAGCAACTGGTTGGCGGTGCGGATCCACAGGCCCAGCTCGTTCCTCTCGTTGCCCTCCAGCATGGGCAGTTGCCGGGCGCCGGGATATTCCGGGTCGATCTGCGCCAGATTGGCGATGATCCTGTCCAGCGGTTTGCTCAGCAGCCGTTGATAGATCAGGTAGAGCAGCATCGCCAGCAAGACGGCGTGCAGCAGGCCGGAGAGGAGAATGAGCTGCGCGCGGATCAGGAAGTCATGGCCGTAGGTGGCGGTGTCCAGGCTGATGTGCAGGTCGCCATGGCGTGCGTTGTCCGGGGGAAGGTCGAACAGCGGAGTGCCGAACTGCTGCTCGCGTCCGAGCAGTGCATCGGTCAGGACCCGGGAGGGGGAGGCCTGCAACTCGCGGGAGCGCTCGGCGAGGGGGATGCCGGAGGCCGGGGCGATGCTGGCCGAAGTGATGGCTTCATGCTGCAGCAGGCCCTCGATGACCTGCTGGCCCGTGTCCCGGTCCAGGCTGTGGAGCGCCTGGGACGAGGGGGCACGGAACATGGCGAGGATCCGTTGGGCCTCGAGATCGATCTGCTGGTGAGTCTTCTGCAGTTCGAAGGCGATCTGGACACAACTGAACAGCAGTCCGAGCAGAAGGGCACAGAGTAGTACCACACGTAGCAGTTTGAGGGACAGGCTGTTGCGCGGAGCCGGCTTCACATGGGTGTCCTGGTGGAATACCGCCTCGGTCAAGTATTGGCGCGCCTGGAGAAGACGTCAAAAACTGGTTATTTTGCAGTGCGGGATGGCTTTTTCGCCGCCAGAAACGAGAAAACCCGACCGGAGTCGGGTTTTCTGCGGCAAGCAGGGGATCAGGCGGCGTAGTTGGCGGCCACGAAGTCCCAGTTCACCAGGTTCCAGAACGCTTCGACGTACTTCGGACGCAGGTTGCGGTAGTCGATGTAGTAGGCGTGTTCCCAGACGTCGCAGGTCAGCAGCGGAGTGTCGCCGGAGGTCAGCGGGTTGCCAGCGCCGATGGTGCTGGCCAGGGCCAGGGAGCCGTCGGCCTTCTTCACCAGCCAGGCCCAGCCGGAGCCGAAGGTGCCGATGGCGACCTTGGTGAACTCTTCCTTGAACTTGTCGAAGGAGCCGAAGGCGGCGTTGATGGCGTCGGCCAGGGCACCGGTCGGCTGACCGCCACCCTGGGGCTTCATGCAGTTCCAGTAGAAGGTGTGGTTCCACACCTGGGCTGCGTTGTTGAAGATGCCGCCGGAGGAAGTCTTGACGATCTCTTCCAGGCTCTTGCCTTCGAACTCGGTACCCGGAATCAGGTTGTTCAGGTTCACCACGTAGGCGTTGTGATGCTTGCCGTGATGGTATTCCAGAGTCTCGGCGGAAATGTGCGGCTCGAGGGCGTTTTTCTCGTAGGGCAGCGGCGGCAGTTCAAAAGCCATGATCAACTCTCCATCTTCATCAGATCGTGGGGCGCGCGACATGGGCGCGACCGGTTCGGGTGCTGCTTGGAGCGGGGCGCAAGGCGCCGCAGGTCACGGATCATAGCACCGGGGTTGCGACATATCCACGCAGCATGCGTGTGGGAAAGCCCATGCTAGAGCCTCGTTGTCGAAGGGGATGAGAGCCCGGCCACAGGCCCGAATCGCTATACTGCAGATCCTGTTGGCAGCGCCTTTGCGAAGATTCCCATGCGCAACGATTCCTTCGATGAAGTGGAGCATATTCCCAGCCTGCGAACGGAAATTCGCGATCCGGCCCTGCGCCATGCCGTGATCGAGGAGAAGCGGCCGGCGCGGCGGGCCGGCAATGGTTTCCTGTGGACGCTGATCGGCGCGCTGAGCCTCTCCCTGGCCGGACTCGGCTGGTGGAGCCAGCAGCGCCTCGCGCTGATGGAGCAGCAACTGGTGGCGACCCAGGAGAGTTTCGCGCGGATCAGCGAGGATGCAGCACTGCGCATCCAGAACATCAGCGGCAAGGTAGTGGCCGCCGAATCCAGCGTGACCTCCGGCAGCGAAGCCCTCAAATTGCAGATCCGCCAGCTGGAGAGCCGCCTGGCCGAGCAGGACAGGCGCCAGCAGGCGCTGCAGGCCCGTCAGGAGGAGCAGGATCTGCGCCTCGGGCAACTGGCCGGTGACCTGCAGAAGCAGCAGGAGGTGGCCATGGAGCTGGTGGCCCGGCTGGACGGCAGGCTGCGCCAGACCGACGAGCGGCTGCAGGTACTCGCCGGCGAACAGGCGACGCTGAAGAGCCTGCAGGTCGAGCAGGAGCAGCGGTTGACCGAGCGACTGAGCGGTCTCGACGGGACGGTGGCGGCGCTGAAGGAGCAGCAGGCCGGGCAGGAGCAGCAACTGGCTACACGCTTGAATGGCTTGGACGGGCAAATGACGGTGCTGAAGAAGCGCGCCGACCCGGCCCCGGCCATCAGCCGTCTCGAGCAGGAGCTCTTGGTACTGCGCAGCGAGCTGGACAACCGGCCGACCCCACGCAGCGGCGTGGCCGACACTGCCGAGTTCGATGCCTTCCGCGCGCAGACCACGCGCAGCTTCACCACCCTGCAGAGCCAGATGCGCAGCCTGCAGCAGCAGTTGAACAGGCGCTGAGACGGAGCCGGCCCCGGCACGGCCGGCGCGGGGGGCCGGATCCGATGGCGGACTACAGGGTCGGGTAGTCCAGGTAGCCCTGCGGGCCCGAGCTGTAGAAGGTTTCCGGATGCGGCTCGTTGAGCGGTGCATCGGCTGCCAGGCGCGCCGGCAGGTCGGGGTTGGCGATGAAGGGGACGCCGAAGGCCACGGCATCGGCCTTGCCTTCGGCCAGCCAGCGGTTGGCCTGTTCCCTGGTGAAGCGCTCGTTGGCGATCACCACACCGCCGAAGGCCTGCTTGAGCTGTGGCGTCAGGCTGTCGGCGTCTTCCTTCTCGCGGGTGCAGATGAAGGCGATGCCGCGCTTGCCCAGCTCGCGGGCCACGTAGCCGAAGGTTTCGGCACGGTTGGCGTCGCCCATGTCGTGCAGGTCGGCGCGCGGCGCCAGATGCACGCCGACCCGGCCAACTCCCCATACCGAGATCGCCGCGTCGGTCACCTCCAGCAGCAGGCGGGCGCGGTTCTCCAGACTACCGCCATAGCGGTCGCTGCGCCGGTTGGTGCTGTCCTGGAGGAACTGGTCAAGCAGGTAGCCGTTGGCCGCGTGGATCTCCACGCCGTCGAAGCCGGCTGCCCTGGCGTTCTCGGCGCCCTTGCGGTAGGCCTCGACGATGCCGGGGATCTCGTCGGTTTCCAGGGCGCGCGGGGTTTCGAAGCCCTTCATCGGGCGGACCAGACTGACATGACCCTTGGGCTGGATGGCGCTCGGCGCCACCGGCAGTTCGCCGTTCAGGTAGAGCGGATCGGAGATCCGGCCCACGTGCCAGAGCTGCAGGACAATGCGCCCGCCGGCAGCGTGCACCGCCTGGGTGACGTTCCTCCAGCCGGCGATCTGCTCTTGCGACCAGATGCCGGGCGTGTCGGGATAGCCGACACCCATCGGACAGACCGAGGTGGCTTCACTGATGATCAGGCCGGCGCTGGCGCGCTGCACGTAGTACTCGGCCATCAGCGCGCCGGGCACGCGGCCGGGTTCGGCGCGGCAGCGGGTCAGCGGGGCCATGACGATGCGGTTGGGCAGTTGCAGGTCGCCGATCTTGATGGGATCGAAGAGTGTGCTCATGGATGGTTCTCTCTGTGGGTCGATCGGAGGGGCAGGGCTGTCAGCCAGGGGCTGTACTGCCGGCGAAAAGGGGCCGCCGCGCCTTACAGCGCGTCGTGCAGCTGCTCGAGGAAGGCCTGGATGGCCGCCTCGTTGCGCCTGAAGAAGCACCACGGGCCGACCTTGCGCACGCTGACCAGGCCGGCGCGCTGCAGGGTTGCCAGGTGGGCCGAAACGGTGGACTGCGACAGCCCGGTGCGCTGGTCGATCTGGCCGGCGCAGACGCCGAACTCCAGAGAGTGTTCCTGATGGGGGAAGTAGCGTTCGGGCTCCTTCAGCCAGTGCAGGATCTGCCGGCGCA
This sequence comes from Azotobacter salinestris, assembly GCF_009363155.1. Classification (NCBI taxonomy): domain Bacteria; kingdom Pseudomonadati; phylum Pseudomonadota; class Gammaproteobacteria; order Pseudomonadales; family Pseudomonadaceae; genus Azotobacter; species Azotobacter salinestris. Next base: position 4,150,102 of record NZ_CP045302.1, read on the forward strand.
CGGGGTGGGCAAGGGCCTTGTAGACCTCGTCGAAAGCATCGGACATGGGGCGAGCCTGCCTGGCTGAATCGTGTTGGTTCGAACCCTATATCGGTGTATCGCGATATATCAATACTGGCGTCCGGCTGTCTTTGTAGCAATCGGCGATCGGAATTAGAGTGTCGCCATGAACTATCTTGCCCATCTCCATCTGGGCGGCCCGCAGCCGGCCGACCTGCTCGGCAGTCTCTACGGCGATTTCGTCAAGGGTCCCCTGCAGGGGCGCTGGCCGGCGGATATCGAGGCCGCCATCCGCCTGCACCGGCGCATCGATGCCTTCACCGACAGCCATCCCATCGTGTGCCAGGCCCGGATGCGCTTTCCCGAGGCGCGGCGTCGCTATGCCGGCATTCTCCTGGACCTGTTCTTCGACCATTGCCTGGCCCGGTGCTGGGCGGATTATGCGCAAGAGCCGCTCCCGGTATTCACTGCGCGGGTCTACGCGCTGCTCGCCGGCGAGGCGCAACTGCCCGGCCGGCTGGCCGAGCTGGTGCCGCGCATGGCGCAGCAGGACTGGCTGGGCAGCTATCGCGACTTCACCGTGCTGGAGCGGGTGCTGCTGGGGATGCAGCGGCGCCTGTCCCGCCCCGAGGGGCTGGATGGCGCCCTGGACGAGCTGGAACGGCTCTACGAGCCGTTGAGCGATAATTTCCATGCCTTTTATCCGCAACTACAGGATTTTGCCCGCAGGCACAGGGGCGAGCCCTGAGCCTTCAGGCGGCAACCGGCAGGGCCGCGGTGCTGCCGAACAGGCATTGGGCAATCGCCGTGTGCGCCTGGCGGCTCAGTTCGGTGCGGCTGAGGCCCTGGCTGTCCAGCGGCGGCAGCAGGTGGATCTCCACCTCGCTGCGTTCGCTGCGCAGCAGGCGCAGCAAATGCGAAACCAGATCGTCGTCGCCGATGAAGGGCGCGACCGGATCGATTGCGCCGTCGCGCAGATAGCGGATCGCCACTGGCTGCACCGGTACCTGCGCTTCCAGCGCGCTGGCCAGCAGGCGGCTGTGGAAGGTGCGCAGGCCGTGTCCATCGGTGGTGGTGCCCTCGGGGAAGATCAGCAGGTCGTGGCCGTGCTGCAGGTGGCGTAGCAACTGGCTCCTGACCAGGCCGCTGTCGCCCGCGCCGCGGCGGATGAACAGCGTGCCGGCCTTGTGCGTCAGCCAGCCGGCCAGCGGCCAGCTGCGCACCTCGGCCTTGGATAGAAACGACAGCGGGACGAGCCCGCCGAGCAGGGGGATGTCGGTCCAGGAGACATGATTGCCGACCCACAGCATGGGGCGGTCCGGCACCTTGCCGTGCAGGCTCAGGCGAAAGGGCAGGGCGGCGGCCAGTTGGGCGAGAAAGCGACGGGTCAAACGTTGGCGCAGGGCCATCATGTCGTCGCGCCGGAGGCGCTCCAGCAGGGTAACCCAGCCGGCCATGGCCAGGCCGAAAAGGAGCACCGCCAATAGGCGGAAAAGGCGTATATGGAAGCGGAATTTCTTCATGGGCTCTCGCAGGGCAAGACCACGACGGGAAGGACGCCGGCAAGGGCGTCCTGCCCGCCAGGGAAATCAGACGGCAGCCTTGAAATGGCGGGCGTAGCGCGGGCACAGCTCGTCGCGCTTGAGCAGGATGAACACGTCGGCCACCTGGAAGTCCGGGTCCCAGCAAGGCTCGCCGCAGACCTTGGCGCCCAGGCGCATGTAGGCCTTGAGCAACGGCGGCAGTTCGGCGGTGACGTTGCCGGGCAGCTCCAGGTGCGGCAACGGGGTCCTGGGCTCGGCGCGCAGCTGCTCGGTGCACAGGTGGCGTTCGCGCAGGCGCTGCATGACTGCCTGGGCCTGGATGCCGCCGTCCTTCATGGGGATGCTGGCGCAGCCCATCAGATAGCGGTAGCCGCCCTCGTTGAGCACCTCGGCCAGTTCGCTCCAGAGCACGGCGATGGTGGCGCCACTGCGATAGCCGGGAGCGACGCAGGTGCGGCCGATTTCCAGCAGCGGTCCCTGCAGGCGGGCCAGGCCGTGCAGGCGGAACTCCTCTTCGCTGTAGAAGCGTCCGAGGTCGGCGGCAGCCTGGTGGTCGAGCAGCCGGGTGGTGGCGACCAGCTCGCCGCTGCCAAGATCGCGCACGCCGATGTGGCTGCAGTGCGGGTCGTAGTCGTCCATGTCCAGCCCCAGTTCGGCTCCTTTGAGCTTGGCGCCGAATTCCGTGCTGAACACGCGAAAGCGCAGGGCCTGGGCCTCGCGCAGCGCGTGCGTGCCGAGCAGGCGCTCGGCGCGCAGATGACGTTCTGGGGTCTTGCGTTCGGAGGTAATGGCACCGTGGGTCATAGGGGGGTCTCCGTGAGCCGCCTGATGCGCCTTCGGCAGGACTGGCGCAAGGCGCGCGTCCCTGCCCGGCTGCTGTCGTTGTAGGGTCGGATCGACTTGGTCGGGTACGCTCAAGCTAGGCGGGGGCGGTGTCACGTCCGTGACGTTTGGGTGATCCTTGCGTGACAGGCCGCTCAGTGGGGAAATGGCGGCGGGAGAGCGGTTGATTTGCGTCACTAAGCCGGCGAGTGTTGCGGAGTATTTTGGCGGGCCTCTGCATCCGGCGAGGTTTTCATGCGACGCGAACCCCATGTGCTGTTCGACAACGGCACTCATCAATGCCTGCTTTTCGATGATCTGGTCAGGGGCGAGGGCGTACAGACCAACCAGTTCCTGATCACCGACCACGGCCAGTACCTGCTGCTCGATCCGGGCGGCGATCTGACCTACACACCGCTGTCGCTGGAGCTGTCGAAGCGCATCTCGCTGCAGGAGCTGACCTACATCTTCGCCTCGCACCAGGACCCGGACATCATCTCCTCGCTGGGCAAGTGGCTTTTGCACACCAAGGCCAAGGTGCTCTGCTCGAAGCTGTGGGCGCGCTTCCTGCCGCACCTGACCGCCAACTATCTGGCCATGAGCCATGGCATCTCCACCTACGACCGGATCATCGCCCTGCCGGACCGTGGCGACTCGATTGCTCTTGGTCGCTGCCAGCTGAAGGCGGTGCCGGCGCACTTCCTGCACTCGGTGGGCAACTTCCAGCTGTACGACCCGGTGAGCCGGATCCTCTTCTCCGGCGACATGGGCGCCTCGCTGGTGGACGACGCCATGCCGGTGCGCGATTTCGCCAGTCATATCCCGCACATGGATGCCTTTCATCGCCGTTACATGGCCAGCAACAAGGTCTGCCGACTGTGGGCGGGCATGGTGCGCAACATGAAGGTGGATATGATCGTGCCGCAGCACGGCCGCCCCTTCGTCGGCAAGGAAATGATCGACGCCTTCCTCAACTGGATCGAGCATCTGGAGTGCGGCATCGATCTTCTCGGGCCGGACGACTACCAACTGCCGAAATAGGCCGTTCACCCCCGGCCGGGCCGTGTCCATTTCGTCATCCGGCCCGTGCTAGGCTTCGCGCTCTGCCCGTCGCGAGGTCGATGCATGTCCGCCATTGGGTTTTCCGTCCGCTTCCTGGTCGCTGGCCTGGCGGCCGCCGTGCTCGCTGCCGGCCGGGCCGTCGCCGAGGACTGGCCGGGTGCCGACTGGGCCCGTCAGCCCGTCGCCCGGGGGCCGGCGCTCGAGGCCTTCGAGGCCTATGCCTTTCCGCCGCGGGACGAGGTCGAGCGCCGCGGCGTGCGCAGCGACGCGGTGGTGGTGATTCGTGACGGTGTGCTGGTCTACGAGCACTATGCCGCTCCGACCACCGCGAACACGCCGCATCTGGTCTGGTCGGTGAGCAAGAGCCTGCTCGCCTGTCTGCTCGGCGTGGCCTACGGCGAGGGCCGCTTCCGGCTCGACGATCCGGCGCTGCAGTACTATCCGCCGCTCGCCGGCCATCCCGACCTGCGCATGCGCCACCTGCTCAACTGGACCTCCGGCCTGGCCTGGGAGGAGGACTACGAGTACTCGCCGCTGAAGTCCTCGGTTATCGCCATGCTCTACACCCGTGGCCATAACGATATGGCCCGTTTCGTCGCTCGGCATCAGGCAGATGCCGGGCCCGGCACGCGCTTCAGCTATTCGAGCGGCGACAGCGTGCTGCTCGCGGCGGCGCTGAAGGGCATGCTCCCGGCCGAGCGCCATGCGGACTACCCCTGGCGGGCACTGTTCGAGCCGCTCGGCATCACCTCGGCGGTCTGGGAACGGGACGCGACCGGCACCTTCATCGGTGCCTCCTACGCCTACCTGAGTGCCCGCGACCTGGCCCGGGTCGGCCTGCTGATGCTGCGCGACGGCCGCTGGGGCGAGCGCCGGCTGCTGCCGGCGGATTGGGTCGCCTTCAACCGCGCGCCGGTGCCCGGCTACCAGCCGCGTGGGGAAGGATTGGTGCCGGGCGGGCACTGGTGGCTGAACCTGCCGCTGGCGAGAGCGTCGCGGCCCTGGCCGAACGCGCCGGCGGACACCTTCGCCGCGCTGGGCCACTGGGGCCAGGCGCTCTACGTGCTGCCGGCGGAGAAGCTGGTGATCGTCCGCTTCGCCGACGATCGCGATTCGAGCTATCGACACAACGATTTCCTGCGTTTGGTCCGCGCGGCCTTCGCCGTCGGGGAGGCTCCCTGATGCGCCGCCGTCTCGTCCTGCTGCTGGGCTCAACCGCGCTGCTGGTGGTCGCCGTGGGCTGGCCGAACCGTGCGCACCTGGCCGCCTTCCCCGACATCATCGGCGCCTATAGCGCCAAGGAGTACTGCTCCTGCCGCTACGTGAGCGGCAACCCGGCGGATTATTGTCAGGTCTATATCCAGCAATACATTCCGATCGACCTGCTGCACGACGAGCCGGCCACTCGGACGGTGACCGCCCGCGGCCTGGGGCGTACCCACAGCGCCAGCTGGCTCGGCCCGCGCGAGGGCTGCCGCCTGCTGGCTGAGGGGGAGAACCCACCCATGCCCTGAGCATGGCCCGTGCGTCAGGTCGCGCCGGCACGCTTTCGGTGCCGGCCTGGAGCGGTTATTGTCCTGCGCCGGTCTTCAAGCGAGAGGTTGCATGCACCAGCCCTTTACCCATCAGCTGTCCAGACGGTTGCCGCCGGCCGGGGGACGCTCTACCCCGCTGGGAGCGTCGGTCGCCGCCTCCGCAGGCGGAGGCCAATGATGCAGGGCGGTGCGGTCTTTCCCTGGCGGGGCGGCAATCGCCTCAGCCTGCTGGTCGATGGCGATGCGTTCTTCCCGCGCATGCTGGCGGCCATTGCCGAGGCCAGATGGCGGATCGACCTGGAGTTGTATTTGGTCAAGGATGGCCACTGCGCCGGCCTGCTGATCGATGCGCTGGTCGCCGCGGCGCAGCGCGGCGTGCAGGTGCGCTGCCTGTTCGATGGCTTCGGAGCGCTCGGATTCGGCGCTACCCTGCGCGCCCGGCTGACCGAGGCGGGCGTCGCCCTGGTGCTGTTCAATCCCCTGCGCTGGCGCTTTGGACTGCATAATCTGCATCGCGATCATCGCAAGATGCTGCTGGTGGACGATCGTTTGGGTTATATCGGCGGCACGGGAGCTACCGACGAGTTCTGGGATCCGCAGGACACAAGCGGTTTGTGGCATGAAGTCATGGTGGAAATCGCCGGTCCGCTGCTGGCCGACTGGCGGACGCTGTTCGATCACCAGTGGATGCTCTGCCATGAGTGGGGCCGCTGGCGCTCGCAGCGACCGCCGAAGCCGCCGCGCATCCCGCCAGTGCCGCTGCGCCGCGAGGGTTCCGGACGACTCGCCTATGCCGAGGCGAGCCAGCACCGCGACGTGCTGCAATCCCTGATCCGCAGCCTGCACCGCGCGAACCGGCGCATCTGGCTGGCCACTCCGTATTTCCTGCCGACCTGGAAGGTGCGCCGCGCCCTGCTCAAGGCGGCCCGGCGCGGGGTGGAGGTGCGCCTGCTGCTGGCTGGACGCAACACCGACCATCCGCCGGTGCGCTATGCCGGTCAGCGCTACTATCGCCGTCTGCTGCGGGCCGGCGTGCGCATCTTCGAATACCAGCCGCGCTTCCTGCACCTGAAGATGGTGCTGGTCGACGACTGGGTCAGTGTCGGCTCCTGCAATTTCGACCACTGGAACCTGCGCCTGAACCTGGAGGCCAATCTCGAAACGCGGGATCCGGCCTTCATCGCCGAAGTGGTCGAATGTTTCCTGGCCGATTTCCAGGTCAGCCACGAGGTGGACCGGCAACAATGGCAGGCCCGGCCCTGGTATCGCCGGCTGCGCCAGAGGCTGTGGGGCTGGCTGGACCGGCTGGTGGTCGATCTGCTGGATCGTGGCGGTTGAGTGGTCGACGGCCGGAAAGCGGCAGGGTAGGGTGGGGCTTCTTCGTCTCGTCCAGGAGTTACCCATGTCCGCCAAGAAGATCCTCATGCTGGTCGGCGACTACGCCGAAGACTACGAAACCATGGTGCCGTTCCAGGCGCTGCTGATGGTCGGCCATAGGGTGCATGCCGTGTGCCCGGGCAAGAGTGCCGGGCAGAGCGTGCGCACCGCCATTCACGATTTCGAGGGCGATCAGACCTACAGCGAAAAGCCGGGGCACAACTTCGCCCTGAATTTCGACTTTGAGCAGGTGCGCGCCGAGGATTACGACGCGCTGCTGATTCCGGGCGGCCGGGCGCCCGAATACCTGCGTCTCGACGAGCGCGTGCTGGAACTGGTGCGGGCCTTCGCCTCGGCGAACAAGCCGATCGCCGCCGTTTGCCATGGTGCCCAGCTGCTGGCGGCGGCCGGGGTGCTCGACGGGCGTTCGTGCAGTGCCTATCCGGCCTGCGCTCCGGAGGTGCGACTGGCGGGCGGCGAGTATGCGGATATTCCGCTGGATCAGGCGCATGTGGACGGCAATCTGGTCACGGCACCGGCCTGGCCGGCGCATCCGGCCTGGCTGGGCAGCTTCATCGCCCTGCTGGGTACCCGGATCGTCCACGAGGGCTAGGAACTTTCGCGGGTACCGGTCAGGCCGGTGCCCCAGTCTGGCGCCGCGGCACACTCGAATGCCTGGCCAACAGGTAACCTATGCCAGGTGTTGCATTTTTTTGGTGCGCAATGGATCTTGCCTGTGGGATATGAGGCTATTTTGGTGCATGCCTCTCCCGACTCTGCCATCCCTGTGTGCGATACGGCAAGCCGGACGGTGTGCCGGGATCGCTTGGGACGGTGAATATCGAAAGAACAGCAACACGGACGAGGAGCCGAATGGGCTCTTCAGCCGCTCCCGATTTGTCGCCGCTACCGTCGGCACATCTCCAAGCCATTGATAGGACTAGGAACTTGGCAACTGGCATGAGCTTTGCGAATTCCTTCTGTGCACAGCCGAGGAGCATGCATGGATCGCCAATTTTTTGACGAAATGTACGATGCGAACGGCGTCTGCCGGCCGCATTACCGGGGCTTCGCCAACTGGCTGGAGAACACTCCCCAGGAACTGCTGGCCCAGCGCCGGCGCGAAGCCGATCTTCTGTTTCACCGAGCGGGTATCACCTTCACCCTGTATGGCGACGCACAGGGCACCGAGCGCCTGATCCCCTTCGACATCATCCCGCGCAGCATCCCCGCCAGCGAGTGGCGCGGGATCGAGGCCGGGTGCATCCAGCGGGTCCAGGCACTGAACCTGTTTCTCGCCGACATCTACCACGATCAGCGCATCCTCAAGGCTGGTATCATTCCGCCGGAGCAGGTGCTGTCCAACAGCGGCTACCAGCAGGTGATGCACGGGCTCGACCTGCATCGCGACATCTACGCGCACATCGCCGGGGTCGACCTGGTGCGCGATGGCGACGGCACCTTCTATGTGCTGGAGGACAACCTGCGCACGCCGAGCGGCGTCAGCTACATGCTGGAAGACCGCAAGATGATGATGCGGCTGTTCCCCGAGCTGTTCGCCGCCCAGCGCATCGCCCCCGTCGACCACTATCCGAATCTGCTGCTGGAGACCCTGAAGAGCTCCAGCCCGCTGGACAATCCCAGCGTGGTGGTGCTGACGCCGGGACGCTACAACAGCGCCTATTTCGAGCACGCCTTCCTGGCCCGCGAGATGGGCGTGGAGCTGGTGGAGGGGGCCGACCTGTTCGTCCGCGACGAGCGGGTGTTCATGCGCACCACCGCCGGCGCCAAGCCGGTGGACGTGATCTACCGCCGGCTGGACGACGCCTTCCTCGATCCGCTGGCCTTCAATCCCGAGTCGGTGCTGGGCGTGCCGGGGCTGCTGTCGGCCTATCGCAGCGGCAACGTGGTGCTGGCCAACGCCATCGGCACCGGGGTGGCCGACGACAAGTCGATCTACCCCTATGTCACCGACATGATCCGTTTCTACCTGGGCGAGGAGCCGATCCTGCAGAATGTGCCGACCTGGCAATGCCGCAAGCCGCAGGATCTGTCCCATGTCCTGGCCCACCTGCCCGAGCTGGTGGTCAAGGAGACCCAGGGCTCCGGCGGCTACGGCATGCTGGTGGGACCGGCGGCCACCAAGGCCGAGATCGAGGCCTTCCGCGAGCGTCTCAAGGCGCGCCCCGAGGCCTACATCGCCCAGCCGACCCTGAGTCTGTCGACCTGTCCGACCTTCGTCGAAAGCGGCATCGCGCCGCGGCACATTGATCTGCGGCCCTTCGTCTTGAGTGGCCGTGAAACCCGTCTGGTGCCCGGTGGGCTCACCCGCGTGGCACTGCGAGAAGGCTCACTGGTGGTCAACTCGTCCCAGGGCGGCGGGACCAAGGACACCTGGGTCGTTGAGGATTAAAGGAATTATCGAGCATGTTAAGTAGAACCGCCGCCGATCTGTACTGGATGTCGCGCTATCTGGAGCGTGCCGAGAATCTCGCGCGGATGCTCGACGTCAGCTACTCGTTGTCCCTGATGCCGCAGGATGGCCGCGGCAACGGCCTCGACGAACTGGCCATGCCGCTGCTGATCACCGGCACCCTCGAGGAGTACCTGCAGCGCCATGGCGAACTGCATGCCGAGCGCATGCTGAATTTCTTCGCCCTCGACGCGACCAACCCGGCCAGTCTGTTCAACTGCCTGGCCGGGGCGCGCAGCAACGCCCATGCGGTGCGCGGGCGGATCACCGCCGACATGTGGGAGAACATCAACGCCACCTGGCTGGCCTTGCTCGACCTCGCCGAACAGGGGCTGAGCGGCTACGGCATCAGCCGTTTCTGCGAGTGGGTCAAGGAGCGTTCGCACCTGTTCCGCGGTGCCACCTACGGAACCCTGATGCGCGGTGACGTGTACAGCTTCATCCGCCTGGGAACCTTCATCGAGCGGGCCGACAACACCCTGCGTCTGCTCGATGCCCGCTACGAGCTGCTCGGCGCGGACAGCGAGGACCCCAACGATCGCTCGGCGCGCGCCTATTACCAGTGGAGCGCACTGCTCCGTGCGCTGACTGCCTTCGAGGCCTTCGCCGAGATCTATCGCGGCTCGCCGCGGGCCGGCAAGGTTGCCGAGCTGCTGCTGCTGCGGGCGGAGGTGCCGCGTTCGCTGCGGGCCTGCCTGACCGAGCTGCAGCAGACGCTCGCCGACCTGCCCGGCGACAACGGCCGTCCGGCGCAGCGCTTGGCTGCCGAGCTGGAGGCGCGGCTGCGCTACACGGTGATCGAAGAGGTGCTGGAAACCGGAATGCACGCCTGGATCACCGAGTACATCGAGCAGGTGCAGTGCCTGGGCGACGCCATCCACAAGTGCTATCTGGAAGTGGCCTGACTGCTTGCCGGCATCCACTGGGTGCCGGTGGATCGCGACCCGGGCCATTGGCGTGACGGTGCCGGGCGGGGGCGGGCCTTGAGCCGTTTCCCGTTCACGGCCAGAAGGGCTGACGGGCAGCCTGCAGGCTGTTCAGCGGCAGTCTCCCGCCTCGGCCTGGCGATACTCGATGATCTCGCTCACCCGGAAGCTGCCCGGAAAGTCCCGGCAGCCCCGACAGTCGAGCTGCGGTCCCGGGGTACCGCGCAGGACCGCGAAGGCTTCCTCGTAGGGCTCGCTGACCAGGCTCGCGTACTGGGCTTCGAGGCGGTGGCCGGTGGCGGCGTCCGTGACCAGCCAGAGGGGCGCCTCCGCGTTGCAGGGCACGAAGATGTGCATCTCCGGGAGCATGACCAGATGGCCCTGGTAACGTGCGGCTGACGACAGGCCGCCGTCCCTGGTTGCGGGGCCGCCGGCGCAGCCGGCGAGCAGCAGGACGCCGGCAAGAAGGAAGGAAATCCGGTGCATAAGCCTCCTTGGAGCTGGGTTGATGCGAGATGGCCTGGATGAAGAGGCTGCTACCCGCTTCAGGAGAGATCAAGAGCCAGGCGGGAAAGGCCGGCGTTATTTCCCCGGGAGCACGCCGGCCCGCAAGGGCGGACCGGTCGTGCAGGCCCGGGCGTCAGAGGGTTTCGGCCCAGAGATCGTACTCGTCGGCGGCGGTGATGCGCACGCGCACCTTGTCGCCGGGCTTGAGTGCCTGCTCGCTGTCGACGTAAACATTGCCGTCGATTTCCGGGGCGTCGGCCCAGGAGCGGCCGATGGCGCCCTGGTCGTCGATCTCGTCGATCAGCACCTCCATCTCCTGGCCGATCCGGCGTTGCAGGCGCGCCGCGCTGATCGCCTGCTGATGGGCCATGAAGCGCTCCCAGCGCTCCTGCTTGACCTCCTCGGGCACCGCCCCTTCGAGCTCGTTGGCCGGCGCGCCGTCCACCGCCGAGTACTGGAAGCAGCCGACGCGGTCCAGCTGGGCTTCGCTCAGCCAGTCGAGCAGGTACTGGAAGTCCTCCTCGGTCTCGCCGGGGAAGCCGACGATGAAGGTCGAGCGGATGGTCAGCTCCGGGCAGGTCTCCCGCCACTTCCTGATGCGGGCGAGGGTCTGGTCCTCGAAGGCCGGGCGTTTCATCGCCTTGAGGATCTTCGGGCTGGCGTGCTGGAAGGGAATGTCCAGGTACGGCAGGAGCTTGCCTGCGGCCATCAGCGGAATCAGGTCGTCGACGTTGGGGTAGGGGTAGACGTAGTGCAGGCGCACCCACACGCCCATCTTGCCGAGTTCCTCGCACAGCTCGAGCATGCGCGTCTTCACCGGCTGGCCGTTCCAGAAGTCGGTTCGGTACTTGAGGTCGACGCCATAGGCGCTGGTGTCCTGGGAGATCACCAGGAGCTCCTTGACGCCGGCCTTGACCAGGCGCTCGGCCTCGCCCAGCACCTCGCCCGCCGGACGGCTGACCAGCCTGCCGCGCATGGAGGGGATGATGCAGAAGGCGCAACTGTGGTTGCAGCCTTCGGAAATCTTCAGATAGGCGTAGTGGCGCGGAGTCAGCTTGATGCCCTGCGGCGGTACCAGGTCGACGAAGGGGTCATGGTCGGCCTTGGGCGGCACCACCTCGTGCACGGCGCTGACCACCTGCTCGTACTGTTGCGGGCCGGTGACCGCCAGCACGCTGGGATGCACGTTGCGGATGGCTTCCTCGGACACGCCCATGCAGCCGGTGACGATCACCTTGCCATTCTCCCCCAGGGCCTCGCCGATGGCATCGAGGGATTCGGCTTTCGCGCTGTCGATGAAGCCGCAGGTATTGACCACCACCACGTCGGCATCCTCGTAGGATGGCACGATCTGGTAGCCCTCCATGCGCAGCTGGGTGAGGATGCGTTCGGAGTCGACGGTGGCCTTTGGGCACCCGAGCGATACGAATCCGACTTTTGGCGTGGAGGATGTGGACATATGGCGGCTACCTCTGGGCGCCTGGATGGCGCGCCTGATCAAAAAGTGCGCAATTCTAGCGATGCGCGGCGCGTCTGAGAAGATATCGAAACAGCGCCGGTTGCCGTATGGCTCTCGGCCAGTTATCGGGTGGCGGAGGGCCTGGGTTCGCTTCATGGCTTTGCGGTCATGGTCGGCGGCGCTTTGGGCAGGTAGACGATGTAGCTGTCGATGAGATGCTTCTCGGCGATGGGCTCGCCGCGTGCCAAGCGCTTGAGCATCCAGTAGCTCTGGCGGCCGATCTCGCGGCTGTTCATGTCCAGATAGGCCTGCACCAGCCCCTCGTCGAGCAATGCGCGCTGTCCTGCATCCGGCTCGCTCGAGGCGATGATGATGGCCGGATGACTGTGCCTGGCATCGAGTCCGGCGAGCAGCGGGCCGATCTGTTGGCGGTAGTTGTCGGCGTGCTGGACCGGCCAGCTGCCGAGGCTGATGATGACATCGAAGTGCCGGGTATTCAGCAGGGTGGAGAGCTGGAGCAATGCGCCTTCCGGGGTTTCGGCACGCTCCAGCGGACAGCGATGCGGCTCGCTCCAGCCATGCTCGCCGTTCAGCCGGTCGACGCCTTGATGGTTCGGGATGCCGCTGAGCTGCTGGCGGATACCTTGCAGGCGTTCCTGTTGGTAGATGTCCTGTAGTTCGCCGGTCAGAACGCACAGTTTGCCGCCCTGTGGCCTGAAGTGCTGGGCAAGCCTGCCCAGATGCCGGCCGAACGCCAGGTTGTCGATCCCGACGTAACCCCGGCGAAGGTGCTGCTCTGCGGGGTTCAGGTCTGCGTCGAAGGTGATCAGCGGTATCTTGCTGACCCGTTGCAGGGCATGCTCGGCCAGCCATTTCGAATGAGTCACTGCCAGGGCGATGCCATCCAGGTCCTTTTCCAGGGCCTGCTCCAGGGCCTTGTTCTGCAAGCGGAAATGCGCCGGCCCGGAGGCGCCCAGCAGCAGGCAGGTATCGCCCTGGGTCTGGGCGGCCTCTGCACATCCTTCTCCGGCCAGGATGAAGAAGCGCTGATCGACGCGCTTGGGGACCATCGCAAACTGCAGGGGCTCGGCGGTAGCGGGGGGGGCGGGCAGCAACCCGCAGAGCAAGCCGAAAGTGGGCAGGAGGCGGAGGGCGGGCGGCTTTTTCAAGGTCGATCCTTGCGGGCCCTGGCATCGCAGGCTGGCATGTTATGGAGTCTGGCTGTAACGGGGCCGTCCTGGACGGCCTCTGCTTCACGGCAGTGGATAGGCGGCGCTTGCAGGAGCTTAGTGAATCCGGATTCCTTTTGTTAACACAGCCGGGCAATCATCCGGCGACAGACGGGGACATGCTGACGAGGCAGCATTACTGCATCTGGAATACAGTGCAGGGGAGCTGCCTGCGTCCCGGCACCCAGCACTTTCAGGTTGGTCGATATCCATCATGATGTCATGTTGATGGCTGCGGGCCGTGGACTGCAAGGCCCAGGAAAGGTGCCGCTTGGCGGAGTGCGGCAGACATCCGAGCGGAGCGGCCTATGCTCAGGGGTTGTATGACCCGAAGCCCATCCGCGCCCACAGGTCTCCAAGGAGGAATCTATGCAGCCGGAGCAGCCCCGCAAATCCGCTCCCCGCCATGGCCGTGCAGTGCGGAGGAGTCCTGCATGACCAGATCCTCCCTCCTTGTCGCCGTGCTCATGGCCTTGCTCGTCTGGCTGCTTTCCCGCGAGACCGATACATTGCGCGCCGAGCTGGATCTTGTGGCCGTGCGTGCCGATCAGGCCGAGCAATTGGCGGATCGTCGCCGGGCCGATGTCGAGCGCCTGGCTGCGGAGCTCGGCAGCGAGCGAAGCCTTCAGGAGCGTTTGCGACGCGAGCAGGACGACTTGCGTGCTGCACTGATCGGCCACCAGCAAGCACTCGAAGCGTTGAGGCATGAAAACCAGCGGCTGCGCGACTGGGCGGCCAAACTCCTGCCTGCTGGCCGGCAACTGCGCGAGCAGTCGGCCCTCAGCGATGCCGAGTCTTACGGTGAGCGCCTATCCGGCAATGCTGCCCGGCCGGCGGCCGCAGAATCGCCTGCGCACTAGCATCCGGTACGTGATCATGCCGGCGTACTGGCCGCAGAAGGAGGTTGATGGGAATGAGAGGAACTGCTTGAGTCGCCATTTGGCACATAGCAATCGGCCCGGGCTGCTTGCGCAGTCCGGGCCGATTGTCATGATTTGGTTGCGGGGGCTGGATTTGAACCAACGACCTTCGGGTTATGAGCCCGACGAGCTACCAGACTGCTCCACCCCGCGTCTGTGTGGGTCGTATTCTATAGCTAAGTTATTCGATGTCAAGCTATTTTGCTGAAAAACGGTTCTGACTCAATTATTTAGCTCACAGAGACGGCTGCGGCAGCTAGATGCCTTCGGTGCGCGTGTACTCCTCGGTCGCGCGGATCACCTGCTCGCGCCAGTCGTCGGCCTCCGCGCCGAGCATGGCCACGGCTTGGCACATGGCCATGAAAGCCTCTCGATAGAGGGTCGGATCGTTGTGGGCAGCAGCCTGGTCGGCATGCCGCCGGGCTTGCTCCAGCAGACTGTCGAGGGCGTGCTTGTCGAGGGACATGGTGACTGCTCCGAGGGCTTTTATTAGAGGTTAGATCAACAGTACTCGCTTGAAATGGCGTTTCGTGCTATCCACGCCAGGCGTTACTCCAATCTGGGCAGTATGGAGAGGTACTTGATATGAGACTTTTTCATGGGCGGATGGCCAGGCGTCATGCTGCCCGATTCGGGGGATTCTTCAATGCAGTCAAGAATGAAGATAGCGCTGATGGCGCTACTGTTTTCGACCGGCGCCTTGGCCGAGAATGACATCAAGCTGCGCAACATGCAGTTGATCACCATGAGCCACAAGACCTATCTCCAGGAAACGGGGGTGAATGTCTCGGGGCACGATCTGGAAAACGTAGCCATCGACTTCGATATTCTCAAGAACGGTCAGGTGGCCGGCAGCCGCGTCATCGAGGCGCGGGCAATCGGTGCCGACGAGGCCTGGCGGATCTGGCTGCCCATCGATATCGCTGGCTCCGACGGGTTCCGTGTCCGCGACATCCGCGCGATCCGCGTTTCCAACGGGGACGTGGCGGCACACCGGTCCCATTGAGCTGCCGGCGCCACGCGCCGGGCATCATGCTGGGTCATGAGCGGCAGGAAGATCATTCACGTCGATTGCGACTGTTTCTACGCAGCCATCGAGATGCGCGACGACCCGCGCCTGGCCAGTCGTCCGCTGGCGGTGGGCGGTGCGCCCGATCGGCGCGGGGTGATCGCCACCTGCAATTACGAGGCACGCGCCTATGGCGTACATTCGGCGATGCCCGCACGCCAGGCGCTGAAGCGCTGTCCGGACCTGCTGATCGTCAGGCCGCGGTTCGATGCCTACAAGGCCGCGTCGCGGGAGATCCAGCGCATCCTGCGCGACTACACCGAGCTCATCGAGCCGCTGTCGCTGGACGAAGCCTATCTGGACGTTTCCGCCAGTCCGCACTGTTCCGGCAGCGCCACGCGCATCGCCCAGGATATCCGCCGGCGCGTCTGGCAGGAGCTGCGCATCACGGTGTCCGCCGGCGTCGCGCCCAACAAGTTTCTCGCCAAGATCGCCAGCGACTGGCGCAAGCCCGACGGGCTGTTCGTGATTCCACCGGACGAGGTCGAGGCCTTCGTCGCCGACCTGCCGGTGAGCCGGCTGCATGGGGTCGGCCGGGTCACTGCCGAGCGGCTCGCCCGCCTGGGCATCCGCACCTGTGCCGAGCTGCGCCAGTGGAGCCGGCCGGCCCTGGTGCGCGAATTCGGCAGCTTCGGCGAACGCCTGGGCCTGCTCGCACGGGGGATTGACGAGCGTCCGGTGGAGGTCGACAGCCGCCGTCAGTCGCTGAGTGTGGAGCACACCTACGAGCGGGATCTGCCGGATCTGGCCGCCTGCCTGAAGCAGTTGCCGCTGCTGCTGGAGGAGCTCTACGGACGCCTGGCGCGGCTGGACGGCAGCTATCGGCCGGACAAGCCCTTTGTCAAGGTGAGGTTCCACGACTTCACCCAGACCACCCTGGAGCAGGCCGGCGCCGGTCGGGACCTGGACAGTTACCGGCTGCTGCTCGGCGCTGCCTTCGCCCGCGGAGAGCGGCCGGTGCGACTGCTGGGCGTCGGCGTGCGGCTGCTCGACCGGCGTGGCGGTGGCGAGCAGCTGGAGCTGTTCGCCCCGTAGCCGATCGCCGGGGCTGTCGGCCGCCCAGGCGATCGGCAGGGCGCCCGGTTTCCGCTCAGACGCCGAATTTCGCCTCGCCGGCGAGGCGCTGGATGGCACCATCCAGTTCGTCCAGGGCGGCGTCGGCTTCCGGAGCGTGCTGCTTGAGCAGGGTTTCGCTGTGCTGGCAGGCGGCGCGCAGCTGGGGCACGCCGCAATAGCGGGTAGCCCCGTGCAGGCGATGCACGCGCTCGATCAGCGCGACGCGGTCGCCGTCCCGGCGTGCCTGGCGGATCGCCTGGCGGTCGGCATCCAGCGAGGCCAGCAGCATGCTCAGCATGTCGGCGGCCAGGTCGGGCTTGCCGGCGGCCAGGCGCAGGCCTTCCTCGGGGTCGAGCACGCTGAGATGGCCGATGGATGCCGACAGGGCCTCGTCGGCCTGTGTGCCGGACGAGCGCAGGTGCAGCCTGGTCCATTTGTGCACGACCTGGGCCAACTGGCGCTCGTTGATCGGCTTGGTCATGTAGTCGTCCATGCCGCTCTGCAGCAGAGCGCGCCGCTCGTTGGCCAGGGCATGGGCGGTGAGGGCAATGATCGGCGTATGGCGTTGTTCCGGTTGTCCGGCTTCCCACTGGCGGATCGCCCTGGTGGCCTGGCGGCCGTCCATGCCGGGCATCTGCACGTCCATGAAGATCAGGTCGAAGCGCTCTTGCTGTGCGGCTTCCACGGCAGCCTGGCCGCTGTCCGCCACGCTGACCGTGGCGCCCATGTCGTTGAGCAGGGTTTGCACCAGCAGCAGGTTGGCCGGGTTGTCGTCGACACAGAGCAGGTGCGGCGCGCGGTTGCCCAGCGGGCCAGGCGTCTGCTGGCCGGTCGGCTGGGGGGTGAGCAGTTCGGTGAGAGCCGCCTGCAGCTTGTCGCGGTGCGCCGGCTTGCTCTGCAACTGGATCTGCGCCTCCGGCAGGACCTCCTGGTAGAGCATCTGCTCGGTGGTGGGGCAGAGCACCAGGCACTTGCAGCCGAGCCGGTCGAGGTCGGCGATGCGCTGGGCCAGTTCCTCGGCGCTGGTGTCGCGGCTGGTCACGCCGAGCACCGCCAGGCCGATCGGCCGCTTTTCCTGGCGTGCGGCGGCGACGCCGGCCAGCAGGCTGTCCAGCTCGGCGAAGGGCTGCACCTCCAGGCCGCAGTCCTCCAGCTGGTGCTGGATCGACTGGCGGGCCAGCTCGTGCTGTTCGAGCAGGGCCACCCGATGGCCATGCAGGACGGTCGGCGGCTCGTCCTCGCTGTGGTCGTCGAGCGGTAGGGACAGGCGGATCCAGAACTCGGAGCCCTCGCCCGGCACGCTGTTGACGCCGATTTCGCCGCCCATCTGCTCGATCAGGCGCTTGGAGATGACCAGGCCGAGGCCGGTGCCGCCAGCCTGGCGGGTCAGCGAGTTGTCGGCCTGGCTGAAGGCCTGGAACAGCGCGTTCAGGTCCTCCTGGGACAGGCCGATGCCGGTATCGTGCACGCTGATCCGCAACTGGGCGAATTCCTCGCCGACGTCCTCGACCATGGCGCGCACGGCGATGGTGCCTTCGTTGGTGAACTTGATGGCGTTGCTGATCAGGTTGGTGAGGACCTGGCGGAGCCTTTGGGGGTCGCCGTTCAGCGCCAGGGGCGTGTCGCGGTAGATCAGGCTGACCAGTTCGAGGTGCTTGGCGTGGGCCGCCGGGGCGAGGATGGTGAGGGTGTCCTGGATGAGTTCGCGCAGGTTGAAGGGGTTGTGCTCGAGGACCAGCTTGCCGGCCTCGATCTTCGAGAAGTCGAGGATCTCGTTGATGATGTCGAGCAGGCTGTCGGCGGACTTCTGGATGGTGTTCAGGTAGTCGTGCTGGCGGGGCGACAGCTCGCATTTCTGCAGCAGGTTGGTGAAGCCGATGATGCCGTTCAGCGGGGTGCGGATCTCGTGGCTCATGTTGGCGAGGAACTCGGACTTGATCCGGCTCGCCTCCAGCGCCTCGCGGCGCGCCATGTCCAGCTCGATGTTCTGGATCTCGATGGTTTCCAGGTTCTGGCGGACGTCCTCGGTGGCCTGGTCGATGCTGTTCTGCATCTCTTCCTGGGCGTGCTGCATGACCTCGGCCATGCGGTTGATGCCGGCGGCCAGGTCGTCCAGCTCATGGCTGCGCAGGGGTGGCAGGCGGGTTTCCAGATGGCCGTCGCGCAGTTGCGACACGCCCTGCTGGATGTGCCGCAGCGGATCGCTGATCGAGCGCCCCACGCGCAGGGCGAGGACGGCGCTGACCAGCAGCACGCCGAGGATCAGCAGCAGGCTGGCGAGCAGGTTGCGATAGCCCTGCAACAGGGCGTTGTGGTGCGATATTTCCAGGACGATCCAGCCGAGCAGGCGGTCGTCCTGGCTGCTGCTGCCGCTGGCCAGATTCTGGTGGTAGCCGAGCACCGGCATCAGCAGGTGGGTCGCGTCGTTGTCGCGGACCAGGGTCAGCTGGGTCGGATCCTGGGGTGGCAGCGGGCCGCTGAGGCTCGGCCCGGCATGCACGATGGTATCCAGCTTGCTGTCGAGAAAGCTCACCGCACGGATGTCCGGCTGGTCGAGCACCCGGTTGGCGATGCGCTGCAGGCGATTGTGGTAGTCCTGCGCCAGGGAGGGCGCGGCCAGCGGCGCCAGCTGCTGGACGATCAGCTGGCCACGCCCCACCAGATTGCTGTGCATCTCGCTCAGCTGCTGCCAGGTGAAATAGCTGCCCAGAACCAGTGCCAGCAGGCTGCTGGGCAGCAGGGTGAGCATGACGATGCGGGTCTTGATGCTGAAGTCGTGAAACACCCCGATTCTCCGTAAGGGATTTGGGAAGGCAGTGTAGCCATAGAGCCCGACGGGGCAACAGAAGCGCTCTCATAGCCATTCGGAATAAGCGTGTACCCGTTCCGGATGATGGTCTGCAGCGCTTTGCCGGCTATCATAGGCACCCCCCTGTGGCCTGGATGGCTTCGACTCCGCTCCCATGGACGAGCGAAGCCTGTTGCCAGGCCGGGTGTCGCGGCAGGCCATGAAGGAGCATGGCGAGCGGCGCCCATGCAGCATGGCGGCAGGGATGCCGTCCGGACCGAGCAGCCCATTTCTGATTCAGGATACCGAGCGTTTCCATGACAGTGCATTTCCCCACCATCGCCGAGTGCATCGGCAATACTCCGCTGGTGCGCCTGCAGCGCCTGCCGGGCGA
Source organism: Azotobacter salinestris (assembly GCF_009363155.1). Classification (NCBI taxonomy): domain Bacteria; kingdom Pseudomonadati; phylum Pseudomonadota; class Gammaproteobacteria; order Pseudomonadales; family Pseudomonadaceae; genus Azotobacter; species Azotobacter salinestris. Next base: position 4,169,263 of record NZ_CP045302.1, read on the forward strand.
AACCTCGAACACCCTGCTGGTCAAGCTGGAGGGCAACAATCCGGCCGGTTCGGTGAAGGACCGCCCGGCGCTGTCGATGATCACCCGCGCCGAACTGCGTGGCGACATCCATCCCGGCGACACCCTGATCGAGGCCACCTCCGGCAATACCGGCATCGCCCTGGCCATGGCGGCGGCGATCAAGGGCTACCGGATGATCCTGATCATGCCCGACAACATGAGCGCCGAGCGCAAGGCGGCGATGACCGCCTACGGCGCCGAGCTGGTGCTGGTGAGCAAGGCCGAGGGCATGGAGGGCGCCCGCGACCTGGCGCTGAAGATGCAGGGCGAGGGGCGCGGCAAGGTGCTCGACCAGTTCGGCAACCAGGACAACCCGCAGGCGCACTACGAGGGCACCGGTCCGGAGATCTGGCGCCAGACCCGGGGCAGCATCACTCACTTCATCAGCTCCATGGGCACCACCGGCACCATCATGGGCGCCTCGCGCTACCTCAAGGAACAGAACCCGGCGATCCAGATCGTCGGCCTGCAGCCCCAGGAGGGCTCGGCGATTCCCGGCATCCGCCGCTGGCCGCAGGAATACCTGCCGAGGATCTTCGATGCGTCCCGCGTCGATCGGGTGATCGACATGGCCCAGAGCGAAGCCGAAGACTGCATGCGCCGCCTGGCCCGCGAGGAGGGCATCTTCTGCGGCGTGTCCTCGGGCGGGGCGGTGGCGGCCATGCTGCGCCTGTCGCGCGAGGTGGAGAATGCGGTGCTGGTGGCGATCATCTGCGACCGCGGCGACCGCTACCTGTCCACGGGTGTCTATGACCAGCCTTGAGCCGACTTCCACAGCACGCGAGGGCCACCACCGTGGCTAGACGCACTACCGGCCTGCGCTTCCAGCCCAGCGGCGGCGCCCGCTCGGCGCCCCTGCAGGTGGGCAGGAAGCAGGTCCTGACCATCGAGCGCCTGGCTCACGACGGGCGCGGCATCGCCTTCGTCGACGGGCGCACCTGGTTCGTCTCCGGCGCCCTGGCCGGCGAGCAGGTCGAGGCCCGCGTGCTCGGCGCGCGCAACCGCATCGTCGACGCCCGTGCCGAGCGCATCCTGGGCGCCAGCCCGCTGCGCCGCGACGCGCCCTGCGCGCATGCCGGCCGCTGCGGCGGCTGCACCCTGCAGGCATTGCCCCATGCCGAGCAGCTGGCTCTGAAGCAGCGCACCCTCGCCGAGCAGCTGGCGCGCTTCGCCGAGCTCGCGCCGGAGGAGTGGGCGCCGCCGCTGGTCGGCCCGGAGTTCGGCTACCGCCGCCGGGCGCGCATCGCGGTGCGCTGGGAGGCCGCCGCCGGCCGGCTGGAGGTGGGCTTTCGCGCCACGGCCAGCCAGGCGATCGTCGCCATCGACGACTGCCCGGTACTGGTACGGCCATTGCAAGCCGTCCTGCGCGCTCTGCCCGCGCTGTTGCACGGTCTGGCGCGGCCCCAGGCGCTGGGCCATGTCGAGTTGTTCCATGGCAATACAAGCGCCATTCTGGTGCGCCATACTGCGCCCCTTGCGGATGACGACCTGCAGCGCCTGCGCGTCTTCTGCCGGGAGCACGCCGCCCAGCTCTGGCTGCAGGGCAAGGGCGACCCGCAGGCGGACCTGCCGGAGGCCCCGCTGGGCTACCGTCTGGAGCCGTGGGGACTGGAGCTGCAGTACCGGCCCGGCGACTTCGTGCAGGTCAACGCCGCGGTGAACGAGGCGATGGTCGCCCAGGCCCTCGAGTGGCTGTCACCACGGTCGGAAGAGCGGGTGCTCGACCTGTTCAGCGGTCTGGGCAACTTCGCCCTGCCGCTGGCGCAGCGCTCGCGCGAGGTGGTGGCGGTGGAGGGGGTGGCGGCGATGGTCGAGCGGGGCAGGGAAAACGCTGTCCGCAATGGCCTGGCCAACCTGCACTTCTGCCAGGCGGATCTGTCGAAGCCGCTGGCAGGGGCGTCCTGGGCTGCCGCCGGCTTCGCTGCGGTACTGCTCGACCCGCCCCGCGATGGCGCGCTGGAAGCCGTGCGGCAGCTGGGCAGCCTGGGTGCCGAGCGGGTGCTATATGTTTCCTGCAATCCGGCGACCCTGGCGCGGGACGCGGCGGAACTGGCCGGGCAGGGCTACCGGCTGCGGCGTGCCGGCATTCTCGACATGTTTCCGCAGACCGCCCATGTCGAGGCCATGACGTTGTTCGAGAGGGGCTCTGCGGCGCGCTGAGGCGCGGTGCGGAGTCTCGCCGGCCGGAGTGGTTGCATTTTTCGTTTCCGGGCAGCCCGATTCCGGCTGATGTTTGTTCGGCATGGAAGACATGCTGGGGGAAAGGTAGATACATGGTACAGGTGAGAGCGCAGCAGCCGGTCAACACCGACGGCAGCATCAATCTTGAGGCCTGGCTGGATCATGTCCTGAAGATGGACCCGGCCCTGGAGCGCGAGGCCCTGAAGACGGCCTGCGAGTACGCCCGCGAGGCCGAGCGGCAGGCCCGGCCGGACGCGGGGACTCCCGCTGCGGGCACGTCCACGTTCCTGGTCGGGCTGGAGATCGCGGAAATCCTCGCCGATCTCAAGCTGGATCAGGATTCCCTGGTCGCCGCCGTGCTCTATCGCGGCGTGCGCCAGAAGCAGATCGCCCTGGACGAGGTGCAGCGGCGCTTCGGCCAGGTGGTCGCCAAGCTGATCGAGGGCGTGCTGCGCATGGCGGCGATCAGCGACAGCCTCAATCCGCGCGAATCCCTGGTGCTGGATGCCCAGACCCAGGTGGAGAACCTGCGCAAGATGCTGGTGGCGATGGTCGACGACGTGCGCGTCGCGCTGATCAAGCTGGCCGAGCGCACCTGCGCGATCCGCGCCGTGAAGCACGCCAGCGAGGAGCGCCGCCAGCGCGTCGCCCGCGAGGTGTCCGCCATCTATGCGCCGCTGGCCCATCGCCTCGGCATCGGTCATATCAAGTGGGAGCTGGAGGACCTGTCCTTCCGCTACCTCGAGCCCGAGCAGTACAAGCAGATCGCCAAGCTGCTCCACGAGCGCCGGCTCGATCGCGAGCAGTTCATCGCCAAGGTCGTCCAGGAGCTCAAGGAGGCGCTGGCCAGCGCCGGCATCAATGCCGACATCAACGGCCGGGCCAAGCATATCTATTCGATCTGGCGCAAGATGCAGAAGAAGGGCCTGCAATTCAGTCAGATCTACGACGTTCGCGCCGTGCGCGTGCTGGTGCCGGAGGTGCGCGACTGCTATACCGCCCTCGGCATCGTCCACTCGCTGTGGCGGCATATCCCCAGGGAGTTCGACGACTACATCGCCAACCCCAAGGAGAACGGCTACCGCTCGCTGCACACCGCGGTGATCGGTCCGGACGGCAAGACCCTGGAGGTGCAGATCCGCACCCACGCGATGCACGAGGAGGCCGAGCTGGGCGTCTGCGCGCACTGGCGCTACAAGGGCACCGATCTCAAGTCCACCTCCAGCCATTACGAGGAGAAGATCGCCTGGCTGCGCCAGGTGCTCGAGTGGCACGAGGAGCTGGGCGACATCGGCGGTCTGGCCGAGCAGCTGCAGGTCGACATCGAGCCCGACCGGGTCTACGTGTTCACTCCGGACGGCCACGCTATCGACCTGCCCAAGGGTGCGACGCCGCTGGACTTCGCCTACCGGGTGCACACCGAGATCGGCCACAACTGCCGCGGCGCCAAGATCGACGGACGCATCGTGCCGCTCAACTACACCCTGCAGACCGGCGAGCAGGTGGAGATCATCACCGGCAAGAACGGCTCGCCGAGCCGCGACTGGCTGAACTCCAACCTCGGCTACGTGACCACCTCGCGGGCCCGGGCGAAAATCGTCCACTGGTTCAAGCTGCAGGCGCGCGATCAGAACGTCGCCGCCGGCAAGACGCTGCTCGAGCGCGAGCTCGCCCGGCTCGATCTGGTGCCGGTGGATTACGACCGACTGGCGGAAAAGAGCAACCTGAAGACCGCCGAGGACCTGTTCGCCGCCCTCGGCGCCGGCGACCTGCGGCTGGCCCATGTGGTGGGGCTGGCCCAGCAACTGGTCGAGCCGGAGCGCAGCACCGGGCAGCTCGAGCTGATCCCGCGCAAGGCCGGCATCCTGCACAAGCCGGGCAGGCGCGACGACATCCAGATCCAGGGGGTGGGCAACCTGCTGACACAGATGGCCGGCTGCTGCCAGCCGCTGCCGGGCGACCCCATCGTCGGCTACATCACCCAGGGCCGCGGGGTCACCATCCACCGCCAGGACTGCGCCAACGCCCTGCAGCTGGCCAGCCGCGAGCCGGAGCGGATAATCCAGGTCAGTTGGGGGCCGGTGCCGGTGCAGACCTACCCGGTGGACATCTTCATCCGCGCCTACGACCGTTCCGGCCTGCTGCGCGACGTGTCCCAGGTGCTGCTCAACGAGCGCATCAACGTGCTGGCCGCCAACACCCTGTCGAACAAGGAAGACAGCACGGCGCAAATGGTCCTGACCATCGAGATCCCCGGGCTGGACGCCCTCGGCCGGTTGCTGGCGCGCATCGCCCAGCTGCCCAACGTGATCGAGGCGCGCCGCCACCGCGCCGCTCCCTGACGCCCGGGGCCGGCAGCAGCGCCGGCCTTTGGGTAGACGTGCTCCGTAGAATATGAAATAGAATTGTTCTCATTTTGCGGAGCCGCTGGATGACCGCCCTTCCCAATCGCCGCATCCTGGCCATCGAGGACGATCCCTTGCTGGGCGTCCACCTGAGCGAGCATCTGGAGCGCCAGGGCTTTGCCGTGACCCTGTGCGGCGACGGCCGTGAAGGCCTGGCGCTGGCCAGCGCGCGCGACTTCGACCTGGTTCTGCTGGATATCCTGCTGCCCGGCCTCGACGGCCTCGAGGTGCTGGCCCGCCTGCGCCAGCGTCGGCACGTGCCGGTCATCCTGATTTCGGCACTGGGCGACGAGCAGGACCGCATCACCGGCTTCAGCCGCGGGGCGGACGACTACCTGCCCAAGCCTTTCGGGATGGGCGAGCTGCAGGTGCGCATCGAGGCCATCCTGCGGCGCATCGCCTACGAGCGCGGGCAGCCCATGCCCTCGAGCGTTTTTCCGCTGCACTTCGATGAAGGGCGTTGCGACGTCCGCCATGGCGATGCCTGGGCCGGATTGACCCTGACCGAGTATCGTCTCCTGGAAACCTTCTGGCGCCATCCGCAGGAGGTGCTGAGCAAGCCGTTCCTCTACCAGCAGGTACTGCGTCGCGGCTATTCCCAGCAGACCGCAGCCTGGACATGCATGTCAGCAACATCCGACGCAAGCTCAAGCTGGCCGGTCTCGATCTGAACGCTGTACGGCTGGAAGCCGTATGGGGCAGGGGCTACCTGCTGAAGCTGCAGGCGACTTGAATGCCGGGCCGCCATTCCCTGTTCTGGCGACTGGCCGCGCTGCTGGTCATGTTCTGCCTGCTGGTGATTTCCCTGAGCGTTACCTGGGGAAACTGGATCGACCTGCAGACCGCCTATCTTTCCCGCGAGGCTCACCAGACGCTGCAGGCCTACGCCGAAGAGGCCGAGCGTGCAGCTGTGCAGGGACCGCAGGCGGTAGACGAATTTCTCGAGGACGTGCAGCGGCGGGAGCCGGGACTGGTCGACCTGGTGGACGACAGCCTGCAACCGCTGGGGAGCAGGCCGCTGATCGAGGGGGCGCGGCTGACCGCCATGCGCCGGCTCGACTGGCCGATGAGCCGGCGCACGCGGGAGCGGCCCCTGATCGCGATTCCGCTGTCCGGGGAGCGTGGCTATTTCATCATCCAGCTGCCCGAACGCTACCGGCCCTGGCGTTACAGGATGCTGTTCAAGGCGCTGACTCACTATCTGGCTCCTGCGGGTCTGGCGCTGCTGTTCTGTATCGGACTCTACCGGGTGCTGATCGCGCCGCTGGCGCGCCTGCGCGAGCTGGCCAATGCCCTGCACGCGGACAACCTGGGGGCGCGCGTGGATCCGGGGGGCGCCCGGCGGCGCGACGAGCTGGGCGAGCTCGGACGCGCCTTCGATCACATGGCCGGGCGCCTGGATGAGTCGTTGGGCCTGCAGCGCCAGCTGCTGCGCGATCTGTCCCACGAGCTGCGCACGCCTCTGAGCCGCCTGCAGGTGGCCAGCGAGGCAGGGCTGAGTGGCGCCGAGCTGGAGGAGCGGGTCCGGCGCGAGGTCGGAGTCATGCGGACCCTGGTCGACAGCACCCTGGAACTGGCCTGGATGGATACCGAGCGGCCGCAGCCGCCGCTGGAGCCGGTGGAGGTCGGCGCCCTGTGGGAGATCCTGGGCGAGGACGCCTGTTTCGAGAGCGGCTGGAGTCCCGAGCGCCTTCCCTGCCGGTTGCCGCCGGATTGCCGGGTGCAGGGACACCTCAATGGCCTGGCCCGGGCGCTGGAGAACATCCTGCGCAATGCAATCCGCCATTCGCCGGAGGGCGGCTGCGTCTGTCTGGATGGTCGACGTGCGGGCGACCACTGGCTGCTGTGGGTCGAGGACCAGGGGCCGGGCGTGGCGGACAGCGATCTGGAGCGCATCTTTCGGCCCTTCACCCGGCTCAACGCCGCCCGGCCGGGGGGCGACGGATTCGGACTGGGATTGGCGATCGCCCGCCGGCTGGTTGATCAGCAGGGGGGGCGGCTATGGGCGGAGAACGGCCACCCGGGATTGCGGATGATGCTGAGCCTGAAAATGTATAGTTCGTAAATGATCTTTACTCTCAAATAAGAATAAATAGCGACTCTGTCCTGCGCCGCCGTCTTCGGGATTCAGGGGGCCGGCCGGGCCAGGCGTCGAAGCCCTGTGTTTCGTCGCCTCCGGCCAAGCCCGCCTCATCCGGCAGATGGCCGGCTCGCCCATGCGTAGAAGTGAGGTAAGGCATGTGCTCGCGTTTCAGGCTTGCACATCTGCCCCTGGCATTGCTGGCGGTTTCTTCACCCTCCCTGGAAGCGGAGGAGGCTGCCGAGGAGGGCATCCAGAACGGTGGTGCCTATCGGGAGGACGCAGGAAAGGTCGTCGAACTGGACGACGTGGTGGTCACCGCCCAGCAGGAGCTGAAACAGGCCCCCGGCGTCTCCATCATCACCGCCGACGACATCAAGAAGCGTCCGCCGGTCAACGACCTGTCCGACATCATCCGCAAGATGCCCGGCGTCAACCTCACCGGCAACAGCGCCAGCGGCCAGTACGGTAACAACCGGCAGATCGACATCCGCGGCATGGGCCCGGAAAACACCCTGATCCTGATCGACGGCAAGCCCGTGCGTTCGCGCAACTCGGTGCGCATGGGCCGTAGCGGCGAGCGCAACACCCGCGGCGACACCAACTGGGTGCCGGCGGAGCTGGTCGAGCGCATCGAGGTGCTGCGCGGTCCGGCGGCGGCGCGCTACGGCTCGGGGGCGGCCGGTGGGGTGGTCAACATCACGCCGCCGGCCGGCGCAACCGCGATCTCAACGGCCTGCTGCGCTGGGACCTGAATGCGCAGCAGATCCTCGAGGTCGAGGGCAGCTACAACCGCCAGGGGAAGATCTACGCCGGCGACCGGGCCGTCAGCTCCACGGGCACCGCGCTGCTGAACGAGAATATTGGACGGGAAACCAACATCATGTTTCGCCGCGCCGGGTCCATCACTCATCGCGGCAACTGGGACTGGGGCACCTCGCAGCTGGTCTTCTTCTACGAGAACACCCGCAACCGGCGCCTCAACGAGGGCCTGGCCGGCGGCCCCGAGGGCAGCATCAACAGCGGCGACAAGTCCACTTCCGAATACGACAACTATTATGCGCTGAGCGGCGAGGTGAGCATTCCCTTCACCTTCGGTTTCAGCCAGGTGGCGACGCTGGGCTTCGAGTACACCAAGGAGGTGCTGGACGACCCCTACTCGATGAGCCAGAACACCGCGGGCGGAGGCGCGATTGCCGGGGTCGGTTCCGGCACCCGCGACAGCGAGGCGACCAACGAGAACATCGCCTTCTTCGCCGAAAGCAACGTTCATCTCACCGACCGCTGGACCCTGACGCCCGGCGTGCGTTTCGACAACCACACCCAGTTCGGCAGCAACTGGAGCCCGAGCCTGAACACCTCCTACCGGCTGACCGATGCCGTCACCGTCAAGGGCGGTCTCGCGCGAGCCTTCAAGGCGCCCAACCTGTACCCGTCCAACGCCAACTACCTCTACTTCACCATGGGCAACGGCTGCCCGGTCGACTCGCCGAGCCTGGGCGGCGGCTGCTACGTGCAGGGCAACGACAGCCTGGACGCGGAAAAGAGCTGGAACTTCGAGCTGGGCGTGGCCTACGACCAGGCCGGCTGGAACGCCGGGGTGACCTATTTCCGCAACGAATACGAGGACAAGATCGAGGCCGGCCTGAATCCGGTTGCCACGACCAGTGGCGGCACCCAGGGCGGGCTCGGCCAAGTCCTGATGTGGGAGAACGCGCCCAAAGCGGTGGTGGCCGGCTGGGAAGGCACCCTGAACGTCCCGCTGATGGGCTTCGAGGGCGACGTCCTCAGCTGGAGCACCAACTTCACCTACATGATCGAGAACAAGAACAAGAAGACCGGCGAGCCGCTGTCGGTCATTCCCAAGTTCACCGTCAACTCCATGCTCGGCTGGCAGGCCAGCGCGGCGCCCAACCTGAACCTGAGCATGACCCTCTACGGCTACCAGGACCCGTGCCGGCTGAGCACCACGGGGGCTGCGGAAAGTGGCGATGCCCTCAAGCAGCGCAGCGGCTACACCCTGTGGTCGATCAACGGCAACTACGAACTGGACAAGCACTGGAGCTTCGGGGCCGGCATCAACAACCTGTTCGACAAGGAGCTCAAGCGCGAGGGCAATGCCTCCGGCACCGCCGGGGCGGCCAGCTACAACGAGCCGGGCCGGGCCTACTACGCCTCGGCCAAGTTCTCCTTCTGACCGTCCGCAGGAGCCGAGCAGCCACGCCGCAAGACACCGGCTACGTACTGGACGTGCCCTATCCCCATCATTTCCAGCGCGAGTCGACGCCGCTCTGGCTGTCCTTCGTCGCGACCGCGCTGGGGATCGCGGCGCCGGACATCAACCGGCCCTATTCCTGGTGCGAACTCGGCTGCGGGCAGGGGCTGGGCGCGGCGCTCAACGCTGCGGCCAACCCCCAGGGACGCTTCGTTGGCATCGACTTCAATCCGCACCACATCGCCCACGGCCGCAGCCTGGTGCAGGCCGCCGGACTGGGCAATCTCGAGTTCGTCGAGGCCGACTTCGCCTCCCTGGCCAAAACGGCCGAGGCGCAGGGCGCGCAGTACGACTTCATCGTCCTCGGCGGCGTCTATTCGTGGATCTCCGCATCCGACCGCGAGGCGCTGCACCGCTGCGTGCGCCACTGGCTCAAGCCGGGCGGCATTCTCTACCTCGGCTACATGTGCCAGCCCGGCATGGCCTTCCTGTCCGCGCTGCAGCGCTTTCTGCGTTGTCATGGCGACTGCGTGCCGGGCGACTCGGTGGTCCGGATGCAGGCCGGCCTGGGCCTGCTCGAGCGCATGGCGCAGGGCGGCGCCGGCTTCTTCCGCGAACAACCGGCGGCGGCGAGCTATCTGGCGGCGGGGCGGCGGGAAGACCCGCGACAGCTGATCCACGAGCTGCTGAACGCGCACTGGGAGTCGCTGCATGTGGCCGATGTCATCGAGGCGCTGTCCGCCTGCGGCTGCGAGTACCTGGGCAGCGCCACGCCGTTGGAGAACATCGACGCGCTGTCCCTGCCGGGCAACCTGCTGCCCCTGCTGAGCGAGCTGCGCACGTCGGCCGCACGGGAAACCTTCAAGGACCTGGTGCGCAACCAGTCCGAGCGCCGCGATCTCTACCAGCGCGGCGGGCGCCGGCTGGACGAGCAGGCGCATCGCCTGGCGCTGCTCGATCAGGTGCTGGCGGCCGTTCCGGGAGCGCCGCAGGGCGGCGGCATCGACTTCGACACCCGCATCGGCCCGGTGCCGGGACAGGCCGGCCTGTTCGGCCCCCTGCTCGAGGCCCTGGCGGCCGGCCCGTGCTCCTTCGCCGAACTGGCCCGCCTCCGGCCCTGCAGGGGCAGACCGGCCTGATCAGTCCGGCCCTGCAGATGCTCGCCTGGGCCGGGCATGTCCCTCCGCTGCTGCCGGGCAAGGTCGCCGCCGAGCGTTGCCGGAGCCTGAACCGGGTGCTCTGCGAGGGCGCCTTGCAGGGCATCCATTACGGCTGGGCTCCGCGGTGGCCGCCGACCGCCTGCAGAGGGTGGCCCTGCGGGTCCTGCTGGAATATCCGGGCATTGCCGGCCGGCTGCTGCACGAGACGGTCCGGACCCTGCTGGTGGATGCCGGCGGGGCCGGGGAGGCCGACCTGGAGCGGCGCCTCCGGGACTTCGAGGCAGCCGTGCTGCCGCACTGGCGGCAGATGGGGATGCTGGACGCATGAGCATGGGCGATGCCCGCGGGCCGTCGGGCCTTCACCAGCCGGCCATTCATATGCCGGGAGCCGGCATGCAATCTGTAAGGAGAAAAACTTGAGCCGTCGATTATCGTTGCCGCCCGCACGGCGGGCATGGCTGGACGTGGCCTTGAGGGTCACGGCAGCCGTCTTCGGGGGGTACGTCCTAACCTATGCCACCACGGCGGCGCTGGCGCGTCTTCTGCCGCTGGCGCGCTTCAATGCGGTCATGGTTGCCACCCTGCTGTCCTTCGCCCTCTATACGGGGATCGTGCTCTGGGTGTTCGCGGCTGCCTCCATGCGGCGCGTCTGGCTGGGCATCGCCCTGTCGCTGCCGCTGGCCGCCATCGGCTTCTGGCCGGCCTGGTTCGGAGGAGCCTTCTGATGGCCGGGAACAGGACGTTCCGGCAGTCCATGACCTGGCTGCATGGCTGGGCGGGACTGCTGCTCGGCTGGCTGCTGTTCGCCATCTTCCTGACCGGCACCCTGACGGTGTTCGACAAGGAGATCAGCTGGTGGATGCAGCCGGAGCTGCGCGATACGGGTGTCGACCAGCCGAAGGCCGTGCGTTTCGCCCAGCACTGGCTGGCGCGCGAGCACGGCGAGGCCGCGGTCTGGAGCATCGATCTGCCGACCGAGCGTTCGCCGGTACTGAAGGTGTCGACCGGCGAGGACCGCCATGCCGCCCGCCTGGTGCTCGATCCGGAGTCGGAGGCCCAGGTGCCGGTGCGCGACAGCGTGGGCGGCAACTTCTTCTTCCGCTTCCATTACAGCCTCCTCCTGCCGCGTACCCTGGGCATCTGGCTGGTCGGGCTGGCGGCAATGGCCATGCTGGTGGCGCTGGTCAGCGGCATCGTCATCCACCGCCACCTGTTCCGCGACTTCTTCGCCTTCCGCCCGGTCGGCAGCCGGCGCGCCTGGCTGGACGGCCACAACGCGAGCGCGGTCCTGCTGCTGCCGTTCCATCTGATGATCACCTACACCGGGCTGGTGATCTTCTTCCTGATCTACATGCCGGCGGCGCTGGATGCCCTCTACGGCGGCGATCGCATGGCCATGCAGCGCGAGGCGTCGCCCGGCGCCCCCTGCCGAACTGCTGCCGCTGGAGTCGTTCATCGCCCCGGCGGAGGCGCTGTTCGGACCGGGCATGGTGGCGTCCCTGCGGGCCAGGCATCCGGGACGGACGAATGCCCGGGTCGAGGCGAGTCCCCTGCTGGGCAGCCGCATCGCCCTGACCAAAGGTGTGGTGGCAATCTTCGACGGGGTTTCCGGCAGGCTCCTGCAGGCGCAGCCGGAGACGCGTCCCAGTGCCCTGACCCAGCGGGTCATGGCCGGGCTGCATTTTGCGCAGTTCGGTGGCTATCCGATGCGCTGGCTGTATTTCCTCTGCAGCGCGGTCAGCTGCGCGATGATCGCCAGCGGCCTGGTGCTGTTCGTCATCCGCCAGCGCTTCAAGGTGGCCGAGGCGAATGCCGGACAGGGCTTCCTGCGCCTGGTCGAGTGCCTGAACGTCGGCACGCTGGCCGGCCTCATGCTGGGTTGCGTCGTGCTGCTCTGGGCCGGTCGCCTGCTGCCGGCGGATCTGGCCGGGCGTGCCGGCTGGGAGGTGCGCCTGTTCTTCGTCGTCTGGGGCCTGGCGTTCGTCCATGCCTGGTGGCGTCCGCCGATGACGGCCTGGCGCGAGCAGCTGTGGGCGGTTGTCCTGCTGTGCATGGGGCTGCCGCTGCTCGGAGGCTTCAGCGCGCTGTCCCTCGATAGGACCCGTCTGCTCCTGAGCTGTGCGTCTTCCTGGGCGGCGCCGTGCTGGGCTGGGTGGCCTGGCGGGTCGGCCGGGCGGATGCCGCCGATCGACTGTCCCGTCCGCTGCAAGGAGTCGTGCGATGCTGACCGGATTCACTGCGGGCCTGCTGCTCGCCTGCACGGGCATGCTCGGGCTCTGCCTGGGGCTCGAGCGTCACTACCGCCAGGTCTGGCAGCGGGCTCCATCGCTCTGGCTGCGGCGGACCCTGCGCGTCGCCGGCTGGCTGGCGCTGGGGCTGGCCCTCCAGGCCTGCGTTCTGGCCTGGGGCTCGGCGATGGGGCCGGTCGGCTGGTTCGGCCTGGTGTCCCTGACGGGCTTCGCCCTGGTGCTGCTGCTGCCCCATGCGCCGCGTCTGGCGCTCTGGCTGCCGGCCGGGGGCGGACTGCTTTGGGCAGTTTTCCTGGGCGCCGGTCTCTGGCGTGGCGAGCCGTTCTGATTCCCTGGCGGCAGCCGCGGCGGGATCGCGTTATGCTCGCGGCTTTCGCACCCGGACCGAACAGGGAGACTCCATGTATCGACTCGACGACCTGCTGCACCTCATGGCCCGCCTGCGCGATCCGCGGCACGGCTGTCCCTGGGACCTGCAGCAGTCCTACGCGAGCATCGTCCCGCATACCATCGAGGAGGCCTATGAAGTCGCCGACGCCATCGAGCGCGGCGACTTCGAGCACCTGCCGGGCGAGCTCGGCGACCTGCTGTTCCAGGTGGTCTACTACAGCCAGCTGGCGAGGGAGGAGGGGCGCTTCGACTTCGCCGCGGTGGTCGACGGCATCACCCGCAAGCTGATCCGCCGCCATCCCCACGTGTTTCCCGACGGCGACCTGTATGGCGCGCCGGACCAGCCGAAACTGGTCGAAGCGGCCATCCGCCAGCGCTGGGAGGAGATCAAGGCCGAGGAGCGCGCGGAGAAGGCTGCCGCACCCGAGCAGTTATCCCTGCTCGACGACGTGCCGCAGGCCCTGCCGGCGCTGTCCCGCTCGGTCAAGCTGCAGAAGCGCGCCGCGCGGGTCGGTTTCGACTGGCCGGAGGCGCTGGTGGTGGTGGACAAGCTGCGCGAGGAGCTGGACGAGCTGCTGGAGGCGATGAGCGGCAACGATCCGCAGGCCATTGCCGACGAGCTCGGTGATGTGCTGTTCGCCGCGACCAACCTGGCGCGGCATCTCGCGGTCGATCCGGAGGCCGCCTTGCGTGGTGCCAACGGCAGGTTCGAATGGCGTTTCCGCTTCATCGAGCAGGCCCTGCGCGCCGACGGTCGCAGCCCCGAGGGCTGCACCCTGGACGAGCTGGAAGCCCTGTGGGCCGAGGCCAAGCGTGCCGAGCGCGGCGAGCCGGGCTGCGCCTGAGGGAGCCTTCAGTCGGTGAGCCAGAGATACAGCAAGGCCATCAGCAGGGCGGCGAGGAGCGGGCGCAGCGCCCGATAGGCCTTGGGGTGACGGCGCTTCAGCGTCCGGACCCGTCCGCCCAGGGCATCGCCGAGGCGCTTGAAGCCGCCGTAGGCGCGGTTGATCGCGCCGACCCGTTCTCCCGCGACGTTCTGTGGTGCGGTGGCCCGGCCCAGGACGCCGCTGATCCAGCGGTTGAACTGGCGCAGCGGCGTCGGCAGCGGCCGTTCGACATCGCAGAACAGGATCAGGCGCGACTGGTCGGTATCGTTCAGCACCCAGTGCACGTAGGTTTCGTCGAACATCACGTCCTCGCCGTCGCGCCAGGAATAGGGCTCGCCGTCGACATGGATGCGACAGGCGTCGGAATTCGGCGTGGCCAGCCCCAGGTGGTAGCGCAGCGAGCCGGCGAAGGGGTCTCGGTGCGGGTTGAGGTGGCTGCGGGCCGGCAGCATGGCGAACATCGCCCCCTTCACCGAAGGGGCCCGGGCCAGCAGCTCGAGCGTCCTGGGACACAGCCGGCGGGCCGAGGGCAATTCGCCCTCGGTGTACCAGGTCAGGTAGAAGCGCTTCCAGCCCTTCTTGAAGAAGCTGCCGAAGCCGGCCTCGTTGTCGTTGAGGGCAGCGCGGATGTAGCCCTCGTCGAACAGCGCCAGGGCCTCGTCGCGGATGGTCTGCCAGTTGTCGCGCAGCAGGTCCAGCTCGGGGAAGTCGCGGCGCTCGACGTAGGGGCGTGAGGGGATTCGGGAGCAGAGCTGCATCAGGGCGTTGTACGGCATGAACAGCGCCGAGTAGTTGACCATCTGGCGCAGCAGGGGCAGGCGGGCGCGGCCGCGAAAGTGCACGAAGAGGACGCTGGCGAGAAAGGTGCCCAGCAGCGAGACCTTGAAAAAAAGTGGCATTGCCCGGTTCCGTCGAGAATGCTGCGAAGTGTTGAACTGTATAGTCATCGCCCGAAGGCTGCCAGTGAGGGTGCCGTTGGCCATTCCGGGCTTGCACTCCGGGCCGTCAGACCGGAGGATTGACTCCCGGTAGCCCGTCTGGCCGATACGGTCGTCCGACGGAGTCCGGGCTTGAATCAATCGGTCAGCCGTGCAGGCATTGGGCGGCAGGCTGCGGGAAGCGCCAGTCCAGCCATTCCCGGGCCTGCCCGTGTCGCCGAAGTTCGCCCCTGAAAACGAACGCCCGCAGCGGCGGGCTGTTGGAAGATTTCTTACGATGAGCATGTCATTGCGCGACCAGCTGCTGAAAGCCGGGCTGGTCAACGAGAAGCAGGCCAAGCAGGCCGGCAAGCAGAAGCAGAAGCAGGAGCGCCTGGAGCGCAAGGGTCAGGTCGAGAAGGACGATTCGCAGCGCCAGGCGGCGCTCCAGGCCCAGGCCGAGAAGCTCGCCCGCGATCAGGAACTGAACCGCCAGCAGCAGGAAAAAGCCGAGCAGAAGGCGCGGGCCGCGCAGGTCAAGCAGCTGATCGAGGTCTCCCGCCTGCCCAAGCTGAACACCGACGACTACTACAACTTCGTCGACGACAAGAAGGTCAAGCGCCTGCCGGTGAATGCCATGATGCGCGACAAGCTCAGTCGCGGCTCGCTGGGCATCGTCCGCCACGGCGGCGGCTATGAAGTGTTGCCGCGTGAGGCGGCGCTGAAGATCCAGGAGCGCGATCCACGCCGGGTGGTGCTCCTCAACACCCCGACCGAGGCTCCGGACGAGGACGATCCGTATGCCGCCTACCAGATCCCCGACGATCTGATGTGGTAAGGCTGCAGAAACGACAAAGCCGGCGCAAGGCCGGCTTTGCTGTGGAGTGCTGGACTCAGTCGAGCCGGCCTTTCACCGGGCGGCCGTCGACCGTGCCTTCCTTGAGCATGATCTGATACTCCTTGCCATCCTTCTCCACCTGGTGCAGGCGCACCAGCAGATAGTCCCAGTCCTTGGCGAGCCAGAACACGGTCTTGCGGTCGCTCTGGGTGGGGTCGCGCACGCGCTCGACCTTGATCGCCTCGATCACCCCCACGCGGGTACGCACGTTCTCGTTGCCCAGCACCCGGAAGTCGTAGGTTTCGATCTCGTCGCCGTCGAGCACCTGATAGCTCATGCTCTTCTTGCCCTCGGCGACTTCCTTCTGCAGCACCAACTGGTAGAGGGACTTGTCCAGCAGGCCGCGGTTCAGCGGCAGGTTCACGGCCTTGCCGCGGTCGCTGCCCTGGACCTTCTTGGCCTTCCAATCGAAGTCGTGCTCGACTTCCTTGCCCTTGCCCATCCCGCTGCGCTCGTAGCGGTAGGCGAGCGGCACCAGGCGGCCGTTCTCGACGGTGAAGGTGCTTTGCTCGGACAGGCTGGCGACCAGCATGCCGGCCTTGAACTCGTACTCCCAGCGCGTGCCGTCCAGCTGCTTCAGGGTGCGCTCGGCGGAGCCGCTGATCGGCATCTGTTTCCAGTCGGCGGTATAGCTGGCGAAGAACGGCTTCAGCTCGAAGGCATAGGTCGGTACCGCGAGCAAGGCAAGGGCGAACAACAGGGCACCACGCATAACGTCTCCTATCCTAGGTTCGAATGAGATAGCCGGTGGCCGGCAGTTTTTCTCCATCCAGCAGGGCGCCTTCCGGGGCCAGCCGCAGGCGGCCCTCGGCGAACCAGCGCACGGCTTGCGGGTAGATCCGATGTTCCTGCAGGTACACGCGCAGCGCCAGGCTTTCCTCGGTGTCTCCTGGCTGCACCGGGACCACCGCCTGGATGACCAGGGGGCCGCCGTCGAGCTCCTCGGTGACGAAATGCACGCTGCAGCCGTGCTCGCTGTCCAGGGCCTCCAGGGCGCGGCGATGGGTGTGCAGGCCCTTGTGGCGGGGCAGCAGGGACGGGTGGATGTTCAGCAGGCGGCCTTCGTAGTGGCGGACGAAGGCCGGGGTGAGAATGCGCATGAAGCCGGCGAGGATCACCAGATCGGGCTGGAAGACGTCGATCGCCTCCATCAGCGCAGCGTCGAAGGCCTCGCGGCCTTCGTAGGCCCGGTGATCGAGCACCTGGGTGGCGACGCCGGCCTTCTTCGCCCGGGTCAGGCCGTAGGCATCGGCGCGGTTGGAGAGCACCGCGCGGATCTGCAGCGGGTTGCCGTCTCCCTGGCTGTCGATCAGCGCCTGCAGGTTGCTGCCGGAGCCGGAGATCAGCACCACCGCATTGCAGGGGCCGGCCATCAGTGCGCCTTCAGGTTGTTCAGCAGAACGCGCTCGGCACCCTCGCCCTCGGCGATGCTGCCGATCAGCCAGGGCTGTTCGCCCGCCTCGCGCAGCACGGCGAGGGCCTGCTCGACCTTGTCCCGGGCGACGCAGACGACCATGCCGACGCCGCAATTGAGCACGCGGTGCATCTCGCGCTCGTCGACGTTGCCTTTCTCCTGCAGCCAGTCGAACACCGCCGGGCGGGTCCAACTGGCCACGTCGATCAGCGCCCGGGTGCCCTGCGGCAGCACGCGCGGGATGTTCTCGGTGAGGCCGCCGCCGGTGATGTGGGCCATGGCCTTGACCGCGCCGGTTTCCTTGATGAGCTTGAGCAGCGGCTTGACGTAGATGCGCGTCGGCGCCATCAGCAGATCGGCCAGCGGCTGGCCGTCCAGGGCGGTGCCGGCCACGTCGGTGCCGTTCACCTCGAGGATCTTGCGGATCAGCGAGTAGCCGTTGGAGTGCGGACCGGAGGAGGGCAGGGCGATCAGTGCGTCGCCGGCGACGACCTTCGCGCCGTCGATGATCTCACTCTTCTCCACCACGCCGACGCAGAAGCCGGCCAGGTCATAGTCCTCGCCCTCGTACATGCCGGGCATCTCGGCGGTCTCGCCGCCGACCAGTGCGCAGCCTGCCATCTCGCAGCCTTCGCCGATGCCGGTGACCACGCGGGCGGCGACGTCGACGTTGAGCTTGCCGGTAGCGTAGTAGTCGAGGAAGAACAGCGGCTCGGCACCGCATACCACCAGGTCGTTGACGCACATGGCCACCAGGTCGATGCCGATGCTGTCGTGTTTGCCGAGGTTCATCGCCAGGCGCAGCTTGGTGCCGACGCCGTCGGTGCCGGAGACCAGTACCGGCTGCTTGTAGCCGGCCGGGATTTCGAACAGGGCGCCGAAGCCGCCCAGGCCGCCCATCACCTCAGGGCGCGCGGTGCGCCTGGCCACGCCCTTGATGCGTTCGACCAGTGCTTCACCAGCGTCGATGTCGACACCGGCGTCCTTATAGCTCAGGGAGGGTTGCTTGCTCATGGATCAGGCCTTCAGGGAAATTCGGGATTCGACCGGGGCTGAGGGTCGGTCTGCAGGACAGGCGATTCTATCAGGCTTGTCCGGTAGCGACCACCGAGCGCCCCGCCGCCAGCGCAGCGGGCTCTGGCATGCGGCCTGCAGGTCCGGTGCTCGCGGTTGCCGGGGGATCGGCGGCTGTTTAAGGTATACGCCCATTCGCAGTCCCCTGCGCCGTCACCTCGAGATTTTTGTCATGCGCCCGATCGTCCGTCCGCTCCTGCTTTGCCTGTCGCTGTTCAGCCTGCCTGCTCTCGCCGAGCAGCTCGCCGGCCTCTATCAGGTCCGCGAGCCGGTCTCCAGCCAGCAGCCGGCGGCGCGCGACCAGGCCCTGCAGCGGGCTCTCGACGCTCTGCTGGTGCGCCTGACCGGCGATCCCCAAGTGCTGCAGAACCCCGCGCTGGCCGCCGTGCGCCAGGATCCGCAGCAACTGATCCTCAAATATGGCTACGAAGGGCAGACACTGGTGGTCGATTTCGACCCGGCCACCACCCAGAGCCAGCTGCGCCAGGCCGGTCTGCCGCTGTGGGGGGCCAACCGGCCCAGTCTGCTGGTCTGGTGGCTGAACGAGGTCGACGGCAGCGCCCAACTGGTCGGCGACGGCCAGGACAGCGCGCCGCCGCTACGCGCCGCCGCCCAGTACCGCGGGCTGCCGCTGCGCCTGCCGATGGCCGATCTCGACGAACAACTGGTCGCCACCCCGGAGAACCTGGCCGGCGGCACGGGACTGCAGGAGGTGTCCGGACGCTACGGAGCCAATGCCATGCTCACCGTGCGCGCCCGCCAGGAGGGCGGCAAGTGGCTGGCGCAGTGGCGTCTGGCGGCCGATGGCGGTCAGGCGGAGGGGGTTGCCGAGGCAGCGGAAAGCACCGCCCTGGCCGATGCCGTGATGCTGGCGGCGAGCGAGCGGCTGGCCGAGCGCTTCATGGGCAAGCAGGAGGCGACCGAGCGTCTGGTCCTGCAGGTCGCGGGCGCCAACCTGGCCCGCTACGCCGAGCTGGAGCGCACCCTGGAGCCCTTCGGCGCCCGCCTGCGCCGTGTCGAGGGCGACCGGCTGGTCTATCAACTCGAGTCCACGGTTGCCCAGGTGCGCTCTCAGATGGCCTTGATCGGTCTGCGCGAGGAGGGGGCTGCAGGCCCGGCGGCCGGTCAGGCGCCGATGGTGCAGCCGCGCGAAACGACCCTGAGCTTCCACTGGTGACCCCGGCGCGAGGTTGAAGGGGCGAAGCAGCGGCCGGAGCCGTCCATGCATCACTTGCCCAATCTGCTGACTCTGCTGCGTTTTCTGCTGGTGCCGCCGGTCGCCTGGCTGATCCTCGCCGGGGCCTACGGCGAGGCTCTGCTGGTGTTCGTCCTGGCCGGCTCGAGCGATGCCTTGGACGGTTTTCTCGCCCGACGCTTCGGCTGGGGCAGCCGGCTCGGGGCCCTGCTCGATCCGCTGGCGGACAAGCTGCTGCTCATCCTCAGCTTCGTCTGCCTGGGGCTGGTGGGGCTCATCCCCCCGTGGCTGGTGCTGGTGGTGCTGGCGAGGGACGTGCTGATCGTCGTCGGCGCCCTCTGCTACCGCTGGCGGGTCGGCTTCCTGGAAGTCAGTCCGAGCCGGCTGGGCAAGCTGTCCACTTTCCTGCAGACCATCCTGGTCGCTACGGTGCTGCTGCAGGCGAGCCTGCTGCCGGCCGTCGCCGCGCTGCGCCTGCCGCTGATCTGGCTGGTGCTGCTGGGCAGCCTGGCCAGCGCCGTCGACTATGTGCGGGAATGGACCGACAAGTATCGCAGGCACAAGGATTCCACATGACCGATTCAAACCGCTGGCTCTGGCTGGCCGTGCTGTTTCTCGCCGGCTGGCTGATCTATCTGCTGATGCCGATTCTTTCGCCCTTCCTGGTCGGCATACTGCTGGCTTACCTGGGCGATCCCTTGGTGGATCGTCTGGAGGCGCGCGGGCTGTCGCGGACCTGGGGGGTGATTGCCGTATTTGCCCTGTTCGGTCTGCTGATCCTGCTGATCCTGCTGTTCCTGCTGCCGATGCTGGGCCGCCAACTGGTCTACCTGTACCAGCTGGCGCCCCTGATGCTCGACTGGCTGCAGCGGGAGGCCCTGCCGTGGGTCCAGGTGAAGCTGGGGCTGGCCCAGGGGTTCTGGCATCTGGACCAGCTCAAGGCGATGTTCGTGGAGCAGTTGGGCAAGACCACCGATATCGTCAGCCAGCTGCTCAGCCAGGCCTCTGCCTCCGGCCTGGCCCTGCTCGCCTGGCTGGGCAATCTGCTGCTGGTGCCGGTGGTGAGCTTCTATCTGCTGCGCGACTGGGACATCCTGGTGGCCAAGTTGCGCACCCTGCTGCCGCGGCGGCGGGAAGGCATGGTGGTGGGGCTGATCGGCGAGTGCCATGAGGTGCTCGGCGCCTTCCTGCGCGGACAGATGCTGGTAATGTTGGCGCTCGGTATCGTCTATGCGCTGGGGCTGATGCTGATCGGCCTCGATCTGGGGCTGCTGATCGGCCTGCTCGCCGGGCTGGCGAGCATCGTGCCCTACATGGGCTTCGTGGTCGGCATTGGCGCTGCGCTCGTCGCCGCGCTGTTCCAGTTCGGCGGCGATCTGTACCCTCTGATCGGTGTGGTGGTGGTGTTCACCGTCGGCCAACTGCTCGAGGGCATGCTGCTGACCCCGTTGCTGGTCGGCGACCGGATCGGCCTGCACCCGGTGGCGGTGATCTTCGCCGTCCTCGCCGGCGGCCAGCTGTTCGGCTTCACCGGCGTGCTGCTGGCCTTGCCGGTCGCCGCGGTGATCATGGTCCTGCTGCGTCATGTCCACGATTTATATAAACTTTCCGACCTTTACGGAGAGTCCAGCTACGGAGACTCCAGCGGCGGCTCCGTAGAGCCGCCCGGGCCGACATGAAACCGATCCAGCTGCCCCTCGGGGTGCGTCTGCGCGACGACGCCACCTTCGCCAACTTCTATCCCGGCGCCAACGCGGCGGCGCTCGGCTATGCCGAACGACTCTGCGAGCCCGATGCCGGCTGGACCGAGAGCCTGATCTACCTGTGGGGGGCCGAGGGCGTCGGGCGCAGCCATCTGCTGCAGGCCGCCTGCATCCGCTTCGAGCAGCGCCGCGAGCTGGCGATCTACCTGCCGCTGGCCGACGTGGCGGACTACGGTCCGGCGCTGCTGGACAACCTGGAGCAGAGCGAACTGGTCTGTCTGGACGATCTGGAGGCGATCGCCGGGCGAGCCGACTGGGAGGAGGCGCTGTTCCACCTGTTCAACCGCCTGCGCGATTGCGGTCGTCGTCTGCTGCTGTCGGCTTCGGTGCCGCCGCGCGAACTGCCGATCAAGCTGCCGGACCTGAAGTCGCGCCTGACCCTGGCGCTGGTCTTCCAGCTCCAGGGCCTGTCCGACGAGGACAAGCTGCGCGCCCTGCAGCTGCGCGCCTCGCGGCGCGGCCTGCACCTCACCGACGAGGTCGGGCGCTTCATCCTCACCCGCGGCTCGCGCAGCATGGCGGCGCTGTTCGAGCTGCTCGACAAGCTGGATCAGGCCTCGCTGCAGGCCCAGCGCAGGTTGACCATTCCCTTCCTCAAGGAAACCCTCGGCTGGTAAGGCCGGCCTTGGGGCCATACCCGGGCGGTCGCTATTCGCCCGCCAGCTTGCGGTCGTACTGGAAGCGCCAGCGGGTATAGAGCAGGGCGGTACAGAACAGGGCCAGGCTGAACAGGGCCTCCAGCCAGCCGAACAGCTGGCGCGCCGGGTCGATCGCGGCCGTCACTCCCTGGATGAAGTACAGGTTCACCACGAAGCAGGTCCAGGCATGGGCGCGCGCACTGCCGAGCAACAGGCCCGGGGCGAGCAATGCCAGGGGCAGCAGCTGGATGCCGATGACCACCCAGGGACGGGCGCCGTGCAGGTCGGCAAAGCCCAGGTTCCACACCGCCAGCAGGCCGGTCAGGCCGAGGAAGCAGGCGAGGGTGAGGGTGCGGCTGAGCTTCAGGCGCGGGGCCAGCCATTTCAGGCTGGGCAGCGGTTTCGCCCTTCTAGCTGCCACGGCCGCTCTCCAGGCTGCGGGCCGTCTCCGCCAGGCGCCGGCCGAGGGCGCGGCAGAGAGCGGTTTCGTGCTCGTCGAGGGGGCGCTTGCCGTCGCCGCCGGCATGGTGGCTGGCGCCGTAGGGGGTGCCGCCGCCCTGGGTCTCGAGCAGCGCCGCCTCGCTGTAGGGCAGGCCGCAGACCAGCATGCCGTGGTGCAGCAGAGGCAGCATCATCGACAGCAGGGTGGTTTCCTGGCCGCCGTGCAGGCTGGCGGTGGAGGTGAACACGGCAGCCGGCTTGCCGACCAGTTCGCCGGTCAGCCACAGGCCACTGGTGCCGTCGAGGAAGTATTTCAGCGGAGCGGCCATGTTGCCGAAGCGGGTCGGGCTGCCGAGCGCCAGTCCGGCACAGTGGCGCAGATCGTCCAGACTGGCGTAGAGGGCCCCCTCGGCGGGAATGGTCGGCGCCACGGCTTCGCATTCGGTGGATACCGCCGGCACCGTGCGCAGACGCGCCTCGAGCCCGCCGAGTTCGACGCCGCGGGCGATCTGCCGGGCCATTTCGGCGGTCGCGCCGTGGCGGCTGTAATACAGCACCAGGATGTAGGACGCGCTCATGGCAGGAGCTCCAGGATCTTCTCCGGCGGCCGACCGATCACGGCGCGGTCGCCGGCCACCAGGATCGGCCGCTCGATCAGCCGGGGGTGGGCGGCCATGGCCGCGATCAGCTGGGCCTCGTCCAGCGCGGGATCGGCCAGGTTCAGCGTCTTGTATTCCTCCTCGCCGATGCGCAGCAGCTGGCGGGCCGGAATGCCGAGCTTGCCGAGCAATGCCCCGAGCTCTGCGGCGCTGGGCGGGGTTTCCAGGTAGCGCACCAGCTTCGGCTGCAGGCCGCGGGCCTCGAGCAGTTCCAGCGCACCGCGGGACTTGGAGCAGCGCGGATTGTGATAGAGCGTCAGATCGGTCATGGGCAGATCGCATCCAGCGGGGTGGGGCCGCTATTCTAACCACCCCGGCGCATGGGGGAACCCTGTGCCCGTCATCGCTTACATAAGGTAAGGGCATGCGTCAACGCTTCGTCGATACCCTGGATTTCTGGCGCTATCTGTTCGAGCGCTTTCTGGCCGACCACGGCCCGAAGAGTGCAGCGGCGTTGACCTATACCACGCTATTCGCGGTGGTGCCGATCATGACCCTGATCTTCGTCGTGCTGTCGGTCATTCCGGAGTTCCAGGGCATAGGCGAGCAGATCCAGGGCTTCATCTTCCGCAACTTCGTGCCCTCCAGCGGCGCCGTGCTGCAGGATTACCTGAGGACCTTCATCGAGCAGGCGCGGCATCTGACCTGGCTCGGCGTCGGGGTGCTGATGGTCACCGCGCTGCTCATGCTGATGACCGTCGAGCACACCTTCAACACCATCTGGCGGGTACGCCAGCCGCGCCGCGGCCTGTCCAGCTTCCTGCTCCACTGGGCCATCCTCAGCCTGGGGCCGCTGCTGCTGGGCACCGGGTTCGCCCTGAGCACCTACATCACTTCCCTGTCGCTGATCTCCGACCCTTATGCCTTGGCGGGGGCGAGAATGCTGTTGAAGGTCATGCCTTTGATGTTCAGTACGGCGGCCTTCACCCTGCTCTATGCGGCGGTGCCCAACACCTCGGTGCCGCTGCGCCATGCGCTGCTGGGCGGGCTGTTCGCCGCCGTGCTGTTCGAGGCGGCCAAGGGGCTGTTCGGTCTCTATGTCGCTTTGTTCCCCACCTATCAGCTGATCTACGGGGCCTTCGCTGCCGTGCCGCTGTTCCTGCTATGGATGTATCTGAGCTGGATGATCGTGCTGCTGGGCGCCGAGCTGGTCTGCAACCTGTCCGCGTCCCGGGGCTGGCGGCGCAATCCGCTGCCGCGTCTGCTGGTGCTGCTTGGTGTGCTGCGGGTGTTCCACCAGCGCCAGCAGTCCGGCCATGCCGTCCGCCAGTCCGACGTGCAGCGTGCCGGCTGGGCGCTGCCCGATTCGGTCTGGGACGAGATTGTCGATTTTCTCGAACGGGAGCAGCTGGTCTACCGTACCAGCGATGGCGGCTGGGTGCTCTGCCGGGACCTGAACCGCTACAGCCTGGAGTCTCTGCTGAGTCGCTCGCCCTGGCCGCTGCCGCATCTCGATCAGCTTCCCGAGGCTCTCGACGAGCCCTGGTTCCCGGCCCTGCGCAGCGCCCTGGAGCGGCTCCAGCGGGAGCGCGCGGCATTGTTCGGCGACAGCCTGGCCCATTGGCTGCAGCCACCCCTGCCGGAGCCCTGAACGGTCGTTCGGGCGGGGCCGGTTATATTTGTGGGAGAGGCCCGCCTGCCGGCGACGTTGTCTTCGGCAAGCGGTTTGCCGGTCATGAGTCATTGCGGAGGGAGCCTTATGGGAAGGCGAATGGGGATGGTCCTGGCGCTGGCCGCCGGGCTGGCGCTGGCCGGTTGCAGCGAGGATTGGGGCGTCGACCAGCATGGGCGTCCGGTCACTGCGGAACAGCTGGAAGGGCAGTGGCTGGTGATCAACTACTGGGCGGAATGGTGCTCGCCCTGCCGCAGAGAGATCGCCCAGCTGAACACCCTGGACAAGCAGTACCGGGGGCGCGGCGTGCGCGTCGTGGGGGTGAACTTCGATGGTTTGCAGGGAGCCGAGCTGGCGCGTGCCAGCGAGGCGCTGGGCATTCGCTTCGGCGTGCTGGCGCAGGATCCGGCCGAGCGTCTGCAGCTGCCGCCGGGCGAGGTGCTGCCGGTCACCTATATCGTCGATGCCCAGGGGCGTCTGCGCGAGCGGCTGCTCGGCGAGCAGACGGCGGCCGGCCTGACGGCACGGCTGCAGGCGCTGCGCGGGGAGGGCTCCTGAGATGGCGCGTATCGGCTTGCGCGCCCTGGTCAGCGGCAGGGTGCAAGGCGTGTATTACCGGCAGAGCACGGCGCTGCAGGCCGAGCGCCTGGCGCTGGTCGGCTGGGTGCGGAATCTTGCCGACGGGCGGGTCGAGGCCTGGGTCGAGGGCGAGGAGGCTGCGGTGCGCGAGCTGACCGAATGGCTTTGGCGGGGGCCCGAATATGCCCGGGTCGAGAAGGTGGAGCTGGAGGAGGTCGCCCTGCAGGGCTTCGCGGCATTTCGCGTGCGGCGCTGAGCGGGGCTCGACCGTTACTTGACGTACCAGAAGTCGTGCCACAGACCGATCACCTTCGACGGATAGCGGTACTGCCCCAGGCTGCCGTTGTAGCGGGCCAGGGCGCGGCTGAGGTCGCCCCTCTCCTTTTTCAGGTAGTAGCTGAGAATGGTGCAGCCATAGCGCAGGTTGGTGGCGTTGTCGGTGAGATTGTCCTGGGGGCGGCCCAGCTCGGCCTTCCAGAACGGCATCACCTGCATCATGCCCTGGGCGCCGACCGGGGAAATGGCGAAGCGGTCGAAGCGGCTTTCCGCATGGATCACCGCCAGCACCAGATCGGGACGCAGTCCGGCCTTGTTCGCCTCGCGATGCACCGTGCGCAGCAGGTTCAGGCGTTCAGCGTGGTCCGGCAGGTAGCGGCTCAGGCGGGTCGACATGTCCAGCAGCCAGACTTCCGCCTCGAAGCGGTCGCCGAAGCTGTCCGCCTCGGCGACCGTGCGCTGCAGCAGGGCACGCAGCTCAGGCTCCGGTGCCTGCGGCAGGCTGGCGACTGCCGGCAGCGGCAGGGCGAGCAGGGCGAGCAGAAGGAATCGCCGGAGCTGCATATGGTCGCCCTCAGCCGCCGGAAGGCACAGCCGCCTGACGACCGGCCTTCTTTCGCAGGTCGTCGAGAAATTCCTGCTGCAGTTCCGGGTCGTGGCGGGTCAGTTCGATCAGGCTCTGCTCCAGCTCGCTGGCTTCCTCCTCGAGGCCGAGCTCGGCGAGCCGCTTGACCCGATGCACCCATTGCCCGACTTCGTCGCTCTCGAGGTCGGCGTAGACCAGGTCATGGGCCTCGCGTAGCTTGCCGCCCAGGCTGCGGCTGACCGGCAGGACGACCTCTGCGCGGGTGCCATCCTGGGGATCCTCGGCGCTCAGTTGCAGCCGGGTGGCGTGGGCATCCTGCAAGGTGAAAGGGCTGTCGAGCAGGTTCAGGTGCAGGACGCCATGGCGGTCGGTGAGCAGCTCGTAGGTCCGCGCTCCGGTTCTGACCGACACCGGGCGTTCGGCCCAGGGCAGACTGGAGTATTCCGTACGCTCGTCTTTCAGACGCTCGTCGATGCGGGCCAGGCTCTGCTGGGAGCGGCCGTTGGACTCGATGTTCATCGTCGGGTTGAGGCCGGCGAAGCCGTAGTCGATCCAGCCCTTGGTGGCAAGGTCGGGCAGGCTGCCGAGGGCGATCACGTTGAGCACATTGGCAGCGATCCCGGCCACCACCGCCACCGCCCCCAGAGGGATCTCGTAGAGTTCCCGCCAGGGCTGGTAGGGGGTGTAGCGGTCGTAGCGGCGGCTCACCTCGAACTCGCGGACCTCGAAGGTCCGCTGGTCGTGGATGCGGATGCGCCGCTGCGGCAGCTCCAGCATGGCCGGCTCGCCGAGGTCGATCTGCAGGCTGTGGTTCAGCAGTTTGCGTTCGGCGCGCTCTTCGTGCTCGCTGCGCTGAGGCAACTGGTTGGCGCAGCCGGCGAGCAGGAGGGCGCCGCAGAGCGCGGCGCCGAAACGCAGGGAGCTTCGGGTGGGCATGGAGTGGAATCAGCGGCCAATGCGGTTGCTAAGAAAGGTCATGAGATCGGCGGCCGGGATGGCCTTGACCTCGGTCTCGCGGCGGCTCTTGTATTCCAGGCTGCCCTCGGCCAGGCCGCGCTCGCTCACCACGATGCGATGCGGAATGCCGATCAACTCCATGTCGGCGAACTTGACCCCGGGGCTGGTCTTCTTGTCGCGGTCGTCGAGCAGCACCTCGTAGCCGGCGGCGACCAGCTCGGCGTACAGGCGGTCGGTAGCTTCCTTGACCACGGCGCTTTCGTACTTC
Organism: Azotobacter salinestris; assembly: GCF_009363155.1. Classification (NCBI taxonomy): domain Bacteria; kingdom Pseudomonadati; phylum Pseudomonadota; class Gammaproteobacteria; order Pseudomonadales; family Pseudomonadaceae; genus Azotobacter; species Azotobacter salinestris. The sequence continues at coordinate 4,196,167 of NZ_CP045302.1, forward strand.
ATCGGCACCAGGGCGATCTGGAACGGCGCCAGCGCCTCCGGCCAGAGAATGCCGCGCTCGTCGTAGTTCTGCTCGATGGCGGCGGCGACCACGCGGGACACGCCGATGCCGTAGCAGCCCATGATCAGGGTCACCGGCTTGCCGTTCTCGCCGAGCACCTTGCAGTTCATCGCCTCGCTGTACTTGGTGCCGAGCTGGAAGATGTGGCCGACCTCGATGCCGCGCTTGATCACCAGCTTGCCCTGGCCGTCCGGGCTCGGGTCGCCTTCCACCACGTTGCGCAGGTCGGCGGTCTCCGGCAACGGCAGATCGCGCTCCCAGTTGAGGCCGAAATAGTGTTTGTCGTCAAGGTTGGCGCCGGCGGCAAAGTCGCTCATCAGGGCAACCGAGCGGTCGACGATGACCGGAATCGGCAGGTTCAGCGGGCCGAGGGAGCCGGGGCCGGCGCCGATGGCGGCACGCAGCTCGGCTTCGGAAGCGAACACCAGGGGGCTGGCGACCTGGGCCAGGTTGGCGGCCTTGATCTCGTTCAGCTCGTGGTCGCCACGCACGATCAGGGCGACCAGTTGGCCTTCCTCGACGCCGTGCACCACCAGGGTCTTGACCGTCTTCTCGATCGGCAGGCCGAACTGCTCGACCAACTCGGCGATGGTTTTGGCGTTCGGCGTATCCACCAGGCGCAGTTCCTCGCTGGCGGCGCCGCGCTCGGTTTCCCGCGGGATGGCCTCGGCCTTCTCGATGTTGGCGGCGTAATCGGAGCTGTCGCTGAAGGCGATGTCGTCCTCGCCGGATTCGGCCAGTACGTGGAACTCGTGGGAGCCGGTGCCGCCGATGGAGCCGGTGTCGGCCTGCACCGGACGGAAGTCGAGGCCCAGGCGGCTGAAGATGCTGCAGTAGGCCTGGTGCATGCGGTCGTAGGTTTCCTGCAGCGACTCCTGGGTCAGGTGGAAGGAGTAGGCATCCTTCATCAGGAATTCGCGGCCGCGCATCAGGCCGAAGCGCGGACGGATCTCGTCGCGGAACTTGGTCTGGATCTGGTAGAAGTTGATCGGCAGCTGCTTGTAGCTGTTCAGCTCGTTGCGCGCCAGGTCGGTGATGACCTCCTCGTGGGTCGGGCCGACGCAGAACTCGCGGTCGTGACGGTCGCGGATGCGCAGCAGTTCGGGGCCGTACTGCTCCCAGCGGCCGGACTCCTGCCACAGCTCGGCCGGCTGGATGGCCGGCATCAGCACCTCCAGGGCGCCGGCCTTGTCCATTTCCTCGCGGACAATCGTCTCGGCCTTGCGCAGGGCACGCAACCCCAGCGGCAGCCAGGTATAGAGACCGGATGCCAGCTTGCGGATCATCCCGGCGCGCAGCATCAACTGATGGCTGATGACCACGGCGTCGGAGGGGGTTTCCTTGAGAGTCGAGAGCAGATACTGACTGGTGCGCATGTTGGGCCGTTCTGTCCGTTGCGGAGGGCGGAAAAAGTGGCGGGCATTGTACGGCGGCGGATAGGGCGCGTACAGAATCGGCGGGGCCTGGGCGGGCTGCGCGGGGGCGATTAACCATATATAATCCCGTGCTTTGCTGCGGGCGGTGGCTGGTACGAGACCGACTTCAAGACCGGCGCGAAGAGGAACCTCGCCAGCGGCGACAATGCGCCCGCCTGTGCGGGCAGTGGTTGCGGCGGCGCCTGCGCGGCGGCCGAGTGACCCGCTCCACCCGAATTCAAGTATCGAGAGAAGAAGCACCATCATGATGCGCAGCCACTATTGCGGCCAACTGAACGAAAGCCTGGAAGGCCAGGAAGTCACCCTCTGCGGCTGGGTACACCGTCGCCGCGACCATGGCGGGGTGATCTTCCTCGACATCCGCGACCGCGAAGGTCTGGCCCAGGTGGTGTTCGATCCGGATCGCGCGGAAACCTTCGCCAAGGCCGATCGGGTGCGCAGCGAATACGTGGTCAAGATCACCGGCAAGGTGCGTCTGCGCCCCGAGGGCGCGCGCAACCCGAACATGGCCAGCGGCGCCATCGAGGTGCTGGGCTACGAGCTGGACGTGCTGAACCAGGCCGAGACCCCGCCGTTCCCGCTCGACGAATACAGCGACGTCGGCGAGGAGACCCGCCTGCGCTACCGCTTCATCGACCTGCGCCGTCCGGAGATGGCCGCCAAGCTGAAGCTGCGCTCGAGCATCACCTCGAGCATCCGCCGCTACCTGGACGAGAACGGCTTCCTCGACGTCGAGACGCCGATCCTCACCCGCGCCACCCCGGAAGGTGCGCGCGACTACCTGGTGCCGAGCCGCACCCACGCCGGCAGCTTCTTCGCCCTGCCGCAGTCGCCGCAGCTGTTCAAGCAGCTCCTGATGGTCGCCGGCTTCGACCGCTACTACCAGATCGCCAAGTGCTTCCGCGACGAGGATCTGCGCGCCGACCGTCAGCCGGAGTTCACCCAGATCGACATCGAGACCAGCTTCCTGGACGAAGCGGACATCATGGGCATCACCGAGAACATGATCCGCAAGCTGTTCAAGGAAGTGCTCGATCTCGAGTTCGGCGAGTTCCCGCACATGACCTTCGAGGAAGCCATGCGTCGCTACGGTTCGGACAAGCCGGACCTGCGCATCCCGCTGGAGCTGGTCGACGTCGCCGATCAGCTCAAGGCCGTGGAGTTCAAGGTGTTCTCGGGACCGGCCAACGATCCGAAGGGCCGCGTCGCCGCCCTGCGCGTGCCGGGCGCCGCCTCCATGCCGCGCAGCCAGATCGACGAGTACACCAAGTTCGTCGGCATCTACGGTGCCAAGGGCCTGGCCTACATCAAGGTCAACGAGCGCGCCAAGGGTGTCGAGGGCCTGCAGTCGCCGATCGTCAAGTTCATTCCGGAGGAGAACCTCAACGTCATCCTCGACCGCGTTGGCGCCCAGGACGGCGACATCGTGTTCTTCGGCGCCGACAAGGCCAGGATCGTCTCCGAGGCCCTCGGTGCCCTGCGCATCCGCATCGGCCATGACCTGAAGCTCCTGACCTGCGAGTGGGCACCGCTGTGGGTGGTGGACTTCCCGATGTTCGAGGAGAACGACGACGGCTCGCTGAGTGCGCTGCATCACCCGTTCACCGCGCCCAAGTGCACCCCCGAAGAGCTGGAGGCCAATCCGGCTGCCGCGCTGTCGCGTGCCTACGACATGGTGCTCAACGGCACCGAGCTGGGCGGCGGCTCGATCCGTATCCATCGCAAGGAGATGCAGCAGGCGGTGTTCCGCATCCTCGGCATCGACGAAGCCGAGCAGCAGGAGAAGTTCGGTTTCCTGCTCGACGCGCTGAAGTTCGGCGCACCGCCGCACGGTGGTCTGGCTTTCGGCCTGGACCGTCTGGTGATGCTGATGACCGGCGCCAGCTCGATTCGCGAAGTCATCGCCTTCCCGAAAACCCAGAGCGCCGCCTGCGTCATGACCCAGGCCCCCGGTACGGTGGATGCCAAGGCGTTGCGCGAACTGAACATTCGCCTGCGCGAACAACCGAAGGCCGAATGATCGGCACCGCTGCGGGAGCGGGCCGGCGCGCAAGCGGACCGCTCCTGCAAGAGCACATCGGACAGACAGAAATACGGAGTGAGTTATGGCTGGTCATTCCAAATGGGCCAACATCAAGCACCGCAAGGAGCGTCAGGACGCCAAGCGGGGCAAGATCTTCACCAAGCTGATCCGCGAGCTGACCGTGGCCGCCAAGCACGGTGGTGGCAACCCGGCGGACAACCCGCGGCTGCGCCTGGCGGTGGACAAGGCCCTGACCGCCAACATGACCCGCGACACCATCGATCGCGCCATTGCCCGTGGCGCCGGCTCGAACGAAGCGGATAACATGGTCGAGCTGAGTTACGAGGGTTATGCGCCGAGCGGCGTGGCGATCATCATCGAAGCCATGACCGACAACCGCAACCGTACCGCCGCCGAAGTGCGCCATGCCTTCAGCAAGTGCGGCGGCAACCTGGGGACCGACGGTTCGGTGGCCTACATGTTCGACCGCAAGGGCCAGATCAGCTTTGCCCCGGGGGTCAGCGAGGAGGCCCTGATGGAGGCGGCCCTGGAGGCCGGTGCCGACGACGTGGTGACCAACGACGATGGTTCGGTGGACGTGTTCACCAGCTTCGCCGACTTCCACGCCGTCAACGAGGCGCTGACTGCCGCCAGCTTCAAGGGCGACGAGGCCGAGGTAGCGATGATCCCGTCGATCACCGCGCCGATCGCCGATCTGGAGACCGCGCAGAAGCTGCTGAAGCTGGTCGACATGCTGGAAGATCTGGACGACGTGCAGAACGTCTATCACAACGCCGAGATTCCCGACGAGATCATGGAGCAGCTCGGCTGATGCCGGGCACGCCGCCTGGAGCCGGGACTCTGCTTCGCCGGCTTCGGGCTGCCTTCTCATGACGCTTATCCTCGGTATCGACCCCGGCTCGCGGATCACCGGCTTCGGCGTGGTGCGCGACAGCGGGCGTGGTTGCGAATACATCGCCTCCGGCTGCATCCGTACCGGCAGTGGCCCCCTGCCCGAGCGCCTGCAGGCGGTGTATCGGGGCGTGCGCGAAATCATCCAGGCCCATGGTCCGGTGACCATGGGCATCGAGCAGGTGTTCATGGCGCGCAATGCCGATTCCGCCCTGAAGCTCGGCCAGGCGCGCGGTGCGGCGATCGTCGCGGCGGCAGAGGCGGGCCTCGAGATCGCCGAGTACACCGCCACCCAGGTCAAGCAGGCCATCGTCGGCAGCGGCGGGGCGGACAAGCAGCAGGTGCAGACGATGGTGATGCATCTGCTCAGACTGGTACAAAAGCCGCAGATCGACGCCTCCGATGCCCTGGCCATCGCCCTGTGCCATGCCCACCACCGGCAGAGCCTGATACCCCATGGGCTGGATGGCGCCAGGCGACGGGGCGGCCGACTGCGCCTGTGAACGAGGAAAACGGATCTTGATCGGACGTTTGCGCGGTACCCTGGCGGAGAAGCAGCCGCCACACCTGCTCGTGGAGGTCGACGGCATCGGCTACGAGGTCGAGGTGCCGCTGAGCGCCCTCTATCGCCTGCCGTCGCTGAACGAGCCGGTCACCCTGCACACCCACCTGGTGGTGCGCGAAGATGCCCATCTGCTCTACGGCTTCTGCGAGAAGCGCGAGCGCGAGCTGTTCCGCGAGCTGATCCGCCTCAATGGCATCGGCCCCAAGCTGGCGCTGGCGCTGATGTCCGGCCTGGAGGTGGACGAGTTGGTGCGTTGCGTGCAGGCTGGCGATATCAAGGCGCTGACCCGGGTGCCCGGCGTGGGCAAGAAGACCGCCGAACGCCTGCTGGTCGAGCTCAAGGATCGCTTCAAGGCCTGGGAAGAGTTGCCGGCTATCGCTCCGCTGGTGCTGGAGCCTGATCCCGGTGTCGCCGTCACGAGTGCGGAAAGCGATGCGCTGAGCGCGCTGGTCGCTCTCGGCTTCAAGCCGCAGGAGGCCAGTCGTGCGGTCGCCGCCGTGCAGGAGGAAGGTTTGAGCAGCGAGGAACTGATCCGCCGGGCGTTGCGGGGAATGGCCTAAATGATCGAAGCCGATCGTCTGATCACCGCGACCAGCCGCGACCGCGAGGAGCAGCAGGACCGGGCCATCCGTCCGCTGAAGCTGGCCGACTACATCGGCCAGCCGGTGGTGCGCGAGCAGATGGAGCTGTTCATCCAGGCGGCCAGAGGCCGTCGCGAGGCCCTCGACCATACCCTGATCTTCGGCCCGCCGGGGCTGGGCAAGACCACCCTGGCCAACATCATCGCCCAGGAGATGGGGGTGTCGCTGAAGAGCACCTCGGGGCCGGTGCTGGAGCGGCCCGGCGATCTCGCCGCGCTGCTGACCAATCTCGAATCGGGCGATGTGCTGTTCGTCGACGAGATCCACCGCCTCTCACCCGTGGTCGAGGAGGTGCTCTACCCGGCCATGGAGGATTTCCAGCTCGACATCATGATCGGCGAGGGGCCGGCCGCGCGCTCGATCAAGCTCGACCTGCCGCCGTTCACCCTGGTCGGCGCCACCACCCGTGCCGGCATGCTGACCAATCCGCTGCGCGACCGCTTCGGCATCGTGCAGCGCCTGGAGTTCTATTCCGTGGCTGACCTATCGACCATCGTCAGCCGTTCCGCCGGGATTCTCGGCCTGCCGATCGAAGCCGAGGGCGCCTTCGAGATCGCCCGTCGCGCCCGCGGCACGCCGCGCATCGCCAATCGCCTGCTGCGCCGGGTGCGGGACTTCGCCCAGGTGCGCGGAGAGGGGCGGATCACCCGGCAGATCGCCGATCTGGCGCTGAATCTGCTGGATGTCGATGAGCGCGGCTTCGATCATCAAGATCGGCGCCTGTTGCTTACCCTGATCGAGAAGTTCGATGGCGGTCCGGTCGGCGTGGACAGCCTGGCGGCAGCGATCAGCGAGGAGCGGCATACCATCGAGGACGTCCTCGAACCCTACCTCATCCAGCAGGGCTACATGATGCGTACTCCGCGCGGGCGGGTCGTCACGCGCCATGCCTATCTGCATTTTGGCCTGAGCCTGCCTGCCCGGATGGCGACCATGACGGTCGATCCGCTCGCCGGCGAATCGGCTGGCGAGGGGTGAAGGGAAATTGTTTTTCCGTCCGATTGGCAACCTTGAGGGCTGGCACTAGAGTATGCGCGCGCAAAGCGGAGTACTGCCGTTCATCCATCGCTGTCGGGTGTACTACGAAGACACCGACGCCGGCGGCATCGTCTACTACGTCAATTACCTCAAATTCATGGAGCGGGCCCGCACCGAGCGGCTGCGTGCGCTGGGCTTCGTCCAGTCCCGGCTGGCGGAGGACGGCCTGCTGTTCGTCGTGCACTCCAGCGAGGCGCGCTATTTCGCGCCGGCACGCCTGGACGACGAACTGCTGGTGAGTGCCGAGATATGCGAGCTGAATCGCGTCAGTCTGCACTTCCATCAGCAGATACGACGTGCCGCGGATGACGCACTGCTCTGCGAGGGGCGGGTTCTGGTGGCCTGTGTGCGCGTCGATAGTTTGAAGCCCCGGGCCATTCCCGGGGCGCTGCGGGCCGCCCTGGCGGGCCCGGATCCATCTTCAGCAGGAGACTAAGCGTGGAAGCCAACGCCGTTGACCATATGTCCATGTGGAGCCTGATCAGCAACGCCAGTCTGGTGGTGCAGCTGGTCATGCTCACCCTGGTGGCCGCCTCGGTCACCTCCTGGGTCATGATTTTCCAGCGCGGCAACATGCTGCGCACCGCCAGGAAATCCCTGGATAGCTTCGAGGAGCGCTTCTGGTCGGGCATCGACCTGGCCAAGCTCTACCGCCAGGCGGGCAGCGAGCCCGATCCGGATTCCGGTCTGGAGCGGATCTTCCGTGCCGGCTTCAAGGAGTTCTCCCGCCTCTGCCAGCAGCCGGGAGTCGTGCCGGATGCAGTCATGGAAGGGGTTTCCCGCTCCATGCGGGTGGCGATTTCCCGCGAGGAGGAAAAGCTCGAGCAGAGCCTGCCGTTCCTCGCCACCGTGGGCTCCACCAGTCCCTATATCGGCCTGTTCGGCACCGTGTGGGGGATCATGAACTCCTTCCGCGGCCTCGCCCAGGTGCAGCAGGCGACGCTCTCCACCGTGGCACCGGGGATCGCCGAGGCGCTGATCGCCACCGCCATCGGTCTGTTCGCCGCGATTCCAGCGGTGATCGCCTACAACCGCTTTTCCGCGCGGGGCGAGACGTTGATCGCCCGCTACTACACCTTCGCCGACGAGTTCCAGGCAATCCTGCATCGCAAGGTGCACACTTCGGACGAATGAGGCACTAGCTGATGGCGAGAATTCGCAACAGGCGCAAGCCGGTCGCCGAGATGAACGTGGTGCCCTATATCGATGTGATGCTGGTGCTGCTGGTGATCTTCATGGTGACCGCACCCATGCTCAATCAGGGCGTCAAGGTCGACCTACCCAAGGTGTCCAGCGAGGTGCTGCCGCAGGACAACAATGCGCAGGTACTGACCATCTCCATCAAGGCCGACAAAAGCTACTACTGGAATATGGGCAGCGAGGTGGACACCGAGACCGTTCAGGATACTGCCCTGAAGCTGGACGAGTTGGTCGGCGCGGTGAGCAAGATCATCGCCCAGACCCGCAGCCAGGGTAAGCAGGTGCAGGTCTTCGTGCGCGGTGACAAGTCCGTCGACTACGGGGCGGTCATGGCCCTGATGGGGGGCCTGCAAGGGGCCAACGTAGGCAATGTCGGGCTGATTACCGAGGCTCCCTGATGCAACGGCGCGAGCGCTCCTCTTCGGAAAGCTATTTCTGGCCGATCGTACTGGCGGTCGGTCTGCACCTTCTCGTCTTCGCCATGCTGTTCGTCAGCTTTTCCATGGCGCCGGAATTGCCGCCGGCCAGACCGATCGTTCAGGCCACGCTCTATCAGATGAAGTCGCAGAGCCAGGCAACGACCCAGACCAACCAGAAAATCGCCGGAGAGGCGAAGAAGACTGCTGCTCGCCAATATGAGGTCGAGCAGATGGAGCAGAAGAAGAACGAGCAGCAGCTGGCCATGGCCAGGGCGGCGGAACAAAGGAAAGACGAAGAGGCTCGAAGGGCGGAAGCGGCAAGACAGGCAGCTGCCGAAGCTGCCAAGCAGAAGGCCGCGGAGGAGGCGAAGAAGCAGGCCGCCGCCGAAGTTGCCAAGCAAAAGGCCGCGGAAGAAGCGAAGAAGCAGGCGGCCGCCGAAGCTGCCAAGCAAAAGGCCGCGGAGGAAGCGAAGAAGCAGGCGGCCGCCGAAGCTGCCAAGCAAAAGGCGGCGGAGGAAGCGAAGAAGCAGGCCGCTGCCGAAGCTGCCAAGCAAAAGGCGGCGGAGGAGGCGAAGAAGCAGGCCACTGCCGAAGCTGCCAAGCAAAAGGCCGCGGAAGAGGCGAAGAAGCAGGCGGCCGCCGAAGCTGCCAAGCAAAAGGCGGCGGAAGAGGCGAAGAAGCAGGCCGCTGCCGAAGCTGCCAAGCAAAAGGCCGCGGAGGAAGCGAAGAGGCAGGCGGCCGCCGAAGCTGCCAAGAAGAAGGCCGCGGAGGAAGCTAAGAAGCAGGCGGCTGCCGAAGAAGCCAAGAAGAAGGCAGCGGAAGAGGCGAAGAGGCAGGCGGCAGCCGAAGAGGCCAAGAAGAAGGCCACCGAGGAGGCCAGGAAGAAAGCGGCGGCAGAGGCCGCGCGCAAGGCCGCCGAGGACAAGAAGGCTCAGGCCCTGGCCGAGCTGCTGTCCGATACCACGGAGCGGCAGCAGGCGCTGGCGGAGAGTCAGGGGAGTCAGGTTGCCGGCAGCTTCGACGACCTGATCATCAGTCTGGTCAGCCAGCAATGGCGTCGACCACCGTCGGCTCGTAATGGAATGAGCGTAGAAGTGCTGATCCAGATGTTGCCGGATGGCACCATAACCAGTGCGCGGGTAGCCCGCTCCAGTGGGGACGCGCCCTTCGACAATTCAGCCGTTGCCGCAGTGCGCAACGTGGGCAGAGTCCCGGAGCTGCAGCAATTGGATCGCGCCACTTTCGATCGGAACTATCGGCAGCGGCGCATGATTTTCAAACCTGAGGATTTGGATCTGTGAATACCCTGATTCGTCTCGCCCTGCTCGGCTTGGCCTTGCTGGCCGGCATTGCCCAGGCGGCCGACCCGCTGGTGGTGACCAGCGGTACCGCGCGTGCCACGCCCATTGCCGTGGTGCCCTTCGGCTGGCAAGGCGGTAGCGTGATGACCGACGACATGGCCGAGATCGTCGGCAACGACTTGCGCAACTCGGGTGTCTTCGAGCCTGTTCCCCGGCAGAACATGATCAGCCAGCCGAGCAATCCGGGCGAGATCATCTATCGCGACTGGAATGCACTGGGCGCCCAGTATGTGCTGGTCGGCAACATAGTTCCTGCGGGGGGCGCCTGCAGGTGCAGTATGCGCTGATGAACGTGGCCACCGAGCAGCAGGTGCTGGCCGGCACCGTCAGCGGCAGCGGCGACCAGGTGCGCGACATGGCCCACTACATCGCCGACCAGGCATTCGAGAAGCTCACCGGCATCAAGGGCGCCTTCTCCACCCGGCTGCTCTACGTCACCGCCGAGCGCATGGGCGGCGGCACCCGCTACACCCTGCAGCGCTCCGACTACGACGGCGCACGGGCAGTGACCCTGCTGCAGTCCCGCGAGCCGATCCTGTCGCCGCGCTTCGCACCCGATGGCCGGCGCATCGCCTATGTTTCCTTCGAGCAGAAGCGCCCGCGCATCTTCATCCAGCACGTCGATACCGGTCGCCGCGAGCAGATCACCAACTTCGAGGGGCTCAACGGCGCGCCGGCCTTTTCGCCGGACGGTTCCCGTCTGGCCTTCGTGCTGTCCAAGGACGGCAATCCGGAAATCTACGTGATGAATCTGGCCAGCCGGCAACTGCAGCGGGTTACCAACCACTTCGGCATCGATACCGAACCTTTCTGGGGAGCGGACGGCCAGACGCTCTATTTCACCTCGGACCGGGCCGGCAAGCCGCAGATCTACAGGCAGAGTATCGGTGGCGGGGCAGAGCGGGTGACCTTCGTGGGTAACTACAACGCCAATCCGAAGCTGTCGGCCGACGAAAAGACGCTGGTGATGATCCACCGGCAGGACGGCTACACCAACTTCAAGGTTGCGGCCCAGGATCTCCAGCGCGGCAGTCTGCGGGTACTGTCGGAGACCAGTCTGGACGAGTCACCCACTGTCGCGCCCAATGGCACCATGCTAATCTACGCCACCCGTCATCAAGGTCGGGGAGTCTTGATGCTCGTGTCGATCAACGGCAGGGTCAGGCTCCCGCTTCCTACCGCGCAAGGCGAGGTTCGCGAGCCGTCCTGGTCTCCCTACCTGAACTGATGCGACATGCCAACCAACAAATCACACAACACACCTGAGCTTCCTTTAGGAGTTCCATCATGCAAATGCTGAAATTCGGTAAATTCGCTGCGCTGGCACTGGCCATGGCGGTTGCCGTTGGCTGTTCCTCCAAGGGCGGCGACGCCTCGGGGGAGGGCGCTGGTGCCGACGGCGGCGTTGACCCGAATGCAGGCTACGGTGCCGGCACCTCTGGCTACGGCTCTGGCTCTGGCTCTTACGATGGCAGCATGGGCGGCGACGAGGCCGCGCTGCGCGCAATCACCACCTTCTACTTCGAGTACGACAGCTCCGACCTGAAGCAGGAAGCCATGCGTGCTCTGGACGTGCATGCCAGGGACCTGAAGGGCAATGGTGCTCGCGTCGTGCTGGAAGGTCACACCGACGAGCGCGGTACCCGCGAGTACAACATGGCTCTGGGTGAGCGCCGTGCCAAGGCTGTCCAGCGCTATCTGGTGCTGCAGGGTGTTTCCCCGGCCCAGCTGGAGCTGGTCTCCTATGGTGAGGAGCGTCCTGCTGCCGGTGGTGCCGACGAGCCCTCCTGGGAACAGAACCGTCGCGTCGACTTGCGCAAGTAATCCGCCATGAAACAGTGCCGTCGCATCATGTCCCTGTTGGCGCTCGGTCTGCCGTTCGCAGCCTGGGCCGCGGCTCCCGTGGTGGATAATTCTGCCGGTTATGGTTATTCCAGTAACGGTTACCCGCAGGCGATACAGGATGCGAGCGGTGCCTATGCCGGGGGGGCGATGAGTACGCCGACCTCGGCCCAGGGCGAGATGTTCCTGCAGTTGCAACAGCTGCAGGACGAGGTTTCGCGCCTGCGCGGCATGGTTGAGGAGCAGCAGTACGAGATCCGTCGGCTGAAGCAGGAAAGCCTGGATCGCTATCAGGAACTCGACCGCCGTCTGTCCACGGGCGCAGGCGCTCCCTCTCAGCAGCAGGCCCCCGCCGGGGCCGTCGATGCAAGTGCTGCTCCCGTACCGCCTGCTGCCAGCCAGGCTCCGGCGAGCGGCGAGCCGGCCGATCCGGAGAAGGAGAAGCTGTATTACGATGCGGCCTTCGACCTGATCAAGGCCAAGGATTTCGAGAAGGCCAGTCAGGCGTTCACTGCCTTCCTGCGCAAATATCCCAACAGCCAGTATGCCGGCAATGCGCAATACTGGCTGGGCGAGGTGAATCTGGCCAAGGGTGATCTGCAGGGCGCAGGTCAGGCCTTCGCTCGGGTCAGCCAGAACTACCCGAAGCATTCCAAGGTGCCCGACTCTCTGTACAAGCTGGCGGACGTCGAACGTCGCCTGGGCAATACGGAGAAGGCCAAATCCGCCTTGCGCCAGGTCATCGCCCAGTATCCCGGCAGTTCGGCGGCCCAGCTGGCTCAGCGCGATCTGCAGACCTTGCGCTGAGGTTCGCCGCAGAAACCCGCGCCTGGCGCGGGTTTTTTCGTTAAAATCCACGCCCCATTTACCGCAACGGAGGCGGATGGCCTGTTTCGCCGTCACGCCCGTGGCCGATATGCAAGAAACCCTGCGAATCACCGAGATCTTCCACTCGCTGCAGGGGGAGACGCGTACTGCCGGCTTGCCGACGGTATTCGTGCGCCTTACAGGTTGCCCCCTGCGCTGTCACTATTGCGATACGACCTACGCCTTCAGCGGCGGGGAGACTCTATCCCTGTCCGTGATCCTCGAGCGCGTGGCCAGCTACAACCCGCGCTATGTGTGCGTCACCGGCGGCGAGCCGCTGGCCCAGCCGAATGGCGTCAAGCTTCTGCACCTGCTTTGCGAGGCCGGTTATGCAGTTTCCCTGGAGACCAGCGGGGCCTTCGACATTTCGGCTGTGGATTGCCGGGTGAGCCGGGTGCTCGACCTGAAAACCCCGGGCTCGGGAGAGGTCGCCCGCAATCGCTACGAGAACATGGCCCTGCTGACGCGCAACGACCAGGTGAAGTTCGTGCTTTGCTCCCGCGAGGACTATGATTGGGCAGTTTCCAAGCTGATCGAATATCGTCTGGCCGAGCGTGCCGGAGAGGTGTTGTTCTCGCCCAGCCATGGGCAACTGGAGGGGCGGGAGCTGGCGGACTGGATCGTCGCCGACAGCCTGCCGGTTCGCCTGCAGCTGCAGCTGCACAAGATCCTCTGGGACGATGCCCGGGGACGCTGAGCAGCTCCACTTCCCGTCAGCCGGCTTTTGCCGGTTCCGCAACTTCCTGGCGAGACGATACGAAATGAGCGAGAAAAAAGCGGTCATCCTGCTGTCCGGCGGTCTTGATTCCGCTACCGTGGCTGCCTTGGCGAAGGCCGAGGGCTATGCCTGCTACAGCATGAGCTTCGATTATGGCCAGCGTCATCGTGCCGAGCTGCAGGCGGCCGAGCGGGTGGCCCGACAACTGGGCATGGTCGAGCACAGGGTGATCGGTCTGGCTCTGGACGGAATCGGTGGTTCGGCGCTGACCGATCCTGCCATCGCGGTACCGGAGTCTCCCTGCGAAGGCATTCCGGTCACCTATGTGCCGGCACGCAATACGGTGTTTCTCGCCCTGGCGTTGGGGTGGGCCGAGGTACTGCAAGCGCGCGACATTTTCATTGGGGTCAACGCGGTGGATTACTCCGGCTATCCGGATTGCCGTCCGGCATTCATCGAGGCGTTCGAGCGAATGGCCAATCTGGCGACCAAGGCCGGGGTGGAGGGGCAAGGTTTCCGCATTCGGGCACCTTTGCAGAACCTCGGCAAGGACGAAATCATTCGTGCCGGTTTGCGTCACGGGGTCGACTATGGAATGACGGTGTCCTGTTATCAGGCCGACGAGGAAGGGCGTGCCTGCGGCAAATGCGATTCCTGTCGTCTGAGGATGGCCGGCTTTGCTGCAGCCGGTGTAGCCGACCCCACTCGCTATATTTGAATTTGAGTTTTTTCGGAGAGGTGTTGAAATTCTGAGATAAATCAGTATTATACGCCTCGCGTTGGGTCGTTAGCTCAGTCGGTAGAGCAGTTGGCTTTTAACCAATTGGTCGTAGGTTCGAATCCTACACGACCCACCATCCTTTCTGTGGATGTGTTCATCGATGCTGGTGGGCATATCGTCAATTTCAGGCAGGGCATGAGCCTTGTTTCGACTTGCGCTTCATTGCGTGTCCATGATTTCTACTCGAAATGACCATCTTCGGCTGGATGCATTTCCTATACTTGTCTCTCTGTCATTGTCCCTGACTGTGGCTTTTGCGGTTGCTTGTAACCTTGCTGCAACCGCTGGCGGCCGTTCATGGCTTGTTTTGTGGAGGGCGGTATGGCTCGGGCTCGTCGTCAAACGAATCGCGTTTCCAGGCAGGCTACCGAGCTTGCGGTGGCAGTGCCTTTGGTTGTGGCTCAGCGCATGGCGCGCATGGCCATGGCGGGGTCGACTCTGACCGCCAGGGATCGGCGCGAGTTTCAGCTGATGGGGGCGGAAAAGCTGGCCGCCTTCGGCGAGTCTTGGATGGCCATGTACCTGCAGATGTTCCATGCCAATCAGGAGCTTGCCTTTTCGCTGATGAAGGCTTGGAATCCGATGCTGGCCGGCAAGGATGCATGGTTCAAGTCGGCGCAGGCGGTTCAGTCCGCCATGCTGGATATCCTGGGCAAGGGTATGGCTCCGCTGCACAAGCGAGCCGTGGGCAATGCCAGGCGCCTGAGTCGATCGGGGGCTAGGCGCTGACTGCGGCAAATCTGGCTTGTCGTGAGTCAGTATCGCAGGGTGTCGTGCCGGCTCTTTTGAAAGCTCTCCTGGGCGATGTGCACCGCCTTTCTCCGTGCCGGTGGCGCTTCCCTTTGTTGCCGAGTCACAGGTGATATACTCGCCTTCCGCGCACGTGCCTGCAGGTCCAGCGAATATGACCCACATTTCCGAACGCCTCCTCGTCCAGGCTCATCTCGATGCCAAGCAGATCAAGCCGTTGAGCGCCGAGGAGGAGGCCTATTACCGCAGTGAGATCGCCGCTGAGCTGCGCAGGCAGAATGCCGTGCTGGTAGCACACTACTACTGTGACCCGGTGCTGCAGGCGCTGGCTGAAGAAACTGGCGGTTGCGTTGCCGACTCCCTGGAGATGGCCCGGTTTGGCAGCCAGCATCCGGCCCAGACACTGCTCGTCGCTGGTGTACGCTTCATGGGAGAGACGGCGAAAATCCTCAATCCGGAAAAGCGTGTGCTGATGCCGACCCTGGAGGCTACCTGCTCTCTGGATCTGGGTTGCCCGGTGGAAGAGTTCTCTGCCTTCTGCGACCAGCACCCCGAGCGTACTGTGGTGGTCTATGCCAATACCTCGGCGGCGGTCAAGGCGCGGGCTGACTGGGTGGTCACGTCCAGCTGTGCCCTGGAGATCGTCGAGAGCCTCATGGACAATGGCGAGAAAATCATTTGGGCGCCGGATCGTCATCTCGGCCGATACATCCAGCGTGAGACTGGTGCCGACATGCTGCTCTGGGACGGTGCCTGTATCGTCCATGAGGAGTTCAAGGCAAAGCAGTTGCTCGACATGAAGCTGCTCTATCCCGATGCCGCTGTGTTGGTCCATCCGGAGTCCCCGGAGGCGGTGATCGAGCTGGCCGATGCGGTGGGCTCGACCAGTCAACTGATCAAGGCTGCACAGACGCTGCCCAATTCGACCTTTATTGTGGCTACCGATCGAGGCATCTTCTACAAGATGCAGCAGCTTTGCCCCGGCAAGCGTTTCGTGGAGGCGCCTACGGCAGGGAGTGGCGCGACCTGTCGCAGCTGTGCTCATTGCCCCTGGATGGCGATGAATACCCTGGAGCGTACCCTGGCGAGTCTGCGTGGTGGCATCAACGAAATTTTCGTCGATCCGGCGCTGATCCCGCGGGCGGTCAAGCCGCTCGCGCGCATGCTCGACTTCACCCATACAGCCCGCCTGAAGCTCGCCGGCAATGCCTGATGAAGAGATTGCCCTCTGAAAAGGAGAGGCCCAGCCAGGCCTCGTCGGGCTTTTTCCTTGCTGGCGATCAGCGCAGCATCTCCTCGATCATCTTTTTTTCCTCCTTCAGGGCCTGCTGTCGGGCATCCATGCGTGCAGCCAGCTGGAAGTTACCGCTGGCGCGCCGCTTGGCAAAGTTCAGTTGCTCGATGGCCTGATCATAATTGCCGACCAGCGCAAAATACTCGGCGCGGGCCTGGTGAACGCCGATGATGTCACCGGATAGGCCACGGACTTCGGCGGCTAGATACCAGATGTCCGGGTCCTGAGGGCGGCTGGCGAGCAACTCGTTGAGTACTTTCTCTGCCGCTGCCGGCTGATTCTGCTTGAGCAGCAAATCAGCCTGGGTCTGGCGCAGCGGGTAGTTGCCCGGATACAACGCGAGCAGGCGCTTGAGCCGCGCTTCGGTCTCCGGAAGACGGTTGGCCGTGATATCCAGGGCAACTGCGGCGAGGTTGTAGTCGATATCGTTGGGCGACTTGTTCAGCAGCGGCTGCAGTGTTTCCCGGGCCTCGTTGAGCTGGCCGCTTTTGGTCAGGGCCAGCACCAGTCCGTAGCGAGCGGCCGTGGAGTCCGGTTTTTCATCGAGCATGGCGCGAAAGCGCTTCACGGCCATGCCGGGAGTCTGCTCGTAGAGGAACTGCACGCGAGCGCGCATCAGTTGATAGCGGTGGTTGTCCTGGCGCCCGCCGGGGCGGTATTGCTCCGCGCGGTTACGGGTATCGGCGATACGCGACTCGGTGACCGGGTGGGTCAGAAGGAACTCCGGCGGCTTGGCATCATAGCGATACTGGCGCATCAGGCGTTCGAACATGCTCGGCATGGCGCGCGGATCGTAACCAGCCTTCTCCAGATTGAGCAGGCCTATGCGGTCGGCTTCCTGTTCATTCTGGCGGGAAAAGCGCCGCATCTCCTGCATCGCCGCCGCCTGGCTGGAGGCGATTGCCGCCATGCCGGCGTCTCCTGCGCCTGCAGCGGCGGCAATGATGCCGGCAAGCATGGTGGCCATCACGGGTATTTGAAGGCGTTGCTGGGCCTCGAGGCCGCGGGCGAAATGGCGCTGCGAAAGGTGCGCCAGTTCGTGAGCCATTACCGCGGCGTATTCGGCCTCTGTCTGCGCGTAGAGAAACAGGCCGCCATTCACACCAATGATGCCTCCGGGGGCGGCGAAAGCGTTCAGCTGCGGGCTGTCGAGCAGGACGAACTCCAGGCGCCGGTCCTGCACCTGGCTGGTTTCGCTCAGCCGGTAGACACTGGTTTCCACATAGTCCTTCAGCTGCGCGTCGGACAGATGGGGAACCTGCCCGCGCAGCAGGCTAAGCCAAGCTCGGCCGAGTTGGTGCTCTTGGGCGGGGGATACGATGGCCGAGCTGGCATCTCCCAGTGACGGTAGATCACTGGCTGTGCCTGGGAGCGCGAGCAGGCAGGCGAGGGCGAGGAGTCCGGGGCGCAGGAGCTTCATGCGGCAAGTTCTGACGTTCAAAGGCATCTTTACTGTGTCCATTCAAGTTTAGGCGCGTCGATGTCGTCGGGCGCGCCCGGCAGGCGACTGGTCAGCTCTCTGCCGGCTTGGTTATCCTTGGGGCCTTTTCTGGAGAGCCCTATGACTGATGCTGAGTGGCAGGCTGACGCCTGCGATGCCGAGCTGGATGCCAGTGGTTTGAGCTGCCCGCTGCCTTTGCTCAAGGCCAAGCTGGAGTTGAATCGCCTGCACTCCGGAGCAGTGCTCAAGGTGACCGCGACGGATCCCGGTTCGCAACGGGATTTTCGCGCCTTCGCCAGGTTGGCTGGCCATTGCCTGCTCCGCGAGGAAGTCGAGGGAGACCATTTCCGCTACTGGCTGCGCAAGGGGTGATGCTGGGTGTCGATCCGGGGGCGGGCTCAGCCGGACTGGTGCAGGGCTCGGGCCGCAGCCAGTACGGCATCGACGTGGCCGGGCACCTTCACGCTGCGCCACGCCTGGCGCAGCACCCCATCGCTGTCGATCAGGAAGGTACTGCGATCGATGCCCAGGTATTCCTTGCCATAAAGCTTTTTCAGCTTGATCACATCGAACAGCTGACAAAGCTGCTCCTCCCTGTCGGAGATCAGCTCGAAAGGGAATGCCTGCTTGCTCTTGAAGTTCTCGTGGGATTTCAACCCGTCCCGGGAGACGCCGAAAACCAGCGTGTTGGCCGCCTGGAACTCCTCGTGGCGATCACGGAAGTCCTGGCCCTCCGTGGTGCAGCCCGGCGTGCTGTCCTTCGGATAGAAGTACAGAACCACCTGTCGGCCTCTGAGTGCGGCAAGCGAAACCAGCTGGCCGCTGGTGGCCTGGGCTTGGAAGTCGGGAACGGGCTGCTCAAGGGCGACGGGCATGAGGGCTCCTTAGGGGTTCTGGGGGCGCCAGGGCTCGATCAGCGCGTCGAGATTCAGGGCATCGGCGAAGTCGAGGAACTGGTCGCGCAGCCAGCTGATCTGGGTACCGGCCGGCAGAGTGACAGTCAGGGTGGCGTTGAGCATGGTGCCACCGGTCTGCGGCGCCTGGTAGGTATCGCAGGTAAGGTTTTCCAGCTCGACACGGTGGTCGATGAAGAACTGGCAGAGCTCGGCGAGAATGTCCGGGCGATAGGCTGCGCTGACATAGGCGACGTAGGGCAGGGCCTGCGGGCGATTGTCCAGGGGCTGGCTACGGGTCAGGTTGTAGGTGAAGTCGTGTCGCTTGGCCAGGGCCGGCAAGCTGGCTTCCATGCGTGCCAGTCCGTCCCAGCTGCCAGCTACCTGCACGACCAGGGCGCAGATTTCGCCATGACGGGTCAGGCGGGTGCTGACAACCGAGCAGCGGCTTTCCTGACTGGCACGACACAGCACGTTGGTCAGCTCCATGGGGGCGCTGCCGAGAACGCTGATGACGAGGAACTGTTCGCGAACGGGGGGGGTGGACATGCAGCTTTCCTAAACGATGGGCCGTCGTCGCAAGAGGCGCCGAACAAAGCCGGAAGGGTAACGAAAAGCAGCGTCGAGGGGAATGCTTGGGCCTTGCAGTCAACTTGTACAAGCCAGATGGCGACAGTACCATTACGACTCATTTTTTCCGGCAGGAGTGGTTGCATGATTGCGGGCAGCATGGTGGCTCTGGTCACCCCCATGGATGCGCAGGGCGGTCTGGACTGGGACAGCCTGGGCAAGCTCGTGGACTTCCACCTGCAAGAGGGTACCAACGCCATCGTCGCGGTCGGTACCACGGGCGAGTCCGCGACTCTGGACGTCGCCGAGCATGTCGAAGTCATTCGTCGTGTGGTCGATCAGGTCAACGGCAGGATTCCGGTTATTGCCGGTACCGGCGCCAACTGTACCCGTGAGGCGATCGAGCTGACGGCGAACGCCAAGAGCGTCGGTGCCGATGCCTGCCTGCTGGTGACCCCCTACTACAACAAGCCGACCCAGGAGGGCCTGTATCAGCACTTCCGTGCCATCGCCGAGGCCGTGGCGATTCCGCAGATCCTCTACAACGTGCCAGGCCGTACGGTCTGCGACATGTTGCCGGAAACCGTCGAGCGTCTTTCGCGGGTGCCAAACATCATCGGCATCAAGGAGGCGACCGGCAATCTGGAGCGTGGGCGCGAAGTGCTGGAGCGCGTATCCAAGGACTTCCTGGTGTATTCAGGCGATGATCCCACCGCCGTCGAACTCATCCTGATGGGCGGCAAGGGTAATATCTCGGTGACCGCCAATGTGGTTCCGCGCGCCATGAGCGATCTCTGCGCTGCGGCCATGCGGGGCGAGGCGGCTATCGCCCGAGCGATGAACGAGCGTCTGATGTCGCTGCACAAGGCACTGTTCCTTGAGTCCAATCCGATTCCCGTGAAGTGGGCCCTGCACGAGATGGGGTTGATTCCCGAAGGTATCCGCCTGCCCCTGACCTGGCTGAGCTCCGCTTGCCACGAGCCGCTGCGCCAGGCTCTTCGCCAGGTCGGTGCCCTGGCTTGATCATCGGGAAGCATTGCGCATGAAGCGACTGGCCGGGCTCTCTGCCCTTGCCGCGATGCTTTCGAGTGTCGGCGGCTGTGGTTGGCTGTGGGGAGAGGAAGGATATTTCCGTGACCGCGGCAGCGATTATCTCGAGGCGCGGCAAACCGCTCCGATGCGCTTGCCGCCGAACGTGGAGGCCAAGCGTCTCGATCCGTTGCTGTCGGTGCCGTTGAGCGTGGCCGATATGCAGCACGGCAGCGAGTTCGAAGTGCCGCGTCCCCAACCCTTGCGGAGCGTACAGGAGGTCAGCGAGTTCAGCCTGCAGCAAAGCGGCGACTCTCGCTGGCTCGTGGCCCAGCGTGCGCCGGCGGAAATCTGGCCGATGCTCCGGCAGTTTTTCGAGGACAACGGCTTCGACATCGCGGAAGAGCGCCTTTCGGGTGGAGAGTTCATCACAGCCTGGCAGCCTCTCGAGGCGCTATCCGCGCCCATGGCGCGCCGCCTTGGCAGTCGTACCGCCGAGCAGGCGGCAGGGAGTGAAGTCCGGGTGCGCGTGCGTGTCGAGCCGGGTGTCCAGCGCAACTCCAGCGAGATTTTCGTGAGCAGCGCGCTGCGTTCGTCCGGCAGTGCCTCCGACACTGGAGTGGTCGGCCGCGGCGATGCGGGTCTGGATGCTGCGCTGCTGGACGAGATGAACGCCAGCCTGACGCGTAGTGCCGAGCGTGGTGGTTCGGTTTCCCTGCTGGCAGCCCGCGACTTCGATGCACCGAGTCGCGTCATGCTCTCGGAGGATGGCAACGGCAATCCTTTCCTGAGCCTGGATGCCGATTTCGACCGGGCCTGGTCGAGCGTCGGTCGTGCCTTGGAGATGGGCGACGTGCGAGTCGAGGACATCAACCGTAGTCTCGGTGTGTATTACATCAATCTCGCCGAGAGGGCAGACAGGAGCGAGAGGCCGGGCTTTATCGGGCGCCTGTTTGGGAGGGGCGAGGATCCGGAGGCCGTGGAGGCTCGTGCCGAGCGCTACCAGGTGCGCCTGACCCGGATTGCGGAGGGTGTCCAGGTCACGGTGGAGAAGGATATGAATACCTTTGCTCCGGAAGAGGTGGCGCGCCGGGTGCTGAACATGCTTCAGGAACATCTCGGTTGAATGAATGGTTGCATGGCCGGGCGCGCTCTGCGGTCGCTTCGGTTATGGCAGATATCGATGGGCGAAACCTTTCCCGGTTTCGCCTATTTTGTTTGACAAAGGCGGAAAGACGCGATGAGTACACCGACCACCCTCGGCCTGAAGAAAATCTATTCGGGCAAAGTCCGCGATCTCTATGAAGTCGATGCCAGGCGCATGCTGATGGTGGCCAGCGATCGGCTGTCGGCTTTCGATGTGATTCTTGCCGAGCCGATTCCGGACAAGGGCAAGATTCTTACCGCCATCTCCAATTTCTGGTTCGACAAATTGGCGGGCCTGGTGCCGAACCATTTCACTGGCGACCGCGTCGAGGATGTGGTTCCGGCCGCCGAGCTGCCGTTGGTCGAAGGGCGAGCGGTGGTCGTGAAGCGTCTCAAGCCGGTGGCAGTGGAGGCCATAGTACGTGGCTATATTGCCGGCTCCGGCTGGAAGGAATACCAGAGGAGCGGTACCGTTTGCGGTATCCCGCTGCCAGCCGGCCTGAAGGAGGCGGCCAAGCTGCCGCAACCGATTTTCACGCCCTCGACCAAGGCGGCGGTGGGTGATCATGATGAAAACATCACGTTCGCACAGTGCGAGGCCATCATCGGCAAGGAGCTGGCGGCAAAGGTGCGCGATACCGCCATTGCTTTGTACAGCGCCGCCGTTGAATATGCGGCCACCCGAGGCATCATCATTGCCGATACCAAGTTCGAGTTCGGTCTGGATGAGGACGGTACTCTGACCCTCATGGATGAAGTACTGACCCCGGACTCCAGCCGCTTCTGGCCGGCCGACAGCTATGTGGAAGGGCGGAATCCGCCAAGCTTCGACAAGCAGTTCGTACGCGACTGGCTGGAGTCCACCGGCTGGAACAAGCAGCCGCCGGCGCCGCCATTGCCGCTCGAAGTTGCGCAGAAGACGGCCGACAAATACCGTGAGGCATTGACTCGCCTCACCTGCTGAAGTTGGGGCAGCTGCGTTGTCACAATGCTTGCCGGGACGAGCCAATCCCAATTGCCTGAAAGCGCACAAAAAATTCCGTTCAGGGGGTTCGCCAAAGACACTCGAGCTGGTATCATGCGCGCCGCCTAGGGGAGATGCCGGAGTGGTCGAACGGGACGGATTCGAAATCCGTTGTATCCGCAAGGGTACCTAGGGTTCGAATCCCTATCTCCCCGCCATAATTCAAAAGCCTTGCGATTTTCGAGTCGCAAGGCTTTTTTGCATGGCGCAGACAATCCTTCCACCCCTATCTTGCGATGAGTGCACGCGGCGACAAGCACCAGCCGATGCTTGGCCAATAGGTCTCGATTCGGACAGTCAGCCAATCTTTTCTGCGCTGCCGGTGGCAGGCCATCCGATGGCCTTCGGAAGATCAAGAGTTCTTCTGTTTACTCGCTGACCTGGCGGACATCAAGCACAGCCCAGACCTCAAGTCCTTTCTTGCGTACGGCCTTTTCCGCTTCGAGCTTTGCTTCCAGGGTGCTGAGCGAGCGAGACTTGTATTCAAAGCGGAATGCCGGGCCTCCGGTCAATTTGCGTACGCTAAGCTCCACCAGAATGTAGCTGGATGGGTGCTTGCGTTTTTCTGGAGTGGGCTTTGCTGGTGCAAGACCCAAGGCTTCGCGCATTTCAGCTTCAGTGATTTGTCGTGAGTTCAATGGGCTTACCCGTCAATTCTGAACATTGAACAAGGAAGAGTTGCCATATGGATTTAAGTGCCCACTCTTATCCCTCGAATGGGACACAAGTTCATAGTCATAGGGCAACGGACTTCGACAGCGCACTTTATCGTTATTCTAGACTGCTGTCGGTATGAGGACCCGCGTCATTACATGCCGGCCCGCCTGGATTTCATCGAGAAGAATGAAGTCCGCTTCTTGCCAGGTTGGGCAGTTATTGTAAGGAGCATTAGTATTGTATACGAATCACGAGCATCGGGTAGTTGCCGCATTTTCCCTGTTTTTCGAGGGGAAATGTGTCTTGAGTGGGCAAGGAGCTGGTAGTGGTTCGCCGCGGTGATCGTGTGTCCTTCAGGGGGCGGAGAGTAGGCGCTGGAAAGCCTGTCGCAGTGCCTGCTGTGGAGGGCCGGGCGTGATCCGATTCATGCCGCCATCCTTGTCGCGGCATTACCCGATTAGCCGGGTTTCGCCAAGTCATCCGTTTCTCGACTGCCTTGCCAGCATATTGCCGACTATCTCCCTCTGGCCGGGGTATTGCCATGACCGACTGGCCCCGTAAGTCATGCGGTTGCGTCAACCTCCTGGCTTGCGCCAGACGCTGGCAAGCCAGGGTTGCTGGTCACGTGGAAGGCCGGCGGGGCGGTAGTAATGTTCGAGTTCGACGAAGCCGGCCGCGTCCAGGTAGCGTCGCCAGGCATCGAGATCGTGATAGCTGCCGTAGCGGTTGCCATTCCAGCCCTCTTCATTGTGTCCGCGTGGATTGGAGCTGAACAGCACGCCACCAGGCTTGAGTGCAGCGTACAGCCTGCCGAGCACCTGGGGGAGCTCCT
The DNA here is from genome assembly GCF_009363155.1 of Azotobacter salinestris. Classification (NCBI taxonomy): domain Bacteria; kingdom Pseudomonadati; phylum Pseudomonadota; class Gammaproteobacteria; order Pseudomonadales; family Pseudomonadaceae; genus Azotobacter; species Azotobacter salinestris. Next base: position 4,219,666 of record NZ_CP045302.1, read on the forward strand.
GAGCGGGGATGTGGAACAGCGAGGCGTTGGTGAAGACGCCGTCGAAGCGCTCGGCCGGCAGGTCGAGTTGCAGAAAGTCCTGTTGCCAGACCTCGCAGCCAGAGTCGCAGCGGGCCATTTCGACGAAGCGGGGGCAGCCGTCAAGGCCGATCGGCTGGTGGCCGAGGGCGCGAAAGGTCTTGAGGTCGCGTCCCGGGCCGCAACCGAAGTCGAGAATGGTGAAGGGTGGCGGTGCCTCGATATGCCGCAGCAGGGCGTCGATGTTCTGGCTAACGTCGTGATCGCGGGTGCCGTCGCGGAAGGCCTCGGCAGATGTCGCATAGTGCCGCAGCGTGATTGTCGTGATCTGCTCGAGGTCGCCGGCATCGAGGGCCGGCGGTGCTTCGTCGGATGGATTCATTTGCGTATCCACTTGCCGTTGAGCTGGATGTACTGGCCTCTTGGCGTCTTCTCCAGGGCCTTTTGTCCGGCGATGGCCTCCACATCGCCCAGCTTGATGCCGTTCTCCCGCGCCAGACGCTGGTATTCGGCACGTCGTGCCTGATTGATCAGACGGGCGATTTCCTCAGCGTGGTCGCCTGCGCCGACCACGCCGATGTAGCCGTTGGGCATCTCGCCCAACTGGCCGCGGGCCTTGGCGCCGGAGAGGGCGCCCATGGCCTCGTTGAGATTCATCGCCAGGGCCGGCAGGGCAAGGCCCAGCACAACCAGCAGGGTTGCGATGCGTGCGCGCATCTTCATGGGAACCTCCTCAGAACAGGCCGCTATCCTTGTCGATGATGTCGTCCAGAGCCTTGTCCACCTTGACGTAGATTTCGTGCTGGATCTTTACGTTGAGATTGATGTTGATCGGCTCGTCGGGGACGGCCAGCTGCACCGTGGGTGTACAGGAGGCGACCAGCAGGCCCAGCAGCGGGACGGCGAGCAGGTGGCGCAGGCGCATGGAGTTCTCCAGTCAGGGGGCGTCGGGATCTTGTCGCAGGCGTTGCTGTACGCGTTGCCGGATCCTTTCGCTAACGCGGTCGGTGAGCTGCAGACTGGTCAGCAGGGCTGGAATATCCTCTTCCAGGTTGATGTTGAAGTGGATCGGCCGGCCCTTTTCCAAGGTGGGATTGCGCCCTTCGAGACGCAGAACCATGTGCAGCGTGCCCTGCTCATCATAACCGAGGTCGCTGGACAGCTGGCTGAAATGGAAGTCTTCCAGGGCCTCGGCCACCAGCTTCATTGCTGGATTGGTGCGGGCCAGGGTACGAATCCTCTCGGAGCGGAACTGCAGTATGCCGGGTCCGCTGTTTGCCAGTCTTCCCTGTTCGATACGCACGCCGGCCGGTCCGGCGAGCAGCGGCAGGTGCCCGTTCAGAGTGCCCTGGCCTGCCAGTCCCTCGGCCGGGTAGAGACGGAACAATTCGCCGAGCTGCAGGCCTTCGAGCCGAACCGGGAAGCGTGCCGAGCCTGTCGAGAGATTCTGATTCGACGGGGACAGCCAGGCGCGTCCGCCGAGCAGGGCGAGCTCCGCCTGCTGCCAGGCGAGTTGGCCTCGCAGCGGCTGCGCCAGGCTCGTCGAATACTGGCCGCGCAGGCGCAGCGGGCCGAGCGGAAGGCCGGGATTGAGATGCGCCACTTCCAGTTCGGTCAGCTGCAGCTCCAGTTGCGATCCGCGCAGCCGTGCCTGCAGGCGCCCGCTCAGGCCGCGCAGCTCACTGCGGTCGTAGATTCCCGAGAGATCCTGCGGTTGCAGCTCCAGCTCGGCCAGCAGCGGCGCACCGGGGCGCAGCCGCAGGCGGGCACTGCCCTGCAGACGCCCCTTGTCCAGCTCGAGTCGTGCGGGCCAGTCGATCAAGGTCGCGGCGAGCGGGTTGCCGGCGTGCAGGAGGATCTCCGTCAGTCGGGCATTCAAGGCCAGTGCGCCGTCAGAACTGCGTTGCAGCTGCAGGCTCATGGTCAGTCCCTGCTCGCTCTGCAGTGTGCCAGCGAGCTGCTGGCGCTCGCCTGCCGCATCAAGGCGGCCTTGCCAGCGCCAACTCTGCGCCTGCAGGCGGGGATGCAGCAGATGTGCCGTCTGCAGGCGCAGCGGACCGCTCAGCTGTGGGGCGCGTAGCGCTCCTCCGGAATGTTCGGCCGCAAGGCGCAGGCCGGCCAGTTGCCCCTTCAGTCCTTCCAGGCGCAGCTCGGCCAGTCCCAGTTGCCCGAGGCTGAAGCGCGACTCTTTCTCCAGAGTCAACTGCAGACGTTCGCGGTCGAGCTGGCCTGTCATCCGCAGACGGACATTCAGTCTCTCCAGATGGCTATCGGCCAGTTGCAGGCGAGGCACGTCGAGCTCGACCCTGCCGGCCTTCAGCTCGAGGCGCCAGTCGGGCAGCCGCGGCGTGATGTCCAGTTCACACTGCAGCAAAGTTCGAGCCTGACCTTGGCTGCGCAGCTGCAGGCTCAGCGGCAGATGCGGCGCGTCGCTCAAGGCATTGACGGGGCGGGGAGCGATCTGCAACTGCAGCGCTTCCGGCCGCAGGAGCTCGGGCATCCCTTCCAGCCAAGTACCCTGCGGCCGGGTCAGGCGGAGATCGGCTTGCACCTGGCGGGGCAGCCAGTCTCCGGCATTGCCGGCCAGGTTCAGGTTCAGGTTGCCCTGCAGCAGGCCGAGTCCTGGCACGGGCCAGGGTTCGGGCACTTGGGCATGGATACGGACCTCGCCCTGCGCCGCCTTGCGCAGCCGCTGCGGCTCCAGCGGGCCCTGTGGCCACTGCAGCTGCCAGTCGGCCTCGAGTCGCATGGCCTGAAGAGAGGGAGTGGCATCCGCTGGCCAGAGCCCCAGCCACTGTCCGAGCCAGTCCCGCAACCAAGGCGCTTCGGGCAGGCCCGGCATGGCCAGCTCCCCCCGCCAGACCTGTGCCGTGCCGTTATCTTTCAGAGTGCTCGATAGCCGGATACGTTGCTCCTCGTTGAATAGCACGCGAATCTGCAGTGCAAGCTCCTGGAGGTCAGGCTGGCCATCCAGATCGGCCTGTAGTGCCAGGCGCTGTCCCTCGTGCCGCAGTCGAAGCTCCAGGCGGGCTGGCAGCAGCTGGGCGCCGGCATGGCTTGCCTGCAACGAGCCCTGCAGGAGACAACGGCCGCTGGCGCAGGGAAGCCAGGTATCGAAGGTATCGATCGCCAGATGTCGGGGGAGGGCAGCCAGGACATGCGGGTCGGGGGAGTGGGGCGCAGGTGGGGGGCCGCTGGAGGGGGACGCTTGCCAGTCCATCTTTAAGTCGGCGATGCGTAGCCGTGGCAAGTGCCAGCCCTGGTCACCGTGCGTTGGCCAATCGAGCTTCAGGTGTTCGGCTGCGATCTGCAGGCGGCTGCCTGTGGCCTGCCGCTGTTCCAATTTCAGGCGTTGCAGGGTCGGACCGCTGAGAGAGAAGTGCAGGCCTTGCCAGGAAAGGTGCTCGATGCCTTGGGCGTGAAGAAACTGCTGCCAGCGATGATTGCCGTAGGCCAGGGCGGCGATCAGGAGGGCGCCGGCCAGTGCGATCCGTCTGGCGCTGCGCCATCTCGGATGGCGAGCCGTCATCCATAAGCTCCATTACGAGCCTGGTTTTGGCGCAAGAGGGAACTCCGCGGATGCAAGACCAGGCCGCGCTTTTATTTCCGATCGATGAAAAATGCCGACAAGGTCCATCCGGGATGCACCGAATTGTCTTGTCGGTGGTTTGATGATGCATCTAAATAGATGAAAATCAAGAAAATTTTCTGGCGAAAAAAGCACCAGTTCGAGCCGAGCCCAGAGAGCATCGACTCTTGGAAAGGCTGAGAGACTGTTGTCCACCGTGTTATCCACAGCTTCTGTGGATTTTCCTTGCAAGGGTACAGTGGAACCTCTTTGTCATACTTTGGCAAGTCTTTACTCGACGGGAAAAAGGAGTACAGTGCGCGCCTTCTCAAAATGAGCCTGCTGTTCGCCATGAGAGTTCGTGCCCAATCCTCTTCGCCTGCCAGTGTCCAGATGCGTCTGCCGGTAAGGGTGGCATCCTGGCTGCTGGACAGTCCAAGTATCGGCAAGACCCACAGTGCCAAGCGCTTTGCCGGACATCTACTCAAGCAGCCGGCACGCCAGGGTGTGGTGGTGGCGCAGAGCCGCCTTGGCCAACTGCTCTGTCGCGACTGCCGCACCCCGCGCGATCGCCGATTCGGCCTCGAGCTGCTGCGTCAGGCCGCGCGCGCCGGTGATGTCCAGGCACAGCTGGAACTCGGGCGCCACTGCTGCGAGGCGGGGCCGCTGGAGATGCAGCAGGGCCGCTACTGGCTGGAGCAGGCAGCAGCCCAGGGCTCGGACGAAGCCCTGCGATTGCTCGGCTGCCTCGCCGCGCATTCCTGAGGATTCGATACGGCTTCTCGCCATCCGGGCCGCGCCCAGGGTGGCGCCCGCAACGGGCTGTAGGCGCGCTTCAAGTCAGTCAGGAACTGCCCGGCAAGTGCTCGATGGCTGCTTCGGCTCCCCGGGCAAGGGGCGCCTGCCCGATCCATGCCGGACCCCAACCCAAGGGAGACTGACTTGTAGTAGCCGGAGCAATCCATGACCGGCAGGCACCGGCAGTCGTTTCACTGCAGCCAGAGTGTTGTCAGCCCGGCGAGCAGGCCTGCGGCCATCAATGGCAGGCAGAGCAGGGCGAGGCGCCTCCCACCGATCATGGCGATCAGCCCGCCCTTGACCAGGCTGTTGCTCATGGCTGCGAGAAAAATGCCCTGTACCGCCACTTGGCTGTCCAGTTCGCCCAGCGCATTGCGCGCCAGCGACAGGGTGATCGCATCCACATCCGTCAGTCCGGCCAGCAACGCCACCAGATAGACTCCAGCATCGCCCAGCCAGTAGCGGCCCGCCTCCACCAGGAAGAGAATCGCTATCAGCAGGGCGGCAAAGCGCAGCGCCGGCCCCAGTTCGAAAGGATTCTGCAGCGGCGGCTCGCCTCTGGCGGCCGGCTCCTGCCCGGAGCCGTGGTAATGGAGGAGGGCGCCGCCGGCGTAGATCAGGGTAGCGACGCCCATTGGCCAGAGCAGGCTGGTCAGCAGGCTGGGGTTGATCAATCCGACCTCCAGCAGCACCCGCGGGAACATCAGCGCCGAGGTGGCCAGGAGACTGCAGGCGAGCAGACGGTGCAGGCGCACCTCCCGGTGCAGGCGGGACAGGGTCAAGGTCATTGCGGTGGAGGACACCATGCCGCCGAGCAGGGCTGTCAACAGCAGTCCGTGGCGAGTGCCGACCAGGCGTATGGCCATATAGGCGGCGAAGCCGATAGCTGCTATCAGCACCACCATCCACCAGGTCTCGTAGGGGTTGAATGCCTCCCAGGGTCCATAGCCGCGGTTCGGCAGTACCGGCAGCAACACCACGGAAATGAACAACAGCTTCAACATGCCGGAGACTTCCTGGGCGGTCAGACGGCGCAGTGCGGCATGCAGGGCCTCCTTGAGGCTGAGCAGCAGGGCTACCACCACTGCACCGGCAGCGGCCAGTGCCTGATATTCTGTGGTCAGGGCCAGGCTGCCGAGCAGAAAGGTCAGCAGCATGGCGATCTCGCTGGTCATGCCCTGATCGCCGGTGTTGCGCAGATCGCCGAGATAGCCGGCCACCACCAGCAGGCCGAATACCAGCAGAAGGGCAATCCAGGCCGCCAGGCCCAGTTGCTGGCCGAACAGCGCCGCCAGGCCACCGAGCAGCCCGCTCAGACCGAAGGTTCGGACGCCGGCGGCCAGATGCGCGTCATCGATCTCGCGCGCGCTCCAGCCGCGCTCGGTGCCGATCAACAAACCGACGCTCAGGGCGATGATCAGGTCGAGAAGCACGTCGGGATTGCTTGACATGGCGGTACTCGTGGCAAGGCAGGCGATGCGGCTCGGAGCGCGGCCGCGGGCGAGTGGGCCGCCCACGGCCGCGTTCCCAATCAGCGCAAGGCCAGATGGCGGTTGAGCAGGGCGCGCAGGGCTGCCGGCTTGACCGGCTTGCCCAGATAGTCGAGGCCGGTGGCGTGGATCTTGGCCACGGTTTCGGGACGTGCATCGGCACTGATGACCACGCCCGGCAGGGGCTTGCCGAGACGGGTGCGCAGCCAGGCCATCAGCTCGGTGCCGGTTTCACCTTGGTCGAGGTGATAATCCACCAGCGCTACCTGCGGACGCAGCTCGCCCTCCAGCAATTGCTCGCACTCCATGCGATTGCGCGCCGTCCACACCTGACAGCCCCAACGCGAGAGCAGGCTGTGCATGGCCGTGAGGATGCTGTCCTCGTTGTCCACGCAGAGCACCTGGGCGCCGGCCAGTGCATGGGCGTTGAGCGGCTGTGTGCCGTCGGGCTTGGCGCTGGCGGCAGGGGCGACGGTGCGGGCCAGTGGGACGGTGACGCTGAACACGCTGCCCTTGCCAAGCCAGGAGCGCACTTCCAGACGGTGGTTGAGTACGCGGCACAGGCCATCGGCGATCGCCAGGCCGAGGCCGAGGCCCTTTTCCGCGCGGGTCTGATGGCTGTCCAGGCGCTTGAATTCCTCGAAGATCTCCTGGCGCTTGTCTTCCGGAATGCCCGGACCACGGTCCCAGACCTCCAGGCGCAGCTGGTCGCCCTGACGGCGCACACCCAACAGCACATGGCCCTTGGCGTAGCGGAAGGCGTTGGTGAGGAAGTTCTGCAACACCCGACGCAGCAGCTTCATATCGCTGTTGATACGCAGTTTGCTGCTGCGCAGGTGGAAGTCGATGCCCTGTTCCCGGGCCAGTGCCTTGAACTCGGTGCCGAGGGTGTCGAACAGGTCGGCGATCGGGAAGTTGGTGCGTTCCGGAGTAATGCGACCGCTTTCCAGGCGGGAAATGTCGAGAAGGTCGGTGATCAGGTCCTCGGCCGAGCGCAGCGAGCAGTCCAGATACTGCACCAGCTTCTGTGCCTCGGGCGGCAGGGGCGGCTCCTGATGGGCAAGGGACGCAGCGAACAGACGTGCGGCATTGAGCGGCTGCATCAGGTCGTGACTGACCGCGGCGAGGAAGCGGGTTTTCGACTGGTTGGCCGATTCGGCATGGGCCTTGGCCTCGACCAGCGCCTGGTTCAGCTTGGAGAGCTCGCGGGTCCGTTCGAGTACGCGCTGCTCAAGGCCCTCGTTGGCTTCCTTGAGGGCGCGTTCGGCTTCACGGAACTCGGTGATGTCGGTGAAGCTGGTGACGAAGCCACCGCCGGGCATGGGATTGCCGATCAGCTCGATGACCCGGCCGTTGGGGAACAGCCGCTCGAAGGTATGCGGAGTGCCCAGGCGCATCCAGTACAGCCGCTTGCTGACGTGCTCTTCCACATCGCCGGGGCCGAGCAGGCCGCGTTCGGCGTTGTAGCGGATCAGATCGGCGATCGGCCGGCCGACGTAGATCAGGCCCTCCGGGTAGTTGAACAGCTCCAGGTAGCGGCGGTTCCAGGCCACCAGGCGCAGAGAGCCGTCGATCACGCTGATGCCCTGGGTGATGTTTTCGATGGCACCCTGCAGCAGAGCGCGGTTGAACTGAAGCACCTCGGAGGCTTCATCAACGATGCGCACGACGTCCTCGACCTGCATTTCCCGTCCCTCGATAGCGGCCTTGACCACCGCCCGGGTCGAGGAGGCGCCGAGCACCCCGGCGAGTAGCCGTTCGGTGTGATCGATCCACTCGCTGGTCGCTGCCTGGTTGGGATTGAACTCCTTGCCCTGGCGCTGGGCGAAGCGTTCGAAGCGCCGGCGAGCGTGCTCCTCGCCGACGAAGCGCGCGGCGAGCTCGAGCAGATCCTGTATCTGGACCGCGAGCAGGGAGCGGCCGCCGGAGCGGCGGTTTATTTCCTGTCCGACGAAGCGGCTGGCCTGCCAGTGCTCGGAAACGCGGGTGCGCGAGAGCATCGATACGCTGGCGAACACGGCCCAGTTGCCGGCCAGCGAGATCAGCATGCCCAGGGTGATCGAGGTGACCGGCAGGCCCAGCGGGCGGCTGGTCAGCCACTCGAGGCCCGGGAATTGGCTCAGCGGCCAGCCCATGCGCTGGGCGATCAGCGGCAGGACCAGGGTATAGCTCCACAGCAGCGCACCGGTGGCGAGCCCGGCGAATACGCCGCGGCGGTTGGCCTGCTTCCAGTACAGCGCGCCGAGCATGGCCGGTGTCAGCTGGGAGATCGCGGCAAAGGCGAGCTGGCCGATGGTCGCCAGGCTGGTAGTAGGGCCGAGCAGGCGATAGATGACATAGGCGAGCAGCAGGATGCCGACGATGCTGGCCCGGCGCACGCTGAGCATCCAGTGACGGAAGGCTTCGAAGGGGCGCTCGGTGCTTTTGCGGCGCAGCAGCCAAGGCAGCATGATGTCGTTGGAGAGCATGGTGGAGAGCGCCACACTGGCGACGATGACCATGCCGGTGGCGGCCGAGGCGCCGCCGATGAAGGCCAGTAGCGCCAGTGCCGGGTGGTGCTCGGCGAGGGGCAGGCTGATCACGAAGGTGTCGGGAATGATTCCGACCGGCAGGCGCAGCTGACCGGCCAGGGCGATGGGAATCACGAACAGGGCAGCGAGCAGCAGGTACAGCGGAAACACCCAGCGCGCCAGGCGCAGGTCTTGCGGCTCGGTGTTTTCCACTACGGTCACATGGAACTGTCGCGGCAGGCAAACGATTGCCATCATCGCCACGCCGGTCTGCACCAGAAGCGCCGGCCAGTTCGTCCCCTTCTCCCAGAACTCCGCCAGTTGCGGGGCAGCTTTGGCCTCCGCGAGCAGATGGTCGAATCCATCGTACAGGCCATAAGTGACGAAGGCGCCCACCGCGAGGAAGGCGAACAGCTTGACCAGCGATTCGAAGGCGATGGCCAGCATCATGCCCCGATGGTGTTCGGTAACGTCCAGGGTGCGGGTGCCGAACAGGATGGTGAACAGTGCCAGGCACAGGGTTACCACCAGCGCCGTATCCTGGGCTCGGGTGCCGATGCTGTCCGGTCCGGCGCCGATCAGCAGGTTGACGCCGAGCACGATGCCCTTCAGCTGCAGGGCAATGTAGGGGAGTACGCTGACCATGCAGATGAGGGTTACCACCACCGCCAGCGGTTGCGACTTGCCATAGCGCGCGGCAATGAAGTCGGCGATGGAGGTAATGTTTTCCTGCTTGCTGATCATCACCATTTTCTGCAGCATCCACGGCGCGAAGAGCAGCAGCAGTACCGGGCCGAGGTAGATCGGCAGGAAGTCCCAGAGCTGCTCGGTGGCCTGGCCGACCGCGCCGAAGAAGGTCCAACTGGTGCAGTACACGGCCAGCGAAAGGCTATAGACCCAGGCGCGCATGCGCGGCGGCAGGGGCGCGTTGCGGCGGTCCCCGTAGAAGGCGATGGTGAAGAGTGTGGCCATGTAGGCCAAGGCAGCCAGGGCGATCACTCCGATGGACAACGACATGTTAGCTCCAAACAAAACGGTAGCTCCCTGGATGACTTGACTACATCAAGTGTTGGCTCGCCGAGCATTTTCGGCAATGGCGAAAAATCATCCGGGAATCGAGAGTCTTGCAGCAAAATGCCCCGTGATCCGCGGTTTGCGACCAAGGTAGCAAGCGACCTGCTGTCGCTTGCGGGGATCTGTCGCACCCCGTGAGCCCATACCTGCCGAAGCCTCTGCGCAGGTGCTTTCGTGGCGTCCGGTAAGACTGCGACATCTGCGATTCATTTCAGGAGTTCGACGAGGATGAGCCCTCATTCGCAATTCGCACTGTTATGCAGGCGGCGTTTCCTGCCTTTCTTCGTGACCCAACTGCTCGGGGCGTTCAACGACAACCTCTTCAAGCAGTCGCTTGTGCTCGCGATCCTCTACCGGATCGCCACGCAGCAGGAGGCGAGTCTGTTGGTCAACCTGTGCGCCCTGCTGTTCATTCTGCCGTTCTTCCTGTTCTCCGCCGTCGGCGGACAACTGGGCGAGAAGTTCGCCAAGGACGCCCTGATGCGGGCGCTGAAGTTCGCGGAGATCCTCATCATGCTGGCCGGTGCCGGCGCGCTGCTGCTGGGCAATCTGCCGTGCATGCTGGCGGTGCTGTTCTGCATGGGGACGCAGTCGGCGCTGTTCGGGCCGGTCAAGTATTCGATCCTGCCGCAACATCTGGAGAGCCATGAACTGATCGGTGGCAACGCCCTGGTGGAGACGGGAACCTTTCTGGCCATCCTCGGCGGCACCATTGGAGCTGGACTGCTGATGTCCCAGCCGGACTACGCGATGCTGGTGGCGGTTTCCGTGGTGCTGGTAGCGGTGCTCGGCTACCTCGCCAGTCGCTGCATTCCGCATGCTCGGGCGGCCCTGCCGTCGCTCGGCCTGGACTGGCACATCTTCCGCCAGTCTTGGGTGATCCTGCGTCTCGGATTGGTAGAGCAGTCGCGCGCCGTATCACGCTCGCTGCTCGGCAATTCCTGGTTCTGGTTCCTCGGGGCGACCTACCTGACGCAGATCCCGGCCTATGCCAGGGACTGGCTGCATGGCGACGAAAGTGTGGTCACGCTGATCCTCACCCTATTCTCGATCGGTATTGCGCTGGGCTCGATGCTCTGCGAGCGGCTCTCGGGGCGCAGGGTGGAAATCGGTCTGGTGCCCCTTGGCGCCATTGGTTTGAGCTTTTTCGGTCTGCTGCTCTGGTGGCATTCCGGCGACTTTCCCGAGGCTGCCGCTGCCCATGACTGGCAGGGCGTGCTGGCCCATGGGCAGGCTTGGTGGGTGCTGGGCGATATTCTCGGGCTCGGTCTGTTCGGCGGCTTCTACATAGTGCCGCTCTACGCCCTGGTCCAGGCGCGTACCGCGGAGCAGCAGCGGGCGCGGGTGATTGCCGCGAACAATATCCTCAACGCCCTGCTGATGGTCATGTCGGCCCTGCTGGCAATCTTCCTGCTGGGAGTGGTCGGACTGTCGATTCCTCAGCTGTTTCTGGCCGTTGCACTGCTGAACATCGCGGTGAACGGTTATCTCTTCACCGCTGTTCCCGAGTTCATCCAGCGCTTTCGCGGCTGGCTGCCGGGCTGGAAGCGCCGGCGCACGGCCGGCGCCGGCCGATAGGGTCAAAGGCCCTGGGGGATCTCCTCTCCACCCAAGGCCTCGAACAGGGCTGGCAGGTATTCGGCGAAGGTCATCATCATCAGGGTGAAGCTGGCATCCAACTGGGCAAGGGCATCGTCGCCGCCATCCTGCGCGGCCTGCTCCTGTAGCAGATCCTCGAAGCGCAGGCGCTTGATCGCCAGCTTGTCATCGAGCATGAAGGACAGCTTGTCCTGCCAGGCAAGCGCCAGTTGGGTGACCTGCTTGCCGGCGCTCAGGTGTAGCTGGATCTCTTCGCCGGTCAGATCCTGGCGCTTGCAGCGAACCACGCCGCCGTCCTCGTGGGTGTCGCGCAGTTCGCACTCGTCGAGCAGGTGGAAGTCCGCTGCAGCCTGCTGGGCCTTGACCCAGTCGGTGAGGGTGGCGCTCGGTGCGAGCTTCACGCCCAGCGGGCGCACAGGCAAGGAGCCGATGGCCTCGCGCAGGGTGGAGAGCAGGTCCTCGGCTTTCTTGGCGCTGGCCGTGTCGACCAGAATCAGCCCCTGCCTGGGCATGATCGCCGCAAAGGTGCTGGAGCGGCGGATGAAGGCGCGGGGCAGGAGGGTCTGGACGATGTCCTCCTTGATGCGGTCGCGCTCCTTCTTGTAGACCTTGCGCATCTGTTCGGTCTCGATCTCCTCGACCTTCTCCTGGAGGGCGTCGCGCACCACGCTGCCAGGCAGAATGCGTTCCTCCTTGCGTGCCGCGATCAGCAGGAAATCCTGGCTGGCATGGACCAGGGGGGCATCTTCGCCCTTGCCGAAGGGGGCAGCGAAACCGTACGTGGCCAGTTCCTGGCTGGCGCAGGGACGGGCCGGCTTGGCTGCCAGCGCTGCTTCCAGCGCTTCGACGACGAAGGGAACATCCTGGGTGAGGCGATAGACGAGCAGGTTGCGGAACCACATGGGGTTGGCGATCTCCATTGCGCAAAGCGCGCATTATTCTCTCCCTGACCTTGGGGGCCAACCCTAACCCCTTGGAACATTTGAAAATTTTTTTTCGTCGAGGGCTTGCCAAGGCGAAATCGCCTCTCTAGAATGCGCCCCACTTCGAGAGCAAACGGGTGGTTAGCTCAGCTGGGAGAGCATCTGCCTTACAAGCAGAGGGTCGGCGGTTCGATCCCGTCACCACCCACCATCTTGAAGTTAAGCGCAGCGGTAGTTCAGTCGGTTAGAATACCGGCCTGTCACGCCGGGGGTCGCGGGTTCGAGTCCCGTCCGCTGCGCCACATTGATCTGCAGGGCTGGACAGAGCCAGGCAGAAAGAGAAAAGCGGCCTTGGGCCGCTTTTTTCGTTTTCGGGCATCCTGCCCGGTACGTCTCGCTGGAGGGTTTCCAGCCTCCTGCCAAGAGCTCCTCGAAAACCTGAACTTATCGCTGTAGCCGGGCTCCTATCTCCGTAGCCAGTGGTTGCGGCCGCCTGTTAAGCTTTCGCCTTCACTGTATAGCCCTAGGGCGAATGAACAAGGAAACAGCATGAGACAACATCGGTTGACCGCTGCGATGGCCTTGGTGGGTCTGGTTCTTTCAGGTTGCGATTCGCAAACCAATGTGGAACTCAAGACTCCCGCACAGAAGGCCTCCTACGGTATCGGCCTGAACATGGGCAAGAGTCTGGCCCAGGAGGGCATGGATGATCTGGACTCGAAGGCCGTGGCCCTGGGTATTGAGGATGCCATTGGCAAAAAAGACCAGCGCCTGAGCGATGAGGAGTTGATCGAGGCTTTCGCTGCCCTGCAGAAGCGTGCCGAAGAGCGTATGGCGGCCCTTGGCGAGGAGAATGCCAAGGCCGGCAAGAAGTTCCTCGAGGAAAACGCCAAGCGTCCAGGCGTGGTGACCACGGCATCCGGTCTGCAGTATGAAGTGCTGAAGAAGGCCGACGGCGCCCAACCCAAGCCCAACGATGTAGTAACCGTGCACTATGAAGGGCGTCTGACCGATGGCACGGTGTTCGACAGCTCCATCGAGCGGGGCAGCCCCATCGATCTGCCGGTCAGCGGCGTCATCCCCGGGTGGGTCGAAGGTCTGCAGCTGATGCATGTCGGCGAGAAGCTCAAGCTTTACATCCCCAGTGAGCTGGCCTACGGCGAGCAAAGCCCGAGCCCCTCCATCCCGGCCAATTCGGTTCTGGTTTTCGAACTGGAACTGTTGGGGATCAAGGATCAGCCGGCCGAGCAGTTGGGCGGTGAATCCGAATCTGAACCAGAGGCGGCCGAAGCGCAAGGCGAGTAAGCCAACGCTTTCAGGACAACGCCCCACTCCCTGTGGGGCGTTTTCGTTTCTGCAGCACGGTCAGGTCCGCGCTCGTGGAGTTATACACATTGTCCGGTTATTTGCTGGTCTTTCTTGAGACCGCTTCAGTCTATTCTCGATGGGCCTCAAGTTTTTGATTCAGGTGTATTTTTTACAGATCAGAAAGTGTCCAATTTGTTGCGGAGGCGCAAAGAGCTGCTTTTGGCCAAGCTGTTATAGGCTTTGCCCACATGGTTATCCACAGATTTTGTGAGTAAGCCAGAAAACCGCACGCTGCGGAGGTCGATCATGAAAGCACCTTGGTTCTTCTTTCGATTTTTTCGCCTTGCTCGATCCCTGCTGGCCGATGGGCGACTGAGGGAGTTCTTGCTGGATGTGGCGCGCAAGAAGGAGCGCAGGGGGCAGTGGCTAGGTGGTTTCCGAGAGGAGCTGCACCTGTTGCAATTGCTCTGTCTGGCCTGGTGGCGTGGACAATACCGGCAGGTCAGTCAGCAGGCATTGCTCGCGTCGATCGCCGGGTTACTGTATTTCCTGTCTCCCCTGGACGCGCTGCCCGACTGGTTCCTGGGTTTGGGATACCTGGACGACATCGCGGTGCTGGCCTGGGTGGCACGCAGTTGGCGGGGCGAACTGGATGCCTTTCGCGCCTGGCTGGCCGCCCAGTCGCCACAAAGCCTGGCCGATCTGGAGCGCCTGCCGGCTCCCGGGCCGGAAGGGCGCTGAGGTCCGCTGGCGCTGCCTTCCGACCCCGGGAGGCGGCAGGACCTGGGAGTTTTGGTGACAGGCAAACTGTCGATATATGGATAGGATCGATGCACGAGAAAAAAAGTACGAACGTTCAGATGATCATGCGTGATGGGCAGGCGGAGTATGCGGTGCTGCCCTGGGCCGACTATCAAGCACTGCTGCAGGCAGCAGGACAGGCTGGAGGGATGTCCGAACTGCCCGAGCGGCCTGCCGCGGCTCCGGCCCTTGCGGAATTGGCTGCCCTGCGCGAAGCTCAAAATATGTCGCAGGAGCAATTGGCTAGAGCCGTGGGCATCAGCCCGTCCTATCTGGGCATGATCGAGGCGGGTGAGCGACAGCCGGATTCCGCGATCCGGCGTGCCTTGGCGCAGGCCTTGGGCATTGCGGAGTGGGAGGTGGATTCTTGACCATTCGCATCAGTCGCCAGCATTGGCAGGCGTTGCTGGGCGAACTGGACGACGCGCGTCAGAGTCGGCATTTGTTGACCTATCGCGCGCTGATCGAGCGCCTGCAACTGCCACCGCCAGCCATGCAGACGCTGACTGCCGCGCTGGAGCATCTGGCGGTCCTGGATGCACGTGCCGAGAGACCGCTGCGTAGTTCGCTGGTCATCAGTCAGGGAGCAAGCCGTTTGCCGCGCCCCGGCTTCTTCGATTGCGTGGCGCGGCTTGGCCGCTTTTCCGGGGCTCCCGATGGTGCAGCGGCAGCGTCGTGGCATGCCGCAGAAGTGGTGCGGGTCTTCGAATTCAGTTACGAGGAGCGGTGAGGGGCTGCCTGTTCCGCTTGTCGCGGATAGCTGGGGTGGATCCCTGTCCGGGTTGCGAAAGCCAAAGGGGCCGCATGTGCGGCCCCTTTTTTCGTGCTGTCTGCCCGAGCGGATCAGTGCTTGGCCACTGAGGCCCTCAGGCCCAGGTAGTCGAGCAGGATGCGTCCGGTTTCCGCCAGATAGGCATCGTCCTCGGGCTTCTTGCTCTTGTCGTCCGCCAAGGGCAGAGCGTTTTCGTCCTCATCCTTCAACTTGGTCAGCAGCTCCTCGCCCTTGGCCTTGCGCCGCTCGTTCTCGATGGCCAGCTGTCTGGACTCGATGGAGCTGTGCTGGGCACGCCGCTTGCCCTCATTGAGGCTGACGGTGGTCTCCTGCATCAGCTGTCGGCTCAGATCAAGGCGGTTGCGGGTAAAGACAAAGTCGGGATCCCGGGCCGTACGCTGGTCATGGCGTGCCTTGAGCTCGCTCAGGAACGGCTTGAACGGATCTACTTCCGGGCGGATCGCCGGGCGGATGCTGTCCCAGGGCATGGCTTCCGGCAGGGCGCTCTCGCCGATTTCCTGAGTGTCGACCTCGTCGGGATAGCTGATGTCCGGAATCACGCCCTGGTGCTGGGTGCTCTGTCCGGAAACCCGGTAGAACTTGGCCAGGGTCAGCTTCAGCTCGCCATGGTTGAGCGGCTGGATGGTTTGCACCGTGCCCTTGCCGAAGGTCTGGCCGCCGATGATCAAGGCGCGATGATAGTCCTGCATGGCGCCGGCGAAGATTTCCGAGGCCGAGGCGGAGAGGCGGTTGACCAGGACCGCCATCGGGCCGGTGTAGTAGGTGCCACCGTTCTCGTCGGCGAGCACGTCGACCCGGCCGTCGTTGTTGCGCACCAGTACGGTGGGTCCCTGGTCGATGAACAGGCCAGTCAGCTCGGTGGCTTCCTGCAGCGAGCCGCCGCCGTTGTTGCGCAGGTCGATGACCACGCCGTCGACCTTCTCCGCCTTCAGTTCGCTGAGCAGGCGCTTCACGTCGCGGGTAGTGCTCTTGTAGTTGGGGTCGCCGGCGCGGAACGCCTTGAAGTCCAGGTAGAAGGCCGGGATCTCGATCACCCCGAGCTTGTAGGTGTGCCCTTCGTGGGGCAGTTCGAGCACGGACTTCTTGGCGGCCTGTTCTTCCAGCTTTACCGCTTCCCGGGTGATGGCGACCACCTTGCTGGTCTCGTCGTTGGGAGCGTTGCTGGCCGGAATGATCTCCAGGCGCACTACCGAGCCCTTCGGTCCGCGGATCAGCTTGACCACCTCGTCCAGGCGCCAGCCGATCACGTCGACCATTTCGCCGTTGGCCTGGGCGACGCCGACGATCTTGTCGGCGGGGGCGATCTGCTTGCTCTTCTCCGCCGGGCCGGCGGGGACCAGGCGGACCACCTTGACGTGCTCGTTGTCGCTTTGCAGCACCGCGCCGATGCCCTCGAGCGACAGACTCATGTTGATGTCGAAGTTTTCCGCATTGTCAGGCGACAGGTAATTGGTGTGCGGGTCATAGGTCTGCGCGAAGGCATTGATGTAGGTCTGGAAGATGTCTTCGCTGCGGGTCTGCTCCAGGCGCGACAACTGGTTGCGGTAGCGCTTGATGAGCAGCTCCTGGATGGCCTTCGGCTCCTTGCCGGCGATCTTCATGCGAAGCGCCTCGTCCTTCAGGCGCTTGCGCCAGAGGTCGTCTAGGGCAGCCTTGTCCGCCGCCCAGGGAGCGTTCTCGCGGTCGACCAGCAGGCTCTCGTCGCGCTCGAAGTCGAAGCTGTCCACGCCTTTCTCGAGCAGGCCCAGGGTGAAGTGCAGACGCTCGGCCAGACGGGTCAGGTGGCGCTTGTAGATGGTGAAGCCGGGTTGCAGGTCGCCGCCTTTCAGGAAGTCGTCGAACTGGGTGCGCCAACGGTCGAACTCGGCGATGTCTGCCGCGGTGAAGTAGCTGCGGGCCGGATCGAGCAGCTTGAGATAGCTCTCATAGATCTTTTCCGAGCGCGCATCGTTGAGTGGTGGCTTGCTGTAGTGATGGCGCTTGAGGAGCTCCACCACGTTCAGGCTGGCGATCACCTGGTCACGGTCCGGTTGCAGGGTGTCCCAGTTGCCGGCATCAGCCGTCTGGGCCAGCAGCGAAGCACTGAGGCCGAGGGTGAAGGCGAGGAAAGTGCTGGGGAAAAGGCGCTTCATGTCATTCGACTAGTGGGGAGTGATAACGCATATTAGGCCGTCAGGTGGGGTACCGGGTTCCTTTCTTGATGGAAGGGAGCGGATCCGACGGCGAAATGACTCAGGAATCTACTATGGAGGTAGCATGAAGGCATTGCAAGGCATCGAGGGAAGTGTGGAGTGGGTCGAGCGGCCTGCGCCTTCCTGTGACGCGGGACAAATCAGGATTCGTGTGGCAGCCGCCGGTCTGAATCGGGCCGATCTGCTGCAGCGTGCCGGACTCTATCCGCCACCGCCCGGTGCCAGCGACGTGCTCGGCCTGGAGTGCGCCGGAGTGGTCAGCGAGGTTGGCGCAGGCAGTCGCTGGCAGGTCGGCGACCGGGTCTGCGCACTGCTGGCCGGTGGCGGCATGGCCGAGGAAGTGGTGGTCGACGGGCGGCATGTGATGCCGGTTCCGGAGGGGATGTCCCTGGTCAAGGCGGCCGTGTTGCCGGAGGTCTATGCCACGGCTTGGCTCAACCTGTTCAAGCTGGGTGCCCTCAAGTCGGGCGAGAAGGCGCTGATCCACGCCGGGGCCAGCGGGGTCGGCTCGGCGGGCATCCAGTTGTGCAAGGCATTCGGCAATCCCTGCTGGGTCAGCGTCGGCTCTCCCGAGCGCCTGGCCTACTGCGAATCGCTCGGTGCCCAAGGCGGCGTGCTGCGCACCCAGGATCTCGAGGGGCTGCGCGACTTCGCTCCCTTCGACGTGATCCTCGATCCGATCGGCGCGCGCTATGCTGCGCTGGATCTGGATCTGCTGGCCCGCGACGGACGTTGGGTGATCATCGGCCTGATGGGCGGACGCGAAGCACAGCTGGATCTGGCCAAGTTGCTGGGCAAGCGGGTGCAACTGATCGGCTCGACCCTGCGCAACCGCGACGACGCCTTCAAGGGCGAACTGATCGATGAGCTGCGTCGGCACGTCTGGCCGCTGTTCGCCGAGGGGCGCCTCGATCCGCGCCTGGAGTACAGCTTCGCCGCCAAGGATGTCGGCGCGGCCTTCGAGATGCTGGCCAGCAACACCGTATCCGGCAAAGTGGCGCTGGTGATCGACGACAGCCTGGCTTGATCCGAGGGCGGTCGGCCCTGCGCGGGGGCCGGCCGCCGAGTTCGCCTTCGCCCTGCCTCAGGAAGGCAGGGCGGTGGCCCTTGTCAAGGCAGCAGCGGGCTCGAGTAGAAGGCGGTCAGGACCTTCACCAGATGTGTGAGGTCATGGCTGCCGGCCAGCTCGCGGATGGAGTGCATGGCGAAGGTCGGCAGACCGATGTCGACGGCGCGCACGCCGAGCCGGCTGGCAGTGATCGGACCGATGGTCGAGCCGCAGCCCATGTCGCTGCGCACCACGAAGCTCTGCACCGGTACCTCGACGTCGAAGCACAGGTGGCGGAAGAAGCCGGCGGTCTCGCTGTTGGTCGCATAGCGCTGGTTGCTGTTGACCTTGATCACCGGGCCGGCGTTGAGCTTCGGACCGTGGTTGGCGTCATGGCGGTCGGCATAGTTGGGATGCACGCCGTGGGCGTTGTCCGCGGAAACCAGCAGCGATTTCTGCATGATGCGTGCGAAGGCATCGCCTTCCGGCAGCAGGCGGTCGAGTACCTGTTCGAGGAAGGGACCGTCGGCACCGCAGGTGGAGCAGGAGCCGATCTCCTCGTGGTCGGTACAGACCAGCACGCAGCTTTCCGTGTCGCCGGCGGCGAGCAGAGCCTGCAGGCCGGCGTAGCAGGACAGCAGGTTGTCCAGACGGGCGCCGGCGATGAAGTCCTGGTTCAGGCCGATCAGCGCGGCACCCTGGGTATCGTAGAAGCAGAGCTCGAAATCCAGCACCACGTCGGCATTGATCTCGTGCTCGCGCTGCAGCTGCTCGGCCAGCAGGGCACGGAAGTCGCCACGCTCGTCACCGGCGATCTGCGCGAGGATGGGCGGCAATTCGTTCTGCGCGTTGATCGCCCAGCCTTGGTTGGCCTCGCGGTTGAGGTGGATGGCCAGGTTGGGAATGATGGCGATCGGCTGCTTGAAGTTGATCAGCTGGCTTTCGACGCGGCCGGCGCGGCGGAAGGTGACCCGTCCGGCCAGCGACAGGTCGCGGTCGAACCAGGGGGCGAGCAGGACGCCGCCATAGACCTCCACGCCGAGCTGCCAGAAGCCCTGGCGGTTCAGCTCCGGCTGCGGCTTGACGCGCAGGCAGGGGCTGTCGGTGTGGGCGCCGACCAGCCGCAGGCCTCCCTCCAGCGGCGAGCGTCGGCCGAGCTGGATGGCGATGATCGAAGAGTCGTTGCGGGTGACGTAGTAGCGTCCGCCGGGCTGGGTCGGCCAGGCTTCGCGTTCGTCGAGACGCTGGTAGCCGGCGGATTCGAGGCGCTGAGCCAGACTGGCGCAGGCGTGGAAGGGAGTGGGGGAAGCCTTGAGGAAGTCGATCAGGCCCTGGTTGAGTTCTGTACGCATAGTGGACTCCGGACAGCGTTGCAGCGGAGTGTATCGAAAAGGGCGCCGGGCTGCAGGCGGGCGTCTGGCTCGCCGGGTTCAGAAAGGCGCGGTGCTCTCGAAGCGCAGGCGCTCGCCGCTCTGCGGGTGGCTGAGGACCAGCAGGCTGGCATGCAGGCACAGGCGTTCGGCGGCAGCCAGGGCCTCGCCATGGGCGTAGAGGCGATCGCCCAGCAGTGGGTGGCCGATGGATAGCATGTGTACGCGCAGCTGATGGGAGCGGCCGGTGATCGGGGTCAGCTCGACGCGGCTGTAACGGCCGCAGCGCTCCAGTATCCGCCAGAAGGTCAGGGCATGGCGCCCCTGTTCGTGGTCGACCACGTGGCGCGGCTTGGTCGGTGGGTCATAGCGAAGCGGCAGTTCGATGCGCCCGCTATCGGCCTCGGGCTGGCCCCAGCAGAGCGCGGTATAGGCCTTCTCGGTCTCCCGGTCGTGGAACTGGCGGGACAGCTCGCGGTGGCTGTCGGCGTCGCGGGCCAGCACGATCAGGCCGGAGGTTTCCCAGTCGAGACGATGCACGATGCGCGCCTCGGGATAGCCGTTCTCCTGCAGGCGCGTGACCAGGCAGTCCCGGTTGTCTTCGGCGCGACCCGGCACCGAAAGCAGCAGGGTGGGCTTGTTGACCACCAGCAGGGCGTCGTCCTGGTGGACGATTTCGATGTTCGACAGGGGCATGGGGATATCCGGAAGCGACGACGGCGACCGCCAGCCTCGTGAAAGCGACTGCATTCTCACCGGACCTGCGGGTTCGCCATCGTTGCAGGGCGAACCGCTCAGCGATCCGGCAGGGTGACGTTGAGCTCCAGGATCGAGCAGTTGCCCTGGTCTTCGAGGATCACTTGTACCTGATCGTTGTCGATGTTGACGTACTTGCGGATCACCTCGATCAGCTCCTTTTGCAGGTCCGGCAGGTAGTCCGGCGCACTGCGCTGGCCGCGCTCGTGGGCGACGATGATCTGCAGACGCTCTTTCGCGATGGACGCAGATGTTTGTTTCTTGCGCTCGCGAAAGAAGTCGAAAATATTCATTCACGGCCTCCAAACAGGCGTTGCAGGAATCCCTTCTTCTGCACATCGAGGAAGCGGTGCGGCGTGTCCTTGCCCAGCAGCCGCTCCACGGCGTCGCTATAGGCCAAGCCGGCATCGCTCTGTTCGTCGAGGATCACCGGAATGCCCTGGTTGGAGGCCTTGAGGACCGACTGGGACTCGGGAATCACCCCAAGCAGGCGGATGGCGAGGATCTCCTCGACGTCTTCCACCCCGAGCATCTCGCCCTTGTTCACGCGGTCGGGGCTGTAGCGGGTCAGCAGCAGATGCTCCTTGATCGGCTCCTCGCCATTCTCGGCGCGCCGCGACTTGCTGGCGAGCAGGCCGAGCATGCGGTCGGAGTCGCGCACCGAGGACACTTCCGGGTTGGTCACCACGATCGCCTCGTCGGCGAAATACATGGCCAGGTGCGCACCTTTCTCGATTCCTGCCGGCGAGTCGCAGATGATGTACTCGAAGGACTCGCGCAACTCGTCCATCACCCGGCCCACGCCCTCGGTGCTCAGGGCATCCTTGTCGCGGGTCTGGCTGGCCGCCAGCACATAGAGATTTTCCAGGCGCTTGTCCTTGATCAGGGCCTGGCTGAGCGTGGCATCGCCTTGGATGACGTTGACGAAGTCGTACACGACCCGACGTTCACAGCCCATGATCAGGTCGAGGTTGCGCAGACCTACGTCGAAATCGACGACGACGGTCTTGTGCCCGCGCAGGGCGAGGCCGGTACCGATGGCGGCGCTGGTCGTGGTTTTGCCGACGCCACCCTTGCCGGAAGTGACTACGAGGATCTTGGCCAAGATGATTCACCCCAAGTGAAGAGGAACGGGAGCGTTGAGCCGTGCGGGTGGCTTGGAGTCCAGTCCGTTAAAGCCCCTGAAAGCGCGCGAGTATCCGTTAAAGGCGAGTGATGTTCAACACGTCGCCAGCCAGATGAATGTGCACGGCCTCGCCCCAGTTCGGATCGCGCCGGAGGTCTTCGGCCACCTTGTAGCGGCCGGCGATGGAGATCAGCTCGGCGGCCAGCGTCCGGCAAAAGATCCGGGCCTGGCTGTTGCCCTTGATGCCGGCCAGGGCGCGGCCCCGCATCGGGGCATACACATGGATGTTGCCGTCGGCGAGCAGTTCCGCACCGGCGCTGACCGGGGCCAGGACCAGCAGGTCGCCCCCCGGGGCGTAGATCTGCTGGCCGCCGCGTACCGGGACGGTGACCACCCGCGTCGGACGTACGGCCGGCTCGGCCGGCTTCTCGGCTTTCGGGGCCGGTGCAGCGGCCGGGGTGCCGGGCGTGATCGGCCGCTCCCGCGCGCTGGAGGGCGGCAGGATCGGCAGGTCCAGCGCCTGGGCGGCGGCGATGTGTTCGGCCAGGCTGGCGCGGATCGCCAGGGTGCGCAGGCCATGGCGCCGGCAGACCGCCAGCAGGGCGCGCAGGTCGAGCCGTTGCGCGCCGGGCTGGAGTTTGTCCAGGGCGAGGACCAGTGGCGTGTTCTGGAAGAAGTTGGGGGCCTGCGCCACCTTTTCGCTCAATTGGCGGTCGAGACGGGCCAGGTCGTTGTGTGCCAGTTCCAGCACGGTGATGGCGAGCATGCTGCCCTTGAGCTGGAACACGGGGGCTGGGTCGAGGAGGTCGGCTTGGCTCATGATCTGCCCATTGCAATGAATGGCGGTCTTATAGCGGGAAACGTGGCGCCAGGCTAGCCGGACGGAGGAAAACCGCCCCCTGGGCCGACGATGCGCCTGACAAGCCCGCAGTGCATTGCCACGGGGCCGGGCGCCGGACAAAAGTGATCCTGACGACCGCCCTGCACCGAGGTCGCGAACAGCTTTTTCCCGCTAGAATGGCGGCTTTTGCCGCTTTCGGGGCCGTCAATGGATCGTCCGCGCTTTCGCAGCTGTTTTCTCCATCCGCGTTTCTGGGGCCTCTGGCTGGGACTGGGGCTGTTCTGGCTGGTCGCCCAGCTGCCCTATGCCTGGCTGTTGCGGCTCGGCCGATGGCTGGGTGCACTGACCTATCGTCTGGCAGGTTCGCGTCGGCGCATCGCCAGGCGCAATCTGGAGCTGTGCTTTCCCGAGCTGTCCGCCGCAGAGCACGAGCGTCTGCTGAAGGAGAACTTCGCCTCGATGGGCATCGCCTTCTTCGAGATGGCCATCAGTTGGTGGTGGCCACGCCGGCGCCTCGCCCGGCTGGCGCACATCGAGGGGCTCGAGCATCTGCAGCGGGCCCAGGCCGAGGGCCGGGGCGTGATCCTCATGGCCCTGCACTTCACCACCCTGGAGATCGGCGCCGCCCTGCTCGGCCAGCGGCAGACCATCGACGGCATGTATCGCGAGCACTCCAACCCGGTCTTCGACTATGTCCAGCGACGCGGTCGCGAGCGGCACAATGCCGATGCCACCGCCATCGAGCGCGAGGACATCCGCGCCATGCTCAAGGTGCTGCGTGCCGGACGCGCCATCTGGTACGCCCCGGACCAGGATTACGGGCGCAAGCAGAGCCTCTTCGTGCCGCTGTTCGGCATCCCGGCGGCGACCGTGACGGCGACGACCAAGTTCGCCCGCCTCGGCAAGGCGCAGGTGATGCCCTTCATCCAGACCCGTCTGGCCGACGGCTCCGGCTACCGGCTGACGATCCATTCGCCGCTGGCGGATTTTCCCGGCGAGAGCGAGGAAGCCGACTGCCTGCGCATCAACCGCTGGGTCGAGCAGGCGGTGCGCCAGCAGCCCGAGCAGTACCTGTGGGCGCACCGGCGCTTCAAGAGCCGGCCGGATGGCGAGCCGAGCCTCTACCAATAGCGAACCGGCCACTACTCCTCGATCTGCAATTGGCGGGCGCGGGTGTAGACGTAGCGAATCTTGTTGTACTCGAACGGCGAATTGAGCTGTCCGTAGCGGAACGGAGTGCCGTCGCGCTTGTCGATGGCCTTTAGCACGGATATTTCCGGGTGGGCGCCGCTGACCGTGGCGACGCTCAGGTAGTCGATCCGGTCGGCGGCGAGCAAATCCGCCAACTGGCCGCCGGCATCGCGCAGATTGGACGGGCCGAGGACCGGCAGCATCAGATAGGGGCCCGCAGGCACGCCGTAGGCACCGAGGGTCTGGCCGAAATCCTCGCTCTGCCTGGGCAGTCCCATGCGGCTGGCCGGGTCCCACAGGCCGGCGACGCCCAGGGTGGTGTTGAGCAGCAGGCGGGTTCCGGTGTCCAGGGCGCGCCTGCCGCGCAGCTGCAACAGGCTGTTGAGCAGGCTGGGGATCTCGGCGAGATTGCCGAAGAAGTTGTGCACGCCGCTGCGCACGAATCCCGGAGTGATGACGCGATAACCGCGCACCACCGGCAGCAGTACCCGCTCGTCGAAGCGCTGGTTGAAGTGGTAGACCCGCCGGTTCCAGCGTTCCCACGGATCCTGAACATTCAGGATGGCGAGGCTGGCGCGTTCGAACTCGCGCTGGTCTCGGTCGGTGTTGAACTGCAGGCTGTCCAGCGGATGCTTGAAGCCGTCCGCAT
Organism: Azotobacter salinestris; assembly: GCF_009363155.1. Lineage (NCBI taxonomy): Bacteria > Pseudomonadati > Pseudomonadota > Gammaproteobacteria > Pseudomonadales > Pseudomonadaceae > Azotobacter > Azotobacter salinestris. The sequence continues at coordinate 4,243,721 of NZ_CP045302.1, forward strand.
CTACCGGAGCCGCAGCAGCCTGAAGCGTGCCGGCGAGCAGTACGGCGGCGAAGAGCCATGTGCGTTCAGCCACGAAAGAAGTCCAGCATGGCCTGGCTGTTGACTCGGTAGTTGAGGTTGCCGCAGTGCCCGCCGAACGGATAGAGCGTCAGCCGTTCGCCGAAGGTGCGGCGCAGGAAGGCGAGGTCGCCGGGGCCGAGGATGAGGTCGTCGGCATTGTGCATCACGGCGATCTTGCGGCTGCCGGCCAGGTATTCCTGCAGGACCTGCAGGCCGATCTGCTCGATCAGCTGGGACAGGCTGCCGCCGTTGTGGTGCAGGCGCCACTGGGGGATCAGCTGTTCGTCCAGGTAGCAGCCGAAGTTGCACTGCAGGGCGCGGATGAAGAAGGGCGCGAGCGGGGTGTCCTCCTCGACCGGGTAGTTCGGTGGCGTGATCAGCCCGCGGCGGTTGATGAGGTCCGAGGTATAGGCGATGTCGGCGGCGGCGAAGCGAAACACCGAGCCGATCAGCATGGCCATTTCCTCGTCCGTCAGGCGTTCCTTCGACTGCTGCAGGTCGTACAGCAGGGCCTCGTTGAGGTCGATGTAGCCGCGGCGCTGGAAGTAGCGGGTCAGCTTGCCGAGGATCAGCTCGTAGAAGGTCAGGTTGCCGGTGATGCCCGGAACATCGGTCTGTACCAGGCGGTCGAGGTTGCGGATCGAGTTGTAGGGATTGACCGGCGGATTGAGCAGCAGCACGCGCTTGAAGCCGAAGCGCCCGCGGCTCTCGTCCAACTGGCTGACGAAGGCCGCGTGAAGGGCGCCGAGGCTGTAGCCGGTCAGGTGGTAGGCAGTGACCGGCAGATCCGCCTGCTGTGCCCGCACCGCCTCCATGACCCGGTACAGGTCGTCGGCATCCTCGCGGCTGAGGCCGGGCGTGGCGGCGCGCGAGGCGGCGGTCATAAAGTCGTAGCTGGTCGGCGAGGACAGCTGCACCACATGGAAGCCGGCGCCGTAGAACAGTCGTTTCAGGTGTTCGGTGAGACTGCTGGCATAGTGCGCACCGGTGCCGGAGATGATGAAGATCAGCGGTGCGGCATGCGCCTGGCGGGCCAGTCGATAGCGCAGATCCCGCACCTGGCGCAGGTTGCCCGGCAGCGCGAACGGACGCTCCGGGTGCAGCGACAGGCTGTAGTCGTGCTGATCGATCTCGCTGTCGAGCGGCAGGGCGGGGCGCAGTTCCGGCGGCGTGGTGGCAATGGTAGCCTCGAAGGGGTTGTGCAGCGGAAAGCCGTAGCTCGCCGGGTCGATGTCGGCCGCCGACAGGCGACTGCAGAGCAGCAGGCCGCCGAGCAGAACGGCGATGGATGGCAGGCGGGGCATGCAGGATCCAACCTCGTGGGTGAGCGGGCCATGGAACTGCTTGTAATGCAGGTAGGGTCCCGATGGAACCCCCGTGCGCCGAGCGGACGCAGGGGCGCTTGCTTCCGGGCCGCCGCTGGTTATGCTGGCGGGCATTTGCCCCCGGAGATCCCCCATGTCCTCGCGCCTGCCCCTGATCGTCCTGCTGCTGTTCCTGCCGTTCTGGCTGGCGGCCAGCTACGGGTTGCGCTTCGCCCTGATGGAGGATGGCCAGTGGGTCGGCCTGTGTGTCGAGCAGGCGCAGCGCTGGGAATGCCAGTTGCGCGCCGGGCTGGGACTGATGATCCATTTCCGCCTGCTGGCGTGGAGCGCCCTGGCCGCGGCGCTGGCTGCCTTCCTGCTGCCCGGGCGCGCCGGCTGGCGGCTGGCGCTCGCGGGCCTGTGCCTGGGGATTCCGGCGCTGGTGCTCTACACCGCCAGCCTGGCGGTATTCGCCGTGGTCATCGCCGGGCTACGTCTGGTTCGCCGCTGAGGCGGCCTCTGCCGCCGCGGCGGCAGAGGCCGGGCTGCGCAGCCGCAGGCTGCGGCCGAGGGCGACCGCCAGCAGGAGGCTGACCAGCGCCCAGCCGAGCGCCTGCTGGTTGAGCAGGGTTTCTTGATACAGCTGCGGCAGGATGCCGGCTCCGATCAGCGCCAGCAGCAGGGCGATTTCCCGGCGCGGGCCGGCCGCCGGCCGGCAGCCATAGAGCAGCGCCGGCAACAGCAGGGCCGCGCTGGGAAAGCTGCGGTAGCGGGCATCGAACACCAGCGCCAGCATCATCACCGCTCCGGCGAAGCCGGCGGCGGCCAGCCACCAGCCGCCGCGCGCATCCAGCCAGGCGAGCAGCCGGATGCGAAAGCCCTCGCGGGCCGACAGCAGCAGCACGCCGTGGAGCAGCACGATCAGGTTCAGGCCGATCAGCAGGGCGGCCCACAGCCATTCACCGGGGTAGCGGCTGGTGATGCGTGCCAGTTCGCCCCACAACCCTATGCAGGCGCCGCCGAGCGCGGCCAGTGGCGGCAGCAGCAGGGCCGCGGCGGTGGAGGCCGGGCGGCCGGCGACGACCAGCGCGCCGGCCGCGATCAGCACGCCGATGCCCAGCCAGATCGGCCAGTGCGGCAGGTTGGAGATCGGACCGGCGAGGATGTGCTTGTCCTCGCGTTCGGCATCCAGCAATCCCCAGTAGCCGCCCACCGCACCTTCGCTCTGGCGCTTCCAGGGTTGGTCGAAGGCCTCGATCAGGTTGTAGCGCCAGCCGTGCTGCTCGGCCATGGCGACGAAGCCGCGGACGAACAGCGCCTGGTTGACCCGGCTGGGCAGGGCGGTTTCCCGCTGGCGGCCCTCGCTGGGCCAGCCGGTCTCGCCGATCAGGATGTCCTTGGGGGCGAAGCGCTGGCCGAACTCCTGGCGGACGCGGGCGACCTGGGCGAGCGCCTGGTCGATTCCGCTCGGATCGTCCTCCCAGTAGGGGAGCAGATGGATGGTCAGGAAATCCACTGCCGGGGCGACCTCCGGATGTTTCAGCCAGAACTCCCAGACGTCGGCATAGGTGACCGGCTGGTCGATGCTGTCCTTGACTCGCTCGATCAGCGAGGCCAGATGGGTGGCGGTGACCTCCTTGCGCAGCAGGGTCTCGTTGCCGACGATCACCGCCTCGACGATATCCGGGTTGGCCTTGGCCGCATCGATCAGCAGTGCGATTTCGGCCTCGGTATCCACCGGGTCGGGGCTCACCCAGGCGCCGAGCATCAGCTTGAGGCCGTGCTTGCGGGCCAGGGCGGGGAGTCCCTCCATGCCGGTCATGGAATAGGTGCGTACGCACTGGAAGCGTTCGGCGAGCAGCGCCAGATCGGCATCCATGCGCGCCTCGCGCAGCACGAACGGCTTGTCGAAGGGCGACTGGTCCTTGTCGAACGGGCTATAGGACACGCATTGCAGCTTGTGCGTGGGGCTGACTACGTCCGCCAGCATGACTGGCTGGCCGGCGCTGTACCAGATGCCGCTCAGGGCCAGCAGGGCGAGAAGGGTGGCGAACAGGTAGGGCGGTAGCGGAAAGCGCGAGGTGGCAGGCATGGTTCGAGATCATCCGTCGGCCGAGCCGCGCATCTTAACCGCTCCCGGCCCGACATCGCACCGGCTTCAGGCGTGGCGATGCTACCAGAGGGATTGCGAACGCCCGTCCGGCTTGTCGCGGGCCCGTTCCAGACGTTGCCAGAGCTTCTCGTGAACATAGAACCCCACCGAGTTGCACAGGGGCTCGACCGCCGCCACCAGTCCGCCGACCGTTACGCTGCCGGTCAGTGCATAGGCAACGCCGAAAGCGATGCAGAAGTGCATCAGCGTGAAGGTCAGGGTCTTGAGCATGGCACACCTCGCAGGCGGATCGCAGGCGGATCGTTCCTTGATGATTTCAGGATAACGAGCGGATGGATGGTGCGGAAATGGCCGCTTTGCATGGCGCCGATAGGCGCCGTCAATCCTGGGCGCGCCTTGCGCTGTCGCCGACGGCCGGCCGCTTCTGCCGGACCGTCCTTGCGGGCCCGGATACGGCTCTGGGACGGACTTCCCATCTCGCCTCCGAGCCGGGGAGACGACCGGCTAAGACTAAGGTCGTCTGTTGTCCGTTGGGGGGCGATCTAGAGTGTGCCTACCCCGCAATCCCGTGAGGACAATAAAAGAAATGAACGACGACGGTATCTACAAGCGGATCGGTGAGAATCCGCGCTTCAGAGAACTGGTGGCAAGGCGCGAGCGGTTCGCCTGGCTGCTTTCCTCCATCATGCTGGGCCTCTACTTCGCCTACATCCTGATCATCGCCTTCGTGCCGCAGGTGCTGGGCACCAAGCTCAGTGCCGACTCCGCCACCACCCTCGGCATGCCCGTCGGTATTGGCCTGATCCTCCTCGCCTTCGTGCTCACCGGTGTCTACACCCACCGCGCCAACGGCGAGTTCGATCGTCTGAACCAGGAAGTGCTCGACGAGGTGCAGAAATGATGAAGCGTTTCTTGACCGCTGCCGCCTTGATGGCAGCCTCCCCCCTGCTGATGGCCGACGCCCTGACCGGCGAGGTGCAGAAGCAGGCGACCAACTGGACCGCGATCATCATGTTCGTGGTCTTCATCTTCGCCACCATGGGCATCACCAAGTGGGCGGCCAAGCGCAACACCTCCACTTCCGACTACTACACCGCCGGCGGCAGCATCACCGGCTTCCAGAACGGCCTGGCGATCGCCGGTGACTTCATGTCCGCGGCGTCCTTCCTGGGTATTTCCGCCCTGGTGTTCACCTCCGGCTACGACGGCCTGATCTACTCGATCGGCTTCCTGGTCGGCTGGCCGGTGATCCTCTTCCTGATGGCAGAGCGCCTGCGCAACCTCGGGAAGTTCACCTTCTCCGACGTGGCCTCCTACCGCCTCGGGCAGACCCAGATCCGCGTCCTGTCGGCCTTCGGCTCGCTGATCGTGGTGGCCTTCTACCTGATCGCCCAGATGGTCGGTGCCGGCAAGCTGATCCAGCTGCTGTTCGGTCTGGACTACATGGTCGCCGTGGTGCTGGTCGGTGTGCTGATGGTCATGTACGTGCTGTTCGGCGGCATGCTGGCCACCACCTGGGTGCAGATCATCAAGGCGGTCCTGCTGCTCTCCGGTGCTACTTTCATGGCCATCATGGTGATGAAGCACGTGGGCTTCGACTTCGGCACCCTGTTCACCGAAGCAGTGAGCATCCATACCAAGGGCGCTGCCATCATGAGCCCCGGCGGTCTGGTTTCCGACCCGATCTCCGCGATCTCCCTGGGCCTGGCCCTGATGTTCGGTACCGCCGGCCTGCCGCACATCCTGATGCGCTTCTTCACCGTGAGTGATGCCAAGGAAGCCCGCAAGAGCGTGTTCTACGCCACCGGCTTCATCGGCTACTTCTACATCCTGACCTTCATCATCGGCTTCGGCGCCATCCTGCTGGTCGGTACCAATCCGGAGTTCAAGGATGCGGCAGGCGCCATCGTCGGCGGCACCAACATGGTGGCCATCCACCTGGCCAGCGCCGTCGGCGGCAACCTGTTCCTCGGCTTCATCTCCGCCGTGGCCTTCGCCACCATCCTCGCGGTGGTAGCCGGTCTGACCCTCGCTGGCGCCTCGGCCGTGTCTCACGACCTGTACGCCTGCGTGATCAAGCAGGGCAAGGCCAAGGAAGAGGACGAGATGCGCGTGACTAAGATCACCACCCTGTCCCTGGGCGTCGTGGCGATCCTGCTCGGCATCATCTTCGAGAAGCAGAACATCGCCTTCATGGTGGGTCTGGCCTTCTCCGTCGCCGCCAGCTGCAACTTCCCGGTCCTGTTCCTCTCCATGTACTGGAAGGACCTGACCACCCGCGGTGCGCTGATCGGTGGTGCGCTGGGTCTGGGCGTCGCTCTGGTGCTGACCATCCTCAGCCCGACCGTCTGGGTCGACGTCCTGGGTAACGCCGAGGCGATCTTCCCCTACAAGTACCCGGCGCTGTTCTCCATGGTTGCAGCCTTCGTTGGCGTGTGGTTCTTCTCGATCACCGACAAGTCGAAGTCTGCCTCGGAAGAGCGTGAGCGCTTCCTGCCGCAGTTCGTCCGCTCGCAGACCGGTCTGGGAGCCAGTGGCGCAGTAGCCCACTGATCCTTCCTACGCAGGTCGGAAAGGCAGCCTTCGGGCTGCCTTTTTCATTTCCGGAACGGCCCTGTCCGAAGCCGGGCGCCGACGGGCGATGCTAAAGTTGTTGCAACGAGTCGGGGCCGGGAAGAAAGATGACAGCGGGCCTGCTTCGGCTCGATCCTGCCCAGAGGCATCTTGCAATGGCATGAATTGCCGTCGTCTCTCGCGCAGTGCCTACATGCGCCAGCGGCCCGAGCGGGGAGCCTGCATGCTGTATCGGTTGGCTGCGGATGCGCTGCTGGTGACGCATCTGCTGTTCATTCTCTTCGTGCTGCTGGGCGGCCTGCTGCTGCTGCGCTGGCGCGCTCTGGTCGCGGTGCACCTGCCGGCGCTGGCCTGGGGGGCGGCGACCGAGTTCTTCAGCCTGCCCTGTCCGCTGACCGACTGGGAGAACGCCCTGCTGCGGGCAGCCGGGGAGTCCGGCTACAGTGGCGGCTTCATCGAGCACTACCTGTGGCCGCTGATCTACCCGGGCGGCCTGACGCCGACGGTCCAATTCTGGCTGGGAGTCCTGGTGCTGCTGGTCAATGCGCCGGTCTATCTCTGGCTGCTGTTCGGGCGGCGGCGCTAGTCCAGCCACTCCTTCGGCACGTCCCGTTTCGCCATCAGCTGGCACTGCTGGCTGTCCGGCTCGAAGAGGATCAGCGCCTCGCCGCGCTCCAGCGCCTGGCGGACGCGTTGCACGCGGGTTTCCAGCGGGGTTTCGTCGCCGTTGTCGGTACCTTCGCGGGTCACGAAGTCCTCGATCAGTCGGGTGAGGGTATCGGTCTCCAGCAGGTGGTGGGGGATGAGCATGGGCGTACTCCAGGGCAGGGCGGGCGGATCGCCCGTCTCAATTGTCCACCAGCGTCCGGGTCGACAGGTAGCGCTCCACGGTGGCGTGCAGCAACTGTTTGTCCACCGGTTTGCCGAGGAAGTCGTTCATGCCCACCTCGAGCCCGTATTCCCGGTGTTCATCGAGAGTATGCGCGGTGAGCGCGATGATCGGCACCGCCGGCCATTTGCGCAGACGCTCGAGCAGGCGGATCTGCAGGGTGGCCTCGAAGCCGTCCATTTCCGGCATCTCGCAATCCATCAGGATCATCTGGATCGAGTTGGGCGCGCGGTGGTATTCGGCCACCGCCTCGGCGCCGTTGCCCGCCAGGCGCACGTTGTAGCCGCGCTTCTTCAGCAGCTCCTGGACCACCAGCTGGTTCACCGGGTTGTCCTCGGCGATGAGGATGCAGGGCACATGGCTCTCGCCCGCGTGGTCCTCGATCGGCACCAGCGCATGGCTGGGCTCCATGTGCAGTTCCAGCAGCTTCTTGCGCAGCGCCGCGACGACGACCGGCTGGGGCAGGCCGAGCATGTGCAGGCTGCTGCGGCTGGCCGGCAGTTGCCGGCACTGCTCCGGCGGGCAGATCAGCAGCAATCGCTGGCCGGGCGCCAGGTGCGGATAGAGGGCGTCCAGCCAGTACTCGACGCTGCCCGGCCAGGGCGCGATCAGCAGCAGCAGCGGCGGCTCGTCGAAGCCGGCCAACTGCTCGGGCAGCTTCTCCGGAATCCGGCAGCGCTCGGTGTTCATGCCCCAGCGGCCGAGCAGACGGCCGATGGCGTCCAGCGCGAAGCCGTCCAGCGAGGCGAGCAGCGCGGTGCGCCCGGCCAGCAGCTGGAACAGCTCGTCGCGCGTCTCGCCACCGCGCTGCAAGGGGATGTTGAAGGTGAAGCGGCTGCCCAGGCCCGGGGTGCTCTGCACCTCGATGTGGCCGCCCATCATTTCCACCAGCTCCTTGCTGATCGCCAGGCCCAGGCCGCTGCCGCCGTAGCGGCGGGTGGTGCTGGAGTCGCCCTGGCTGAAGGACTCGAAGAGCCGCGCCTGGGCCTCCTGGCGAATGCCGATGCCACTGTCGCTGACCCCGAAATACAGGTGTTCGGAGCCGTCGCTCTTGTGCCGGCGGCTGACGTCGAGCCGTACCTGGCCTTCGGAGGTGAACTTCAGCGCATTGCTCAGCAGGTTGGTCAGCACCTGCTTGAGGCGGGTCGGGTCGCCCTGGATATGGCGCGGCACCCCTTCGTCGAGGCTCATGTGCAGGCGCAGGCGCTTTTCCATCGCCTGGGCGGTGAACAGGTTGAGGGTGTCGGACAGCATCTCCTCGAGGTCGAACTCGATGTTTTCCAGGCTGAGCTTGCCGGACTCGATGCGCGCGTAGTCGAGAATGTCGTTGATCACCGCCATCAGAGTGCTGCCGGAGCTGGCGATGGTGTCGACGTAGAAGCGCTGGCTGTGGTCCAGGCGGGTTTCCTTGAGCAACTGCAGCATACCCAGCACGCCATTGAGCGGGGTGCGGATCTCGTGGCTCATTTTGGCCAGGAAGCGGCTCTTGGCCTGGTTCTGCAGGAGCGCCTCCTCGGCGGCCCGATGCGAGTACAGCCCTTCCCGGCGCAACTGCTGGAAGCGGTCGGCCAGGCCGACGGCAAGGATCAGCAGGTTGACCGCGACGCCGACCTTGGCCAGCACCATCGCGTGCTCGCCGAGCAGGTCCAGGCCCAGCTCGGCACAGGCCTGGCCTCCCAGCGAAACCAGCAGCAGCGCCCAGGCAGCGAGGTGGTAGGCACCGGCGCGCAGGCTCTTGCGCCACACATGGGCGCCGCAGCCGGGCAGCAGCAGGGCACCGATCAGGGTGGCGAGATGGGCGAGGGTGCTCCACACCGACAGGCCGATCATCGGGGCGGCGAGCAGCGCGGCGCCGAGGCCCAGCATCCACAGGCGCAGGGCACGGTCGAGCAGGGGAAAGTACTGCGGGATGTTCAGGAAGTGCCGGGTGAGCTGGGTCGCGCTCAGCCAGAAGGTGAAGATCAGCAGGTGTACGGCGGTGTGCTGCAGGCCGGGTGGCCAGTGGAGCAGGTAGCCGTCGAAGCTGAGGGCGAGCAGGATGGCGTTGAGGCTGTAGACCAGATACCAGCCCTGGCTGGGTTCGCGCAGGAACAGGAAGAGGAACAGCTGGCAGCAGAACAGGGCCAGCAGCACGCCGTAGAAGACGCCATTCAGGCCCTCCTGCCGCTCCTGGGCGGCCAGGCTGGCCCCGGTGGTGCCGAAAAACAGCGGCACGGTGATAGAGCTGCTGCTCTTCACCCGCACCAGAAGAGTGCTGGTGCCCGGTGGCAGCTCCAGGGGAAACCAGAGATTGCGGATCGGCACCGGCCGCAGCTCGAACGGCCGGGCATCGCCGCTCTCCTGTCGGTGCTGCTGGCCGTCGGGGGTCAACACGGTCAGCCGGACATCGTCGAGCAACGGATAGTTGACCTCGAGAAAGCCCTTCAGGGACTGGCTGCGGGTATTCTGCAGGTCGACCCGGAACCACCAGACCGAGCGGCTCTGGCCCAGATTGGCCTGATCGCCCTCGACCGGCCGGAAGGCCTCGTCGGGCATGGCCAGTAGCTGGGCGGCATCGAGGCTGGCATCGTCGTCCTCGAGGTAGCGGGTGTGCGGCCCCAGCGGCAGGCGGGCTTCCCGATCGGCAAGTACGGCTGGCTGGACGGCCCAGGCCGGCGCGCTACACGACAGCAGCAGCAACAGCGTCCAGACAATGCGAACCATACCCACTCCTCTGCTAGCAGGGCTTGTCATCTTGTTGTATTCCCGATTGCCGTGCCACCTGCGGGCACCCGGGGCAAGGGGCCGTCTGCAAGCAGGGTCATTTTCTGTGCGAAGACGGCAACGCGGCTCCGCCTGTCCCGACCGGGCCCGGCTCGGCTGCAAGCCGAGGGACGCGTCGGGCGCAGGGCCGCGTTGCCCATCGTTCTTGGGGGAATGACCAAACCGCGCTTCTCATACGATCCACAGGGAGATGTGGATGCAACAAGCCTGCCGGGGCGAGCGCTGCTTGTCCCATGGCCAAACAGGACCCCTGCAACGCAGAAAACCTTGATGACGAGCCTGGCCGGCGCGAGTTTCTCGGTTGGGAATTCCGTCTCAAGAGGAGACTTTGCCCGGATGCGGCGAGCGCTTCAAGCGTTCGGTTCGTGCTTGAGCAGACTGTCCACGGCCGGAACGCGCGTTTCGCTTTCCATCTGGGTCTCGTGTTCGAGCTGGCGGCTGAACCGTTTCAGGGAGTTGCTCTGCGGTCTGGCATCGCTGGCGAACACCGGCGGGCTGAGCAGATAGGCGCCGATCAGGCGGCTCAGCGCGGCCAGGCCGTCGAGGTGGGTGCGCTCGTAGCCATGGGTGGCATCGCAGCCGAAGGCCAGCAGCGCGGTGCGGATGTCGTGACCGGCGGCCACCGCCGACTGGGCATCGCTGTGGTAGTAGCGGAACAGGTCGCGGCGCACCGGAATCGCGTGGTTTTCCGCCAGGCGCAGCAGGTGGCGCGTCAGGTGGTAGTCGTAGGGGCCGCCGGAGTCCTGCATGGCGACGGTCACCGACCGCTCGCAGGACTGCTGGCCGGGAGCGACCGGCGCGATGTCGATGCCGACGAACTCACTGACGTCCCAGGGCAGCGCGGCGGCCGCGCCGGAGCCGGTTTCCTCGGTGATGGTGAACAGCGGATGGCAGTCGATCGGCGGCTCCTGGCCGCTGTCGAGCACGCTCTTCAGCGCGGCGAGCAGGGCGGCGGCGCCAGCCTTGTCGTCCAGGTGGCGGGCGCTGATGTGGCCGCTCTCGGTGAACTCCGGCAGCGGGTCGAAGGCGACGAAATCGCCGACCTCCACCCCCAGGGCCAGTGTATCGGCCTGGCTGGCGGTCATGGCGTCGAGGCGCAGCTCGACGTGGTCCCAGCTGATCGGCATCTGGTCGACCTGGGTGTTGAAGGTGTGCCCCGAGGCCAGCAGTGGCAGCACGCTGCCGCGCAGCACGCCGTGGTCGCTGAACAGGCTGACCCGGCTGCCCTCGGCGAAGCGGCTCGACCAGCAGCCCACCGGTGCCAGACCGATGCGGCCGTTGGCGTGGATCTCGCGGACGATGGCGCCGATGGTGTCGAGATGCACCGCGAGCGCCCGGTCCGGGCTGTAGCGGCGGCCCTTGAGGGTCCCGCGGATGGTGCCGCGGCGGGTCAGCTCGAAGGGAATGCCGAGCTCCTTCAACTGCTCGGCGACGTAGCGCACGATGGTGTCGGTGAAGCCGGTCGGGCTGGGGATGGCGAGCATTTCCAGCAGCACGCGCTGCAGGTAGTCGAGATCGGGTTCGGGAAGGGGTCTGGACATGGGGACTCCAAGGGCATGGTCTCGCATGGCGAGCGTCTGTTGCACGGAGGGCGCTCGGATACCTCGCTGGTCAAGACGGTGGCTGTGGCAAGCGGTCTCTCCACGCTTGGAGGGCGCGGGCCGCCGAAAGATCCGTGCCGCGCGAGGCCGGCGGAGCCCGCACGGGCTTCCGCCGCAGGGCTGTCCCTGCTCAGGAAGGCGATTTGCTGAGCGGGAACAGCAGGTCGACGAAGCGCTCGGCGGTGGGCTGGGGTTCGTGGTTGGCCAAGCCGGCCCGCTCGTTGGCCTCGATGATCACGTATTCCGGGCGGTCGATCGCCTCCACCAGCAGGTCGAGGCCGACCACCGGGATGTCCAGAGTGCGGGCGGCGAGCACGGCGGCCTCGGTCAGCGCCGGATGCAGCCGGCTGGTCACGTCTTCCAGGCAGCCGCCGGTGTGCAGGTTGGCGGTGCGCCGTACCGCCAAGTGCTGGCCCTCGGGCAGCACGCTGTCGTAGTCGTAGCCGGCCTGGCGCAGGACACGCTCGGTCTCGGCATCCAGCGGAATGCGGCTTTCGCCACCGCTGGCGGCCTGGCGACGCCGGCTCTGGGCCTCGATCAGCGCGCGGATGCTGGCGCGGCCGTCGCCGATCACCTCGGCGGGATGGCGCAGTGCGGCGGCGACCACCTCGAAGCCGATCACCAGGATGCGTAGGTCCTGGCCGGCATGGAAACGCTCCAGCAGCACCCGGCTGTCGAAGCGGCGGGCCGCCTCGATGGCCTGTTCCAGGTCCTCGACCGTGCCCAGGTCGACGGCCACGCCCTGGCCCTGCTCGCCGTTCACCGGCTTGACCACCAGGCGGCGGTGCTCGGCGAGGAAGGCCGCATTCTCCTCGCGGCTGCCGGCCAGGCGCTGGGCCGGCAGCCGCAGCCCGGCGCGGCTCAGCCAGCGGTGGGTCAGCTGCTTGTCCTGGCAGAGGGTCATGCTCACCGCACTGGTCAGGTCGGACAGCGACTCGCGGCAGCGGATCCGCCGTCCGCCGTGGATCAGGGTGAACAGGCCGGCTTCGGCGTCGTCCACCTGCACCTCGATGCCGCGGCGGTTGGCCTCGTCGACGATGATCCGCGCATAGGGGTTGAGTTCGGCGGCCGGGCCGGGGCCGAGGAACAGCGGCTGGTTGATGCTGTTCTTGCGCTTCACCGCGAAGGTCGGCAGCCCGCGAAAGCCCAGCTTGGCGTAGAGGTTCTTCGCCTGGCGGTTGTCGTGCAGCACCGACAGGTCGAGATAGGCCAGCCCGCGGGACATGAAGTGCTCGATCAGATGGCGCACCAGGGCCTCGCCGACCCCCGGGCGCGTGCAGGTCGGCTCCACCGCCAGGCACCAGAGGCTGCTGCCGTGCTCGGGATCGTGGTAGGCCTCGACGTGGTTGAGCCCCATGACGCCGCCGATCACCGCCTTGCTGTCGCTGTCCTCGGCCAGCCAGTAGACCGGGCCGCCTTCCTCGCGCGGGGTCAGCCGTTCGGGCTCCACCTGCAGCATGCCGCGGGTCTGGTAGAGGCGGTTGAGGCCGTCCCAGTCCGTCTCGCTTTGCACCCGGCGGATGCTGAAGCCGCGGAAGGTGCGCCGCGCCGGGCGGTAGTCGGAAAACCACAGGCGCAGGGTGTCCGACGGGTCGAGGAACAACTGTTGCGGCGCCTGGGCCAGCACCTGATGGGGGGCGGCCACGTAGAGTGCGATGTCGCGTTCGCCGGGCTGCTCCTGGAGAAGATCCTGGGCCAGCACGGCGGCGTCGGGGTAGGTATGGCCGATCAGCAGACGGCCCCAGCCGCAGTGCAGTGCCACTGGCGGCTGCCGTTCGCTCTGGCCATCCTCGGCCATGAGCGCCTGCAGGCGCTGGTAGGAGGGCGTCTGGCCACGCAGTACGCGCTGGCCGTAGGCAGGTGACTTCTGCATCGATCTGATTCCTTATAGGCCTTGTTCGCTGAGCCAGAGGTTGAGGGCCGCCAGCTGCCAGAGCTTGGAGCCACGCAGCGGCGTCAGCTGTCCCTGCGGGTCGCTCAGCAGCCGGTCGACTGCGGCCGGCTCGAACAGGCCGCGGTCCTGGCTGGGATCGAGCAAGAGCTCGCGCACCCAGTCCAGGGTCGCGCCCTGCAGATGCTTGAGACCGGGCACCGGAAAATAGCCCTTGGGCCGGTCGATGACCGCCGCCGGGATGACCTGGCGGGCGGCTTCCTTGAGCACGTACTTGCCGCCGTCCGGCAGCTTGAAGCGCGAGGGGATGCGCGCCGACAGCTCGACCAGGCGGTAGTCCAGGAACGGCGTGCGCGCCTCCAGGCCCCAGGCCATGGTCATGTTGTCGACCCGCTTGACCGGGTCCTCGACCAGCATCACGGTGCTGTCCAGGCGCAACGCCTTGTCCACCGGGTCCTCGGCGCCGGGCTGGGCGAAGTGCTCGCGCACGAAGGCCCCGGCATGGTCCTCGCCATGCCACTTCGGCTGCACGGTGGCCAGGTATTCGGCGTGGTCGCGGTCGAAGAAGGCGGCCCGGTAGGCGGCATAGGGATCGCTGGCGCCTGCCAGCGGCGGATACCAGTGGTAGCCGGCGAACAACTCGTCGGCACCCTGGCCGCTCTGCACCACCTTGCAGTGCCGGGCGACCTCCCGCGAGAGCAGGTAGAAGGCGATGCAGTCGTGGCTGACCATCGGCTCGCTCATGGCGCGGAAGGCCGCCGGCAACTGCTCGATGATCTCCCGCTCGTCGATGCGCAGCTGATGATGGCGGGTGGCATAGTGGTGGGCGATCAGGTCCGAGTACTGGAACTCGTCGCCGCGCTCGCCGCCGGCGTCCTGAAAGCCGATGGAGAAGGTCGAGAGATTCTCCACGCCGGCCTCGCGCAAGAGGCCGACCAGCAGGCTCGAGTCGACCCCGCCGGAGAGCAGCACGCCGACGTCCACCGCCGCCCGCTGGCGGATCTCCACCGCTGCACGCAGGCTCTCGAGCAGGATGTCGCGCCATTCCACCAGCCCGAAGCCGCGCTCCTCGTCCCGCGGACCGTAGTCGAGCTGCCACCAGGTGCGCTGCTCGCGCCTGCCGTCGGCATCGACGCGCAGCCAGGTTGCCGGCGGCAGCTTCTCCACCTCGGCGAGCAGGGTGCGCGGCGCCGGTACCACGGCGTGGAAGCTCAGGTAGTGGTCGAGTGCCACCGGATCCAGCGCCGCGCCGATGTCGCCGCCAGCCAGCAGGGCCGGCAGGCTCGAGGCGAAGCGCAGGCGATGGCCGCTGCGCGCCAGGTACAGCGGCTTGATGCCGAGCCGGTCGCGGGCGAGGAACAGCCGCTGGCGATCACGCTCCCAGATGGCGAAGGCGAACATGCCGTTGAGCCTGGGCAGCAGCGCCTCGCCCCAGGCGTGATAGCCCTTGAGCAGCACTTCAGTGTCGCCGTCGGAGAAGAAGCGGTAGCCGAGGCCTTGCAGCTCGTCGCGCAGTTCCGGGTAGTTGTAGATGGCGCCGTTGAACACCAGGTCGAGGCCGAGGTCGCTGTCGACCATCGGCTGCCCCGAGGCCTCGGCCAGATCCATGATCTTCAGCCGGCGATGCCCCAGGGCGATAGGCCCACGGGCGTGCACGCCCCAGGCGTCGGGTCCGCGGGAAGTGAGATGATGGGTGATCCGCTCGACCGCCGCGAGATCGGCCGGACGCTTGTCGAAACGCAGTTCTCCAGATATGCCGCACATGAGTCCTTACCGGTTTTGCCGTTGGGGAATGTCTCCGCGCCCTGCGGGGCGAGGCCGTGGCCAGCCTGGCGAGGTTGTGACACGAATCGCGCCGGCCGGTTGCAGACCTTTACACCAAAACAAGAAAATACTTTGATGTCAAAGATTGATTGCCGATGTCTACGACGCTATGAACGCAGAAAAAGTTTTATATCAAAGTGATATTTCAGCCTTCGAGGTGCCGCTGTTTCAGGCTATGAGACGCCTTCAGCAGGCTGGGGAAGTGCATGCCAAGCGGGTGGCGCGCTACGGCGGGCTGACCCCGATGCAACTGCTGATCCTTGGGGTGCTGGCCGACGAGACGCGGCTGACGGCGAGCGCCCTGAGCCGGCGGGTCAGCCTCACCGCGGCGACCCTGTCCGGCCTGCTCGACCGGCTGGAGGAGCGCGGCCTGCTGCAGCGCCAGCGCGACGAGCAGGACCGCCGCCGGCAGTGGCTGGTGCTCGCCGAGGCCGGCCGCACCCTGCTCGAGGAGGCGCCGCCGCTGCTGCCGCCGGAGTTCCGTCTGCGCTTTGCCGCGCTGCCGGAGTGGGAGCGGCATGCGCTGACGGCGGCGTTGTTGCGGGTGGCGGAGTTGTGTGGGGGGGAGTAGGAGGGGGCGGTAAAGCGTCTTTGGCTTCGTTTATGGCGTGGCAACTCGGCATCTTCATATCGAAAACGAGGCCCATACCTAACATGGCCCATGCCCGGCGCTCTACATCGCGACGAGGGCCGCTCCCACAGGGAGCGGAGTAGCCCTGCCTCACTTCCCCCGAATCAGCTTCCGCAATCCGAACCGGTTGGGATGACAGGCCTCCGCCACCGCCCTCGGCACCGGCAGTGGCTCGTCGTCCAGCCAGGCGGCCAGCAGCTCCCCGGCCAGCGGCGCGCTGAGCAGGCCGCGCGAGCCGTGGCCGCTGCTCACGTACAGGCCCTCCAGCCAGGGGCAGGGGCGCTGCGGCACCTGCCGGGCGTCCTTGCCGAGCACGGCGTAGGCCTCGGCGAAGGCCGCGGCGTCGGCCAGGGGGCCGACGATCGGCAGGTAGTCCGGGCTGGTGCAGCGAAAGCCCGCGCGACCTTCCAGCTCCGCCGCCACCAGCCGGTCAGCCTGAAGCCGCTCGGCCAGGTCGGTGGAGATCTCCCGCAGCAGTTGCAGGTTCTCCGCATGTTCCTCGGCAGTCAGCTCCAGCTCGGTACTGTCGAAGCGAAAGCTGGCGCCCAGGGTGTGCTCGCCGTCGCGCACCGGGGCGACGTAGCCCTCGGCGCAGAGCACGGTCTTCAGATCGCGGCTGGCCGCGGTCGCCGGCAGGCGGCTGATCTGCCCGCGGATGCGCTTGAGCGGCAGTCCGGCAGTCTCCGGGAAACGGGCGATGTCCGCCGCGCCGCAGAGCACCGCGACCGGCGCGGCGGCGAGCGGCGTCCCGCCGCTGCGGGCGTGCCACTGGCCGTCCTCGCGGCGCAGGTCGAGGACCTCCCGGTGAGTCAGCAGGCGGATGTTCGGATGTTCGGCCAGACACGAGCAGAGTGCCGGCGGATGCACCCAGCCGGCGTCGGGGTAGAACAGCCCGCCGCTGTCCAGGCCGATCCCGGCCAGGGCCTCGGCCTCCTCGCGGCTCAGATTGACCAGCAGGTCGCTGGGGAAGGCCGCCGCCAGTTCCGCCTGACGCGCCGCCTCCCGGGCGTCGAAGGCCAGCTGCAGCACGCCGCAGGGGGACCAGTCGCGGCCCGGTTCGAGGCGCTGCAGCAGCCGGCGGGTGAAGCCGAAACCGGCAACGATCAGCCGCGAGAGCGCCGTGCCGTGGGCCGACAGCTTGAGGTAGAGCACGCCCTGCGGATTGCCGGAGGTTTCCTCGGCGACGGCGGCGCGGCGCTCCAGCAGAGTCACCTGCCAGCCGCACCGGGCCAGGCTGGCCGCCACAGCGCAGCCGGCCAGGCCGGCGCCGATCACCAGCGCTTCGCGGGTACCTGCAGGGCGAGGCGGGCGGGCGAACCAGGGCTTGGCGGCAGCCTGCGCGGCTCCCTCGAAGCGTCCGGCGAGCATTTCTCGTTTTTGCCCGAAGCCCTTGACCCGCTGCATGGCGAAGCCCACCTCGTTCAGCCCGCGGCGCACGAGGCCGGCGCTGGTGAAGGTGGCCAGGCTGGCGCCGGGGGCGGACAGCCGGGCCAGTTCGGCGAACAGCGTGGGCGTCCACATCTCGGGGTTCTTCGCCGGGGCGAAGCCGTCGAGGAACCAGGCGTCGATGCGCGCGTCCAGCTCCGGCAGGCGCTCCAGCACGTCGCCGATCAGCAGGGTCAGCACCACCCGGCCGCCGGCGAAGACCAGGCGCTGGAAGCCCGGATGCACGGCGATGTATTGGTCCAGCAGCGCCTCGGCATAAGCGGCCAGTTCCGGCCAGAGCGCCAGGGCCCGCTGTAGGTCGGCGCGGGTCAGGGGGTATTTCTCGACGCTGACGAAGTGCAGCCGGGCGTCGGCCGGGGCCGTGCGCTCGAACAGTTGCCAGGCGCAGAGGAAGTTCAGCCCGGTGCCGAAGCCGGTCTCGCCGATGCTCAGCCGCCCGCCGGCCGGCAGGGCGGCGAAGCGGTCCGGCAGGTCGTTGTGGCCGAGGAACACGTAACGGGTTTCCTCCAGTCCCGAGGCGCGGGAGAAGTACACGTCGCCGAAGCCGCGCGACAGCGGCTGGCCTTGCTCGTCCCAGTCGAGCTGGGCATGGGATTGATCGGTCATCGGGTAGTGCGGATGGCGGAATGAGGGCAGCATTCTAGCCCGCCGGCCGGCATTCCGGGCGGCGTCAGGCGAGCGCTCCGGCCCGCTGCGCCGGCGCCCAGAACTGCACGAAGCGGGGGCGGAACAGGTAGCCCTGGACCAGGCCGATGCCCAGCCGGCGGGCCAGCTGCAGGTGCTCGGCGGTTTCCACGCCCTCCAGGATCACCGTCTTGCCGCTCTGCCGGGCGAAGTCGAGGAGGCCGTTCAGCAGGGGCTGGCCGTGCGGGCCGGCCAGGCGGTCCAGCCAGTCCCGGGCCAGCTTCAGGTAGTCGACCCGGGCCAGCACGTCCAGGGACACCAGGCTGTCGTGGGCGCCGATGTCGTCCAGGGCCATGGGGATGCCGGCGCTGCCGAAGTGGCCGAGCATGGCGATGCTCACCTGGGCGTCGGAGGTCGAACTGTTCTCGATGAGCTCCACCACCGCCCGGGGATGTCCGGCAAGCAGCTCCACCAGGGGATGGCGCTCTTCGCCGAGGAAGGTGGCGAACGCATCCTGGTCGATGTTGAGGAACAGCAGGCCGCTCGGCGGGGCGTGGCGGATCTGCAGCTGCTTGATCTTCAGCTCCAACTGGAACAGGCTCAGCGGACTGTCGTGCAAGGTGCAGAAGACCCGTTCGGGCGGCAGGCAGCGACCGTCGGCGCAGCGGAAGCGGGCCAGGGCTTCGTGACCGATGGTGCTGCCGCTGGCGACGTCGACGATCGGCTGGTATTCCACGCCCAGCCCTTGGCCTTCGAGCAGGGCCAGCAGGTGGGTTGGCGACAGAGTGGGCATGTGCGCTTCGATGTAGTTGAGATTTTTTCTCGATAATACTCCTGCCCTCCCTTCCGGGGGAATCTCCATGGCCTCTCGCGAGGCTCTGTTCCGGGCCTTTGCGCAAGGCAGTGGAGATTCCGCCGGGGCGTTGTCCGATGATTTTCCGAGAGGTTCCGCATGTTCGAATCCGCCGAGATCGGCCACCAAATCGACAAGGATAGTTACGAGGCGGCCGTGCCGGCACTGCGCGAGGCACTGCTCGAGGCCCAGTACGAACTCCGCCAGCAGGCGCGCTTCCCGGTGCTGGTGCTGATCTGCGGCATCGAGGGTGCCGGCAAGGGCGAGACGGTCAAGCTGCTCAACGAGTGGATGGACCCGCGGCTGATCGAGGTCAGCACCTTCGACCAGCAGACCGACGAGGAGCTGGCGCGCCCGCCGGCCTGGCGCTACTGGCGGCAGCTGCCGCCGAAGGGGCGGATCGGCGTCTTCTTCGGCAACTGGTACAGCCAGATGCTGCAGGCGCGGGTGCACGGGCGGATCGACGATGCCCGTCTCGACCAGGCCATCGACGGTGCCGAGCGCCTGGAGCGGATGCTCAGCGACGAGGGCGCCTTGATCTTCAAGTTCTGGTTCCACCTCTCCAGGAAGCGCATGAAGGAGCGCCTGGCGCTCCTCAAGGACGACCCCCTGCACAGCTGGCGGCTGAGCCCGCTGGACTGGCAGCAGTCGAAGACCTACGACAAGTTCGTGCGCCACGGCGAGCGGGTGCTGCGGCGCAGCAGCCGGGACTTCGCGCCCTGGTACGTGATCGAGGGGGCCGATGCCAACTACCGCAGCCTGAGCGTCGGGCGCATCCTCCTCGACGGCCTGCAGGCGGCCCTCGGACACCGCGGCCGGGTGACCCACCGCCCGCATGCGGCGCCGCTGGTGTCCAGCGTGGACAACCGCGCCCTGCTGGATTCCCTGGACATGAGCCAGGCCCTCGCCAAGCCCGACTACCAGCGTCTGCTGATCGCCGAGCAGGCACGCCTGGCCCGGCTGATGCGCGACAAGCGCATGCGCCGGCATGCCCTGATCGCGGTGTTCGAGGGCAACGATGCGGCCGGCAAGGGCGGGGCGATCCGCCGTGTCGCCGCCGCCCTGGACCCGCGCCAGTACCGGATCGTGCCGATCGCCGCGCCGACCGAGGAGGAGCGCGCCCAGCCCTACCTGTGGCGGTTCTGGCGGCACATCCCGCCGCGCGGCAAGTTCACCGTCTTCGACCGCTCCTGGTATGGCCGGGTGCTGGTGGAGCGGGTCGAGCGCCTGTGCAGCGAGGCCGACTGGCTGCGCGCCTACGGCGAGATCAACGATTTCGAGGAGGAGCTGACCCGCGCCGGGGTGGTGCTGGTCAAGTTCTGGCTGGCCATCGACCAGCAGACCCAGGTCGAGCGTTTCAAGGAGCGCGAGGCGACGCCCTTCAAGCGCTTCAAGATCACCGAGGAAGACTGGCGCAACCGCGACAAGTGGGAGGCCTACAGCGATGCGGTGGGCGACATGGTCGACCGCACCAGCAGCGAGATCGCCCCCTGGACCCTGGTCGAGGCCAACGACAAGCGTTTCGCCCGGGTGAAGATCCTGCGCACGCTCAACGAGGCGCTGGAAAAGGCCTTCCGCGGCTGAGGCCCGCCTTCGCTGCAACCGCTCGTCGGATAATCGCGGCTCCAGCTGCGTGCCGACGAGCGGGCACCCCGCCTGCCTGCGGCGGAGGCCGTTGGGCTGATTCCGGCCAGGCAATCGGCCGTCAAGTCGGCAACTATGCTTACGCGGGTTGACTGACGCTGGACATGGCAAGGCGATATCGCTTCGCCAGCGACTTTGCCCACACGAGGTCGACGGACTGCCAGTCCGTGTTCCGGAGGATTTTCGGGAGGGGCAGGTGGGCTTGCTGCGTTGCCCTGGCCAAGACCGCTCAGTCTGCACGGCTGGTACACCCTCAACAGTCGGATGGATGCGAGAGAGGTGGCTACCATGCCAACCCGTCAGGTTCTGTTCGGGATCGCTCTGCTCGGTGCTGCTGGCGCCGTCTGGGCGGATGACTCCATGTTCCCTGCCGCTGTCGGGCGCAGCGCTCCGGCTGGCGCCGGCTCCGGCGCTGCCGTTCCGCCGACGGGCAAGCCGGTCGTGCTGGCCGTGCGTCCCGGCAGTCCCGGCACCTTGCCGGTGCCGGTCGGCTTCGCCCGTGCGAGTCGCCCTGGCGGGGCTGCCGAGGGGGGAGCGCCCATGGCGGGGAGCGGCGAGCCGGGCACGAGCCGCCTGATCCCCGAATCCGGGCTGACCGGCCTGAGCGTGCAGCCGACCTTCTCCTACCAGATCAACGATACCCTCTCCGTCGGCGTCGGTCCGCGCTTCGTCCACGGTGCCGTGGTCGGCGGTGCGGTTCCCGGCAGCGATCCGGCCGATGCGCCAGCGGCCTATCACGACAGCGACACCGACGCCGGGCTCAATCTGGGCCTGCTGTACCGGCTGGGCGACAGCACCTGGCTGGGACTGGCCTATGCCAGCGGCTACGAGCTGGAGCTCGACGAGCGCGCCGGGGTCGCCGATCCGGTGGCGAACATTGTCCAGGGGCGTCCGGAGACCAACCGGCTGATTGCCGAGACGCGGGCGCCAGATAGCGTCACCGCGAGCATTTCCCACCGGCTCGACAACGGCTGGATGCTGTCGGCCAGCCTCGGCTGGATGGGCTGGAGCGGGCTGGAGCGGGCCGTCGGCGAAGCGCCGGCCCTCGGTGCCGCGGGTGCCGGCAGCGAACATCAGTACCGCGACACCTGGCGCCTCGCCCTGGGGGCGGAGCAGCAGCTCGGCGAGCGCCTGCGCTGGAGCATGGGCGTGAGCTACGACTCGTCGCCTTTGCCCGGCAATCAGCGGAATCTGGACGATCCGCTGCCGGAGAACCTGCGCCTGGCCGCCGGACTGAGCTACCAGATGGACGAGGGGGTGGAGTTGCAGCTCGGCTACAGCCTGGTCTGGCTGGGCGAGTCGGACTCCCGGCAGAACAACCGGACGCGCAACGACAGCCTCCTGTCCGCCGAGCCGCCCAGCAGCACCCTGCACGTCATCGGCGGAGGCATGGTCTGGCGTTTCTGAGCTTCAGGCGGTATGGCAGCCTGCGGGACACAGTGTCCTCCACCCGGTGCGGCGGCCGGTCGCCAGCGCACCGGGAGCGCTTCTCACAGGGAGGGCTGTTGCGCCTGGCACTGGCGGATGTATTCCTGGACGGCCTGCTGGGCCTCCTGGCGAGTGCGGTAGGGGCCCATCAGCTGGCCCTCGCGGGTGTCGAAGAAGTATTCGTGGTTGATGGCGCAGATGCGCTCGCTGCGAAAGCGGGTGACAGGGGCCGTCGGATCGGTTGCGCGTTGTGCGGGCATAAGGTGCTCCTTGCAGGGGTTGAGGCGGACAAAGGAGGGCGGATCGGAAGCGGTGCGCCTCCGATGTGGCACTATGCTATCAGAATGGCAGAGCCGCCGTCCCGCCGGGCAGAGAGGGGCGGCGGGGCCCCTTTCGCGACTGCATGGCCGAGGCCGCTGGCGCTCCTTCACTCGTGCCGGCCGGCCTCCAGCATATCCTGCGGACGCACCCAGGTGTCGAACTCCTCGCCGCTGACGTATCCCAGGGCCAGCGCGGCCTCGCGCAGGGTGGTGCCCTCGGCGTAGGCCTTCTTGGCGATCTCCGCGGCCTTGTCGTAGCCGATGTGCGGGTTCAGCGCGGTCACCAGCATCAGGCTGCGCTCGAGGTGCGCGGTCATCCGCTGCGGGTCCGGCTCCAGTCCCTCGATGCAGTGCAGGCGGAAGTTGTGGCAACCGTCGGCAAGCAGGCGCACCGACTGCAGCAGGTTGTGGATGATCACCGGCTTGTAGACGTTGAGCTGCAGGTGTCCCTGGCTGGCGGCGAGGGCGATGGTGCTGTCGTTGCCCAGCACCTGGCAGGCGAGCATGGCCAGGGCCTCGCACTGGGTCGGGTTGACCTTGCCGGGCATGATCGAGCTGCCCGGCTCGTTGGCCGGCAGGCGCACCTCGGCGAAGCCGGCGCGCGGGCCGGAGCCGAGCAGGCGCAGGTCGTTGGCGATCTTCATCAGCGCCACCGCCAGGGTCTTCAGCGCGCCGGAGAGATGCACCAGGGGCTCGTGGCCGGCGAGGGCGGCGAACTTGTTCGGCGCCGAGACAAAGGGCAGGCCGGAGAGGGCGGCCAGTTCAGCGGCGATGGCTTCGGCGAAGCCCGGCGGCGCGTTCAGTCCGGTGCCGACCGCGGTGCCGCCCTGGGCCAGTTCGCAGACCGCCGGCAGCGCCGCGCGGATCGCCCGCTCGGCGTAGTCGAGCTGGGCGACGAAGGCCGAGAGCTCCTGGCCGAAGGTGATCGGCGTGGCATCCATCAGATGGGTGCGGCCGGTCTTCACCAGATTGATATGCCGCGCCGCCTGCTCGGCGATGGCGCCGCTCAGCTCGTCGATCGCCGGCAGCAGGTCGTGCTGCACGGCGCGCACCGCGGCGATGTGCATGGCGGTGGGAAAGCAGTCGTTGGAACTCTGGCCATGGTTGACGTGGTCGTTGGGGTGCACCGGACTCTTGCCGCCACGCTGACCGCCGGCCAGTTCGTTGGCGCGCCCGGCGATCACCTCGTTGACGTTCATGTTGCTCTGCGTGCCGCTGCCGGTCTGCCAGACCACCAGCGGGAACTGGTCGTCGTGCCTGCCGGCGAGGACCTCGTCGGCGGCCTGTTCGATCAGCCGGGCGATGTCCGGCGGCAGCTCGCCGATGCGGTCGTTGACCCGTGCGGCGGCCTTCTTGATCAGCGCCAGGGCATGTACCACCGCCAGCGGCATGCGCTCCTGGCCGATGGCAAAGTTGATCAGCGAGCGCTGCGTCTGGGCGCCCCAGTAGGCCTCCTCGGGAACCTCGATCGGCCCCAGGCTGTCGGTTTCGGTGCGACTCATGCGGCGAATCTCCACGAAAGTTAGGGGTCTAGCGAAGTGTAGACGCCGCCTCCGCCAGCCTCCCTTGAGCCCCCACCGGCTTGGGCGCAGAATGCTCCGGCCGGGGAGGCCCGACCGGGGGCTTTTCCCCTTTTGCCTTGCCTAGAAGGATGTCCTAATGTTCCGTTTTCGAGTGCTCTGTGCCGCGACCCTGCTGCTCTGTGCCAGCGGCCAGACACTGGCCGATGCCGCCAGCCATGCCGCCACCGCGGAGAAGTTCCTCCAGGTGGTGCGGGCCGACAAGCTGACCGTGCCCGTCTATGCCCAGGTGCAGCAGATGTTCGCCCAGCGCTTCGCCGAGGCCAAGGCGCCGCAGAGCAAGCAGCCACTGCTCGAGCGCTACCAGGCCCGGGCCAATACCGCGCTGGACCGGGCGGTCGGCTGGGACAAGCTCAAGCCCGAGATGATCAGGCTCTACACCGGCACCTTCAGCGAGCGCGAAATGAAGGAGCTGCTCGAGTTCTACCAATCGTCGCTGGGCCAGAAGGTTTTGCAGAGCATGCCGGCGCTCACCGCGCAGTCGGCGCAGATGACCCAGGCGGCCCTGGAAAAGGCGGTTCCGGAAGTGAACCGGCTGCTTGACGAGATGCAGAAAGAACTGGGAGAGACCAAGAAATGACCGCCAAGATCGAGCGCATCAAGAGCGCCCTGGCAGCCCTCGAGCCCAGCCATCTGGAGGTGCTCGACGAGAGCCACATGCACAGCCGCGGTCTGGAGACCCATTACAAGGCGGTGGTCGTCAGCCCGCAGTTCGCCGGCCTGGGTGTGGTCAAGCGCCACCAGAAGGTCTACGCCACTCTCGGCGAGCTGATGGGACAGATGCATGCCCTGGCCCTGCACACCTACACCCCCGAAGAGTGGGCGGAGCGCGGCAGCGCGCCGGATTCGCCGCTCTGCGCCGGCGGCAGCAAGCACGACCACTGAGAGGGCGGCAATTCGCCGCATGTCTGCCTGTCCGTTTCCGCTGCGGTAAACTCCCCCTGCGCCGGCCTCCGCCGGCGCAGCCATTTTCAGGGTATCGACAGCTTTTTTGCCGGCCAGGGGCCACCCCCTCGGCCCGGCTGACTACGATCAGAAAACGCACCCTCCACACGCGCTACGGAGTTCGTATGAGTGAGCGCCTGCTCTATGTAATGGATCCGATGTGCTCCTGGTGCTGGGGTTTCGCCCCGGTGGTCGAGGAGCTGGCCAGTCAGGCGGCACGGGCCGGCGTGCGCCTGGACTGGGTGGTCGGCGGCCTGCGCCGGGAGAGTTCGCCGCTGATCGAGCCGGCCCGCTCGCGCATCCTCGCCCACTGGCAGGCGGTTCACGCCAGCACCGGCCAGCCCTTCAACTTCGCCGAGGGATTGCCCGAGGGGCTGGTCTACGACACCGAGCCGGCCTGTCGGGCGCTGGTCGTGGCACGCCACCTCGCGCCGCGGCGGGTGGCGCGCCTCGCGCGGCTGATCCAGCGGGCCTTCTATGTGGAGGGCCGCGACGTCACCCGTGCGCGCGTTCTGCTGGAGCTGGCCGAGGCCGCTGGATTCACCCGCTGCTGCTTCGCCGAAGCCTTCGACAGTGCCGAGCAGCAGGCCGCCACCCGTGCCGATTTCGCCTGGGCCGAGCGGCTCGGCATCGCCGGCTTTCCGACCCTGCTGGCCGAGCGCAACGGCATGCTCGCCCTGCTGACCAATGGCCACCAGCCGCTGGAGCGCCTGGCGCCCCTGCTGGAGCGTTGGCTGGAGCGCGTCGCCCATGCCTGAGCCCGTCGACCGCCTGAGCTGGGCGGAGATCCGCCGGCTCGCCCTGCGCCACCGCAAGGCCCTGCTGCTGGCCAACGGTGTCGCCGTGCTGGCGGCCCTGGCCAGCGTGCCGATTCCGCTGCTGCTGCCGCTGCTGGTCGACGAGGTGCTGCTCAAGCAGGGCGATGCGGCGCTGCGACTGATGGACCGCCTGCTGCCCGGCGCCTGGCAGAACGCGGTCGGCTACATCGGCCTGATGCTGCTGGTGAGTCTGCTGCTGCGCGGCGCCGCGCTGCTGTTCAACGTGGTGCAGGCGAAGCTGTTCGCCGGATTGTCGAAGGACGTCGTCTACCGCCTGCGCGTGCGCCTGATCGAACGGCTCAAGCGCATTTCCCTCGGCGAATACGAAAGCCTCGGCAGCGGCACCGTGACCGCCCATCTGGTCACCGACCTGGACACCCTGGACACCTTCATCGGCGACACCCTGAGCCGCTTTCTGGTCGCGATCCTGACCCTGGCCGGCACCTCGGCGATCCTGATCTGGATGCACTGGCAGCTGGCCCTGCTGATCCTGCTGTTCAACCCGTTGGTGATCTACGCCACGGTGCTGCTCGGCAAGCGCGTCAAGCACCTGAAGAAGCTCGAGAACGACAGCACCGCGCGCTTCACCCAGGCGCTCGGCGAAACCCTCGAGGCGATCCAGGAAGTGCGCGCCGGCAACCGCCAGGGCTTCTTCCTCGCCCGCCTCGGCCAGCGCGCCCGGGAGGTGCGCGACCGCGCCGTCGCCTCGCAGTGGAAGACCGATGCCTCGAGCCGCGCCAGCGGCCTGCTGTTCCAGTTCGGCATCGACGTGTTCCGCGCCGCGGCGATGCTCACCGTGCTGTTCTCCGACCTGTCGATCGGCCAGATGCTCGCGGTGTTCAGCTACCTGTGGTTCATGATCGCCCCGGTGGAGCAACTGCTCGGCCTGCAGTACGCCTTCTACGCCGCCGGTGGCGCCCTGACGCGGATCAACGAGCTGCTCGCCCGCGCCGACGAGCCGCAGTACCCCGGCAGCGTCGATCCGTTCAAGGGGCGCACCACGGTCGGCATCGAGGTGCATGATCTGCACTTCGCCTACCGCGACGAGCCGGTGCTGGACGGTCTCGACCTGTCCATCGCGCCGGGCGAGAAGGTCGCCGTGGTCGGCGCCTCGGGCGGCGGCAAGAGCACCCTGGTGCAGCTGCTGCTCGGCCTCTACAGCCCGCAGTCGGGGAGCATCCGCTTCGGCGGCTCGACCCTCCAGGAGATCGGCCTGGAGCGGGTGCGCGAACACGTCGCGGTGGTCCTCCAGCAGCCGGCGCTGTTCAACGACTCGGTGCGCGCCAACCTGACCCTGGGCCGCGAGCGCAGCGACCAGGACTGCTGGCAGGCGCTGGAGATCGCCCAGCTGGCGGCGACCGTGCGCGCCCTGCCGCAGGGGCTGGACAGCGTGGTCGGCCGCTCCGGGGTGCGCCTCTCCGGCGGTCAGCGGCAGCGCCTGGCGATCGCCCGCATGGTGCTCGCCGACCCGCAGGTGGTGATCCTCGACGAGGCCACCTCGGCCCTCGACGCGGCCACCGAATACGCCCTGCACCAGGCACTGGCGCGTTTCCTCCAGGGCCGCACCACCCTGATCATCGCCCACCGCCTGTCGGCGGTGAAGCAGGCCGACCGGGTGCTGGTGTTCGACGGCGGGCGCATCGCCGAGGAGGGCGACCACCACCAGCTGATCGCCGAGGGCGGCCTGTACGCCAGGCTCTACGGGCATCTGCAGCACTGAGCCGGCAACCGGGGAAAGTGCCCGGCGAAGGTCGGGCAAGGTGAAAATGCAGCGCGGCATCAGCGAGTCCGGGCCTTTGCCTACCAGTTGCAGGCCTCCGGCGGACGGGCGAACCATTTCCCCGGCGCGCCTTCGTGGAGCGTCACCGGCTCCCACCACTGGCCGGCGTGGCCGAGGTCCTCGCGGTCGCCGCTGGAAAGGACCCGGCTGCGCAGCCAGCCGCCGGGCACCGCCCGTCCGCCGAACAGGTGCGCGCTGGGCGAGGCGGTGACGACCGCGCAGGTCGCCGCGGGGACGTCCGGGTCCTCCACCAGCACCGTGCGGATCGCCTCGCTGCGCTTGCCGCGCCGGTTGGTGGTGGTGTAGAGGCAGCGATAGCGGCCGGCACGGCGGTTGTCGACCGTGCAGTCGACACCGACCGCCAACTCGCCGTCCCCGGCATCGCTGGCGCGGGCGCCGGGGTCGACGAACGGCTCGCCGAGTGCCAGGCGCAGCGGATTGGGGCCCTCGATGGCTACCCGCGGGTGGTCGTCCGCGGTTGTGCCGTTGCGCGGATGGCGGGCGAAGAAGTTCCAGAGGATGTCCGGATGGCTGGGGCCCTGGCGCAGCGCGTAGGGGCCGTCGCGACCGTGCTCGCCGCCGATCCAGTAGTGGCCGCGGTCGGTGTCGTCCGCGGCCGGGGTTTCCAGCGGTCCCCGGTAGAACAGGGTCTCCACCAGCGAGCGGCTGGCGCTGTTGCCGTCGGCGCTGAAGATCTCGTGGCGGCAGGCGTAATCGTCGCCGCCGAATACCGGGATGCAGCGCCGCTGCGCCGCCAGGGTGGTGGCCGGGCTGTCGAACGGCGCCATACCGAACACCTTGAGGTGGGCGTCGCGCAGGCGGCGTCCGGCGCTCTGCACCACGGTGCAGTCGTTGTCGTTCTGGATCACCAGCAGCGGAATGGGGTAGGGATCGTCGAGTTCGGCGCGCATGTCGTCGGCCACCTGCTCGACGCCGTGCAGGCTGGCGCCGCTCAGCGGGCAGGTGGCCGAGGACACCGCCCGCGCCTCCTCGCCGTAGGGCAGGCCGGCCACGCTGGCCGCCGCGGCCCAGTACTCGTTGTGGGCGATCGCCGCCACCACGCTCATCGCCCCGCCCGACGAGAGCCCGGCGATGTAGCGGCGCGCCGGATCGGTGCGGTGGCGGGCTTCCACCGCCTGGGCGATGCGCAGCAGGTCCTCCGCCTCGCCGCGGCCCTCGTGGCGCTGCCCGTCGATCCAGAAGCCCCAGCAGTTGGGGTTGCGCGGCTCGTCGTAGCCGGTGACGAAGGGCGCAACCAGGATAAAGCCGTGACGGTCGGCGGCGGCGGTGAGACCCCAGTCGCGCAGCACGTCGTCGTTATCCATGCGGCAGCCGTGCAGCACCATCACCAGGGGCGGCGCTTCGGGGCGCACGTCCGGCAGGTAGACCTTGTACTGACGCTCGCGCGAACCGGGATGGCCGGCGGCGGGCAGGCTGAGGGGTTCGAGGGTGCCGCCCCAGGCGAGGGCCGGCAGGAGCAGCAGGGGAAGGACAAACAGGCGGGGAGTCCATGTCCGGGGCATCGCGGCATTTCCTTGTCGAAGCAGAACGGCATCGCTTCGCTGCAGGGTAGATCGCCCCTGCAGCGCTGGCCAGTGCAGGCTGGATGGGCGCACTCGGAGGCGGGGCCGAATCCCGCCCGACGGACGGCCAGCGGCGGATTTCTGGTCGATACTTCCTCCATTGTCTGTGCTGAAGCGGTGAGCGCCATGAACCTCTCCCGGCCCCTTCGCGGCTGTACCTTCGGCATCGCCCTGCTGGCCGCCGGGAAGGGCCTGGCCGGGCCGGCTGCGCCCTTCCAGGCGCGGATGGACGCCGACGGCGTGCAGCGGGTGAGCCTGGTGGGCGGCAGCCATTTCTTTCGCCCCGAGCATATTCTCGCCCGCGCCGGCTTGCCGCTGGAGTTCACCCTGAGCCGGGAGCCGGGCATCGTCCCGCACCGTTTCGTGCTGGAGGCGCCGGATGGCTCTACGCTGGCCGATGTCGAACTCGACGAGACGCCACAGCGGCTGCGTCTGACCCTGACGGCCGGCGACTATGTTTTCTACTGCCCGAACCGACTGCTGTTCTTCAAGAGCCACCGCGAGCAGGGCATGTCCGGCCGGCTCGAAATCAGGGAATAGCGCATGCTATGGGCACTGTTCGTCTTCGCCCTGCTCGGTGAAACCATGAACGACCCACTGGCCGAGGCGGAAAGCCGCTTCCAGGCGCTGACCAGCTATCGGGTCACGGTGCGCCTGAGCGCCGAAGGCAGCGAGCAGCATGTGCTGCGCTACTTCTACCGCAAGCCGGGCTGGATACGCATTGAGTTCATCCGGCCGCATCCGGGACTGGTGTTGATCTACAACCCCGATACCCGCCGGGTACGGGTGTGGCCGTTCGGCCTGAATCACCTGCCGCGGCTCAATCTGGCCCCGGACAATCCACTGGTCCGCGGTCCGCACGGCATCCGGGTCGACCAGTCGGATGTCGGCGTGCTGCTGGAGAGCCTGCGCGAGCGGCAGGCGCGTGGCAGCCTGGCGCCGCTCGGCAGGGGGGAGATCGCCGCGCGGCCGGTCGCCGGCTTCGAGATCCGCGGCGGAACGGGAGGGAACCCGCCCGGCACCCACTACTATCGGGTATGGCTGGCGCAGGACAGCCGGTTCCCGCTGCGGGTCGAGCGCTTCGGAACCGGCGGGCGCCTGCTCGAGACCGTCGACATGGCCGACGTGGAGATCGATATGCCCTTTCCCGAGCGGTTTTTCACCCCCTGAACCGAGCCATGGGTACGGCCAATCGCTACCACCTGACCACCCTCTGGCAACTCGATGCGCCGCTCGGCGTGGTCTGGGACGCCATCGTCGAGCCCGAAGCCTGGCCCGGCTGGTGGCGGGGCGTCGAGCAGGTCGTCACCCTGGAGACGGGGCGCGAAGGCGGCGGTCTGGGAACCCGCCAGCGCTTCACCTGGAAGGGGGCCTTGCCCTACCGGCTGTCCTTCGTCGCCTGCGTGACCCGCTTGGAGCCGCAGCGCCTGCTCGAGGGGCGGGTCGAGGGAGAACTCGAGGGCGTCGGCCGCTGGCGCTTCGGCGCCGATGCCGGGCGGACCTGGGTGCGCTTCGACTGGCGGGTGCGTACCACCCCCGCCTGGATGAACCTGCTGACCCCGCTGGCGCGGCCGCTGTTCCGCTGGAATCACCGCGTGCTGATGCACGCCGGCGGCATCGGTCTGGCCCGGCGGCTCGGTACGCGCCTGGCCTTCCAGGCCACCTGGTCGTCCTGAGCGCATGCCATCGGGGCACGCAGGCCGTCAGTGACGATCCTCCATCCGCTGCTGCTGCGTGTCATGGGCCTGATAGTCGGCGCTTTCCTCGGCGCTGGAGGTCATGGGCGACAGCCGGACCGCCAGATCGGTGCCATCCACCCGGGCAACGCCGTGCACCGCGCGGGCCAGCTGCAGGGCCTGGTTGCGCTGTCGGTGGCTGTCGACCAGGCCGCTCAGGAACACCTCGCCGGCGTGGGTCTTGACGTGGATATCCTGGCCGCGGGTTTCCCTGGCCAGCGCCAGGGAGGATTTCACGTTGGCGGTGATCCAGACATCGTGAACGGTGGCGCCGAGGCGCTGGGACGTTTGGCCGGACAATGGGATTTTCATGGCGGCGAACCTCTCGAGGGGAACAGGCACGGGCTCGTTTGCTCAGCGGGCCTCGCATCGATCGTCTCCAGCCGGGAAACATCGGTGACGACCAGAAAGTATAGATTTCGCCGCCGTTGGCGGCCGCTCTCGGCTCCGCGCGGCATTTGTCACTTGCCCGGCGCCGGGTCTTCGCCTGTGCTGAAGGTATCCGTGCATGCTTCGATCGCGAGGAAGTCCCATGAATGCCATACCGGAAAGCACCATCCTCAACCCCATCGGCACCGACGGCTTCGAGTTCGTCGAGTTCACCGCGCCGAGCACCGAGGGCATCGCCCGGCTGCGCGAGCTGTTCATCGCCATGGGTTTCACCGAAACCGCCCGGCACCGCTCCAAGGAAGTCTTCCTGTTCCAGCAGAACGACATCAACTTCGTCCTCAACGGCAGTCCCAGCGGGCCGGTGCGGGCCTTCGCCGAGGAACACGGGCCGAGCGCGTGCGCCATGGCCTTCCGGGTCCGCAACGCCGTCCAGGCCGCCGATTACGTGCAGCGCCAGGGGGCGAGGCTGCTGGGTAGCCACGCCAATTTCGGCGAGCTGAACATCCCCTGTATCGAGGGCATCGGCGGCTCGCTGCTTTACCTGGTGGACCGCTACGGCGAGCACAGCATCTACGATGTCGACTTCGAGTCCATCGAGGGCCGCACGGCCCGGGACCACGCAGTCGGCCTGACCGCCATCGACCACCTGACCCACAACGTCGAGCGCGGGCAAATGGATGTCTGGGCCGGCTTCTACGAGCGCATCGCCGGTTTTCGCGAGACCCGCTACTTCGACATCGAGGGCAGGCATACGGGCCTGCTGTCCCGGGCCATGAGCGCGCCCTGCGGGAAGATCCGCATCCCGATCAACGAGCCGACCGACGACCACTCGCAGATCGCCGAATTCATCCGCGACTACCATGGCGAGGGCATCCAGCACATCGCCCTGGCCACCGACGACATCTACGCCACGGTGAGGGCCCTGCGCGCCAACGGCGTGGCGTTCATGCAGACCCCGGACACCTACTACGAGAAGGTCGACGCCCGCGTGCCCGGCCACGGCGAGCCGCTGGAGCTGCTGCGCGAGCTGAACATCCTGATCGACGGTGGCGTGGGTCGCGAGGGCCTGCTGTTGCAGATCTTCACCCGTCCGCTGATCGGCCCGATCTTCTTCGAGATCATCCAGCGCAAGGGCAATCAGGGCTTCGGCGAGGGCAACTTCCGCGCCCTGTTCGAATCCATCGAGGAGGACCAGATCCGCCGCGGGGTGCTGAAATAGGGTGGGAAACGGCCGCAGGCCTTTCCCACCATGACCATTGCAGCATCATGCAGCGGGATCAGTCCTCTCCGAGACGGGGAGGCGCGCCGGCCGTACCGCCGGCGGCCGGGGAGGGCAGCGTCGCCGGGCTCGCGGTGAGTGGGGCTTGCCAGTACTGCAGTTGACGGGCCCATTCCTCCAGGGGGATTCGCGCGTCCTGATGCCAGATGCGTTGCCACAGTAGCCCGAGATGCTCGAGCCGGCCGCGGTTCATCGGCAACTGCTGCGGTTCGGGCAGGAGCTGCCAGCGGCCGTCGCGCTCCGCGGCCAGGGCGAAGCGGAACGGATGGGTACCGGTCATGCCCAGACGCAGGTCGGTGACCACCAGCTTCCCATCGAGCTCGTCGTAGCGCAGCCAGTCGTCGGTGAACCAGCGCAGCCGCGCATGCTGCGGCGAATCCTGCAGCCGGGCGGCCAGAGCCGTGCCGCGGGGCAGGCGCACCAGCTCCGGCGGGAGTCGGTCGAACCAGCCGACCAGCGCCTCGTGATAGTCCTCGCCCTCGCGCACCAGCACCCGCCAGAGCAGGCTGTTGAACGGGGTCGGCGCGCTGAACAGCGCCTCGGCGCGGATGCCCTGGCGCTCCAGTTCCGCCGTCACGTGGCGCTCGGCCATCTGCTTGCCGGCCAGGGTCAGAGCCAGGTAGAGGCTCGACAGGCCCAGCGCCCAGTGCTGCCAGCGCAGACCCCGACCGCGCAGGCGGTACAGGATGCCGCCCAGCAGCGCACCGAGCAACGGCAGGGTGTACAGCGGGTCGATGATGAACACGCTCGACCAGGCCACCGGCGGCGTAGCCAGGGGCCAGAGCAACTGGGTGCCGTAGCTGGTCAGGCCATCCAGCAGCACATGGGTGGCCAGCACCAGCCAGACGGCGAGGAACAGGCGGCCGCCGCCATACCCGGGATGCGGCCTGAAGCGCCGCAGCAGCCAGGTCAGCAGCAGCGAAAAGCCGGTGAGGACGAACAGGGAATGGCTGAAGCCCCGGTGGTGGGTCATGTTGGCGACCGCATCGCCATAGTCGATCAACACGTCGAGATCGGGCAGGGTGCCGAGCAGGGCGCCATAGAGCAGCGCCTTG
The DNA here is from genome assembly GCF_009363155.1 of Azotobacter salinestris. Taxonomy (NCBI): domain Bacteria; kingdom Pseudomonadati; phylum Pseudomonadota; class Gammaproteobacteria; order Pseudomonadales; family Pseudomonadaceae; genus Azotobacter; species Azotobacter salinestris. The sequence continues at coordinate 4,276,852 of NZ_CP045302.1, forward strand.
CGCCCCTGCCAGCGACCGAGCACCGCACCCTGCACGCTGGCGCCGAGCACGGCCTGGGTGAGCGAATCCATCGGTGAGTCCTGCGAGACGGAGGAAATGGAGAGCAAAGGTAGCCGAGCCGGCGTGGCGAATGGAACTCTGGTTGTGGAGCCGAGCGGGCCATTTTCCGCGTGTGTCCGGCATTCAACCGAAAGTTCGGCTTTCCTTGTAGCGGGCTTGTTGGAGAGAGTCTGGAGTGCGATCTGGGCTCTCTCGAAGAGCGCTGGTCGATAAGTGATGCAAATGTTTATTAACGCGGCAATCAAATTCACGATATAAAGAGGCATGAAAAAGATCGATGCCCGAAAGCTCTCTCGAGAAACTCAGGACCAGATGCGGCGCCTGGCCATGAATCTGCGTGAGCAGCGCGAACTGACTTGGCAAGAGGTTGCCGACGCATTGGGCGTACATCTGAGTACCGTACTAGCCTGGTCCAAACGCTACAGCGAGCAAGGCAGCGAAGGTCTGAAATCCAGGACACGAGGTCGGCGCCAGGCAAGCGGACGGACCTTGACGCTCGCACAGGAGTGGCAGTTGCGCTCGATTCTGGTGGGCCAGACCCCGAACCAGTTGCAACTCGACTTTGCCCTGTGGAACCGCCGGGCCGTCATGCAGTTGATCAAGCACTTGTATGGCATCGAGATGCCGATCCGGACGGTGGGTCAGTACCTTCAGCGCTGGGGATATACCCCACAGCGGCCGACCCGGCAGGCGCTGGAACAGAACCCGGAGGCGGTCGAGCACTGGCTTGAAGAGACCTATCCGGCCATCGTGGCACGCGCCAAGGCCGAAAACGCGACGATCTACTGGGGCGATGAAACGGCCGTAGCTGAAGATGGGCATTGGATTCGAGGCTATGCGCCGGCAGGCGTCACGCCGGTGCTGGTGGCGCCGACTCGGCGTCATGGCCTGAGCATGGTCTCAGCGATCAGCAACCAGGGACTGGTACGGTTCGAGTTCCTGGAGGGGGCCATGAATACTGAGCGGATGATCGGTTTCATGTCGAGGCTGGTGGCGGACAGTGACAGGAAGATCTTTCTGATCCTGGACAACCTGCGTGTCCATCATGCGCGTCTGGTCAGGGAATGGCTCGAAGGGCACCAGGAAGAAATCGAAGCGTTCTACCTGCCACCCTATTCGCCTGAGGAAATCCTGAAAAAGACTTCCCGATTCTGGTGAAATACACCCGCTCCCTTGTCCGAGTTTCCCGATGAAGCAACTGTCCTTCGCCGATGCCGAGTATGCCGGCAAGCGCAAGCAGACCCGCCGCGAGCGCTTCCTGCTCGAGATGGACCAGGTGGTGCCGTGGCAGGGGCTGATCGCCCTGATCGAGCCCTACTATCCCAAGGGCGAAGGCGGTCGGCCCGCCTACCCGCTGGCAGCCATGCTGCGCGTGCACCTGATGCAGAACTGGTTCGGCTACAGCGATCCGGCGATGGAGGAAGCGCTGTACGAAACCACTCTCCTGCGCCAGTTCGCCGGCCTGAGCCTGGAGCGCATCCCGGACGAAACGACCCTCCTCAACTTCCGTCGCCTGCTGGAGAAGCACGAACTGGCCGGGGGAATACTGGAGGTGATCAACGGCTATCTGGGCGAGCGCGGACTGTCGCTGCGCCAGGGCACCATTGTCGACGCCACCCTGATCCATGCGCCGAGCTCGACGAAGAACAAGGACGGCAAGCGCGACCCGGAAATGCACTCGACGAAGAAGGGCAACCAGTACTACTTCGGCGCAAAAGCTCACATTGGTGCCGACGCTGAGTCGGGTCTGGTGCACAGCGTGGTGGTCACGGCAGCCAACGTGGCAGATGTCACCCAAGTCGACCAACTGCTGCATGGCGAGGAAAACGTAGTGAGTGCCGATGCGGGCTATACCGGCGTAGAGAAGCGCCCCGAGCATGAAGGTCGGCAGGTCATCTGGCAGGTCGCGGCCCGGCGCAGTACCTACAAGAAGCATGGCAAGCGTAGCGCCTTATACAAAGCGATCCGCAAGATCGAGAAGGCCAAGGCCCAGGTACGAGCCAAGGTCGAACATCCGTTCCGCGTGATCAAGCGCCAGTTTGGCTACACCAAGGTGCGCTTCCGGGGATTGGCCAAAAACACGTCACAGTTGGTGACGCTGTTCGCCTTGTCGAATCTGTGGATGGCGCGCCGATATTTACTGGCGAATGCAGGAGAGGTGCGCCTGTAATGCGGGAAACGGTTGCTGCGACGTGCTCGCGGCAGCTAAAAAACGCAGAAACGAGCGGGTGATCTGATCGTTTTTGATCGATTCTCCGCTTTCAAAGTCGGCGGGGGGCTGAAGTCAGCCAGAAATACATGACTACTTCAGACCATCCCTGAGTGTAATCCGGACGAGTATTTGAACCGCGACCTCAAGACACGCTTGCGCACCAGTGACCGGGCGCGAAACAAGTCGGAATTGCTGGAGAAGGCCGAGGCATTCATGAGCTGGTTGGCCAAAACCCCGGAGCGGGTAGTTGCCTATTTCCAGCATGCGTCGGTGCGTTATGCCACTTAGATTGGGTATTTGATTGCCGGGTTAATATATAAATGCGTTTGCGGTCGATATTATGGTCAGTCACCATCTTATCGATCATATGCTTGATCGACAGGGCCTCGCCTCGATCTCTCTGGATGTCGCCAAGCTCGAACCAGTTGAAACACTTGGCTGGGTTGTTAGGTAGCTCCTGCTGTGGCAACAGCAAAGCAAATTTCCCCATATCGGCATATTTGACCCAGCCGGTTTCGTCATCATAGCCAGAGGCGGATTGAAAGCAGCCATGCAGAGCGACGACCAAGGGCGAGTTGGGGGGTAGCTCTTGGGGAATATGTTTGAATGCGCGGAGTTGACCGGGATTCGTTCCGAAGTTGGTCATCTCTGTTAGAGGTTGCGCCGCTGCATCGCTTGGCAGTGCTTGCCATAACATTGCTGCTCCGATTGCCGCAATAGTCGTCTTTCCGAGTTTCATGGTGCTATCTCCGCCTCTGTGTCTGTGTAGCAGGGAATGCTCTCCATGCGTTACTCATATTCCAAGTGAGGCTATTTAAATAACCTCTGTGATATTCAGTGGTTGTTGGTTTGTCAATGCGGTCTGTAGACGAAGCGTTTGGATAATCGGCACGCTACCGCAAGGCGCCGTTGCGGATTGAGATGACAGGTTGCAGGGTTGTGCATAATTTTGTTATGCGCAAGCCCTGCGATTCCGCTTTTTAAGCGAAATGGCTTTTGGTAAGTGGCTAAATCCCCTCCTGAAAGGGTGCCACATGTTTTTGCAAAAGACGTGAGATTGTCTTTTGTCAGGATGTTATTAACCCGGCAATCAAATACCCAATCTAAGTGGCATAACGCACCGACGCATGCTGGAAATAGGCAACTACCCGCTCCGGGGTTTTGGCCAACCAGCTCATGAATGCCTCGGCCTTCTCCAGCAATTCCGACTTGTTTCGCGCCCGGTCACTGGTGCGCAAGCGTGTCTTGAGGTCGCGGTTCAAATACTCGTCCGGATTACACTCAGGCGAATAGGGTGGCAGGTAGAACGCTTCGATTTCTTCCTGGTGCCCTTCGAGCCATTCCCTGACCAGACGCGCATGATGGACACGCAGGTTGTCCAGGATCAGAAAGATCTTCCTGTCACTGTCCGCCACCAGCCTCGACATGAAACCGATCATCCGCTCAGTATTCATGGCCCCCTCCAGGAACTCGAACCGTACCAGTCCCTGGTTGCTGATCGCTGAGACCATGCTCAGGCCATGACGCCGAGTCGGCGCCACCAGCACCGGCGTGACGCCTGCCGGCGCATAGCCTCGAATCCAATGCCCATCTTCAGCTACGGCCGTTTCATCGCCCCAGTAGATCGTCGCGTTTTCGGCCTTGGCGCGTGCCACGATGGCCGGATAGGTCTCTTCAAGCCAGTGCTCGACCGCCTCCGGGTTCTGTTCCAGCGCCTGCCGGGTCGGCCGCTGTGGGGTATATCCCCAGCGCTGAAGGTACTGACCCACCGTCCGGATCGGCATCTCGATGCCATACAAGTGCTTGATCAACTGCATGACGGCCCGGCGGTTCCACAGGGCAAAGTCGAGTTGCAACTGGTTCGGGGTCTGGCCCACCAGAATCGAGCGCAACTGCCACTCCTGTGCGAGCGTCAAGGTCCGTCCGCTTGCCTGGCGCCGACCTCGTGTCCTGGATTTCAGACCTTCGCTGCCTTGCTCGCTGTAGCGTTTGGACCAGGCTAGTACGGTACTCAGATGTACGCCCAATGCGTCGGCAACCTCTTGCCAAGTCAGTTCGCGCTGCTCACGCAGATTCATGGCCAGGCGCCGCATCTGGTCCTGAGTTTCTCGAGAGAGCTTTCGGGCATCGATCTTTTTCATGCCTCTTTATATCGTGAATTTGATTGCCGCGTTAATAGTTTGGATGTTTGAGCGTGCAATTCCTGTGTCGCTTCTTCAGATCTGTTTCCGACCAGTGGTCGAGTATTGGCGGAGTAGCAAGAGGATAAGTGTGGTTTCGCTTAATTAACTAAACGGCGTTGCTGTATGTTTGCCAGTGGTGCCTTTCTGCTGCGAATCGTTTGGTTGGCCTGCTGCAAGCTTTAATATTAGCTATTGGTCTGGGCTGGGATCTAAGCTGGGGCAATGAATAAAGTATGGGTGGATGGGGCGTCTGAAAGATATCCTGCATGGCGTACCTGTGCTTCCTTCGTGCTGATAATTTGCTGGGGTATTTTTAGTTCTGAGTTCTGGCATATTTATAATGAAGCCAGCTTTGGAGGGTTTAATCGGTGTAGTGCCGGAAGCAGAGCCGCATGGATGCTTTTTATAATATGGAAATGACTGTTTTTCATATGTGGCTCGCTGGTCTCGCCGTGTCGAGCATGGCTTTGCAAGCGTTCGAGCAAGCAGAGCGAATATGCAGGCGCAAATGATCAAGGCAATTCGAGAATATCCGCCGTGACTGCGCTTTTCCCCGACTTGCGATCGTCCGCGGCCGTGTCGTACACGATCAGCAGAGAGTTCTGCGGGCCTCCATCCGGGGAGAAGAGGGCCATGCCTTCGGCATGATCCACGCCCTCGCCATGGGGCACTTCCAGGATGTGCTGCAAGGCATCGGCCGGAACCACCGCCTCGTCGGCGGGGGCGCAGCCGTCCGGCCAGCGGAAGACACTGACCGGGCCATCGAGGTCCATGGTCGGGCCGGCGAGGATCAGCAGGTCGGCGCGCTGCACGCACAGGTCGCGGATTCCCAGGCCGCCGAGCTGGAGGAAATGCTTGCGGTAGAGGCAGCCCTGCGGCCCGATGGGCTGCAGCCTCAGGATACAGGCCGTGGCGTCGGCGACGACCGCCACTTCCAGGATGACCGCCCAGCCGTGCAGCACCGGGCCGCGCAGGCCGAGGAAGATCCGCTCGCCGGCCACGGCCAGGCCTTCGATGTCGAAGCCGTTGTCCTTTCCGGGGATGCCGAGGAAGGGGCCCAGATGCATGTCGTTCTGCAGGGCTTCGGTCAGTTCGTCGCCCTTGTCGTCGCCCTTCAGGCGGGCGGCGAACAGTTCCTGTCCGTTCTGTCGGGTGCGTTTCGCCAGCTCGCAGGTGCCGTCACCCTCCACCAGCGGAACGCGGGCCAGCAGGTAGCGGTTGCCGTCGCTGCGGACCTTGACCAACTGCCTGCGGGCCTTGTCGGCGCCGTCCTTGAGCTTCGGGTTCTTGCGTTTCAGGCTGTGCGAGCCCACCAGCCAGAGGTAGCCGTCGGCGCAGGCAAGGCCTTCGATATCCGCTTCTTGCAGATCGGCCGGGTCGTCGCCAGGGGGAACCGGCAGGGCGAGGTAGTCGTTCAGCGGGAACTGCCGGTGCCGGCCGTAGCGGCAGGCGCCCTGGTCGTCATCCGGCAGGCGGGTGAGCCGTTCCAGAGTGAGCGTCTCGTCGTTCGCCACCCAGAGCGTGTCGCCGATCTGCACCGCGACCGACAGCCCGTCGCGCAGCGCCTTGCCCTTGCCCAGGGCATGGCGTGCCGGATCGAACTCCAGCGTTGCCAGCCGGCTTGTGCCCATGGGGAGAGTCCTCTGTCGGTCCTGCTGGCTTCTTCAACCGTAGCGGGGCGCCGTGCCAGGACGTGCCCGTGCGCCGGCGAGCGGCGGCCCGGGCTGGCGAGCGACCCGGGCACGCCCGTTGCCGGCCGGCTCGCTCAGGCGTTGCTGTCCCTTCCCGGTGCCGGCTCAGGTGCCGGTTCCGAGGGCGCTGCCGACGCGGCGGGGGCCGGAGGCACTGCCGGCAACGAAGGCTCAGGGGCGACTATCGGCAGCGATGCGGAGGTCTCGGATTCCATTGCCGTTCTGGTGCCCAGGTTTTCCAGGGTCCTTTGCAGCCAGGCGTTGTAGGCCGACTGGATCTCGCTGAGCGTCGAGGCCTGTTCGCTGACGTCGGCCTGGTATTGCCTGATGATGTTGAGGCTGGCTTCCAGGTAGGAGGCCAGGACCTGCTGCGGAGTGGTAGCTCCCTGCATGGCCTCGGCCACCTGCTTGCCGGCTCCCAGGGTGGTCGTCAGGAAGCGGATGTAGCAGTCGCTCTCCCTTTCCTGGGCGGCCAGCTGGATCTCGGTCAGTTCCTGGTAGGCGGAGAACAGGGCAGAGGGCTTCATCCAGGGCATGCCGATGGGCATCCAGTTGGTGTGCTGCATGGACTCCATGACCTGCCGGGCGATCTGCAGGCTGTCCTTGACCGGTGTCATGGCCTCGAAAAGGACCCGTGCGTTCTGGCCGCTTTCGTTGGCGTAATTGTTCCAGTGTTTGATCGCCTCGAACAGCTTCGGATCGATCGTGGCATTCGCGTTGACGGCATCCATGGTGGTTCTCCCTTGTGCAGTGGGCTTGGCTCAGGATCGGGGCTCGGCAAGGCGGGTGATCATCTTGTGGATGGCACGCAACTGGGGAGCGTTGCGGGTGAAGTAGTCCGGGTTCGGGTTGCCCGGCGAGGAATAGCCCCAGAAATCCCAGCAGCCGTCGGGATTCAGCGGCGAGGCGTTGGATGGCTGCACCTGAGGGTAGAGCACGATGAGATCGTTGGCCTCGGCCATCTGGTTGTAGCCGGTATGGGCGTAGTACTTGTCGCCGATGACTTGTGCACCCTGCTTGCAGCCGTGGAACACCACATGAACGGGGCAGCTCTTGTCGGTCTGACAGGCCGCCGGAACATAGGCATAGGCCGTGTCGCTCATGCTGGTGTAGGGCGAGTCGATGAACTCCTTCTGGTCGAAGACGATCAGGTTGTCGCCCAGGTGCTGGGCGGGCGGCTTCAGGGCCGGGTAGATCCGGTCGAGTATGACGTTGGCCTGTGCGAAGTCGCAGTCGTTGATATAGGGCGGCCGGGTCAGGGCGCAGGCGGTATCGGTACTGTTGTCGGTCACGAAGGCATGGCCGGCAGCGATGCTCTTGTCGTATTGGATGGAGGCTTCCGGGACGCCGATGGACTTGAAGAACTCCTGGGTCTGGTTCACGACCGTGGTCGTGACGGTTTCGTCCTTCGTTCCACTAAAGATATAGATACGATCATCCGCGAGATTCTTCAGCGGAGCTATATAGCCATATTCGGCCAGCAGGGTTGCATATCTGACCAGGACCGGCGTATTGGGGCCGGTGCTGGCCGTCAGGGGATTCATGCAGGTGGTGGTGGCATTTTCCACCAGGGTATTGCCCACCCAGGACTTCGCGCACAGATAGGGACCGCCGGCGACAATGCCGGCGCCCACCATGATGTCGGAAAACACCATGTAAAGTTGGGAAGTCATGAAGGCGCCGGACGACAATCCCGATACCGAGGTCTTGTACAAGTCCGCGCCGTAGGCTGGCAATTTAAGGGTCTGGGCATCGGCCGTGGCGACGAGCAGCATCGCCATGGCAAGTCCTGTGCTGATACGAGTTCCTGGTATCCGATTCATCGTTCCTTGCGAGAGACTCCCGCCGTTCCGGGGCGGGGGGGGATGGCCTGGCCGCCTGGGCGCCCCTGTACTCGCTGCCTCCTTTCTGGGTAGGTGCTGTCTGGCCTCAACGTGGTTTCGCCCTAGTTCGGCGAAAGCCATTCGAGTATGGACAAAAGGTTCGACAGCGCAAGGCTGCCCGGGAGAGCCGATCGGAGCGTGCAACTGCTCTCGATGATGCCCTCTCCGTATCCATCATCCGCTGGACAAGCTGTTGCCATGCCGTGTTCTTTCCGCCGATGCCCGACATTTCCTGTTCATGCGAAGACTGGTTGGCCAAGTGTGCGCGGCAGGACGGAAGACGCTGGTTTATCGCAGGAAAATACGGAGTAATTCCGGGTGTCGTTGCCGTTCGAAGCGGAAAGTTGCGAAAGTCGCCGGTTCGAATTGCCTGCGGGTAGGCCCCGAGGCGATCCGCGTTTCAGGACGGAACAATTTCAGCAAACCCGCTCCGCTGTCGAAGCAGGCCGGTTGTCAGGCAGTCGAATGTAAGGGCGAGTATCCGGGTTTTATCGGCAACAGGATGGGCCTGGCTGAAAGCCCTTGTCGCGGGGCCGACCGGCTGCTTTCCGACCGGCGGTACAGCTGCCGCGGCATGGCACCGGCACATTGCGGCTCGTCTCGATACGTGCAGGGCGATGCTGCAATGGCCGGTCGCCGGGACTGGCGGTTATCCTGCCGGCCACTTTCCCGATCGAGCGCGCCATGCTGGAAATCTCCAATGCCGTCCACCTGCCCGACGACGAGATCGAGCTGAGCGCGATCCGCGCCCAGGGGGCCGGCGGGCAGAACGTCAACAAGGTGTCCAGCGCGGTGCATCTGCGCTTCGACATCCGCACCTCGTCCCTGCCGGACTTTTACAAGGAGCGCTTGCTGGCCCTGCGCGATCAGCGCATCAGCGGCGAAGGCGTCATCGTGATCAAGGCGCAGCAGTACCGCACCCAGGAGCAGAATCGTGCCGATGCCCTGGAGCGCCTGGCCGCGCTGATCCGCAGCGTGGCCAAGGTGGAGAAGAAGCGCCGGCCGACCCAGCCGACCTACGGCTCGAAGCAGCGCCGGCTGGAGGGAAAGGCCAAACGCGGGGCGGTCAAGGCCGGACGGGGGCGGGTGGATTACTGATAGCTGTCATGCCGACCCGGATAGCGAGGCGGCCCCTTCATCGCCGATAAATCCGCTCCTGCGGAGCAGGCGCGGATTTGTCGGCACTGTCAGGCGATGGCGCGGATGTCCGTCCGGGGTTCATCCAGCGCGCCGAGGAAGTCGTCGCCCCAGCGGCGGATGTCGTTGAACGCGACGATGTCGAACAGCTCGCGCAGCCGCGCCCGCGCCTCGTTTTTGGGCATGTTCAGCGCCAGGTAGCACTGGTGTGCCAGGTCGGCATTGTCATGGGGATTGGTCAGCAGGGCGCCCTTGAGTTCGGCGGCGGCGCCGGCGAACTCGGAGAGCACCAGCACGCCGCTGCCGTCCTGCAGGCCCTGGGTGGCGACGAATTCCTTGGCCACCAGGTTGAGGCCGTCGCGCAGCGGGGTGATCCACATGACGTCGGCCATGGCGTACCAAGCCACCACCTCCTCGAACGGCAGGCTGCGGAAGAAGAACTGCACCGGCGTCCAGCCGACCCGGGCGAAGCGGCCGTTGATCCGTCCCACGGCTTGTTCGATCTGTCCCTGCAGCTCGTCGTAGATGGTCATCTCCCGCGCCGCCGGGACGCAGATGCTGGCCAGGGTGATTCTGCCCTGCAGCTCGGGGTTGTCCGCCAGCAGCCGTTCGAAGGCCCTGAGCTTTTCCAGCACGCCCTTGGTGTAGTCCAGGCGCTCGACGGCGAGGATCAGGCGCACGCCGTTCAACTCCCGGCGCAATTGCTCCATCTGTTTCTGCACGGATTCGCGTGCCAGGGCGTTGCGCACCCGGTCGAGGTCGAGCCCGACCGGGTGGGCGCCAAGGCGGACCTGGCGCATGCCGGTGTCGATCGCGGTGGTCACGCGCTCCAGGCCGACCGCGCAGCCGTAGGTGACGAAGCGCGGCGCGCAGTTCTGCCGGCCGAGGACCTTCAGGGGAGCCACGCCGCGGGCGACGTCGACGAAGTTCTCCACCTGGCGCGGGATGTGGAAGCCGATGTAGTCGCACTGCAGCAGGCTGCCGACGATCTGCCGGCGCCAGGGCACCACGTTGAAGACGTCCGCCGAAGGAAAGTGGGTGTGGTGGAAGAAGGCCAGCTTGAGGTCCGGGCGCAGTTCGCGCAGGTAGGCCGGAACCATCCACAGGTTGTAGTCGTGCAGCCAGACGGTGGCGCCCTCGGCGGCCTCCAGCGCGGTGCGCTCGGCGAAGGCGCGGTTGACCCGTAGGAACACCTGCCAGTCGTCCTCGTTGAACACGGCGCGCTCCCAGAAGGTGTGCAGGGTCGGCCAGAAGGCTTCCTTGGAGAAGCGCTTGTAGAAGGTGTCGATGTCCTGCTTGTTCAGCGGCACGCGGGCGGCAGTCAGGCGCGGATAGCGCTCGGCGTCCACCGTGGTGTGGCTCTCGAAGGCGCCCTGGCCTTCCTCGTGCTCGGCCCAGGCGACCCAGGAGCCCTTGCGGCCGTCGGCGAAGAAGCTGAGCAGGGTGGGGATGATGCCGTTGGGCGAGCTCGGCCGGCGGCGCTGCACCTGGCCGTGCTCGCGGTATTCCTCGTAGGGCAGGCGGTGATAGACGATCACCAGCTCGGCCTGCCCCGGTTCGCTGGCCTTGCGCGTCTCGGCGGCGAAGCCGTGCACGCCGAGGAAGCCGAAGTGGGAGAAGGCCTGGATGATGCCGCCGCAGCCCGGGCTGTCGGCGTGCAGGACGCGGGTGCAGTTGAGGGTGTGGGCGAGCAGGCTTTCTTCCGACTGCCCGACGCAGACGCCCTTGAGGCCGCAGGTGAGCATGCTGAGGTCGTTCAGGGTGTCGCCGGCGACCAGTACCTGTTCGGGATCGAGGCCGAGGTGCTCGACCAGCTTGAGCAGGCTGCTGCCCTTGTTCACCCCGCGCGGCAGGAAGTCCAGGTAGCGCCCCGCCGAGTACAGCAGGTCGCAGCCGAGGCGTTCGGCGATGGCCTTGAGGGCCGGGTCGGCGGCGCGCTCCGGCGTGCAGAAGTAGGAGCAGCGGCGCGCCTGGGGTACGTCCTGGCGCTGCAGGTCGGGAAGGTCGGCGAGGGCGCCGGCGATCTGGCTCTCGCCGGGCCAGCGGGCGTCGATGGCGTGCTGCAGCGGCTGGATCGGCTGCAGGGTTTCGCCGTGATAGAGGCTGGCGCCGACGTCGGCGATGATGTAGTCCGGCTGCGGCAGGGTGGGATCGGCCAGCAGCGGCAGCACGGCCTCCAGGCTGCGGCCGGTGACGTAGGCCAGCTGGATGCCGGGGTGGGCGGTGATGGTCTGATAGAGACTCAGGCGATCCTGCGGATCGCCGGCGAGAAAGGTTCCATCGAGATCGGTGGCAAGTAGCATGCGCTGTCTTCTCTCCAGATGTGGGGCAAGTTGACGCGCCGACCTGGGCCGACGAGCAGTGGTGTCCGGGGCCTCCATGGCACCGGATTCAGGTACAGGTTTCCTCCTGGGTGGTGTTCGACTCCGCGGCGGCGGAGTCGGCAGTGGCATCGGCCGCGCTTTCCGGGGCTTCGGGCATCAGTTCGAGCACGGTATGGCTGGTGCGCAGCATGGGGGTGAACCGGGCGTGCGGCTCGCTGAGCAGATCGCTCACCCGGCGCAGGCGATGGAGGGTGTAGAGCGCCAGCAGGCCGAGCACCGCCGCACAGTAGAGCGGCAGCCCGCGCGGGCCGAGCAGGTGCATGGCCAGCCCGGCGAGCAGCGGGCCGCAGGCCGAGCCCAGGCCGTTGACCAGCAGGAGGCCGCTGGACCCGGAAAGGATCTCGTCGGGGTGCAGTTGGTCGACCATCCGCGCCACGGCGATGGAATAGATGGAGAAGGCCAGTCCGCCCCAGAAGAAGAAGGCGCCGAGCATCAGCTTGCCGGTGGGCAGCAGGCTGATCGCCAGCGCCACGAGCGCGGCCAGCACCACCACGCCGAGCATCACCTTCGAGCGGTCGTGGCTATCCGAATAGCGCCCGATGGGCCACTGCAGCACGGCGCCGCCGAGGATGGTCACACCCATCAGCAGGCCCACCCCGGCGGCGTCGAAGCCACTCTGGCTGGCGTACACCGGCGCCAGCCCCCAGAAGGCGCCGAGGGCGAGGCCGGACAGCCCCGAGGCGGTCACCGACAGCGGGGCGATGCGCGCCAGCTGGCGCAATTGGGTGTGCGGGGTGTCGGGCAGGGTCGGCTGGGCCTGGCGGGTCAGGGTGACGGGCAGCAGCGCGGCGCAGATGAGGATGCCGGCGAGGGCGAAGAGCAGGAATTCCAGCGGGCTGGCGAGGTTCAGCAATTGCTGGGCGAGGGCCAGGGCGCCGAGGTTGACCGCCATGTAGACGGCGAACACCCGGCCGCGGCTGTCGCCGCTGATCCGGGCGTTGAGCCAGCTCTCGATGACCATGTACAGGGTGACCAGGACAATGCCGTAGGCCACCCGCAGCGCCATCCACACCCAGGGGTTGACCAGGATCAGATGGAGCAGCGCGACGATGGCGCCCGAGGCGGCACAACAGGCAAAGGCACGGATATGCCCGATGCGGCGGATCAGCGGTACCGTCAGCCAGGTGCCGAGCAGGTAGCCGACGAAATAGCCGGACATCAGCAGGCCGAGCAGACCGGTGGAGTAGCCTTCGGCAACGCCACGCAGGGTCAGCAGGGTGTTGAGCAGTCCGTTGCCGAGCAGGAGCAGTGCGACCCCGCCGAGCAGCGAACCGATGGGAGCAATCTGGGACAACATGCGTCCCACCCTAGGGAAGTTGCCGACGAATGGCAACCCAAAAGCTCCCTGGGTGGATCGAATGTTGCTTTCAAGTTGTTGTTTTAAAAGGGGATATATTTACCGACGAGCGGTCTTGGCTGTTTCGCGCTGGCGCCGGGGGTCAGCCGCGGCCTTCCGGGCTCTTCGCCAGCTCGTCGGTGCGTGCCGCCATGATGAAGTCGTTGCGGTGCAGGCCGCGGATCTTGTGGCTCCACCAGGTCACGGTGACCCTGCCCCATTCGGTGAGCAGCGCCGGATGGTGCCCTTCGGCTTCGGCGAGCGCGCCGACCGCGTTGGTGAAGGCCAGGGCCTGGGCGAAGTTGCGAAACAGGAAGACCTTTTCCAGCTGCAGGATGCCGTCACGGTTTTCCACGTTCCAGTCGGGGATCTGCCGGATCAGTTCGGCGAGCTCTTCTTCCGAGACTTTCGGCGCATCGGCGCGACAGGCTTCGCAGTGGGCTTGGGAGAGGGCGGTCATGGGTGGGCTCCGGTGCAAGGTCGAGGTTGGGTTCGAGGGTGGAAAACCGCTGCGCGGGTTTTCCACCCTACGTCTGGTCTGCTGTCGGCGTTCAGGCCGCCTTCGGCGGAAACTTCGGCGGGTGCAGACCGAGGCGCATGGCCTCGTGCACCAGCGCCATGATGTCCTCGCGGGCCAGCTCGAACAGCCGGCGCAAATCCGGCAGCACGAAGTAGAGCGGCTGCAGGATGTCGATGCGGTACGGCGTGCGCATTGCTTCGAGCGGATCGAAAGGCAAGTGTTCCGGTGCCGCGGACAGGCAGTAGAGGGTTTCCTTGGGCGAAGAAAGGATGCCGCCGCCGTAGATGCGCCGGCCCGCCGGGGTGTCGACCAGGCCGAACTCCACGGTCATCCAGTATAGCCGTGCCAGGTAGACGCGCTCCTCCCTGCTGGCCGCCAGGCCCAGCCGGCCGTAGGTGTGGGTGAAGGCGGCGAACCAGGGGTTGGTCAGCATCGGGCAGTGGCCGAACAGCTCGTGGAAGATGTCCGGCTCCTGCAGGTAGTCCAGTTCCTCCGGCCGGCGGATGAAGGTGGCCACCGGAAACTGCCGGTCGGCGAGCAGTTCGAAGAAGGTCTGGAAGGGGATCAGCGCCGGCACCCGCGCTACCCGCCAGCCGGTGGCGGACTCGAGCACGCGGTTGATCTCGTCGAGTTGCGGAATGCGCTCCCGCGGCAGGCCGAGCCGCTGGATGCCGTCCAGGTACTCCGCGCAGGCGCGTCCTTCGAGGAGCGCCAGCTGGCGTTCGATCAGCGTCTGCCAGACGGCATGCTCGGCCTCGCTGTAGTGGATGAAGCCCCGCTCGTCCGGTTGCCGGGCCACATAGGGCGTCGCGGTCATTTCGGTGCCTCCTGCGCTGCTGCGCACGGTTTCCCTTTATCAGGCATAGCGCGAATGAGGCGGCTCTGCACGGGATGTGCAGCCTGCCCCGCACGGAGCGTGCCGGTCGTTCGGCCTGAAAGGGTTGTCCGCCTGTCGAAGCCGCGCTTGACGGCGGCCTTGTTTGGTGTGGCAATTTGCCACATATTGCTGACGGGAAGCGTGCTCGTCTGTCGCTCGCCGATCCAGCCCTTCAACAGTCGGGGGTCCGCCATGCGCATCGAGATTCTCTGCCAAAACCGGATCGGCCTGCTGCGCGACATTCTCGACCTGCTGCTCGAGTACGGGGTCGAGGTCGCCCGCAGCGAGGTCGGCGGCGAGCAGGGCAATACCATCTACCTGGCCTGCCCGACCCTGGTCGATCGGCAGCTGCAGGCGCTGACCCCGAGGCTGGAGGGGGTTTCCGGGGTGCTCGGCGTCTCGCGGGTCGAGCTGACGCCCGGCGAGCGTCGCCATCGGGAGTTCGCTGCGCTGCTCGGTGTGCTGGACTTCCCGCTGCTTTCGGTGGACGGCCGTGGCGTCATCGTCGCCGCCAACCAGGCCGCCGCCCGGCTGTTCGACGTGTCCGCCGACACGTTGCCGGGCCGGCCGCTGGCCCATTACCTGGATGGCATCGACCTGGCGTCGCTGCTCGGCACGGAGCCGGTGCGGCTCGATGGGCTGCGGGTGGGGAACGAGTGGTTCCGCGTCGACAGCATGCCGCTGCAGCCCGTCCGGGACGGCGACGGGGCGCAGGCCGGCGTGGTGCTCAGTCTGCGCCGGGAGGAGCCTGCCGCCGAGCGCGTCGGCCGGAGGCACCGGCTTGCGCCGGGGCATGCCGAAGGGCGTAGGCATGGCGGCAAGCAGGGGGCGTCCGCGCTCGGCGATCTTTCCCTCGAGGGCAGCCTCGGCGAGATCGTCGGCCGCTTCGAAAAGGCCGTACTGCAGCGGCTGCTCGGCGAATACCCGAGCAGTCGCCTGCTGGCCCGCCGCCTCGGCGTGTCGCACACCACCATCGCCAACAGGCTGCGCCTGCATGGACTGGTCAGGAAGTAGCGCGGGGAGGCAACACGCGGATCGGCTGCCGCCCGGAAGTCCTTCGGCCGCGAGCCGTGCGGTCTTTACTTCTGAGTACGCTACCGAGGTGAGCGCGCTATCGCCATGCCCGGCGTGCAACCCAGCGGCTCCGCAGGGAGTCATAAAAGCTCCGCCTGCCTGCGCCTTCGCCACGGCTTCGAACAGCCCTGTCCCGAAGGCTGCAGCCACCGGGATGGCGACTGCCTTCGTCTGCGTACAGGGGAGTCGAGCGGTTTTCTTCGCCCAAACCAACAGGAGAGTGGATATGTCCAGTGTCGGTTATCACGAGCCCATCGAAGAGCTTTCCGCCGAAACCCGCGACATGCACCGGGCCATCGTTTCGCTGATGGAGGAACTCGAAGCCATCGACTGGTACAACCAGCGGGTCGATGCCTGCCGGGACCCGGAGCTCAGGGCCATCCTCGCGCACAACCGCGACGAGGAGAAGGAGCACGCGGCCATGGTGCTGGAATGGATCCGCCGCAAGGATCCCAAGTTTTCCGGCGAGTTCAAGGAGTATCTCTTCAGCGAAGGGCCCATCAGCCATGGGGAGGATTGAGCGAGCGGCCCGGGGGCCGGTGCGCGTTCGGCCGGAGTGCGGGGGAAACCGGGCGGGGCGCTGGCCGTGCCCTGCTTCCCGTCGCTGAAGGAAGCTCCGTCCTTTCGGCGCTGCCGAGCGCACGGCGAAAGGACGGAGATGCTGTCTGCAGTATTTCTTCGCCTGCATGACGAGCCGGGGCAGGGCTTGCAACCTGTCGGTTGGAGGCTCGCCTGCTCAGTAGTAGTTGTTCTTCCAGTTGTTCTCGGCCTGTGCCGCCGCCTCTTCCAGATCCAGCAACCGCTGCTCGTAGGCCGCGCATTCGTTGGGAAGCTCTTCGGCGGTGTAGTCGAGGCGCATTTTCCGTACCTCTCTGTAGATCTCCGTGGCTATCTGCGGATCGCTCTGGGTGAGCATATGCACGTTGGCAGCCAGTTCCCGGGCCTTGACGTCGATTTCATCCGGGGTGCAGGCGAAGCTGGGCAGGGAGGCCAGCAGGGCGCTGGCTGCGGTGAATCCGAGCAGGGCTTTCATGGGCTTTCCTCCGTACGACGGGTTTTTCGGTGGATTGCAAAAGCCCCGGGAAAGTTCAGAAGTCGGTGCCGATCAGCGGCGAGACAGACTTCGTCGCTTCGCTCGAACTCGGCTGGAAAGGGCCTGTCACCTAATAGGAAGGACGCAAGTAAGAAGGCTGTTTTTCCGAAATTGCACCACCCCCACTCGGGATCCGGTGGCTTGCAGAGAAATCAAGGTGGATACGACCATGCCCAGACCTACTGAACGCACTCCACGATCCAATGGCCGAAAAGGTTTTCCGGCAGGCAATGTTTTCCAGGAGCCGCCGGAGGAAGCAGTCGATCAAGTGCCCGGTGAAGCCAGGCGGCAGGGCAGGAGCAAGGATCCGCTGGAAACCTACACCCAGACCGCTGCGGACGAACTGGAAAAGATAGCCGAGGGAGCCCGTGCGGCGGCTTGCGAGCTCGAGGACCAGGACGAGCAGAGGCTGTCCAATTATGTGCTGAACGCTGCTGATCGCCTGTTCAAGTTCGCCGATCAACTGCGCGGCAAGAGTGCCGAGCAGCTGTTTCATGACGCCGATCGCCTGGCCAGGGACAACCCCGGGCTGTTTCTTGCCGGCAGCATTGCCCTCGGTTTCGGCCTGACCCGTTTCGCCCGTGCCTCCGGGCGGCGTTCCCTGCAGTCCTCCCGGCAGACGGAGCCCGAGCTGACCCAGCCCGCTCCCGGTTATGCCATCGACCAGGAGGGTGCCGGCCTGGGGCCGACCACCGCGCCGAGCAGCCCGGACCTCACCGGAACCACGGTCACCGCCACGCCGGACGGCACCCTCAGCACCAGCAAGCCCATCGGCAGCGCGATGCCGCCCGGCAATCTCGGCCAGAGCAGTCTGGGGATGAGCGGCACCATCCAGGGCGGCGCCCGTGAGAGCACCACGGAGCCGGCCCGCCAAAGCGAAAAAGGCCCGAACGGAGGAATGAAGCGATGAGCGAATCGACAGGCAATCGGAATTATCCGCCGAACCAGAGCCACTCCGACACGACCCGGCCAGATGCGGCCCGGCCCGATCCGCTCCGGGCCGATGCGGCGCAAACCTCGACGGTACGGCCCGAAACGGTGCGGGCGGAGACCGGACGGCCCAGCGCGACCATCCACCCGCATACCGCCCGTACCGGAGCCGAGGAGGGCGGCTCCAGCATCGTCGGATTGCTCGGCCAACTGGCTCGGGAACTGCCCTCGCTGGTCACCAAGGAGCTGGCCCTGGCCAAGGTCGAGATCAGTGAGTCGATCAATGCCACCAAGACCGGGGTCATGTCCCTGGCCGGCGGCGGTGCGGTGCTGCTGGCCGGTCTCATCATTCTTCTGCAGGCGGCGGTCTACGCCCTGAGTCAGGTGATGGATGCCTGGCTGGCGGCGTTGATCGTCGGTGTGATCGTGGTTGCGATCGGCTATGTCATGGTCCAGGGCGGCAAGAAGAAATTCGTCCCGTCCGCATTCAAGCCGTCGCGCACGCTGCATTCCCTGCAGAAAGACAAAGACGCCATCCGGGAGACTGCCCCATGAGTACACAGAGCAGAATCGATCTCGAAGCGCAGAAGGATCCGGAAACCCTGGAACGGGAAATCGATCAGCAGCGCGCGGAAATCAGCAATATCGTCCATGCCCTGGAAAACAAGCTGTCCCCCGGGGAGTTGCTGGACAAGGCCCTGGGGTACACCAAGGGGCATAGCGGTGAGTTCATGTCCAACCTGACCAACACGGTGGCCGCCAATCCCTTGCCGACCGTGCTGACGTCGATCGGGCTGCTGTGGCTGATGACCAGCCAGAACCGTACCCCGGCCAGCCAGGCCTATGTCGGTGAGGCTTCGATAGCCTCGAGCGGGCCGTCCCTGACCGAGAAGGCCAGGCAGCGGGCTGCCGGCATCCGCGAGAAGGCCGAGCATCTGGGCGAGGGGGTGAGCGAAACCCTGGACTCGGCGCGGCAGCATGTGGGTGAGGGTCTGGGTTCGGCCAAGCAGCATCTGAGCGACTCCAGCCACCATGTTGCCGAATCCCTGCGCCACCGGGCCCATCAGGCGCGAGGCGGCTTCGACACCCTGATGCACGAGCAGCCGCTGGTGCTGGGGGCGCTCGGCATTGCGGTGGGGGCGTTGATCGCCGGCGTGCTGCCGACCACCCGGCAGGAGGACGAACTGCTCGGCGAGGCCAGCGACACCGTGACCGACAAGCTCAAGGTAAAGGCCGAGGAGGGGCGCGAGGCAGCCACCGAACTGGGCATGGAGATGGCCGACCGGCTGCGCGAGAGAATCGCCACGCCGCAGCCGGCCACTGGCAGACACCAGCCAGGTCTGGGCGGGGCTGTCTAGCAAGGGCATTTGCGCCGTGGCAGCGATCGCCTGTTAGACCTTGGTTCAATGCCGGGCCTGGCGAGCTGTCGGGTATAAGAGGGATGTCCTGGATCAGGAGATTCGATCCAAGTGTTTTGTTTGCATTCCTAGTGGAATGATGGGCGGGCGACCTCGGGGTCGCCCTCTTTTTTGCCCCTCTTTCTGCCACACCATCCCGTCTTTTCTTCTTCCCGCGCGTTTTTCGTCCTTGCCATGTCGCTCATATGCCAGCTCCAGGCTTGCGATGTGCAGGGGGACGCGCTTTGATCGTCCGATGCGATTCCGGGTTCGGGCATCGTGCCATTTCCCATAACGAGAAGAAGCGAGAGACATCCATGCAGCCAGCCCCCATCCGTTCTGCCCTGTTCGTTCCGGCAAGCCGTCCCGAGCGCATTCCGAAGGCCTTGGCCAGCGGTACCGATGCCGTCATCGTCGATCTCGAGGACGCGGTCGAGGAGAGCCTCAAGGCCGAGGCTCGCGCCGCTCTGGATGCCTTTCTGACCGACAATCCCCAGGCCCGGCTGCTGGTGCGCATCAATGGCCCGGTCCATCCCCAGCAGGCCGCGGATCTGGAGCTGTGTCGCCGTCAGCCGGGCGTTCTCGGCGTGGTGCTGCCCAAGGTGGAGAGCGCGGTGCAGGTCAGCCTGGTGGCGGCGGCCGGCAAGCCGGTGTGGCCGGCCGTCGAAAGCGCCGTGGGATTGCATGCCCTGCCGGCGATCGCCCGGGTTCCGGGGGTCGAGCGCCTGACCTACGGCGGCCTCGATCTGGGGCTGGATCTGGGGCTGGCTGTCGGCAGCGAAGGGGGCGAGCGGATCATGGACCAGGTTCGTTACGCACTGCTGCTGCAGTCGCGTACCGCCCGTCTCGCCGCGCCGCTGGAAACCATCTTCCCGGCCATCCAGGATCCGGCCGGGCTGGCGCGGCGTGCGCGGCAGGCCTGCGACATGGGCTTCGGCGGCCTGCTGTGCATCCATCCGGGCCAGGTTGCCGTGGTCCACGAGGCCTTCATGCCCGGCGCCGAGGAACTGGCCTGGGCCCGGAGGGTCATGACGGCCGCGGCTTCCGGCGAGGGGGTTTTCGTGGTCGATGGGCAGATGATCGACGCCCCGGTCGTGGGGCGGGCCCGACGCCTACTGGAACGGGCCGGACAGGCGCCGGCCTGAGCATCTGTTCTCCATCTCGCCATCCTCTCGCTCCTAAAGGGGGAGGGGATGGCTGATATTTCATTCCCTTCCGCCTGATCGATGGCACAAAAGGATCACGACAGCTGCTGGGGCATCAGGGGCGACGAAGACTGTTGTCTGTTATTCCGGAAGGGGAGAAGGCCATAAACAGGCTTCGCTCTGCCCGTTCACGGCAGTTCATCGCATGACCTGCGCGGGAAGGCCGAAAGCCCCGATTTTCGGGCGTTCGGAGTGGGACGCTATCCTGTTCCCGATAGCTTCTTTTGGCCAAATTGCGTTAATACCATT
Source organism: Azotobacter salinestris (assembly GCF_009363155.1). Taxonomy (NCBI): domain Bacteria; kingdom Pseudomonadati; phylum Pseudomonadota; class Gammaproteobacteria; order Pseudomonadales; family Pseudomonadaceae; genus Azotobacter; species Azotobacter salinestris. The sequence continues at coordinate 4,297,083 of NZ_CP045302.1, forward strand.
GTCGAATTTTGAAGCTACTGTCAAGAGGCTAGAACAGGAGCCTAGAGGCTCCAATCAATAAAAATAATTTTGTTTTTCGCGAGGAAAACCTACTTATGTGCACCGCTTCCCTGTATCCGGTACGTCCTGAAGTTGTTGCCCGATCCTTCACCGACGAGGCCACCTACAAGGCCATGTACCAGCAGTCGGTGATCAATCCCGATGGTTTCTGGCGCGAGCAGGCCAAGCGCTTGGACTGGATCAAGCCGTTCGCCAAGGTCAAGCAGACCTCCTTCGACGACCATCATGTCGATATCAAGTGGTTCGCCGATGGTACCCTCAACGCCTCCTACAACTGTCTGGACCGTCACCTGGAAGCGCGTGGCGATCAGGTGGCCATCATCTGGGAAGGCGACGATCCATCCGAACAGCGCCTGATCACCTACCGCGAACTGCACGAGGAAGTCTGCAAGTTCGCCAACGCTCTGCGCGGTCAGGACGTTCACCGCGGCGACGTGGTGACCATCTACATGCCGATGATCCCGGAGGCCGTGGTAGCCATGCTGGCCTGTGCCCGCATCGGCGCGATCCATTCGGTGGTATTCGGCGGCTTCTCCCCTGACGCATTGGCAGGACGCATCGCCGACTGCAAATCGAAAGTGGTGATCACCACCGATGAAGGTCTGCGTGGCGGCAAGAAGGTTCCCCTGAAGGCCAACGTCGATGAGGCGCTGACCAATCCCGATACGTACAGCGTCAACAAGGTGATCGTCTGCAAGCGCACCGGCGGCGACATCAAGTGGCACTCGCATCGCGACATCTGGTACGAGGACCTGATGAAGGTGGCCGGCAGCGTCTGCGCACCGAAGGAAATGGGCGCCGAGGAGCCGCTGTTCCTCCTCTATACCTCGGGCTCGACCGGCAAGCCGAAGGGCGTGGTGCACACCACCGGGGGATATCTGCTGTATGCCTCGCTGACCCATGAGCGGGTATTCGACTACCGCCCGGGTGAAGTCTACTGGTGCACCGCCGACGTGGGCTGGGTCACCGGCCACAGCTACATCGTCTACGGTCCGCTGGCCAATGGTGCTACCACGCTGCTGTTCGAGGGCATTCCCAGCTACCCGGACATGACCCGCATTTCCAAGGTCGTCGACAAGCACAAGGTGAACATCCTCTACACCGCGCCGACCGCCATCCGCGCCATGATGGCCCAGGGCCGGGCGCCGGTGGAGGGGGCCGACGGCTCCAGCCTGCGCCTGCTCGGTTCGGTAGGCGAGCCGATCAACCCGGAAGCCTGGCACTGGTATTACGAGAACATCGGCCAGGAGCGCTGCCCGATCGTCGATACCTGGTGGCAGACCGAAACCGGCGGCATCCTGATCAGCCCCCTGCCGGGCGCCACCGCGCTCAAGCCGGGTTCGGCGACCCGTCCGTTCTTCGGCGTGCAGCCGGCGCTGGTCGACAACCTGGGCAACCTGCTCGAAGGGCCGGGCGAAGGCAACCTGGTGATCATCGATTCGTGGCCGGGGCAGGCACGCAGCCTGTATGGCGACCATGATCGCTTCGTCGACACCTACTTCAAGACCTTCAAGGGCATGTACTTCACCGGTGACGGTGCCCGCCGCGACGAGGATGGCTATTACTGGATCACCGGCCGCGTCGACGATGTGCTGAACGTTTCCGGCCACCGCATGGGCACCGCCGAGATCGAGAGCGCCATGGTCGCCCACCCGCAGGTCGCCGAAGCCGCGGTGGTCGGCGTCCCGCACGATGTCAAGGGTCAGGGCATCTATGTCTACGTCACCCTGAACGACGGGGTACCGACCTCCGAGGCGCTGCGCCAGGAGCTGAAGGCCTGGATCCGCCGGGAGATCGGCCCGATCGCCACGCCGGACGTGATCCAATGGGCGCCCGGGCTGCCGAAGACCCGTTCGGGCAAGATCATGCGCCGCATCCTGCGCAAGATCTCCGTCGGCGAATACGACGGTCTGGGCGACATCTCCACCCTGGCCGATCCGTCAGTGGTGCAGAAGCTGATCGACATCCATCGCGAGATGCGGGCCGCCTGCGCTTGACCGGGCGCGCCCGGTAGCCGGCAACTGGCCGGCAATGTGCCCCACGAACGCCCCGTCCCGGCTCCCGCTGCGGCGGGGCGTTCGCTTGTCGGGAAGATGTGGGGGGCCGGGGCCACGCGGTCGTTCGTTCCGTCCTGCTAGAATGCCGCTCGTCTTTGCCGGAACCCGTGCTGCCGGCGAGGCTTGTTCAATGCCCGGCACCCGGAAGCTTCGTCGCCTGTCATGACTGTTCATCGAATCGGTTTTCTTCTCTGGCCTGGGACCAGGGCCCTGACCCCGGCCCTGGCCGAGGAGACCCTGCAGCTTGCCGCCCACCTGCAGTCGCAGGCGCGCTACGAGTGGAGTTTCCTGCAGGCCGAGGTGCCGCAGGAGGGAGGATGGTGTCTGCCAGGAGAGCCCTGGGAGGGACGGTTGGGGGGCTTCGACAAGCTGCTGCTGTTGGCCGATACGCCTACCGTGAGCGTGGCGCCGCCGCTGGCGGCTGCACTCAGGCAACTGGCGCGCGAGGGCTGTCAGCTCGGCGGACTGTCCGCCGGGGTCTATCCGCTGGCCCAGCTCGGGCTGCTCGACGGCTATCGGGCGGCAGTACACTGGCGCTGGCAGGAGGATTTCGCCGAGCGCTTTCCGCGGGTGATCGCCACCGGACACCTGTTCGACTGGGATCGCGACCGGCTCACGGCCTGCGGCGGTCTGGCGATACTCGACCTGCTGCTGGCTGTGCTGGCCCAGGACCACGGTTCCGAGCTGGCCTGCGCGGTCAGCGAGGAGCTGGTGGTCGAGCGCATCCGCGAGGGTGGCGAACGCCAGCGGGTGCCGCTGCAGAATCGCCTCGGCTCCAGTCATCCGAAGCTGACCCAGGCGGTGCTGCTGATGGAGGCCAATATCGAGGAGCCGCTGACCACCGACGAGATCGCCCAGCACGTCTGCGTTTCGCGCCGCCAGCTGGAGCGCATCTTCAAGCAGTACCTGAACCGGGTGCCGAGCCAGTACTACCTGGAGCTGCGTCTGAACAAGGCCCGCCAGCTGCTGCTGCAGACCGGCAAGTCGATCATCCAGATCGGCCTGTCCTGCGGCTTCTCCTCGGGGCCGCATTTTTCCAGCGCCTACCGCAGCTTTTTTGGCACCACTCCCCGTGAGGACCGCAACCAGCGTCGCGCCGGTGGTCAGTTCGAGCCGACTTCACCGGTCGAGCCGTGATCGGACGCATCATGGCCTCTGCCGGGGAATTTTTTGCCGCGCCGCTTTTCCCGCGCGATGCAGCGTTTAAACTGCGCCTTCCCGATGCTTCCCGCGCCGTCGCCGGAATGCGGGAGGAATCCTGCGGATGGACGCTGCGGCCCGGTGCCGCTTGTCGAGAATCGTCTCGCAGGGCCGATCCTAGATCCTTCTTCGCTAGCCTACCGTGGCAGGAGTTTCCCGATGTCCGTTGAGCATGCTCAGGTGCAACGCGCCGATTTCGACCAACTGATGGTCCCCAACTATGCCCCTGCCGCCTTCATTCCGGTGCGCGGCCAGGGTTCGCGAGTCTGGGATCAGAACGGTCGAGAGCTGATCGACTTTACCGGTGGGATCGCCGTGAACTCCCTTGGCCACTGCCATCCGCGGCTGGTGGCGGCGCTGACCGAGCAGGCCGGGAAGCTCTGGCACGTCTCGAACATCTTCACCAACGAGCCGACCCTGCGCCTGGCGAAGAAGCTGGAGGACGCCACCTTCGCCGACCGGGCGTTCTTCTGCAACTCCGGCGCCGAGGCCAACGAGGCGGCCTTCAAGCTGGCCCGGCGCGTCGCCCACGACCGCTTCGGGCCGCAGAAGTGCGAGATCATCTCCGCGCTGGACAGCTTCCATGGCCGTACCTTCTTCACCGTCAGCGTCACCGGGCAGCCCAAGTACTCCGATGGCTTCGGGCCGAAGCCCGAAGGCATCACCCATGTGCCCTACAACGACCTGGCGGCTCTGGAAGCGGCGATCTCCGAGCGGACCTGTGCGGTGGTGCTGGAGCCGATCCAGGGCGAGAGCGGCATCCTGCCGGCCCAGCAGGCCTACCTGGAAGGTGCGCGCCGGCTGTGCGACCAGTACAACGCACTGCTGATCTTCGACGAGGTGCAGACCGGCGTCGGCCGCACCGGCGAACTCTTCGCCTACATGCACTACGGCGTGGTTCCGGACATCCTGTCCACCGCCAAGGGGCTGGGGGGCGGCTTTCCGATCGGCGCGATACTCACCCGCACCGACCTGGCCAGGCACCTCTCGGCCGGTGTGCACGGCACGACCTTCGGCGGCAACCCGCTGGCCTGCGCGGTGGCAGAGGCGGTGATCGACGTGGTCAACACGCCGGAAGTGCTGCAGGGAGTGAAGGTCAAGCACCAGCGCTTCAAGACCCGCCTCGAGGCGATCGGCCAGCAGTACGGTATCTTCAGCCAGGTGCGCGGCATGGGCATGCTGATCGGCAGCGTGTTGAGCGAGCCCTGGAAGGGCAGGTCTCGCGACGTGCTGGTCGCTGCCGAGCAGGAGGCCCTGATGGTGCTCCAGGCTGGCGCAGACGTGGTGCGTTTCGCGCCGAGCCTGGTGATCGAGGATGCCGACATCGACGAGGGGCTGGAGCGTTTCGAGCGGGCCATCGTCCGGCTGGTGCGCGACTGATCGGCAAAAGGTACGGGCGGGCGTGCGGCCCGCCCCCAAGGAGTGACGCCCCATGCTGGTGATGCGCCCTGCGCAAATGGCCGATCTGGCCGAGGTTCAGCGTCTGGCCGCGGACAGCCCGGTTGGCGTCACTTCGCTGCCCGACGACCGCGAGCGGCTGGCCGAGAAGATCGCCGTCTCCGAGTCGTCGTTCGCCGCGGAAGTCAGCTTCAACGGCGAGGAGCGCTACTTCTTCGTTCTCGAGGAGCCGGCTAGCGGGCGTCTGCTCGGTTGTTCCGGGATCGTCGCCTCGGCCGGCTACTCCGAGGCTTTCTACAGTTTTCGCAACGAGACCTTCGTGCACGCCTCGCGCGAGCTGAAGATCCACAACAAGATCCATGTGCTGTCTATCTGCCATGATCTGACCGGCAACAGCCTGCTGAGTAGCTTCCACGTCGAGCCGACGCTGGTGCACACGCCCTGGGCGGAGCTGATCTCCCGTGGCCGTTTGCTGTTCATGGCCAGCCATCCGGAGCGCTTTGCCGACGCCGTGGTGGTGGAGATCGTCGGGCCGAGCGACGAGCAGGGCGACTCGCCATTCTGGGACGCGGTCGGCCGGCACTTCTTCGACATGAGCTATGCAGCGGCCGAGCGCCTGTCCAGCCTGCGTAGCCGTACTTTCCTGGCCGAGCTGATGCCGCACTATCCGATCTACGTGCCGCTGCTGCCGGATGCCGCCCAGGAAGCCATGGGCCAGGTCCACCCGCGGGCGCAGATCAGCTTCGATATCATGACCCGCGAAGGCTTCGAGACCGAGCACTACATCGACATCTTCGATGGCGGACCGATCCTGCATGCGCGTACCTCCGGCGTCCGTTCGATCGCTCGGAGCACCGTGGCGCCGGTGACCCTGGGTGCCGGCAATCGTTCCGGCCGCGTCTATCTGCTCAGCAACGGCGGTCTGCAGGATTTTCGCGCCAGCCTGGTCGAACTGGACTGGAAGCCCGGCCAGCCGCTGAGGTTGAGCGCCGAGACGGCTGCGCTCCTCGGCGTCGGCGAGGGTGACAGCTTGCGCCTGGTGGCCTTGTGAATGGGCGCGACAGGCCTTGCCCCGAGTCCGTGAGTCCTGCGGAGGAAACATGATCGTTCGTCCCGTGCGCACTGCCGATCTGCCGGCCCTGATCGACCTCGCCCGCAGCGCCGGTGCCGGTGCCGGCCTGACCTCGCTGCCGTCCAACGAGGAGCGCTTGGCGCAGCGTGTCGCCATGGCGGAGCGGAGCTTCCGCGGCGAGGCCGAGATGGCCGATGCCGACTACCTCTTCGTGCTGGAAACCGACCAGGGGCGGATCGTCGGCATTTCCGGACTGACCGGCGCCGTGGGACTGCGCGAGCCTTGGTACAACTACCGGGTCGGGCTGACCGTCACTGCCTCGCGGGAGCTGGATCTGTACCGGGAAGTTCCCACGCTGTTTCTTGCCAACGACCTGACCGGCAATTCCGAACTCTGCTCGCTGTTTCTCCAGGCCGAGCATCGCAGCGGCTTGAACGGCCGCCTGCTGGCCAGGTCGCGCCTGCTGTTTCTCGCCGAATTCCGCTCGCTATTCGCCGACAAGGTGATTGCCGAATTGCGCGGCATGTCCGATGCCAACGCCCGCTCGCCATTCTGGGAAAGCCTCGGCCGGCACTTCTTCCGCATGGAGTTCCGCCAGGCCGACTATCTCACCGGCGTCGGCAACCGTGCCTTCATCGCCCAACTGATGCCGAAGTTTCCGCTCTACAGCTGTTTCCTTTCCGGGGAGGCGCGTGCAGCGATCGGCCGCGTGCACCCGCACAGCGAGCCGGCACTGGCGATGCTGAGGGCGGAGGGATTCAGCTATCAGGGCTACGTCGATATCTTCGACGCCGGTCCGGTGGTCGAGTGCGAAACAACGAAGATCCGTGCCGTGCGCGACAGCCAGACCCTGGTGCTGGCGGTCGGCACGCCGGGGGAGGAGGCAGAGCCCTATCTGATTCACAACCGCCAGCGCCAGGATTGCCGCATCACTGCCACTCCGGCAAGGGTGGCGGCCGGTACCCTGGTGGTCGATCCGCTGACCGCCAGGCGCCTGCAGCTCTGTGCCGGTGCGCAGGTGCGGGCGGTGCCGCTCGCCGCCCAGCCGCGCGGGGGCGGGAGATGAACATGCGCGAGGCGAGCTTCGCCAGGCTGCCCGGCGTGATCCCGGCACCGCGTCGAGCGCCACGCGATCAGACTCGGCGCCAGCTATCGAGCGGTGCCGTCTATCCTTTTTATTTCGACCGAACCTGCCGCCTGTGGCGGTCTACCCCTGGAGTTGAGCAATGACCGACGCCCTGCAACTCGTTCTCGAAGACACCGATGGTACCCAGCTGGAAACCTCCTGCACCCGCTTTGCGGTGATCTGGCAGGGCCGTGAGCTCTGGGTCCAGCAGGCTAATGGCCAGCTGCTGATCGGCGTGGATGTGGAGGAGGGCGACACCGAGTACGCCAACCTGCTGCTGCGTCCGATGGCCACCAACCTGGTCAGCCTGCAGCTGGAAATGGAGCCGGCTGAGACCGGCGACGACGACCATGTACATGGCCCCGAATGCAATCATTGAGCGCCGTATCATTCCCGGGGCGTAGCTCCTGAGCGCCGGCGAAAAGCTGTCGGGACCTCGAACAGGCTGCTCCGGCTGACGGTGGCGCCTGTTCCATCCGGCCTGTGCGAGTGCGGGTCAGTGCCACTGCTGCCGGCCGGCGCCTTCGACGCGATTGTCTGAGGACTTGTCACAACGCCGCAGTTTTCCGAGGCGCACGTGCACTGATCCCGACGATCGGCATGCAAGCAGGGGCCCGGGTAGCTGCGGGCTCTGTTGGCCAGAGCGTCCGGCTGCCGCCCTTGCCTCCTTCGATTGCCAGGCCATATTGCATCCTGCGCGAACCGTGACAGGTTCATTCGGATCTTGTCCGCTGGGTGACGAATGGCTTCCTTTCCTATTCCGGCCAAGGCATGTCCGGCAGGGCTGGTTGGGCTGGCGCCTGCGACGGAAGAAAGCTCTACCGTGGTCGCACGGGGCCGATATAATGCGTCCCTTTGCCAATCTTGCCGTGGCCGCAGTTTTCTCTGGACCCATTCATTTATGAAAAGCGCAGAAATCCGTGAAGCCTTCCTCCGCTTCTTCGAAGAGAAGGGGCACACCCGTGTGGCCTCCAGTTCGCTGATCCCGGCGAACGACCCGACCTTGCTGTTCACCAACGCCGGCATGAACCAGTTTAAGGACTGCTTCCTTGGCCTGGAAAAGCGTGCCTATACCCGCGCCACCACCAGCCAGAAGTGCGTGCGCGCCGGCGGCAAGCACAACGATCTGGAAAACGTCGGCTACACCGCCCGCCATCACACCTTCTTCGAGATGCTGGGCAATTTCAGCTTCGGCGATTACTTCAAGCGCGATGCCATCACCTATGCCTGGGAGTTTCTGACTTCGCCCAAATGGCTGAACCTGCCCGCCGAGAAGCTCTGGGTCACGGTCTACGCCAGCGACGACGAAGCCTACGACATCTGGACCCGGGAGGTCGGCGTGCCACCCGAGCGCATGGTGCGCATCGGCGACAACAAGGGAGCTCCCTACGCTTCCGACAACTTCTGGGCGATGGGCGACACCGGTCCCTGCGGTCCGTGCACCGAGATCTTCTACGACCACGGCGAAGGCATCTGGGGCGGTCCGCCCGGTTCTCCGGAAGAAGACGGCGACCGCTACATCGAGATCTGGAACAACGTGTTCATGCAGTTCAACCGCACCGCGGACGGTGTGCTGCATCCGCTGCCGGCGCCTTCCGTGGATACCGGCATGGGCCTCGAGCGGATCAGCGCGGTGCTGCAGCATGTGCACTCGAACTACGAGATCGATCTGTTCCAGAACCTGCTGGCCGCTTCCGCACAGGCCATCGGCTGCGCCAACGACGGCGCGCCCTCGCTCAAGGTGGTGGCCGACCACATCCGCTCCTGCGGCTTCCTGATCGCCGATGGCGTGACCCCCTCCAACGAGGGCCGCGGTTACGTGCTGCGTCGCATCATTCGCCGCGCCTGCCGCCACGGCAACAAGCTGGGGGCCAGGGGCACCTTCTTCCACAGGATCGTCGGTGCTCTGGCTGCCGAGATGGGCGATGCCTATCCGGAACTGAGGCAGCAGCGGGCACAGATCGAGCGCGTACTGAAGAACGAGGAGGAGCAGTTCGCCAAGACCCTGGAGCAGGGCCTGAAGATTCTCGAACAGGATCTGGCTGGACTCGAAGGCAAGGTCATTTCCGGCGACGTGGTGTTCAAGCTCTACGACACCTATGGCTTCCCGGTCGACCTGACCGCTGATATCGCTCGCGAGCGCGAGCTGTCCATCGACGAGGAAGGCTTCGAGCGCGAGATGCAGGCCCAGCGCGAGCGTGCCCGCGCCGCCAGTGCCTTCGGTCTGGACTACAACAGTCTGGTCAAGGTCGACGCCGACACCCTGTTCACCGGCTATGAGGGCACCTTCGGTCAGGGGCGGGTGGTTGCCCTGTTCAAGGACGGTGCCACCGTCGAGCGGCTCGGCGAGGGCGAGGAGGGCGTGGTAGTGCTCGACCGCACTCCGTTCTATGCCGAGTCCGGCGGCCAGGTTGGCGACTGTGGCTACCTGAGCGACGCCAGCGGTGCGCGCTTCGATGTGCGTGATACCACCAAGGCCGGTGGTGCCCACCTGCATCATGGCATGGTCGCCGAAGGTGGCCTGCACGTCGGTCAGGCCCTGGAGGCCCAGGTCGATGGCTCGGTACGCGGCGCCACCGCGCTCAACCACTCGGCCACCCACCTCTTGCACGCTGCACTGCGCCAGGTGCTCGGCGAGCACGTGCAGCAGAAGGGCTCGCTGGTCAACAGTCAGCGTCTGCGCTTCGACTTCAGCCACTTCGAAGCGTTGACCCCGGAGCAGCTCAAGGCCCTGGAAACACTGGTCAATGCCGAGATCCGCCAGAATACGGCAGTGGAAACCGAAGTCACCGATATCGATTCGGCGAAGAAGAAGGGGGCCATGGCCCTGTTCGGCGAAAAGTACGGCGACAGCGTGCGCGTGCTGAGCATGGGCGATTTCTCCATCGAGTTGTGCGGTGGCATCCATGCCAAGCGCACGGGCGATATCGGCCTGTTCAAGATCGTCAGCGAAGGCGGTGTGGCCGCCGGTGTGCGGCGGATCGAGGCAGTGACCGGCGCCGGAGCACTGGATTATCTGAACACTGCCGAAGAGCAGCTCAAGGAGGCTGCGGGTCTTCTCAAGGGCAGCCGTGACAACCTGCTGGACAAGCTGGCCGGCCTGCTGGAGCGCAATCGCCAGCTGGAGAAGGAGCTGGAGCAGCTCAAGGCCAGGGCCGCCAGCGCTGCCGGCGACGATCTGGCCGGCTCCGCCATCGAGGTGGCGGGAGTCAAGGTACTGTCGGCTCGTCTCGATGGCCTGGACGGCAAGGCCTTGCTGGCGCTGGTCGATCAGTTGAAGAACAAACTGGGCAGTGCGGTGATCCTGTTGGGGGGCGAACTCGACGGCAAGGTAGTGCTGGTCGCCGGCGTCACCCAGGATCTGGTCGGCAAGCTCAAGGCCGGCGACCTGATGAAACAGGCGGCGGCGGCGGTCGGCGGCAAGGGCGGCGGTCGTCCGGACATGGCCCAGGGCGGAGGTATCGAGGCCGGCAGGCTGGATGAAGCGCTGGCGTTGATCGTGCCGTTCGTCGAGCAGGCTCTGTAGCGGCCTGCCTCCCGATCCCGGGCTGCGCCGGCCGGCCTTGGCAGTCGGCGCGCCTGAAATGTTTAATGGCGCCCTTCACGGGCTTAGGTGGCTTTTTAAATGGCGTTGATCGTACAGAAATTCGGGGGCACCTCTGTAGGCTCCATCGAGCGGATCGAGCAGGTAGCCGAGAAGGTCAAGAAGTTCCGCGAGAACGGTGATGACATCGTGGTTGTGGTTTCCGCCATGAGCGGCGAGACCAATCGCCTGATCGGCCTCGCCAAGCAGATCAGCGAACAGCCCGTGCCGCGCGAACTGGATGTGATGGTGTCGACCGGCGAGCAGGTGACCATTGCCCTGCTGGCCATGGCCCTGATCAAGCGCGGTGTGCCGGCGGTGTCCTACACCGGCAACCAGGTTCGTATTCTTACCGACAGCTCCTTTACCAAGGCACGAATCCTGCAGATTGATGATCAGAAGCTACGCACCGACCTCAAGGCCGGTCGTGTGGTAGTGGTCGCCGGTTTCCAGGGAGTCGACGAGCACGGCAATATCACCACGCTTGGGCGTGGCGGTTCCGATACCACCGGGGTGGCCTTGGCTGCGGCTCTGAAGGCCGACGAATGTCAAATTTATACCGATGTCGACGGTGTTTACACCACCGACCCGCGCGTGGTGCCCAAGGCCCGGCGTCTGGACAAGATTACCTTCGAGGAAATGCTGGAAATGGCCAGCCTGGGCTCCAAGGTGCTGCAGATTCGCTCAGTGGAGTTTGCCGGCAAATACAATGTCCCGCTGCGCGTGCTGCACAGCTTCCAGGAGGGGCCGGGCACCCTCATTACCATTGATGAAGAGGAATCCATGGAACAGCCGATCATTTCCGGCATCGCCTTCAATCGCGACGAAGCCAAGCTGACCATTCGCGGCGTGCCGGATAATCCCGGCGTGGCGTTCAAGATCCTCGGTCCGATCAGTGGAGCTAATATCGAGGTGGATATGATCGTGCAGAACATTGCGCACGACAACACCACCGATTTCACCTTCACCGTGCACCGCAACGATCATCTGAACGCCATGCGCGTGCTGGAAAACACTGCGCGCGAAATTAGTGCGCGTGAAGTCATCGGCGACACCGATATTGCCAAGGTTTCCATCGTCGGGGTCGGTATGCGCTCCCATGCCGGGGTTGCCAGCCGCATGTTCGAAGCGCTGGCCAAGGAAGGCATCAATATCCAGATGATTTCGACTTCGGAAATCAAGGTTTCCGTCGTCATCGAGGAGAAATACCTGGAACTGGCGGTTCGTGCTCTGCACACCGCCTTCGAGCTGGACGCTCCCGCCCGTCAGGGTGAGTGAGCAAGTGATTGATGAGGGCGTGGCTATTGCGCGCCTTCGTCGTTTTGCCCGGGTGAGGAGGGCTTTCCTTTCGCCAGCCCTGGTCAATACTTGGGTGTATATTCCTTGAAGTAGGCTGGGAATAGCACCATTTCTATTTTTGCAGACTGTTGTCCTGTTGACTTCCCATAAAAGGAGAAAGGAATGCTGATTCTGACTCGTCGGGTCGGAGAGACCCTAATGGTGGGTGATGATGTGACGGTCACCGTACTGGGCGTGAAAGGTAATCAGGTGCGTATTGGCGTCAATGCACCAAAAGAGGTCGCTGTGCATCGCGAAGAAATCTATCAGCGCATTCAGAAAGAAAAAGATCAAGAGCCAAGCCACTAATTTTTCTCAATTTTTGGCTTTGCAAACGGGGCAAAGGTAGGTATGATTCGCCCCGTGTTGCGGAGGGGTGGCCGAGAGGCCGAAGGCGCTCCCCTGCTAAGGGAGTACACCTCAAAAGGGTGTCGGGGGTTCGAATCCCCCCTCCTCCGCCATTCAAGCATTATAGAGGCAGTGCGTCTGCGGGGATCGGTTAGTCTTAGGATAAATCGAATTTCCGCTTGAATGTGAAGCTATTATCTCTATAATGCGCACGCTTAACGCACTCATAGCTCAGCTGGATAGAGTACCCGGCTACGAACCGGGCGGTCGGAGGTTCGAATCCTCCTGAGTGCGCCATTATACGAACCGTGCCGAGAGGTGGGTTCCAAGCCAGTGGTGGTCTGGTCAATAAAGCACCGCACGCACTCATAGCTCAGCTGGATAGAGTACCCGGCTACGAACCGGGCGGTCGGAGGTTCGAATCCTCCTGAGTGCGCCATACAAGAAGGGCCTGCAGCGATGCAGGCCCTTTTTCATTTTCGGCCCTTGATGCTGATGCAGCCGTGTTCATCGAAGTCGATCTGTCGGGTATTGCCCTCGTTGTCGCGATAGTGGTAGCTGGTTCGGCCGTTGCGGCTGGAGATCCTGTCTGGTTTTCCAAGGGCGCTTTCCACATCCGAACGAGGCATGCCTGAGCGCATCTGCTTTTTGAGCATCGCTTCGCGGCGTTCTCGTCCTGTGATGCGATTGCCGCAACCATCCTCTTGCTGGCCGACTATGGTCAGCTCTTGGGAGTTGTCCTGCTGCGCCGTGCGAAGCCTGTGGTTTGGGGGTGGGCTTGCCATGGGTATCGGGCTGCCATCGCCGGGAGTGGCGTTGAAGGCATTCTGCAATTGTTGCTGCTGTTCTGCAGTGCAGCCGTGGTGGGTAAAGGTAATGTGGCCACCTGGGGTTGTGCAGCGATATATGGGCGAGGCGACGAGTTGAAATGCAGAGCAAAGTAGAAGTGCAGTTGTCGACGCTTTTATCAGCGATCCGTTCACGGGCTGTCCTCCTTGACGTGAGGCAACAGGCTAGCGCCTGTCGGTATATGTGGGTGTGTCTCGGGTCTCGTCGCAGGTGCCGTGCGGTGAGATTGAGCGGAAGTTCGCATCGCAAGCACTTGTTCTGACCAGCATTCTGACGAGTGCAAAGCTGTCAGGCGGTGTTATCATGGCGCTCGTCAGCCCCGCCGGGGCTTGTGGAAACCCACCATGGACTTACCCAGTAGTTACTTCAAAACCGATTCGTGCAATCGCGTATTGACTGATTGATGCCCTTGGCGTGCTCCGCTGCTGGGGGTGGAGCCTGCCATGACTGAAGTTGAAGCCAAGAAACAGCAGGAAAGTCTGCAGGAGCGTCTCGCTCAAGTTGTGGACCTGCTGCACCGGCACAAGCTGGTTGAGCACCTGACTCATCGCCAGGAGGGAGCGCACCATGATCTGGTCGAGAACCTGGTGCACCGGCAAAACCTGGCGGAGCTGCAGCGCAAACTCGACGAGCTTCATCCTGCAGACATCGCCTATATCCTCGAAGCCCTTCCTCTTGGCGAGCGCCTGAGTGTCTGGCAGCTGGTCAAGGCCGAGCGTGACGGCGACATCCTTCTTGAAGTGTCCGATGCAGTCCGCGAATCGCTGATCGCTGACATGGATGATCACGAGCTGATCGCTGCTGCCAGGGAGCTGGGAGCCGATGAGCTTGCGGACCTGGCCCACGAGCTGCCGCGGGATGTGGTCTACGAGCTGATGGAGTCCCTCGATGCTCAGCAGCGTGAGAGGGTGCGCTCGGCGCTCTCCTATGAAGAGGATCAGGTTGGCGCGCTGATGGATTTCGAGATGGTTACCATCCGCGAAGACGTCAGCCTGGAAGTGGTATTGCGCTATCTGCGGCGCCTGAAGGAGCTGCCTGGACACACCGACAAGCTGTTTGTGGTGGATTATGACGGGATGCTGAAAGGCGTATTGCCGATCAAGCGTCTGCTGGTCAGCGACCCCGAGCGACAGGTCTCCGAAGTCATGGCGCTCGATCCTGTGTGCTTTCATCCCGAAGAGGATGCCTACGATGCCGCCCAGGCCTTCGAGCGTTATGATCTGGTCTCGGCGCCCGTGGTGGACAGGGATGGCAAGCTGATCGGTCGTCTGACCATTGATGCCATGGTCGATCTGATCCGTGAGGAAGGTGAGAGCGAAGTGCTGAACATGGCCGGCTTGCGTGAGGAGGAGGATATCTTCGCCTCGGTGTGGAAGTCGGTCGGCAACCGCTGGGCATGGCTTGCGGTGAATCTGGTCACCGCCTTCGTCGCTTCGCGCGTGATCGGTCTGTTCGAGAACTCCATCGAGAAGCTGGTGGCTTTGGCGGCGCTGATGCCGATCGTCGCGGGCATCGGTGGCAACTCCGGCAACCAGACGATCACCATGATCGTTCGTGCCATGGCTCTGGGGCAGATCAATACGGGAAATACGGCCCGTTTGTTGATCAAGGAGCTTGGGGTGGCGCTGATCAACGGGCTGGTCTGGGGCGGGGTGATCGGCATGGTGGCGGGCATTCTTTATGGAAGTTGGTCGCTGGCTGCGGTAATGACGGGCGCAATGACCCTGAATCTGCTGATGGCCGCCCTGATGGGGGTGTTGATTCCCATGACGTTGGCCAGACTCGGGCGCGATCCGGCCATGGGTGCCAGTGTGATGATCACGGCCATGACGGACAGTGGCGGTTTCTTCATCTTCCTGGGATTGGCCACCTTGTTCTTGCTTTGAGTCGGTGTCTTTGAGTCGGTGTAGGGCGAGGGAGTGTCCGTCAGAGCTGGCTGGGCTCGGGCGGCAGAGTGGCCTCAGAAGAGGGGCTGCGGCCGATTGCGGGCCGGGTGGCGAAAAGAGGTGGGTCAAGGCTGGTAATCGAGGCGCTGTATGGCAGGCGTGTTGAAAAACAGGCCTATGGGCATAGGCCTGTTTCCTGCGTCAGCTTCCGACGATTCAGCCAAAGCCTTCGGCTGAAGGCTGCACATATCGCTCATGCGGCTATTGCTCGGCGGTCATGCCTTCGGTCGCGAGTTCGCTGTCCTGCGCAATCAGGGCGACCAAGGCATTCTGCTGGCGTCGGGTCAACTGCCGGAAGCGCTGTAGCAGCTCCCGTTCGTGCAGGGAAAGCTCGGGGCTGTCCAGGCGCAGGCTCAGGTCGTCGCCCAAGGCGTCTTCCTGAAGCAGGCTTTGCTCCAGGCGGGCAATGATTTCCGAGTTCATGCTGCGATGATGGTTGCGTGCCACATCTGCGATACGCTCACGCATGCCATCGGGTAGACGAACGACGAATTTGTCAGCTGTGCGGCTGGAGTAGATTGCCTGTTTCATAGGTTGCATAGTTTCGACCGGTGAGTTGTTATAGAGTGCTGGCAATTAGCTTGCAAGGGTGTTTTCGGTATGACCTCGGCTCGTTGCAGTGGTTCACTCTTTTCAATGTTTGAATCAATTGATCGAGCGCAGCCGATTTGCATGTTCCATCGACATCGGATTCCCTGCGCGGCCGCTCTGCGCCAAGCCCAAGAGTCGACTGCGTGAATGGCCTGTTGTTCCGTGGCTGTCTTCGTTTTTACGCAGCATGCATGACAAAGGGCGTTTTCATGGCTAGAATGCCGCCTCATCGCTGTTGCTCGGTCACGTGATCGAAAGCCTGGCGAGAGTGCTTCTGAGTAGGCAGAAGTACGCAAGATTCGATGATTTCTCTGCACGTCCCCTTAGTTCAATGGATAGAACAAGCCCCTCCTAAGGGCTAGATGCTGGTTCGACTCCAGCAGGGGGCGCCACCTCTCGATTGCCGGCCATGGTTTCCTTGGCTCGGCAGGCGAGCCAGTTCCTGCTCCTGAATCCGATAGCCATGATAGCGAAATAATATCTTGAGCGGCTTGGATGACGATGAGTGGCAAGCTTCAAGCACTGTGGGTATGCAGTCGCCACCCGGGCGCAGGCTCCATGCTCGGACCTCTGCCGGGAGCAGCCATCCATTGAGGATGCACCGGTCATCGCCATCGAACGCCTGCGGCTTATGCACGGGGGCATCCCTTGGTTGGCAAGAAGACGGCTTGACTTTCGAGGAGGCTTGGACAGCTTGAACTCCTCACCGGCGGCTGCGTACTGTGTACGAAACGCCGTGGAAGGGGAGACCCGTCATGATCAAGCCTCAGCAGCCGCTTGCCGAGCGTCTGGTCGGCGTCGAAGAGGTCGAGTGCGTCACTCCCGATCTCAACGGGGTGCCGCGTGGCAAGGTGATGACCGCCAGGGGCTTTCTCGAAGGGCAGCGCCTGCAAATGGCCCGCGGGGTTCTGCTTCAGTGCATCATGGGTGGCTATCCGCCGACTCGCTTTTATGGCAGCGACGATGGCGACCTGCTCCTCATTCCCGACCCACGGCAGCTCCATCTTGTCCCCTGGTGCGAGCGGCCCCGGGCTCTGGCGATCTGCGATGCCGAAGAGCTGAAGGGAGGGGGGTCGCCCTTGTCGACCCGCACTCTGCTCAAGCGCGTTCTGGCCGCCTATGCTCGCCGGAGCTGGCAACCGGTGGTGGCCACCGAGCTGGAGTTCTTCGTCTTCGCTCCGCATGGCGATCCACAGTTGCCTTTCCAGCCGCCGATCGGACTCGATGGTCGGCGAGAAACCGGTTTCTCGGCCTTCAGCGTGTCCTCCAGCAACGGCTTGCGGCCCTTCTTCGAGGATGTCTATCGCTGCATGGCGGCGCTCGACCTGCCTCGGGACACTTTCATGCACGAAATGGGGGTCAGCCAGTTCGAGATCAACCTGCTGCATGGCGAGCCCTTGCTACTGGCCGACCAGACGTTCCTGTTCAAGCATCTGCTCCGGGAGGTGGCGCTCAGGCACGGGCTGATGGTGGTCTGCATGGCCAAGCCACTGGCTGGTGCTCCTGGAAGCTCCATGCATATCCATCAGAGCGTGGTGGAGCAGGGTAGCGGCAGGAACCTGTTCAGCGACGCACATGGCGAACCGACCCCGGCCTTCCGTTACTTCATTGGCGGGCAGCAACGAGCGCTTGCCGATCTCACCTTGCTGTTTGCCCCGCACGTCAATTCCTACCAGCGGCTATGCCATCCCTATGCTTCGCCGAACAACGCCTGCTGGTCCCATGACAACCGTACGGCAGGGCTGCGTATTCCAGCCAGCCCGGCGGCCGCGCGGCGGGTCGAGAACCGCCTGCCAGGCGCGGATGCCAATCCCTATCTGGCTATCGCCGCCAGCCTGGCTGCCGGTCTGCTCGGGCTGCAGCAGCAGGTAGAGCCGAGTGCGCCGTTGCAAGGCGAATTTCAGGTGCCGGAAAGTCTGGCCCTGCCGAGCAGCATGCCGGTTGCGCTGGATCGGCTTAAGCACAGCCAACTGGCCCGGGAGTTGTTCGGCGAAGAGTTCATCGAGGGCTACATCGCCAGCAAGCGCCTGGAGCTGATGGATTTTCTCGACGAGATCAGTCCTTGGGAGCGGCGCGTTCTGGCAAGCCAGGTCTGAGCTCCTGGCAGATCTCCTGCCTCCTGCCGCTCTCTTCGCTGCTCCTTTTGCAAAAGAGGGGTGCCGTCGATCAGCGCCGGTGAGCGCCACGCTGTGAAGAATGGGAAATCAGGGGTACTGTATGAAAAATGCAGCATTTGTGCTTGGCCTTGTGGCATGACGCGGCAGCCTGGTGATCAACCGGGCGCACGAGGGGGAACCTGGCATGAGCCTGTCGATTTCCTTGCATTTGCTGGCTCACGCTCTGGCGCCCGGCCAGGTGAAGCCTCGCCTGATCCCTGCTCTGGGCGAAGATGGCGCGTGCGATCTGCAGCGTCTGCTGGTGGAGCGCGCCTTGCACCTGCCGATGGATGGCTTTCAGGATCGGTTCCTCTGGCTCGACGAGGGCCCTGACGAGGCCTTGAGCTCCATGGCGGAAGCCTGCGGCTGGGCCGTCGTCGAACAGCCGGCGGGCGATCTGGGCGAGCGGATGCGCCGCATCGCCACTCTCGGTCTTTGTACCACGGATGCGGTAATTCTGATCGGCAACGACAGCCCTGCGCTGGACGGCGACTATCTGCATGCTGCCTGCGAGGCGCTGCACGAGCGGGATGTGGTGCTCGGGCCGGCCGAGCGCGGCGACTATGTCCTGCTGGGGCTGCGCCGGGTCGACCCCTTGCTGTTCGAAGCCATTCCCTGGGGGTGCGAGGAGGTCCTGCCTGTCACCTGCGAGCGCTTGCGCCAACTGGGCTGGAGGCACTGCCTGCTGCCTCGGCTGTGGGAGGTGGAGGGGCCCGAGGATCTGTTGCGTCTGGCCGAGCTGGGCATTCGCCTGAGTTGAGGTTGCGGGCCACCGCCTGTGGCCCACAGGCCATGCCATAGCTATCGAGCGAGGGGCATCCTTTGTAGAATGCGGATACTCGTTCAAGCGTATCCGGGCATGGGCTGGATTTTCCCACGGCTTGTCTCGAACGCAGGATCGCTCCTTGGCGGCTCGCTGTCCGCTCTGTCGGAGTTCCGCCGTCGCGTGCGCAGGATGCGCGCTCCTCGATTCGATGCCATGGCAATCTCGATAGCGGGCAGACTGGCACGCTGCGATCTGCGATGGTGCTCCCTGAAGCCTTTTCCAGTTCAGATATCCGACAACATGTGGCGTGACACTAAAATTCTTCTGATCGACGATGACCGCGACCGACGCAGGGACATGTCGGTCATCCTCGATTTCCTCGACGAGCAGTACCTGGCCTGCGCCAGTGCCGAGTGGAGGGAGCAGGTCGAGTCGCTGGTCTCCAGCCAGGCATTGCTGTGCGTGCTGCTGGGAGCGGTCGAGGCGCAAGGTGGAGAGCTCGAACTGATCAAGTCGCTTCGTGGCTGGGACGAGACGCTGCCCGTGCTGCTGCTCGGTCGGCATCCGCCGTCAGACTGGCCCAAGGAGGTGCGTCGCCAGGTGCTGGCCAGCCTGGAGACACCGCCTTCCTACAACAAGCTGCTCGACTCCCTGCACCGTGCCCAGGTCTATCGCGTGATGCCCGGCCAGGGACGAGGCCTGTCGCGCGAACCCAACCTGTTTCGCAGTCTGGTCGGTACCAGTCGAGCGATTCAGCAGGTGCGCCAGTTGTTGCAGCAGGTGGTCGATACCGATGCCTGCGTGCTGTTGCAGGGCGAGTCCGGAACCGGCAAGGAGGTGGTAGCGCGCAACCTGCACTATCATTCCAGGCGCCGCGATGCCCCCTTCGTGCCGCTCAATTGCAGCGCCATTGCAGCCGAACTGCTCGAGAGCGAGCTGTTCGGGCATGAGAGGGGAGCCTTCAGCGGTGCTCTCGGCAGCCATGCCGGGCGTCTCGAACTGGCCCAGGGCGGCGTCCTGTTCCTCGAGGAAATCGATGCCATGCCGCTGCCGATCCAGGCCCGACTGCTGCACGTGCTGAAGGGGGGCGCATTCGAACGCCTGGGCAGCACGCAGGCACAGAGCATCGATGTGCGGATCATTGCCGCAAGCCACAAGAATCTCGAGGCGATGGTCGGTGAGGGCAGCTTCCGCGAGGATCTTTACTACCGACTCAGTGTCTTTCCCATCGAGATGCCGCCCCTGCGCGAGCGTGTGGAGGATCTTCCGCTTTTGTTGAACGAACTGATCGCACGGCTGGAGCATGACAAGCTGGGGTCCATCCGCTTCAATTCGGCGGCGATCATGTCCCTGTGTCGGCATGATTGGCCGGGCAATCTGCGCGAGCTGGCCAATCTGGTGGAGCGGATGTCGATCATGCATCCCTATGGCGTCATCGGTGTGCAGGAACTGCCGAAGAAATACCGCCATATCGAGGGCGAGGACGAGCAGGGCGACGAGGGCGGGGTATTCGAGATCGGCATGCCGGACCCGAGCAGCCTTGCCCTGCTGCCGCCGGAGGGGCTGGACCTGAAGGATTATCTGGCTGCCCTCGAGCAGACGCTCATCCAGCAGGCGCTGGACGATTCTGCCGGCGTGGTGGCGCGTGCCGCCGAACGCCTGCGCATCCGCCGTACCACACTGGTGGAGAAGATGCGCAAGTACGGCATGAGCCGGCGCGAGGAGGGCGACGATCAAACGGTTCCGGAGAATGCCGCAGGCTCCGGTCATTGCCCGGCGGTTGCTCCGCCGGGAACCGAGTGTTAAACCTCGCTGCAGCGACGACACCTACCTGAGGAGCACCGTATGGCTATCACTTCGCAGCCTTCGGCAGATGGACAAGAGTTGACCATTTTCATCCAGGGGCGCTTCGACTTCGGCGCCCACCAGGAATTCCGGGACGCCTACGAGCGGGTGAACATCACTCCGAAGCGCTATGTCGTCGACCTGCAGGGCGCGACCTACCTGGACAGCTCGGCGCTCGGCATGCTCCTGCTGCTGCGTGATCATGCCGGCGGCGAGCGGGCGCAGATCCGCCTGATCCACTGCAGTCCGGATGTGCGCAAGATCCTCTCGATCTCCAATTTCGAACAGCTCTTTCACATCGCCTAGGCCTTCCTGTGCAGTCGACCCTATGCATCCTGATCGCCGAGGACAGCCCCGCGGACCGGATGCTGCTGGCGACCATCGTCGGCCGTCAGGGCTATCGCGTGCTGACTGCCGGAAACGGCCTCGAGGCGATCATGATATTTGCCCGCGAGCGTCCGCACATGGTGCTGATGGACGCCCTGATGCCGGTGATGGACGGCTTCGAGGCTGCCCGGCGCATCAAGCAGATGGCCGGCGAGGAGCTGGTGCCGATCATCTTCCTCACCTCGCTGACCGAGAGCGAGGCGCTGGTTCAGTGCCTGGAGGTCGGGGGCGACGACTTTATCGCCAAGCCCTACAACAGCGTCATTCTGGATGCCAAGATCAAGGCCATGGACCGCCTGCGCCGGCTGCAGGCCACGGTGCTGGAGCAGCGCGACCTGATCGCCCGGCACAACGAACATCTGCTCAACGAACAGCGGGTAGCCAAGGCGGTGTTCGACAAGGTGGCGCATTCCGGCTGCCTCAATGCGCCGAACATCCGCTACCTGCAGTCGCCCTACGCCCTGTTCAACGGCGACCTGTTGCTGGCAGCCTTCAAGCCCTCCGGCGGCATGCACGTGCTGCTCGGCGACTTCACCGGACACGGTCTGCCGGCGGCGATCGGCGCGATGCCCCTGGCCGAGGTCTTCTACAGCATGACCGCCAAGGGTTATTCGCTGGCGGAAATCCTTCGCGAGATGAACGCCAAGCTCAAGCGCATCCTGCCGGTGGGAGTGTTCTGCTGCGCCGTGATGCTCAATCTGAGTTTCCAGCGGCGGGTGGTGGAGGTCTGGAACGGCGGCCTTCCCGATGGCTATCTCCGGCGTGGCAGCAGTGGCGAGCGGATTCCCCTGCGGTCCCGTCACCTGCCGCTGGGCATCCTCGATGCATCGTGCTTCGACGATCGATACGAGATCTACCCCATGGAGGCGGGCGACCGGATCTTTCTGCTTTCCGATGGAGTACTGGAAGCGTGCAACCTGGGGGGGGAATCTTTCGGCGAGGAGCGGCTGCTCAAGGTATTCGATCTCAACCGTCAGCCGGATCTGCTGTTCGGTGAGATCCAGCAGGCGCTCAGCGATTTTCGCGGCGAGGCTCAGGACGACGTCAGCCTGATCGAGGTCAGCCTCATGGAGGAGGGACAGCTGCCGCATTCGCCGTTGATCTTCTCCGACACTGGGCAAAACTCTCCGCTGGATTGGTCGATCAGCTTCGAATTTCGTGCCGAAACCCTCAAGCGCTTCAATCCGCTGCCCTATCTGCTGCAACTGCTGCTCGAAGTGCAGGAGCTGCGCGTGCAGGGCAGCGTGCTCTACACGGTGCTCGCCGAACTCTACTCCAATGCCCTGGAGCATGGCGTGATGGGCCTGGACTCGTCGCTCAAGCGCGATGCCCAGGGTTTCGCCGAGTACTACCGGGAGCGCCGCACGCGACTGGCCAACCTGTCCGACGGCTATGTGCGGTTCCATCTCGACCTGCGTCCGGAGGGCGAAGGTGGGCGCCTGAGCATCCGCGTCGAGGACAGCGGTCCGGGCTTCGATGTACAGCGCATGCTGGAGCGGCACGCGTCGGCCGAGCACTTGAGCGGGCGTGGCCTGAGGCTGGTGCGCCAGCTGGCCGACTGCTGCAGTTGGGCGCCGGACGGTCGCAGCGTGTGCGTGGAGTTTTCCTGGCCTGCTCGGCATAATCCCACGGACCGCCCCTTGGTTCAGGAGTGACTTGGCGTGTCCGAGCATCTCGATCCTACCGTTCAGGCGCTTCTGCAGGAGGTCATGGAGGACGAGTATCCGCTCCTGCTGGATACCTTCCTGAGCGACTCCGAAGCCCGCCTGCATGCCCTGCGCCAGGCTCATGATGCCCGGGATGCCGAGGCCCTGCGTCGAGCCGCGCACAGCTTCAAGGGCAGCTGCGGCAACATGGGGGCGCCCCGGCTGGCCGAGCTGTGCCGACTGCTCGAGGACCAGGCCCGCACCGGCGAGCTGACGCCGGTGTCCGCCCTGCTGGCGCAGGCGGAACAGGAATTCGCCATCATTCGCACCCTGATCGAGTCCGAACGACAGCGTCATCCGTGACGCCCCAGCTGGAGAGAAGAACATGACCATGACGATGGATGCGGTGCTGCAGCGTGCGCGCCCCGTGCTCCCGGTACTGGTGATCGAAGACGCCGCGCTGGCGGTGGACCTGGCGCGGGCGCTGCACGCAGGTGGCATCCAGGTATTGGAGGTGACGCTGCGTACCCCCCGTGCCCTGGATGCGCTGGCGGCGATCCGTCAGGCGTTGCCGGACCTGTTGGTCGGTGCCGGCACCCTGATCCACAGCGAGCAATTCCTCGAAGCTCGTGATGCCGGCGCGCAGTTCGTCGTCAGTCCCGGCTGCACCCAACGTCTGGCGGCAGCCGCAGACGATTGCCGGCTGCCCTACCTGCCGGGCGTGATGACGCCCTCGGAGGTTCTGCATGCCCTGGAGTTCGGCTATCGCTCGCTGAAGCTGTTCCCAGCCAACGGCACCACCAGCGTGAAGATGCTGAAGAGCTTCAAGGAGCCTTTCAGCGGCATCCGCTTCTGTCCCACCGGCGGGGTGACGCCGGACAATCTGCTGAGTTTCCTCGGCCTGCCCAACGTCGCCTGCGTGGGGGGGACCTGGGTCGCACCCGCCAGCCTGATCCGCGCCCGCGCCTGGGACCAGATCACCCAGCTCGCCCGCGAGGCCTGCGAGCAGGCAGCCAGTCTGGAGCACCATTCTTGAGCTGGCGGTGGCCTGCGCCCTTCGTCATCGACATCGAGGTGCTGCCGGCGCACATCGACGGCCTTGGCCACGTCAACAACGTGGTCTACGTCGGCTGGCTGGAGGACTGCGCCTGGCGCCATTCGCAGAGTCTGGGCCTGGGGCTGGACGAGTATCGGCGCCTGGATCGGGCGATGGCGGTCCTGCGTCACGAGATCGACTATCTGGCGAGCGCACGTCTGGGCGAGCGTCTGCAGATGGGAACCTGGGTCGTCGAGTCGCATCGAGGGCTGAAGATGACCCGTCGCTTTCAACTGCTGCGCCCGGCCGACGGTGTCACCCTGTTGAGTGCGCAGACCACCTTCGCCTGCATCGAACTCTCCAGTGGCAGGCCCCGGCGGATGCCGGAGGCCTTCATGGAGCGTTACGGTAGAGCGCTGATCGACGTCTAACTGTTTCTCCCTGCCTTCTGTCCGATCCTTGCCGGAAACCTCTCCCATGCAAATCGCCCTGGCTCCCATGGAGGGATTGGTCGACGAACTGCTTCGTGACCTGCTGACCCGCGTTGGCGGCATCGACTGGTGCGTGACCGAGTTCGTCCGGGTCTGCGATCGTCTGTTGCCGGTCGCCCAGTTCGAGAAACTGGCTCCGGAGATGCGGCATGGCTGGCGGACCCGGGCCGGCACACCGATGCATCTGCAATTGCTCGGCTCCGATCCCGTGTGCCTGGCCGAGAATGCGGCGCTGGCTGCCGAACTGGGTGCGCCGGTGATCGATCTCAATTTCGGCTGTCCGGCGAAGACAGTGAACCGCTCGCGGGGCGGCGCGGTGTTGCTCGACGAGCCGGGACTGCTGCATGCCATCGTCCGCGAGGTGCGCCGTGCCGTGCCGGCCCATGTGCCGGTGACCGCCAAGATGCGCCTGGGCTATACCCGGCCCGAGGGCGCCCTGGAGTGCGCCCGCGCACTGGTCGAGGGCGGCGCCGCGCAGCTGGTAGTGCATGCGCGGACCAAGGTCGAGGGCTACCGGCCACCAGCCCACTGGGAGTGGGTAGCGCGGGTGCAGGAGGTGGTTGCCGTGCCGGTGTATGCCAATGGCGAGATCTGGACACTGGAGGACTGGCAGCGCTGTCGGCAGATCAGCGGGGTGGAGGATGTCATGCTCGGCCGCGGGCTGGTTTCACGCCCCGATCTGGCCCGGCAGATCGCCGCAATCCGCGCCGGGCGCGCGCCCGAGCCGCTGGGCTGGGGCGAGGTGCAGCCGCTGGTGAGCGAGTTCTGGCTGCGTGCCCGGCGGCGGGTCGCGCCGCGCTATGCGCCGGGCCGGCTCAAGCAGTGGCTGGGCATGCTGGCGCGCAGCTATCCGGAGGCGGCCTCACTGTTCGCCGAACTGCGCCGGGAGAACGACTGCGCGCGGCTGGATGTCCGGCTGGGCGTGGAGCTGCACGGCGCTTCTCCAACGGTGCCGGAGCCCTGCGCAGCGTTCTGAAAGGGCGACGGCCTCCCGAGGCCGGGCGGGTGGCTGATCGTCAGGGCCCTGCTAGGTTGTCATGCCCGCGGCCCGCATGAGCAGACGCAGTCCATAGGCAATCCCGCCCAGACAGAGCACGCTGGCGCCCCAGATCACCACGAGCCAGAGGATCCGGCGCGGCCATCTCGCGTCTTGACGGTGGCTTCGGAATTTCATGGCGGATCACTCCTGCCTTCGGATCTTCTTCCCGAAATACGCAGTATGGTCAGGTCACGCTTGGAAGAGGGCCGGCGCTTGTCGTCCGGTCGATGGTACCTTTCCATGTCTGGCCGGCTTCCCCCTGCAGAGCAGGCGCCGAAAAAACCGCTTTCGTCTCTTGAAATTCTCCAGACGGGCTCCATCTCGTGGCGTGTGGGATGCCGAAGTCGGGTCCCGCGACACAACACTCGCTGATTGCTCGGGAGACTGACGATGACTGCTCTTTCCATGGCCCCTCTGTTCCGCCAATCCATTGGTTTCGACCGCTTCAACGACCTGTTCGAGTCCGCCCTGCGCAACGAGGCCGGCAGCTCCTATCCGCCCTACAACATCGAGAAGCACGGCGATGACCAGTACCGCATCGTGATTGCGGCCGCCGGTTTCCAGGAGTCCGATCTGGAGCTGCAGGTCGAGCGCGGGGTGCTGACCGTCAGCGGCGGCAAGCGCGAGAACACATCCCGGGATGTCACCTACCTGCACCAGGGCATCGCCCAGCGCGCCTTCAAGCTGTCGTTCCGTCTGGTCGACCATATCGAAGTCAAGGGGGCCGAGCTGCGCAACGGCCTGCTGAGCATCGCGCTGGTGCGCATCGTCCCGGAGGAGGCCAAGCCCAAGCGCATTCCGATCAGCACCGAGCGACCGGCACTGGAAAACTGAGCGGTACCGCTATTGGAAAAGGGGGCGCCATCGGCGCCCCCTTTTCGTTGTTCAGGAAGAGGGCGCCTCGCGCGCGCCGTCGAGCAGCGCCATGAAGGCCCGCGCCGCATTGGACAGGGTCCGCTCGGTATGCAGGATGTAGCCGAGCTGGCGCGACAGGCGGATACCGGGCAGCGTCAGCGATTTCACCTGATTGTCCAGCATGGTACGCGGCAGCACGCTCCAGGCGATGCCGATGGAGACCATCATCTTGATCGTCTCCAGGTAGTTGGTGCTCATGGCAATGCTGGGCGTCAACCCCTCGCGCTCGAACAGGCGCCGGACGATATGGTGGGTGAAGGTGTTGCCGCCGGGGAAAACCGCCGGGTGGCAGGCAACGTCGGCCAGGCTCACCTCGGCGTTGCGCGCCAGCGGGTGCTCCGGGGCGGCGACGAAATCCAGCGGATCGTCCCAGACCTTCACTGCCCGCACCGGCGCCGCCGTTTCCGGCGCCAGGGTGATCACCGCCAGTTCGGCGCGGCCGTGAAGAATCTCCTCGTAGGCCACTTCCGAATCGAGGAAGCGGATGTCCAGCGCCACCTGCGGATGGGCGCGGGTGAAGGTGCGCAGCAGCGGTGGCAGGCGGTGCAGGCCGATGTGATGACTGGTCGCCAGGGTCAGCCGACCGCTGACGTCGCCGTTGAGGTTGTTCAGCGCCCGCCGGGTGTCCTCCAGCACGCTGAGGATCCGGTAAGCTCGCGGCAGCAGTGCCCGGCCCGCCTCGGTCAGCCTCACCTCGCGGCCGAGGCGGTCGAACAGGCGCACCTGAAGCTGCTGTTCCAGTGCGGCGATGCGCTTGCTCACCGCAGGCTGGGTCAGGTGCAGGCGTTCGCCGGCTTCGGAGAAGCTGCCGGTTTCGGCGACGGCGATAAAGGCATTGAGGCTGGCGAGATCCATCCGGAGGACTCCTGAGCAGGCGAAGGCGGACTGATGGGGCGTCTTTGCATTCCTTTCGGGAATGCCGTGGATAAAAAATATGAATTTGAGTTATTCCCTGCAAGTCCCTAGCATCCCCCTCCACGCATGGGGGCGGTTGCCCCTGCAGAGAAACTGATGAGGAAAGTCCGATGGCCGGCAAAACGCTCTACGACAAGCTCTGGGACATGCATGAAGTGAAGCGGCGCGACGATGGTTCGTCGCTGATCTACATCGATCGCCAGATTCTCCACGAGGTGACCTCGCCGCAGGCCTTCGAGGGGCTGCGTCTGGCAGGGCGCAAGCCGTGGCGCGTGGATGCCAACATCGCCACGCCGGACCACAACGTGCCGACCACCCAGGATCGCCAGTCGGGGGTTGCCGCCATCGCCGACGAAACCTCGCGCATCCAGGTGCAGACCCTGGACGAGAACTGCGACGAGTTCGGCATCGTCGAATTCAAGATGAACGATCCACGCCAGGGTATCGTCCACGTGGTCGGCCCGGAGCAGGGCGCCACCCTGCCGGGCATGACCGTGGTCTGCGGCGACTCGCACACCTCCACCCACGGCGCCTTCGGCGCGCTGGCCCACGGCATCGGCACTTCCGAGGTGGAGCATGTGCTCGCCACCCAATGCCTGGTCGCCAAGAAAATGAAGAACATGCAGGTGCGGGTGGAGGGCAGGCTGCCCTTCGGCGTCAGCGCCAAGGACATCGTGCTCGCCGTGATCGGCAAGATCGGCACTGCCGGCGGCACCGGCCACGCCCTGGAGTTCGCCGGCAGCGCCATCCGCGAGCTATCCATGGAGGGCCGCATGACCCTCTGCAACATGGCCATCGAGGCCGGTGCCCGAGTCGGCATGGTGGCGGTCGACGAGAAGACCATCGAATACGTCAAGGACCGTCCCTATGCGCCGAAGGGTGCCGACTGGGACAAGGCGGTCGCCCAGTGGAGTGAGCTGGTGTCCGATGTCGACGCCAAGTTCGACACCATCGTCGAGCTGAAGGCCGAAGAGATCAAGCCGCAGGTCACCTGGGGCACCTCGCCGGAGATGGTTCTGCCAGTCGACGAGCGCGTGCCGGATCCGGCCCTCGAGAGCGATCCGGTCAAGCGCGACTCCATCGTCCGCGCCCTGAAATACATGGGGCTCTCGGCCAACCAGCCGATCGGCGAGATCAAGGTCGACCGCGTGTTCATCGGCTCCTGCACCAACTCGCGGATCGAGGACCTGCGTGCCGCCGCCGAGGTGGCCAAGGGCCGCAGGGTCGCTGCGAGCGTCAAGCAGGCACTGGTGGTGCCGGGCTCCGGACTGGTCAAGGAGCAGGCGGAGAAGGAAGGCCTGGACAAGATCTTCACCGAAGCCGGCTTCGAGTGGCGCGAACCGGGTTGCTCCATGTGCCTGGCGATGAACCCGGATCGCCTGGAGAGCGGCGAGCACTGCGCTTCCACCTCCAACCGCAACTTCGAGGGGCGTCAGGGCGCCGGCGGGCGTACCCATCTGGTCAGTCCGGCCATGGCTGCCGCCGCGGCGGTCGCCGGCCACTTCGTCGATGTGCGTGAAATGCTCCAGGCCTGAGGAAATAACCGATGAAAGCCTTTACTCAACACACCGGTCTGGTCGCGCCTCTCGATCGCGCGAATGTCGATACCGATCAAATCATTCCCAAGCAATTTCTCAAGTCGATCAAGCGCACCGGCTTCGGTCCCAACCTGTTCGACGAGTGGCGCTATCTGGACGTCGGTCAGCCGGGGCAGGATTGTTCGGGCCGTCCGCTGAACAAGGACTTTGTGCTGAACCTGCCGCGCTACCAGGGTGCCAGCGTGCTGCTGGCCCGCGAGAACTTCGGCTGCGGCTCGAGCCGCGAGCACGCCCCCTGGGCGCTGGAGGAGTACGGCTTCCGCACGGTGATCGCGCCGAGCTTCGCCGATATCTTCTTCAACAACAGCTTCAAGAATGGCCTCTTGCCGATCATCCTGCCGGAGGCGGAGGTGGACGAGCTGTTCAAGCAGTGCGAGGCGAGCGAGGGCTACCAGCTGACCGTTGATCTGGCCGCGCAGACCGTGACCCGTCCGGACGGCAAGGTGCTGTCCTTCGAGATCGATCCTTTCCGCAAGCACTGCCTGCTCAACGGCCTGGACGACATCGGCCTGACCCTGCAGGATGCCGATGCCATCCGCGCGTTCGAGGAAAAGCACAAACAGACCAGCCCCTGGCTGTTCGGCGCTATCAAGTAATCCCTTTCCACTGGGGGCGGCTTCGATCCGCTCCCAGGGTTCGACATTCAAGGACATGCAATGAGCAAGCAGATTCTGGTTCTTCCGGGCGACGGCATCGGCCCGGAAATCATGGCCGAAGCGGTCAAGGTCCTGCAGCTGGCCAACGAGAAGTACCAGCTGGGCTTCGTGCTGAGCTACGACGAGCTGGGTGGCGCTGCCGTCGACAAGTACGGTGTGCCGCTGGCCGACGAAACCCTGGAGCGTGCCCGTGCCGCCGATGCCATCCTGCTCGGCGCCGTCGGCGGTCCGAAGTGGGACACCATCGATCCGGCCATCCGTCCTGAGCGCGGCCTGCTGAAAATCCGCTCGCAGCTGGGCCTGTTCGGCAACCTGCGCCCGGCGCTGCTCTACCCGCAGTTGGCCGAGGCTTCCACCCTCAAGCCGGAAGTGGTCGCCGGCTTGGACATCCTCATCGTCCGCGAGCTGACCGGCGGCATCTACTTCGGCCAGCCGCGCGAAACCAAGGTGTTGGAGAGCGGCGAGCGCATGGCCTACGACACCCTGCCGTACAGCGAGAGCGAGATCCGGCGCATCGCCAGGGTCGGTTTCGACATGGCCCGCGTGCGCAACCGGAAACTGTGCTCGGTGGACAAGGCCAACGTGCTGGCCTCCAGCCAGCTGTGGCGCGCGGTGGTCGAGGAGGTTGCCAAGGACTACCCGGATGTCGAGCTGTCGCACATGTACGTCGACAACGCCGCCATGCAGCTGGTGCGTGCGCCCAAGCAGTTCGACGTGATCGTCACCGACAACATGTTCGGCGACATCCTGTCGGACGAAGCCTCCATGCTCACCGGCTCGATCGGCATGTTGCCGTCGGCCTCGCTGGATGCCAACAACAAGGGCATGTACGAGCCGTGCCACGGCAGTGCGCCGGACATCGCCGGCAAGGGTATCGCCAACCCGCTGGCCACCATCCTCTCGGTGTCGATGATGCTGCGGTACAGCTTCGGCCAGACCGAGGCGGTCAATGCCATCGAGCAGGCGGTCAGCAACGTGCTGGACCAGGGGCTGCGTACCGGCGACATCTGGTCGGAAGGCTGCCGGAAGGTCGGTACGACCGAGATGGGCGATGCGGTAGTCGCGGCGCTCGCCAAGTTGTAAGCTTTCGGCTCGCCTTTATGCGGGCCACTTCTATACAGGTGCAGTTGCAATGAAACGTGTAGGTCTGATCGGTTGGCGCGGCATGGTCGGTTCCGTGCTCATGCAGCGAATGCTGGAAGAGCGGGACTTCGACCTGATCGAGCCGGTGTTCTTCACCACCTCCAGCGTGGGCGGCCAAGGGCCGGCGATCGGCAAGGAAACCGCGCCGCTGAAGGATGCCTACAGCATCGAGGAGCTGAAGAGTCTCGATGCGATCATCACCTGCCAGGGCGGCGACTACACCAGCGAAGTCTTCCCCAAGCTGCGCGAGGCCGGCTGGCAGGGCTACTGGATCGACGCGGCCTCCAGCCTGCGCATGGCCGACGATGCAGTCATCGTGCTGGATCCGGTCAACCGTCGGGTGATTGACCAGTCGCTGGATGCCGGCGTCAAGAACTACATCG
Organism: Azotobacter salinestris; assembly: GCF_009363155.1. Classification (NCBI taxonomy): domain Bacteria; kingdom Pseudomonadati; phylum Pseudomonadota; class Gammaproteobacteria; order Pseudomonadales; family Pseudomonadaceae; genus Azotobacter; species Azotobacter salinestris. The sequence goes on from NZ_CP045302.1 coordinate 4,327,627, forward strand.
GCGGCAACTGTACCGTCAGCCTGATGCTGATGGCCTTGGGCGGTCTCTACGAGGCCGGCCTGGTCGAGTGGATGAGCGCCATGACCTATCAGGCCGCTTCCGGAGCCGGCGCGCAGAACATGCGTGAACTGATCCGTCAGATGGGGACCATCAATGCGGCGGTGGCCAACGAACTGGCCGATCCGGCCAGCGCCATCCTCGAGATCGACCGCAAGGTCGCCGAAGTTCAGCGCAGCGCCGAGTTTCCGGTGGATCACTTCGGTGTGCCGCTGGCCGGCAGCCTCATCCCCTACATCGACAAGGAGCTGCCCAACGGCCAGAGCCGTGAGGAGTGGAAAGGGCAGGCCGAGACCAACAAGATTCTCGGTCGCATCAAGAACCCGATCCCGGTCGACGGCATCTGCGTGCGGGTCGGCGCGATGCGCTGCCATAGCCAGGCGCTGACCATCAAGCTGAACAAGGACGTGCCGATCGCCGACATCGAGGGGCTGATCAGCCAGCACAATCCCTGGGTGAGGCTGGTGCCGAACCATCGCGAAGCCAGCATGCAGGAGCTGAGCCCGGCGGCGATCACCGGTACCCTGACGGTTCCCGTCGGGCGCCTGCGCAAGCTCAACATGGGCTCGCAGTACCTGGGGGCCTTCACTGTCGGCGACCAGTTGCTGTGGGGCGCGGCCGAGCCGCTGCGGCGCATGCTGCGTATCCTGCTGGAGCGTTGACGGCTTTCCGATCTTCGGGGCAGACGAAAAGCGCCGCGGCAATACCGCGGCGCTTTTCGTTATGCCCCCCTTTGTGGCGAGTCGCCGTCTGCCTGCTCTTGATCTACGCCTAGAGTGCGCTTCCGTTTCAGGAGAGTCCTTATGAGTTCAGTCATCGATATCGCCGTAGTCGGTGCCACGGGCACCGTCGGCACAGCGCTCGTCGAAATTCTCGAAGAGCGCGGCTTCCCGGTCGGCCAACTGCACCTGCTGGCCAGTGCGGCTTCCGCAGGCAAGTCGGTATCCTTCAGGGAGCGGAATCTGCGGGTCGGGAATGTCGAAGCCTTCGATTTCGGCCGGGTGCGCCTGGTCTTCTTCGCTGCCGGCGAGGCCGTGACCCGGCAATATGCGTCACAGGCCCGGGCCGCCGGCTGTGCGCTGATCGACCTGAGCGGTGGCCTGCCGCTGCGGCAGGCGCCTCGGGTGGTGGCAGAGATCAATCCCCATGTGCTGCAGGGGCTCGAGGCTCCTTGGCAGTTGAGCAGTCCGGCCTCCCCGGCGGTCGCTATGGTGCTGGCGCTGGCACCGTTGCGCCCGCTTGTACAGTGGCGGCATCTGGGGGTGACGGCCTGTCTGCCGGTGTCCAGCCTTGGTCGCGCGGGAGTGGCGGAGTTGGCCAGACAGACCACTGAATTGCTCAATGGGCGTCCGCTCGAGCCACGCCTCTTCGACCGGCAGATCGCTTTCAATCTGCTGGGCAGGGTCGGCGAGACCGATGCGGCAGGGCATGCCAGACTGGAGAGACGTTTGGTCGAGGAGCTGAGGCAGGTTCTGGAGGTGCCGGAGCTGAAGGTTGCCGTCACCTGCGTGATGGCGCCGGTATTCTTCGGTGACAGCCTGAGCCTTGCCGTTCAGGCGTCGCAGGCGATCGACCTGCCTGCCGTGCAGGCTGCTCTGCAGCAGGCACCGGGCCTTGAACTGATCGAGCCGGACGATTGTCCGACGGTGATCGGAGATGCGGTCGGACAGGATGTTGCCTATGTCGGTCGAGTGCGCACTGGAGTGGATGACGCATGCGAACTCAATTTGTGGATTACGTCAGATAACGTGCGGAAAGGCTCCGCACTTAATGCCGTGCAACTGGCCGAGTTATTGATAAAACAGGGTCTCTAAAAGATACTGACCCGCATTCGAAGACCTATTACTGCGTGGCACAACTGATGTAGCCGGCGTGCGGCCGGGCGCAATCAAGGTGCGCGGGGTATCAAGTATCAGGCTCCTTTCTCTGCTCGGGAAATCACTCAAGGGAAGCGTTATGGTTCGGGTTCGCAAACTGGCACTGGCAATCGCGGCGGCCTCGGCGCTGTCTTCGGGCGTAGCCCATGCATTGGGCCTTGGAGAGGTGACCCTGCGTTCTGCGCTGAATCAGCCCCTGGTTGCCGAAATCGAACTGCTGGAGGCGCGTGATATTGATTCAGAGGAAGTCATCCCGACCCTTGCCTCTCCCGAAGAGTTCAATAAGGCGGGTGTCGATCGTCAATATTTTCTGAGCGATCTGAAGTTCACGCCAATAATCAGACCCAATGGCAAGAGTGTCATTCGGGTGACCTCCACCAAGCCGGTGCGCGAACCCTATCTGAATTTCCTGGTGGAGGTTCTCTGGCCCAGCGGTCGGCTGTTGCGTGAATACACGCTGTTGCTCGATCCGCCGCTGTATTCATCGCAGACGGCCATGTCCGCCGCGCAGAAGCCCTTGACGGAGCAGCAGGCCGGTGTCGTCTCGCGTGCTCCGGCAGCCGCTACAGTACCTCCGGCCAAGGCCACCCGGCCGGCTTCTCCCAACCCGGAGGCTGCCGGCACGCCGGCCAAGGAGTACAGGACCGCCACTAACGATACGTTGTGGAAGGTCGCCGAGCGTGTGAAGACCTCGGGCACCATTCATCAGACCATGCTGGCAATCCAGGATCTGAATCCGCAGGCCTTTCTCGATGGCAACATCAACCGGCTGGTGAGCGGACAGGTATTGCGCCTGCCTGATGAACAGCAGATTCGTCGTCGTTCCCCAAGCCAGGCGCTGACCGAGGTTGCCGAGCAGAACGCAGCCTGGCGCGAGCGTCGCTCCCGTCCGTCCGTCGCCTCGGCTCGACAGTTGGATGCGACTCGCCGCACCGAGGCTGGTGCCGCGCCGGCGCGCGTGGAGACTGGCGACAGCTTGCGTCTGGTCGCTGCCGACAGCGGCAAGGCAGCTGCCGGCAGCGACCAAGGGGCAGATGGCAAGGCTGCTGCCGACAAGCTGGCACTGGCCAAGGAGAATCTCGATGCGACCCAGCGCGAGAATGTCGAGCTGAAGAGCCGCATGGATGATCTGCAGAGCCAGTTGGACAAGTTGCAGCGCCTGATAGCACTGAAGGATGAGCAGTTGGCCAAGCTGCAGGCGAATCTGGCTCAGCCGAGCAAGACTGGCGAAGCCGCTGCCGAGGCTGCTGTCAGTGCGTCCGCAATGCAGGGCGAGCCTGCTGCTGTTGTCGCACCGGCATCCAGGGAGCCCAGCCAGCCGGAAGCCGCGAGTGTCACCGCTCCTGCCCTGAAGCCGGCTGGATCCTCCAGCGAGGGCGCGTCCATTCCGGCAGAGCCGGTAGACTCCGTACCTGTCCAGCCCGAAACCGCCTCGACGGCTCCCGCCCAGACGGCGGCCGTCGTCGCATCCTCCATGCCGCCGGCAGCCGAATCGCTCGCCAATAAGCCGGCAGTGCAGTCTGTCCCGCTGCAGCCTGCACCGGCCAGGCCGGCGGCTCCGCAACCGCCGCGGCCGGCTGTCGTACCGGAGCCGATGGGCCTGGTCGACTCTATCCTGAGCAGTCCGCTGTTGCTCCCGTCGCTGGGGGGAAGTGCCGCGGCAGCGCTGCTGCTTGGCTTGCTGGTTGCTCGTCGGCGCGCCGCGAAGAAAACGGATCTCCAGGATGAGGATGACGAGGTGGCCATGGTCGATACCCGGCTGGATACCGGCTTGTCGCGGGCGCCCATCGAGCCCACTCTGCTGGATGAGATCCCCGGGGGGCGGGATCGGGATGTGCTGAGTGACGCCGAGGAGCATATTGCCTACGGCCGCTTCAGAGAGGCCGCCGAGTTGCTGGAGGCTGCCTGCGTCGCGGAGCCCAAGCGCAGCGACCTGCGCCTGAGGCTGATGGAGGTGCATGCCGAGCTTGGTGATCGTGAAGGTTTCACCCGTCAGGAAAAGGTGCTGCGCGAAATCACTGGCACCCAATCCCAAGTCGATCACCTAAGGATGAAGTACCCGGCCATGGCCGGTTTCGCCACCGCAGCCTTGTCAGGCGCAGCCCTGGCTGCCGGGCTGGAGGCGCTCGAGGAGAAGAAAGGCTTGCCCTCGGTAACGGAAGAGGCCGAGCCGAGTCCCCCCGTCTTTGCTGCCGATATCAATCTAAGCCTGGGTGATCTGGAAGCCGAATTGGAAAGGGATCTTCAGGGCTCCACCCAGAGCAATGCCGCCTTGAGCCTGGATGATCTGACGCTGGACGAAGCGTTACAGCCGCCTCTGCCGGCGGAGGAGCCTTTGGCCGAGGACTTCTCGTTCGATCTGGAGTTCTCCAGTGAGGCTACAGGCTTCGACCGGGAGGGCGATCTGAACCTGAAAGGGCTCGCCTTGGAGCTGGATATGCCGGACGGACCGGCCTCGGTTGGGGGCGAGGATCCTCTCTGCCTGGATCTGGGCAGTCTTGAGGCTCCCATCGCAGCATCGGGCGAGACGGCCTCTTCGGAGAGCGCGCTTCTGGAGGAGGGATTGTTCGACAGCTTCGAGCTGGCTGCTGATGGTGATTTCTCCATCGACTCGGATCTGGTCGCTCCAAAGCTCGAGTTGCCATCGACCGATGATGCATCGGCGGACGAGGAGGCGTCGGGCCTCATGGTCCAGTTGGACGAGCTGGGTGTCGAACTCGAACAACTGGCAGTAGGGCTGGGAGAGAGCGACGGCGACATGCAGCCGGCAACGCATGCGCTGGGCGGCCTGGAGGAGGGCGAAGACTTCGACTTCCTGGTCGATGCGGACGAGATCGCCACCAAGCTGGATCTGGCTCGCGCCTATATCGACATGGGCGACACCGAGGGTGCCCGGGATATTCTTGAAGAAGTATTGAGTGAAGGGAATGAAGCCCAGCGGCAGGAAGCGCGTGAAATGTCTGCCCGTTTAGCCTGATCGATGACCGAAGAAATTGTACAGCCAGCGGCAGCCGAAGTGGCTGCCGCTGGCTTTTGCAGGGTGGCTCTCGGGCTCGAGTACCGGGGCGCTCGCTATCATGGTTTCCAGCGCCAGAATCCCAGGGTACCCTCGATACAGTCGGCGCTCGAGTCGGCCTTGTCCACGGTTGCCGGTGGTGTTCCGCTGAGTGTGGTATGTGCCGGGCGTACCGATGCCCTGGTGCATGCCAGTGGACAGGTTGTGCATTTCGATACTCCCATCGAGCGCACCATGCACGCCTGGACCATGGGCGCCAACATGAACCTGCCTGCAGATATCAGCGTTACCTGGGCCCGGGAAATGCCGGCGCATTTCCATGCGCGCTTCAGCGCAAAGGCCCGGCGTTATCGCTATGTCATCTACAACGACCCGATCCGTCCGGCACACATGTCCGAGGAGGTCACCTGGAATCACCGGCCGCTCGATATCGAGCGCATGCGTCAGGCTGCCCGGGCGCTGGTCGGCTGCCATGATTTCAGCGCCTTTCGCGCCAGCCAATGCCAGGCCAAGTCGCCGATCAAGACGATTCATCACCTTCAGTTGATCCAGCATGGCCGCTTGATCGTGCTGGACATTCGGGCCAATGCCTTTCTGCATCACATGGTGCGCAACATCGCGGGCGTGCTGATGACCATAGGGGCCGGCGAGCGTCCCGTCGAATGGGGGCAGGAGGTGCTGGAGAGCCGCCAGCGTCGCAAGGGAGGAGTGACGGCGCATCCCTATGGCTTGTATCTGGTACAGGTCGACTATCCGGAGGAGTTCGAGCTGCCGCAGCGCTACCTGGGGCCGCATTTTCTATCGGGCCTGCCGGATTGTCGGCAAGGCTGACTTATTGTTCGGGGGCGATCGGGCTTGCAGCGGGAGCTTCTTTTGTTACCATTTGGAACCTTTCCTTGGGTGTAGACAAATTGGCAGCCGTTCGCAGCAAAATCTGTGGGATTACCCGGGTCGAGGATGCTCTCGTGGCCGCCGAGGCCGGCGCCGATGCCATCGGCCTGGTGTTCTATCCGAAAAGTCCGCGGGCAGTGACGCTGCAGCAGGCGAAGGCAATCGCTGCCGCCTTGCCGCCGTTCGTGACCACGGTCGGCCTTTTCGTCAATGCCAGTCGTTACGAAATCAGCGAAATTCTTGATGAGTTGCCACTTGATCTTCTGCAGTTTCATGGTGATGAAACGTCAGCCGACTGCGATGGCTATCGTCGTCCCTATATCAAGGCGCTGAGGGTCCGTCCAGGAGAGGATATCGCCGCTCGCTGCCTGGAGTACCGCAATGCCAGCGGGATTCTTCTAGATGCTTATGTTCCCGGAGTGCCGGGGGGAACCGGGGAGTCCTTCGACTGGTCACTGGTACCGCGAATCCTGTCCAAGCCGGTGATCCTGGCCGGTGGGTTGACCGTGCAGAACGTGCGTGCCGCAATCGCCCAGGTCGCTCCCTATGCGGTGGATGTCAGTGGCGGTGTCGAGGTGGAGAAGGGGGTGAAGGATGCCGAGAAGATTCGCGCTTTCATCCGCGAGGTACACAACGCCTGAAGGGAAGCAGGGACTGCGCTTTCCGGGCTGAGTAGGGGGTGGTTGAACTGCCATGTGACGGCAGACGATTCAACACCGTCCATTAGCGAGCTGCCGATGCGGCGAGACTGCCTTCCGCTGCGTATCGGTTCTGCTGTTCATGACGGCGCCATCTCGTCTGGTGCCCGTCGCTCAGGTAACTGCTGGCTGGCGCGGCAGTGGGTTTCGACCCGGCAAAAGACCGCCGGGATTCGGATCCCGTCGGCAGGCGGATACATTCGTGAATTTGCTCAAAACAGGCGTGGGGCCATGGGACGTTGTGCGTCGGGTCCCCAAAGCTGCGGAGAACGTAAAGCATGAGCAACTGGTTGGTAGACAAGCTGATCCCCTCGATCATGCGTTCCGAGGTGCGGAAAAGCTCGGTGCCGGAAGGCCTCTGGCACAAGTGTCCGTCCTGCGACGCAGTGCTGTACAAGCCCGAGCTGGAAAAGACCCTGGAGGTCTGCCCCAAGTGTGATCACCACATGCGTATCGGTGCGCGCACTCGGCTGAACATCTTCCTCGATGCCGAGGGGCGCGAGGAAATCGGTGCGGAGCTGGAGCCGGTGGATCGACTCAAGTTTCGCGACAGCAAGAAGTACAAGGACCGCCTTGCGGCAGCGCAGAAGCAGACAAACGAGAAGGATGCGCTGATCTCCATGAGCGGCACCCTGCAGGGCATGCCGGTGGTTGCCTGTGCCTTCGAGTTTTCCTTCATGGGCGGCTCCATGGGCGCCATTGTCGGCGAGCGCTTCGTGCAGGCGGCCAATGTGGCCCTCGAGCGGCGCTGTCCCTTCATCTGTTTCGCGGCATCCGGTGGAGCGCGCATGCAGGAGGCGCTGATCTCCCTGATGCAGATGGCCAAGACCTCGGCGGTTCTGGCGCGCCTGCGCGAAGAGGGGATTCCGTTCATCTCGGTGCTGACCGACCCCGTCTACGGCGGTGTCTCCGCCAGCCTGGCCATGCTCGGCGATGTCATCGTCGCGGAGCCCCAGGCACTGATCGGCTTCGCCGGCCCGCGGGTAATCGAGCAGACTGTGCGCGAGAAGCTGCCCGAGGGCTTCCAGCGCAGCGAGTTCCTGCTTGAGCACGGCGCCATTGACCTGATCATCCCTCGCCAGGAGCTGCGTCCGCGTCTGGCCCGTCTGCTCGCCCAGTTGACGCACTGGCGGGACTCCGTGACGGCCATTCCTGAGGCAGACAGGGACATCGCCGCCGACATGGCCATGGATACCGCCACGGCATGATCGAGCGCAGCCTCGCCGACTGGCTCGCCTATCTCGAGCGGTTGCACCCGGTGGCCATTGACATGGGGCTGGAGCGTTCGCGCGAGGTGGCGCGCCGGATGGGTCTCGGACGGCCGGCATCGCGGGTGGTGACGGTCACCGGGACCAACGGCAAGGGTTCCACCTGTGCATTTCTCGCCGCATTGATAGGTGCTCAGGGGCTCAGGGTCGGTGTCTACAACTCTCCCCACCTGCTGCGCTACAACGAGCGGGTGCGAATCGATGGTCGCGAGGTCGACGACGCCGCCCTGTGCCAGGCCTTTGCCGTGGTGGAGGCGGCGCGCGGCGAGATCTCCCTGACCTACTTCGAGATGGGCACCCTCGCAGCCTTCTGGTTGTTCGAGCGGGCCGGGCTGGATGCCGTCGTGCTGGAGGTGGGCCTTGGGGGTCGGCTGGATGCTGTCAATCTGGTTGACGCCGACGTGGCTGTGGTTACCAGTATCGCCCTGGATCATGCCGAGTGGCTGGGCAATACCCGCGATTCGGTGGCTTTCGAGAAGGCTGGGATCTTCCGTGCCGGGCGGCCGGCGGTCTGTGGCGAGCCGGACCCGCCGGCACCCCTGCTGGATCAGGCTGCGTCGCTGGGCGTGCCGCTCTACAGGCGAGGCCCGGATTATGAGCTGATTCTCGGGGAAGATACCTGGGGCTGGCGCGGCTGCAGTGCCACAGGCGACGGGCTTGAGTTGGAGGGTTTATCGCCACTCGATCTGCCGGTCGAGAGTGCCGCTCTGGCGCTGCAGGTCTATGCCTTGCTTGATCTGCCCTGGGAGGTCGGATCCATTGTGCAGGCTTTGAGCACTACGCATCTGAGCGGTCGTCTCGAGCGGCGCCAGATGTGCTGGCAGGGCAAGCATCTGTCGTTCCTGCTGGATGTCGGGCACAACCCCCATGCCGCCACCTATCTGGCCCGGCGCCTGGCCGCGCGGCCGCTCGAAGGGCAGCGGCTGGCGGTTTTCGGCCTGCTCGCCGACAAGGATCTGTCAGGCGTACTGGAGCCCCTGTTGCCACAGGTCCGGTATTGGGCGGTGGCGCCGCTGCCGACCCCGCGAAGCCTTCCGGCCGAGGGGCTGACGGTCGCCCTGCGGGGGCGTGGGGCGCTGGTTGTCGCGTGCGCCGATGTCGCCGAAGCGTTGCAGGTGCAATGCCGGCGAGCTGCCGAAGGTGATGAAATCCTGGTGTTCGGTTCTTTTTATTGTGTGGCCGAAGCGCTGGACTGGTTGCGTCGGCAGGAGGAAAAACGGGATGGCCTGGCTGGATAAGAGGCTCAAGCAGCGGATGATCGGTGCCCTGGTGTTGTTGGCACTGGCGGTGATCTTTCTGCCGATGCTGTTCACCCGCGAGGACGAGGTTCGGCAGGTGGTGGTCGAGGCGCCGCCCATGCCCAAGGCCCCGCCTGCGCCGCGTGTCGAGCTGGAGCCGGTTGCGGTTCCGGAGCCGGTGATTCTGCCTGAGGAGCCGCAGCCCTCCTCGGCGGTTGCCGATGCGCCGGCTGCTGCCGTGCCGAGTGCTCCCTCGGCTGCTGCCCATGCCGCTCCGGCTAAGCCCCAGGCGGCCAATCCCGCTCCGCCTCCGGCACAGGCCAAGGCAGCCGAGGCAAGCCGCCTGGATGCCAACACCTTGCCGGTCAGTTGGTCGATCCAACTGGCCAGCCTGTCCAACACTGCCAATGCCCAGGCCCTGCAGAAGACCCTGCGCAGCCAGGGCTACAACGCGTACATCCGTCATGTCGACGGGATGAATCGGGTATACGTCGGGCCGGTCATCGAGCGGAGCGAGGCCAACCGCCTGCGCGATCAGCTCAAGCGGCAGCACAATCTCAGCGGCTTTGTCGTGCGCTTCCAGCCTGAACGTGGCTGAGCACCCGATTGCCGGCCATGCTGCGGACGCCTTGGGTTGGGGCTGTATACCGAGGGCGGCCAGTGGATTCAGGTTCTTACTCGAACAGGAGGGGCTCTGCTAGAATGCAGGGCCTTTCCATTCATGGGTTGAACCGTGGCATTCACCTGGGTCGATTGGGCGATCATCGCGATCGTCGCCGTTTCCAGTCTGATCAGCTTGACGCGAGGCTTCGTCAAGGAAGCCCTGTCGCTGGTCACCTGGATCATCGCCGGCGTCATTGCCTGGATGTTTGGCGGAGCACTCTCGCAGCATCTGGTCGGCTATATTGCCACGCCCTCGCTGCAGGTCATTGCCGCCTGCGCGATTCTTTTCGTGGCGACCCTGCTGGTCGGTGCGCTGGTCAACTTCCTCATTGGCGAGCTGGTGCGCGTCACCGGCCTGTCCGGTACAGATCGCGTGCTCGGCATGGTCTTTGGTGCTGCCCGGGGTGGGCTGCTGGTGGTACTGCTGGTCGGCCTGCTCAGTCTGGCACCCGTGCAGCAGGATCCCTGGTGGCAACAGTCGGCCCTGCTGCCGCACTTCCTGATAGTCGCCGACTGGTCGAAAAATCTCATCCTGGGATTTTCCGGCCAATGGCTTGCCGGCGGGATAAGCGTGCCGCGCTGAGCTTCCAAGAGACAGATGGGGCCGGCCTCGGGCGGGCGCCCGGAATTAGCCTGAACTACTAGCAGGGGTTGCGTCACATGTGTGGCATCGTCGGTATTGTCGGTAAGTCCAACGTCAATCAAGCGCTGTATGACGCGCTTACCGTCCTTCAGCATCGCGGCCAGGACGCTGCCGGTATCGTCACCTGCCATGAGGGCCGCTTGTTCCTGCGCAAGGACAACGGTCTGGTGCGCGATGTGTTCCAGCAGCGGCACATGCAGCGCCTGGTCGGTCACATGGGCATCGGTCACGTGCGCTACCCCACGGCCGGCAGCTCCAGTTCGGCCGAGGCCCAGCCGTTCTACGTCAACTCTCCCTACGGGATCACCCTGGCGCACAATGGCAACCTGACCAACGTCGATCAGCTGTCCCGCGAAATCTACGAGTCCGACCTGCGTCATGTGAATACCAGCTCCGACTCCGAGGTGTTGCTCAACGTCTTCGCCCATGAGCTGGCGGTGCGCGGCAAGCTGCAGCCGACGGAGGAGGACGTGTTCGCCGCGGTTTCCGGCGTGCATCGCCGTTGTCGGGGCGGCTATGCCGTGGTGGCGATGATAACCGGCTACGGCATCGTCGGTTTTCGCGACCCCAATGCGATTCGCCCCATTGTCTTCGGCCAGCGTCAGACCGACGAGGGCGTGGAGTACATGATCGCCTCGGAAAGCGTCGCCCTCGACGTGCTCGGCTTCAGCCTGATCCGCGACCTGGCGCCGGGCGAGGCGGTCTACATCACCGAACACGGCAAGTTGTTCACCCGCCAGTGCGCGGAAAGTCCGAAATACTCGCCGTGCATCTTCGAGCATGTCTATCTGGCGCGTTCCGACTCCTTCATGGACGGCGTGTCGATCTACAAGGCGCGGCTGCGCATGGGCGAGAAGCTGGCCGAGAAGATTCTTCGCGAGTACCCCGCGCATGATATCGACGTGATCATTCCAATTCCCGACACCAGCCGTACTGCAGCCCTGGAGCTGGCCAACCATCTGGGTGTGAAGTTTCGCGAGGGCTTCGTCAAGAACCGCTATATCGGCCGCACCTTCATCATGCCAGGGCAGGCGGCGCGCAAGAAGTCCGTGCGCCAGAAGCTCAATGCCATCGATCTCGAGTTCCGCGGCAAGAACGTCATGCTGGTGGACGACTCCATCGTGCGCGGTACCACCTGCAAGCAGATCATCCAGATGGCTCGCGAGGCCGGCGCCAAGAAGGTCTATTTCTGCTCGGCGGCTCCGGCAGTGCGTTATCCCAATGTATACGGCATCGACATGCCCAGCGCCCACGAGCTGATCGCTCATGGACGCAGCACCGAGGAGGTTGCCGAGCTGATCGGTGCCGACTGGCTGGTCTATCAGGATCTGTCCGATCTGATCGATGCGGTGGGGGGTGGCAAGGTGAAGATCGACAACTTCGACTGCGCCGTCTTCGATGGCAGATATGTCACCGGCGATATCGACGAGGCTTATCTGGATCGCATCGAGAAAGCCCGCAACGATGCCAGCAAGGCCCGCAGCAATGCGGTCAGCGCAATCATCGATCTGTACAACAACTGAGCGGCAGGCGAGAAGGCCTGGGGCTTCGCTCCGAGCGGCAACGGCCGCTCTCATGCTAGGGGAAAGGATTATGACGATCGAGTGGGATGCTGGACGGCTGGACAGCGACCTGGAGGGGGCCGGTTTCGACACCCTGGCCGTGCGTGCCGGCCAGCACCGTACTCCCGAGGGTGAGCATGGCGAAGCCCTGTTCATGACCTCCAGCTACGTGTTCCGCAGCGCCGCCGATGCGGCTGCGCGTTTCGCCGGCGAGCAGCCGGGCAACGTGTATTCCCGCTATACCAATCCTACTGTGCGCATCTTCGAGGAACGCATCGCTGCGTTGGAGGGCGCCGAGCAGGCGGTCGCCGCGGCCTCCGGCATGGGCGCCATCCTGGCCATGGTGATGAGCCTGTGCAGCGCCGGCGATCATGTGCTGGTGTCGCGCAGCGTATTCGGCTCGACCATCAGCCTGTTCGACAAATACTTCAAGCGCTTTGGCATCGAGGTCGATTATCCGCCCCTGGCCGACCTGGACGCCTGGGCCGCGGCCTGCAAGTCGAACACCAAGCTGTTCATCGTCGAGTCGCCGTCCAATCCGCTGGCCGAGCTTGTGGACATTGCCGCCTTGGCCGACATCGCCCATGCCCGTGGCGCCCTGCTGGCGGTGGACAACTGCTTCTGCACGCCGGTGCTACAGAAGCCGCTGGCTCTTGGCGCCGATATCGTCATCCACTCGGCGACCAAATACATCGACGGCCAGGGGCGTTGCCTCGGCGGCGTGGTGGCTGGCAGTTCCAGGCTGATGCAGGAGGTGGTGGGTTTTCTGCGCACCGCAGGCCCGACTCTCAGCCCCTTCAATGCCTGGCTGTTCCTCAAGGGGCTGGAAACCCTCAGGGTTCGCATGCAGGCGCACTGTGCCAGCGCTCAGGCGCTGGCCGAGTGGCTGGAGCTGCAGCCGCAGGTCGCCAAGGTCTACTACGCCGGTCTGCCCAGCCATCCGCAGCATGAGTTGGCCAAGCGCCAGCAGAGCGGCTTCGGTGCGGTGGTCAGCTTCGAGATCAAAGGCGACCGGGCAGCTGCCTGGCGGGTCATCGACAACACCCGGATGATCTCCATCACCACCAATCTGGGCGACACCAAGACCACCATCGCCCACCCGGCCACCACCTCCCACGGTCGTCTGACTCCGGAGGCGCGGGCGGCGGCCGGGATCAGCGACAGTCTGATTCGCGTGGCGGTCGGTCTGGAGGACATCGAGGACATCAAGGCCGACCTGGCCCGTGGATTGGCCGCGCTGTGATCGACCTGAGCCTGGCGGCCGGCAAGCCGCAGAGCAACGGCAAGGTCGCCCTGGTCACCGGGGCGGTGCGTGGCATCGGACTGGGCATCTCCGCCTGGCTGATCGCCGAGGGCTGGCAGGTGGTGCTGGCCGACATCGACCGCAAGCGTGGCCCCAAGGTGGCCAAGGCGCTGGGCAGCAGTGCCTGGTTCGTCGGAATGGATGTCGCTCAGGAAAGCCAGGTGGCGATGGGAGTGGCCGAGGTGCTCGGCCAGTTCGGTCGCCTCGATGCCCTGGTCTGTAATGCCGCGATTGCCGATCCCCGCAATCGCCCGTTGGCCGAGCTGAAGCTCAGCCACTGGAGTCAGGTGCTGGGCGTGAACCTGACCGGTCCGCTGTTGCTGGCCAAGCACTGCTCGGCCTACCTGCAGGCGCATCGCGGCGCCATGGTCAACATCGCTTCGACCCGTGCGCACCAGTCCGAGCCGAATTCCGAAGCCTACGCGGCCAGCAAGGGAGGGCTGCTGGGACTTACCCACGCACTGGCGGTCAGTCTCGGGCCCGATGTCCGGGTAAACGCCGTCAGTCCCGGCTGGATCGATTCGCGCAGCCCTAGCGAGCGCCAACAGGCGCCGCTATCCGCCCAGAGTCATGCCCAGCATCCTGTCGGTCGCGTGGGGACGGTCGAGGATGTCGCCGCCCTGGTCGCCTGGCTGCTGTCGGAGCGCGCCGGCTTCGTGACCGGTCAGGAGTTCATCGTGGATGGCGGCATGGCGCGCAAGATGATTTATCTGGATTGATTGTCGTCCGGTCATCAGATTTCCGTTTCGCACGCAGGAGGCCATGCGCCGTTCTGGTGCCGTTCCGAGCTACCTTGCGCCATTGCGCATCTTTCTTTCATCGGAACATGAGACATGGCGCCTTGCCATGCTCCAGCGCTTCCCGATTTGCCAGCGTGAAGAAAAAATCAGGCTGGCTGTTGACTTAGCCCTGATTCGTGGGTAAATTGCGCGCCACCTCGCAAGGCGATGGCTGATTAGCTCAGCTGGGAGAGCACCTGCATCACACGCAGGGGGTCGGCGGTTCGATCCCGTCATCAGCCACCAGAGTTTGCGAAATTGGACGAAAGTCCAGCCGACATGCAGCGGTAGTTCAGTCGGTTAGAATACCGGCCTGTCACGCCGGGGGTCGCGGGTTCGAGTCCCGTCCGCTGCGCCACATTCGAAAGCCTCCAGGCAGCAATGCCCGGAGGCTTTTTTGTTGAACTTGCGTTTTAATTCAATGGTCATCTGATTCGTCTAGGCTTTTTGGCATGGACTTTGTTTATTGTCTTTCCAAATAACCAGCCGATCAGGAGCTTTTTCCTATGGATGACTATCAAGAAGAACTTCTCGAATTCCACGCTGCCGAGCGGGACCCTGCAGAGCCGGCGGAAGACGCCACCGAGATGTAAGTGCTCCGGCATGCGAAGGTTAGTGGTCCTCTGCCGGCAACTCTGCAAGGGGGGGCGAAGCTCCCTGGATGCTCAGCAGATGGCTGCCAGACCCGGTGCTTTCCTGAACGAAGGCCGATGCCCCGCAGCAGTCCGTCAGGTCTTCGAGCGGCCACAGGCGGCCCCGAAGAAACAGCGCCATTCCGCTCTGCATGCCGGCTGACTTCACTAAGCTGGGTGCTCGACATCCCTCGCGGCTGACCAGCACTTTCATGTTTTGTACGTGAATCTCCTGTACCGCAACCTGCCCGGCGACCCTTGCCGGGCAGGCCTGTGCCTGGGGATTGCCGAGCAGATTGCCATCCGGCCCAAAGACCGGGGCGAAGTTGTGCAACTGCCCTTTGCCTGTAAGCAGTCTGCCGTTCTCCACGCGTGGCTCGGGCAGGAGCAGGGAACCTGCCAGCAGGGTGATGCGGTATTCCCTGGCCAGGGAGCCAAACAACTGCTGATAGTCGCGGGCCATCTTTTCCGCCTTCATGCGCAGCAGGGTTTCCCCCACTCCGGGAAAGCCCTCGCTCTGCAGCCAGGTCCAGGCCATGCGGTGAGGATTGTCCAGAAGCAGCCATGCCTGTGCTTCGGAAAGACTCCGGGCGCCATAGAGCTCGCTCCTCTCGCCACCGAGCAGCAGCCAGGTGCCGATCTGATCGGGCAGGGCGACCACGCTGTGTTCGTTGAGCAGGCCGTTGTCATGCGCCCTGTCCAGAATGGCCGCGAGCTTCAGGCGTAGATGGTCCGGGCTCCGATAGTCGCTGGGAAACAGCTCGGGGCGCACGATCAGCAGATTGGCCCTGGCTTCCACCGTTCCCTCTGCGTGAATGAGTGTACTGCGCAGGTCGGCGAGATAATGTCCGCCCGCGCGTGGTGCGCGCCAATTCGCATGGATGCCGAGAAGCAGGGCGAGGATCAGCAGGACCGGGGTGAACTGGAGTTTGCGCATGACTTGGAGCGAAGACAGGAAAATTCGCTCAGCGTAGGGAGGGGCACCACGAATGCCAAGTCATCCGTGATGTTTGTGGAACCGGAAAGGCTATTTTGTGTCAAAACGCCACCACTGAACGTTTCACAGTTTTTCCCGGCAGCCATCGGATACGTATATGGCTCCGAGCGACTGCCGATTGTGTCACGTTGGCGCCTGGCTTCTTTTACCTAGACTTGGCCTGCCTTGTGAGGCGGCCGGTGCGGTGGGCCGCGGTCATGACTCAGGAAAAAATACGATAAGGGACCAGAGCCGTGCAGAAAAGACTGAAAATGGTTGAGGCCGTAATGTTCTTCAATGAGCAGGGCATCTGCCGGGAAATGCTCTTGCCGGAGTTCGAAGCCGTACTCGACGGGGTCGTCAGCCTGCCGGATCTGGCCGATCAGCAGGTGCGTCTTGCGTATCTGCTGATCTCCCCTCGGCTGGAGGTGCGCGCCGCGGTCTTCTTCTATCTGGATTTTGACGAGGATGGCGCAGCCGATCCTGGTTGGAATCTTCCCCTACGGCAACTATCCGAGCGCGCAGCTCCGGGGATCGATCTGGGCGCCGGGCCGATCCGTCTGGTCAGCCGCAGTCGGTGCCCGGCAGCTCGGCATCAGATGCACTTGTGGGATCCCGAATTGCAAGATCTCCTGGCGTTGCGTGATGCGGCCAAGCGCAACCAGCTTGGTCTGCTCTGCGAGGAGGAGGGAACGCCAGCAGTGGGCAGATCGTCGTCAGGCCTGCAGGCGGCCGATGGTCAGGAGCCTGCCAGTGCCGTGCGAAACAAGGACTGGAGTGACGGGCAGCGCCAGAAAACGGCCCACCTGATCAAGCGACAGCGGCTGCATATCCGCAATCTGAGCCGCTACCTGGAAGAGGCCCAGGGGAGGCTGAAGCAGGCTGCCGAGCTTCAGGCCAGAACCCTGCAGGCCGAAGTGCAGGGGCTGCGCGAACAACTGAACCGGTATCAGGCGCTGCATGCCAGCCTCGAGGCGCAATTGCAGACGCAGTCCGAGTCCCACGCGCACACGGAAGCCGAGCTGGCCGCTCGCGCAGAGCAAGAGAGGCTGGGGCGGGAAGAAATTCTCAGGCTCAGGAATGAGCATGAGCAACTGGCCGCGCAGAATATCGAGCAGGCACTCGAGGGGCTGGCCAGCCTGGGCTTGACTTTCGTGGTCTACCATCCCGGCGCGGGCCACCTGACCATTCCGTTGCAGGACATCGTCCGCTATCGGGAGAGTCCCATAGCCTATGCTGCGGCCAAGTGTTCGGTCAGTGAAGAGCAATACCGCCTGTGGTTGAGACACTTCCAGCAGCCGGTCTGTGAATGCGAGTTGCCCGGCGGCAGGCGCTGCGCGCTGCCGATCGACCGGATCGACAGCCCCCAACGTTTCGTGGCGGGGGAGTCCAACTGCTGTTCGCGGCACAAGTCGGGCAGCCGCCTGCGCAGCGCCAGCTGATTTCCGGTGCTGGACATCCACTGGGCGCCTCGGGCGCCACTTCAACCCCTCGTGCTCGGCTGGCTGGCTGCGGCCGGCATCGAGGTCGGCGTTTTGCGGCTCGATCTGGTCGATCCGCTGATTTCCGGCAACAAATGGTTCAAGCTGGCCCCCCATCTGATGGAGGCAGTGCGTCAGGGAGCCAGGGGGCTGATCAGCCTGGGCGGTCCGCACTCCAACCACCTGCATGCGCTGGCTGCGGCCGGGCGGCGCTTCGCCTTTCCCACGGTGGGGCTGCTGCGCGGCGAGCCCAGGGAAACCCCCACCGTACGCGATCTGCAGGCCTTCGGCATGCGCCTGCACTGGCTCGGCTACGGCGGTTACCGGGTGCGTCACCAGGCGGGCTTCTGGAACAGCTGGCGTGACTGCTATCCCGACCTGCATCCGGTGGCGGAAGGCGGCGGCGGCCTGACCGGTGCGCAGGGCTGCAGGGTGCTGCGGAAGATGCTGTTGTCCCAGTTGCCGACGCTCGGTTGGTCCGACTACCACGGCTGGTGGCTGGCCGCCGGTACTGGAGCCACGCTGGCCGGCCTGGTTCTTGCCGAAGGCGGTGAGCGTCCGGTGCATGGTGCCCTGGCTGTACCGGCCAGTCACGGCGTGGCGCCACAGGTACGGGCGATCCTCGCCGAAGCCGGAGTGGCCGATGTCGGCTATCGTCTGCTGGACGCCAGCCGCGGCGGGTTTGCCCGGCTCGACGCGGAGCTGGCGCGTTTCATCCTCGATAGCGAGCGCGAAGGGGGCATTCCCCTGGATCCCGTCTACACCGGCAAGGCCCTGCTGGCGTTGCACGAACAGGTCGCGTGTGGCGGCATTCCCCATGGCAGCCGGCTGATCTTCGTGCACACCGGTGGAATGCAGGGGCGGCGGGCACTGGCCGACCGTCTGCAGGAGCTGGGAGCGCGCGGCTGATTCCTGGCTAGAGAGGGAGCGGCCAGCTGTCGCCGACCAGGAATATCCGCTCTGCCTCGACCCATTCGCCCGCTTCGTTGGCTGTCAGCCGGACCAGCAGATGTGCCGGTGTGGCAGGTTCTAATCCTGCGTACCAGGCTTGCAGGACTCCCAGGGGCCACAGATCCGCAGCCTCGACGCGGGCCGGGGCCAGCCAGGCGTGGCGTGGCAAGGGCTGCCAGTGGCCGGCGGGAGCGCTGGCGAGAAACTCCGGCCAGTCGCGTCGGGCCAGCCAACGCCCGCGCAGGTGCGCCGGGTTGGCACCGGCTGGAGATGGACAGCCATTCGGCCAGGGATAGAACAGATAACCACCGAGCCAGTAGCCAGCCTGCAGCTCGGCCATGTCGAGCCCGAGTCGATCAAGAGCTGGCCGTGCCGCCGAGCTGCGCGATAGCGGCAATTGATGCCGCTCCAGTCGCTCCAGCTTGCCGTCGAGTCGGTCATGCCGCCCGGGGCCGATCCAGCGAGGTGGCTGCTGCCCGGAGCTGCCGGTCGATCCGAGGTAGAGCTTGACTGCCAGCTCCAGGTGATGAATCCCTTCGAGATCCTCCAGCAGCAGGTCCAACTCGCCCAGGGTACTGCTGCCCTGGCGGATCGGCAGGTTGGCGGCAAGCAGGCGAACGCCCGGGGCCTGGTGCAGGGCGAACTGCCAGAGCCGCTCGTAGTAGAGCCCCAGGCGGCGTGTCGGATGCTGCGCCAGCCAGGCATCCAGCGGGGTGCTGCAGGCATCCAGCGCCTGCAGCCAATCGGCCAGGCAGGTCGGCTCGTACGCCCAGTGGCTCGCTGCCAGCGGATGGCGCCGCGGCCAGGCTGTGCCGGCGAGCAGCGGGGGCGACAGCAGGGTCCAGGCGAGGTCGCGCACCTGGGGCCGGCGAAGACGCGCAGGGAGGCCGGCGAGGCTGCCAAAAGGGCCTGCTTCCCCCCCACAGGAGGTGGTTTGCCGCTCTGGCCGGCTTTCCCGCATAATCGCCTCTTGCCTGTAATCGCAGCCCCCGCAGGAGCCCCATGGAGCACTTTCGCAATATTGGCATCATCGGTCGCCTGGGTAGTACCCAGGTGGTGGACACCATCCGCCGACTGAAGAGGTTTCTTCTCGACCGACACCTCCATGTGATCCTCGACGAAAGCATCGCCGAGCTCTTGCCCGGGCATGGCCTGCAGGTGTCCTCGCGCAAGCAGCTGGGCGAGGTCTGCGACATGGTCATCGTCGTCGGCGGCGACGGCAGCATGCTCGGCGCGGCGCGTGCCCTGGCCCGCTACAAGGTGCCGGTGCTCGGCATCAACCGCGGCAGCCTGGGCTTTCTCACCGACATTCGTCCCGACGAGCTGGAAACCCGGGTCGCCGAGGTGCTCGACGGCCAGTACACCGTGGAGAGCCGTTTCCTGCTGGAAACCCAGGTGCGCCGCAAGCTGGAGCCGATCGGTCAGGGCGATGCGCTGAATGATGTAGTACTGCATCCGGGCAAGTCGACGCGGATGATCGAGTTCGAGCTGTACATCGACGGGCAGTTCGTCTGCAGCCAGAAATCCGACGGCCTGATCGTTTCCACGCCGACCGGCTCCACCGCCTACGCCCTGTCGGCCGGCGGGCCGATCATGCATCCCAAGCTGGATGCCATCGTCATCGTGCCCATGTATCCGCACACCCTGTCGAGCCGGCCGATCGTGGTTGCCGGCAACAGCGAGCTGAAGATCGTGGTATCGCCGAAGATGGACATCTATCCCCAGGTTTCCTGCGACGGGCAGAACCACTTCACCTGCTCGCCCGGCGATATCGTCACCATCAGCAAGAAGCCGCAGCGGCTGCAGTTGATCCATCCGCTGGACCACAACTACTACGAGGTGTGCCGGACCAAGCTGGGCTGGGGCAGTCGTCTGGGTGGTGGCAGCTGATGCTGGTCGATCCGCTGCGCAGCTATGACCTGATCGGCGACGTGCATGGCTGCGGCCATAGCCTGGAAGCTCTGCTCGAACGCCTCGGCTACCGGCGCCAGGGGGGCGTATGGCGCCATCCATGGCGAATGGCACTGTTCGTCGGCGATATCGTCGATCGCGGCCCGCGCATCCGTGAGGCCCTGCACCTGGTGCACGACATGGTCGAGGCTGGCCAGGCCCTGTGCGTCATGGGCAATCACGAGTACAACCTGCTGGGCTGGTCCACCGAGGCACCGCCTGAGAGCGGCCTGCAGTACGTACGCGAACACACGGCGCGCAACGAGCGGCTGATCCACGAAACCCTGACGCAGTTCGCCAATCATCCGGGCGACTGGCGGGCCTTTCTCGACTGGTTCTACGAGCTGCCGCTGTTCATCGACGCCGGTCGCTTCCGCGTCGTGCATGCCTGCTGGGATGCCAGCCTGATCGAGCCGTTGCGCCGGCAATATCCGGAGGGGCTGATCGACGAGCCCTTCCTGAAGGCTTCCGCGGCGCCCGATACCTTCGCCCACCAGGTCTTCGAACGAATGCTGCGCGGCATCAACATGCGCCTGCCCCACGGCATGACGCTGACCGGAAGGGACGGCCTCGTCCGCGAGACCTTCCGCAGCAAGTTCTGGGCGGACGAGCCGCAAACTTATGGCGACATCGTCTTTCAACCCGACGCTCTGCCCGAGCCCGTCGCGCGGATGCCCATCTCCCTGGCGCATCGGACCGAGCTGCCCTTCTACGATGCCGACCAGCCGCCGCTGTTCGTCGGGCACTACTGGCGCCAAGGGCAACCGTCACTGATCCGCCCCAATCTGGCCTGCCTCGACTACAGTGCGGTGATGTTCGGCAAGCTGGTGGCCTATCGGCTGGACCAGGAGACGGAGCTCGATCCGAACAAGTTCGCCTGGGTCGAGGTGGAGCGCCCGGAGGCTCCCCATGAAAATTGAGGCGCTGCGCCTGCCGCTGGGGACTGACCTCAGCGGCTTCATTGCCCTGTTGCGGCGTCTGGGTGTGCCTCACCGGGTCAGCGAGGAGGGGGGCGAGCAGGTGCTCTGGGTACCCGATCCCCGGCTGGCCCAGGAAGTGAACCTGCTCTATGTGCGCTTTCCCGAGGGCGATCCGCTGGGCGCGCATCCGGCGGCGGCGCAACGCACCTCCGGCATTTTCAGCCAGCTGCGCCACAGCCCGCTGACCTCCCTGGTGCTGCTGGCAACCTTGCTGGTGGCGGCGCTGACCCTGCTCGGGGAAAACCTCGCCGCCGTCGGCTGGCTGACCTTTCAGGAGTTCCATATCCAGGGTGACTACCTGTATTTCGTCCCCCTGTCCGAGAGCCTGTCCGCCGGGCAGTGGTGGCGCCTGCTGACGCCGATGCTGATCCACTTCGGCTGGCTGCACCTGGCGATGAACGGGCTCTGGTACTGGGAGCTGGGGCGGCGCATCGAGGCACGCCAGGGCGCTCTGATGCTGCTGCTCCTGACCCTGCTGTTCGGCCTGGCATCCAATGCCGCGCAATACCTGTTCGGCGGCCCGGCGCTGTTCGGCGGCCTGTCCGGCGTGCTCTACGGCCTGCTCGGCCACTGCTGGATCTTCCACCGGATCGCGCCCGCCGCCGCCTATCGCCTGCCGCCGGGCGTGGTGGTGATGATGCTGATCTGGCTGCTGGTCTGCCTGTCCGGCCTGGTCACCGCCCTGGGGCTGGGCGCCATCGCCAACGCCGCGCACGTCGCCGGACTGGTCGCCGGCTGCCTGACCGGAGCCATCGGCGGCGCCTGGGCGCGCCGCCGCAGCTGAGTTCAGGGTTCAGAGCAGATCCAGCGGATATTCGACGAACAGCCGAATTTCGTTCAAGTCGCATCTGGTGCGGTAGATTGAGCCATAGAGGTTGCTCGACAGGTCCCTGGCTGCATCTGCCGGCCCCCGGTTCCGCGGCTGGTCGTGAAACTCCCGCTCGTTCGTCATGCCGCTCCGGCCGGTGTCGATCCGATTGCTATGCACGAAGCCGGCCTTCCAGCTCAACCCGGGCACCCGGTAGTCGATGAGGTCCAGCTCGAGCCGAGCTGCCTGGAGCGTTCGTCCTGGCGTTTGAGGTTGCCGGCGGAGCGCTGCCAGGCGATGACCATGGAGTAGCCGAGGCGGGCAGACGAGCGACCAGATATATCTTCAGGGGCAGACCCAGCCGCTTAAGCCTTTGTTAAGGGTGGGAGCACGAGAATGTTCCCAATCTCCCCACCCGCCGAGGTCTGCAAGATGGAGCTGTCATGGGAACAGCATGAGCCGCTGGCGCTGATCGGGCGTCAGCGGGCGCTGAGTGTACGCCTGGTCAGGCCCTGTTCGGGCTCGACCCGCCGCCACGCGCTGGAGGCCTTCATTCACGCCCGCTTCGCCGACTACTATGCGGCGCGCATCCATCACTTCATGCCTTGCCTGCTGGGCTTCGAGGACGAGGACGGCAAGGTGCAGGCGGCCGCCGGCCTGCGCCCCGCCAGGGAAGCGCAGGCGCTGTTTCTCGAGCGTTATCTGGACGCGCCCATCGAGCGCGTGGTCAGCGATCGGGCAGGCCTGCCGGTCGCCCGCAAGGACATCGTCGAGGTGGGCAACTTCGCCGCCCAGGGGCCCGGCGGCGCGCGCTTGCTGATCACCGCCCTGACCGACCTGGTCGGCGCCCAGGGCTTTCGCTGGGTCGTGTTCACCGGGACGGCGATGCTGCTGAACAGCTTCCAGCGCCTGGGGCTGCCGCTGATCGAACTGGGGGCGGCGGACCCGGCCCGCATGGGCGCGGATCTGGCCGACTGGGGACGCTACTACGATACCCATCCCCAGGTCATGGCGGCGAACGTCGCCGAAACCCATAAGCGCCTGCAGGGTTCCGGCGTCTATCAGCGCCTGGGCTACCGACCGCTGTATCGGGAGGTCGCCGATGTCGCTTGCGGTTGAGTCCTTCTGGCAGGCCCTGGCGGCCCATGGCGAGCGGCCGGCCTTGCAGGAGGGCGAGCATCGACTGAGTTACCGTCAACTGCTTGACGAAGTCGGGATACGGGCCGGATACCTGCGGCGGATCGGCGTCCGGCGCCTGGCGCTGGAACTGGACAACGGCATCGAGTGGGTCCTGTGGGATCTGGCGGCGCTGCGAGCCGGCATCGTCTGCATTCCGCTGCCGGGATTCTTTTCCGCCGATCAGCAGCGTCATGTGCTGGACAGTGCCGGCGTCGACACGCTGATCGCCGCCGATCTTTCCCGGCATGCGTACCTGGGTTTCGCGCCGCTGGCCGGGCACGTCGCGCAGCGCCGGCCGGCACAGACCGCGGAGCTGCCGGCAGGAACCCTGAAGATCACCTACACCTCCGGCACCACCGGCCAGCCGAAGGGCGTCTGCCTGGATGCCGGCCTGCAGCTGCGGGTGGCATCCAGCATCTGGCAGGCCTGCGGGCCGAGCGGGATCGAGCGTCACCTGTGCGTGCTGCCGCTGGCGGTCCTGCTCGAGAACGTCGCCGGTCTCTATGCGCTGCTGCTCGGCGGAGCGCTGGTCGAGCTGGCGCCTTTGGCCCAGGTGGGCCTCGAAGGGGCCAGCCGCTTCGATCTGCCGCGCTTTCTCGGAACCTTGCAGCGCAGCCGTCCGAACAGCCTGATCCTTCTGCCGCAACTGCTCCTGGCCTGGGTGGCGGCCCTGGAAAGCGGCCAGGCGCTACCCGATTCCCTGCGCTTCGTCGCGGTCGGCGGCGGGCGGGTCGCACCGCAGCTGCTCGAGCGCGCCGAGGCCCTTGGTCTGCCGGTGTTCGAGGGCTACGGGCTGTCGGAATGTGCCTCGGTGGTCTGCCTGAATACGCCCGGTCAGCACCGCATCGGTACCGTGGGCCGGCCCCTGCCGCACCTGGAACTGCGCCTGGCCGACGACGGCGAGGTCGAGGTGCGCGGTGCGCAGATGCTCGGCTACCTCGGCGAACCGGCGCCGGACGGCGATTGGCTGGGCACCGGCGATCTCGGCCACTTCGAGGGCGATTTCCTGGTCCTGCACGGGCGCAAGAAGCACCAGTTCGTCACCGCCTTCGGACGCAACGTCAATCCGGAGTGGGTGGAGGCCGAGCTGGTGCAGCAGTTGCCGATTGCCCAGGCCTGGCTGCACGGCGAGGCCATCGCCGCCAACGTGGCGGTGCTGCAACCACGCTCGGCCGAAGTCACCGACGAGGCGCTGGGGCAGGCCGTGGCACGGGTCAACGCCGGCCTGCCGGACTATGCGCGCGTCCACCACTGGCTGCGCGCCGAACAACCGTTCAGCGTCGCCAACGGTCTGGCCACCACCAACGGCCGGCTGCGCCGGGCGGCACTGCTCCAGCACTACCGGGCGGCCATCGAGCGTGTGCTGGCCACCCATATTCCCTGAAGGAGACATCATGGATTTCCATACAAGGCTGCAAGAGCAGACCTCGGCCGAACGCGATTACCTGCTGGCGGCGCCGCTCATCGGGCAGGCGCTGCAGGGGCAGCTGAGTCTGAACAGCTATCTGGCGTTTCTCGGTCAGGCCTATCACCACGTCAAGCACACCGTACCGCTGCTGATGGTCTGCGGCGCGCGCCTGCCCGAGCGGCTGGAGTGGCTGCGCGAGGCGATCGCCGAATACATCGAGGAGGAGTACGGCCACCAGGAGTGGATTCTCAACGACATCCGCGCCTGCGGCGGCGATGCCGAG
Organism: Azotobacter salinestris; assembly: GCF_009363155.1. Lineage (NCBI taxonomy): Bacteria > Pseudomonadati > Pseudomonadota > Gammaproteobacteria > Pseudomonadales > Pseudomonadaceae > Azotobacter > Azotobacter salinestris. The sequence goes on from NZ_CP045302.1 coordinate 4,352,270, forward strand.
GCGGTGCGCCGCGCCACGCCCAACCTGCCCACCGAGCTGATGGTCAGCTACGTCTACGACCGCATCAGTCGCGGCAATCCGGTCAGCTTCTTCGGCATGGTCCAGGTGCTCGAGGGCACCAGCGTGGCCGTCGCCAGCCGCGCCGCCGATTCCCTCCAGGCGGCCCTGGGGCTGCCACCGCAGGCGTTCAGCTACCTGACTTCGCACGGCAGTCTCGATCTCGAGCACATCGAGCTGTTCAAGGGGCTGATGAATCGTCTGGAGGATGGTGAGGATCGGGCCGCGGTGGTACATACCGCGAAGGTGGTCTATCGCCTGTACGGCGACATGTTCCGCAGCCTGCCGTTGAACGCCTGAGGAGGGGGATATGCAGTTGTCCGATTGTCGAGGATTGATTACCGGAGCCAGTGGCGGCATCGGTCAGGCACTGGTGGTCCGGCTTTGCGAGGGGGGGGGCCGGCTGCTGCTGGTCGGTCGCCACCTCGAGCCCCTGCAGGCGCTGCAGCAACGCTATCCGGCACAGCTGGAAATCGTCCAGGCGGACATCGCCGAGGCGGAGGGGCGTCAGGCGGTGCTGGCCGCGGCCAGGCGTTTCGGTGGACTGAACACCCTGATCAACGCCGCCGGGGTCAACCGCTTCAGCCTGCTGGAGGATCACGACGAGGAGGGGATCGCCGAGCTGATCGGCCTCAATGTCACCGCCACCCTGCAACTCACCCACCGCCTGCTGCCGCTGCTACGCCTGCAACCGCGCGCCCTGGTGGTCAACATCGGTTCGACCTTCGGCTCCCTCGGCTATCCCGGCTTCAGCGCCTACTGCGCCAGCAAGTTCGCCGTGCGCGGCTTCTCCGAGGCCCTGCGCCGCGAGCTCGCCGATACCCAGGTCAAGGTGCTCTACGTGGCGCCGCGGGCGACCCATACGGGCATGAACGCCGACAACGTGGTGGCGATGAACGACGAGTTGAAGGTGGCCATGGACGATCCGCAGACGGTGGCGGCGGCGCTCGCCGAGGCGATCCTGCGCGAGCAGGAGGAGCTTTACCTGGGCTGGCCGGAAAAGCTCTTCGTGCGCCTCAACAGCCTGCTGCCGCGGCTCGTCGACCAGGCCCTGCGCAAGCAGTTGCCGGTCATCCAGCGTTTCGCCCGCGGCAAGTCCTGAGCGAAAATCCAACTGCATCGAATGGAGGCACCCATGAGCAAATCCATCCTGCGCGGCCTGCTGCTGGGCAGCATGCTGGCCTGCAGCCTGCCCGGCTTCGCCCTCACCGAGGCCGGCAAGCTGAGCCTGCAGCATCTGCAGAGCCGCTGGAGCGAGATCAACTACCAACTGCCCGAGGCGCAGCGCGAGGCGGCCTTCGAGCGGCTTGCCGGCGAAGCCGAGGCGGCGCTCAAGGGCGAGCCGGATTCGGCCGAGCTGCTGATCTGGCGCGGCATCATCCTCAGCACCTGGGCCGGCGCCAAGGGCGGCCTGGGCGCGCTGGAGCTGGCCAAGCAGGCCCGGGCGAGCTTCGAGCAGGCCCTGGCGATCGACCCCAAGGCCCTTGACGGCTCGGCCTACACCAGCCTGGGCGTCCTCTACTACCAGGTGCCGGGCTGGCCGATCGGCTTCGGCGACGACGAGCGCGCCGAGGGGCTGCTCAAGCAGGCTCTGCGCCTGAACCCGGACGGCGTCGATCCCAATTACTTCTACGGCGAGTTCCTGTATCGCGAGAAGCGCTACCCCGAGGCACTCGAAGCGCTGCAGAAGGCGCTGGCCGCGCCGCTGCGGCCTGGGCGCGAAGTCGCCGACGCCGAACGCCATCGGGAGGTCGAGGTGCTGCTCGGCAAGGTTCGCGCCGAGTTGAAATGACTGGAGGAGACGGGACAGAGCATGCGCATTCTGCTGGTGGAAGACGATGTGGCGCTGGGCGAGGGTATCCGCACCGCGCTCAAGCCCGAGGGTTACACGGTCGACTGGCTGCGCGACGGCGCCAGCGCGCTGCATGCTCTGGGCTGCGAGAGCTTCGATCTCTGCGTGCTCGATCTCGGCCTGCCGCGGCTGGATGGCCTGGAGGTGCTCCGGCGTTTGCGGGCCGCGGGCAATCCGCTGCCGGTGCTGGTGCTGACCGCGCGCGATGCCACCAGCGAGCGTATCGCCGGGCTGGATGCCGGCGCCGATGACTATCTGGTCAAGCCCTTCGATGTCGCCGAGCTGAAGGCACGGCTGCGTGCGCTGCTGCGGCGCAGCTTCAACCGCCCGCAGCCGGCTCTGGAATACCGGGGCATCCGTCTCGATCCGCAGAGCCAGGCGGTCAGTTATCGGGGGCAGGACATTGCCCTGGCGCGCAAGGAGTTTTTGCTGCTGCACGAGCTGCTGGCGCAGCCGGGACGGGTGCTGACCCGCGACCGGCTGCAGCAGGCGCTCTACGGCTGGGACGAGGAGGTGGAGAGCAACGCCCTGGAGGTGCATGTCCACCACCTGCGCCGCAAGTTCTTCCCCGAGCTGATCCGCACGGTACGTGGCGTCGGCTACATGGTGGACAAGGCCTGATGCGCTCGATCCGTGCCCGCACCCTGTACCTCGTCCTCGGCGTACTGACCCTTTCCCTGTCGCTGATCTCCTACCGGAGCTACCGGGATGCCCAGCACGAGGTCGAAGAACTGTTCGATGCGCAACTGGCGCAGACCGCCCGGCTGCTCGCCGGGCTGGTCGGGCGCGAGATGGCCGAGCGTGAGCGCGGGGTGGTGCAGACCATGCTCGACGAGGCGCTGGCGATGCAGACCCTGCCGGGCGGGCACGCGGCGCTGTCGCTGGGGCACCGCTACGAAGGCAAGCTGGCCTTCCAGGTGTTCGACGAGCAGGGCGAACTGATGCTGCATTCGGCAAGCGCCCCGCACAGCCTGTTCTCCAGCCTGCTGGCGGAGGCGCCGCTTGCCCTGGGGGACGAGCGCTTGATCGGCTATCACCTGCTGGAGCTGGAGCCGCTTCGCTGGCGGGTGTTCGTTCTCCACGACCGGGTCGACCGGCGCTGGATTCTGGTGGGCGAGCGCGAAGACGTGCGCGGCGAGCTGGCGGGCAAGATTGCCAAGCGCAGTCTGATGCCGGATCTGTTCGGCCTGCCGCTGCTGGCGCTGCTGGTCTGGATGGCGGTCGGCTGGGGACTGCGCCCGCTGGAGCGCATGGTCGGCCTGATCAAGGCGCGCGATCCGAACAACCTGGCGCCGCTTGTGCTCGCGCCCCTGCCGCGCGAGCTGGAGCCGGTGGTGGCGGCGCTCAACCGCCTGCTGCTGCAGCTCACCCAGCTGCTGGAGCGCGAGCGCCAGCTGCTGGCCGCCGCCGCCCATGAGCTGCGCACGCCCCTGGCAGTGCTGCGCATCCATGCGCAGAATGCCCTCGAGGCGCCGGAGCCGGCCGACCGCGACGAGGCGCTGCGCCAGCTGGGGCCGGGCGTCGAGCGGGCGACCCGGGTGGTCGGGCAACTGCTGGCGCTGGCCCGTCTGGAGCCGGCGGCGGTGCAGCCGAACATGACCCGTCTCGATCTGGCCGCTTTCCTGCGCAACGAGCTGGCCGAGCTGACGCCGCTGGCGCTGGCCAAGGGGCAGGAGCTGACTCTGGAGACCTGCGGCGAGGGCGGTTACGAACTGTGCGGCGATGCGCCCGGCCTGGCAATCCTGGTGCAGAACCTGGTCGCCAATGCCGTGCAGTACACCCCGAAGGATGGCTGCATTCGGCTGCTGCTCGAGGCCGATGCTGACAACCTCTGGCTGCGGGTGCAGGACAGCGGTCCGGGCATTCCGCCGGCGCTGCGCAAGAAGGTGTTCGAGCGCTTCTTCCGGGGGGGAGACGGTCAAGGCGCCGGACTCGGCCTGTCCATCGTGCAACGGGCGGTGGAGCTGCACGGCGGCGAGATCGCCCTGGGCGATTCGCCCCTCGGCGGGCTGGAGGTTTCCGTCCGTCTGCCCCGTTAGCTATGCTGCGCAGCTGGCGGGCTGCCACCCATCCCATGATGAACGGGCGCGTTAATTCCCAAGCGGCTTGCCAGGGCGCGCCCTAAAATACTCGGAATCCGAACAAGGAGACAGGTCATGTTCGCTCTGGATTCACGTTTGCAACAGGACACCCTGCCCATCGGCGATTTCCCGCTGTGCCGTCTGCTGCTGATGAAGGATGCCCACTATCCCTGGTTCATCCTGGTGCCGCGGCGGGAGGAGGTCGTCGAGCTGTTCCAGCTCGACGCCGAGGACCAGCGGGCCCTCTGGCAGGAAACCAGCGAGCTGGCGGAAATCCTCAAGGACACCTTCGGCGCCGACAAGATGAACGTGGCCGCTCTGGGCAACGTGGTTTCCCAGCTGCACATGCACGTCATCGTGCGCCGGCGCGACGACGCCGCCTGGCCGGCGCCGGTGTGGGGGCGGCATCCGGCGCAGCCCTACACGGACGAGCAGATCACCGCCATCCGCGACAAGCTGCGTCTGGTGCTGACCGGGGATTTCCGCTTCATCGAGGACTGAACATGAGCCTGGAAACACGCATCAACGATCTGGAAACCCGCCTGGCCTTCCAGGACGACACCATTCAGGCGCTGAACGATGTGCTGGTCGCCCAGCAGCGGGTAGTCGAGCGGCTGCAGATGCAACTGGAGGCGCTGGCCAAGCGCCAGCAGGAACTGATCGACGAACTCGGCTCGGTGGACGACGACGGCACGCCGCCACCGCATTATTGATTCAGGACCGCGTCGCGCCCATTCGGGCGCGGGCCCTTTTCTCAGCGCCGGGTGCGTGGCCGGGCGACCACGTCCTCGGCCTGTAGTCCGCGATCCCGACGGATCACGCTGAACTCCACCTGCTGCCCCTCGACCAGCACCCGGTGCCTCTCGCCGCGAATGGCGCGAAAGTGCACGAATACATCCTCCCCCGTGTCGCGGGCGATGAAGCCGAAGCCCTTGGTGGTGTTGAACCACTTCACCGTGCCGACTTCACGGTCGTTCCACACCGATTCGGCCTTCTCCTCGCGGTTCTGCAACCGTTCCTGCCTTGGCACGGTGCGCCGCCCCAGGTTGAGGCCCAGGTGCAGGAGCACGGCGGCGGCAGCGCAGGACAGGCTGAGCAGCACGGCCGGCTGTCCGCCGATGTACTCCAGCGGCATCAGCAGGATCAGCGCCTGAAGCAGCACGCTCAGTACCAGCAGGGCCGAGACCAGGCGCTGTGCCGGGTGCGCGACGGGCTCGGCGCCGGGCGCGTGGAGCAGGTTGAGCAGGCCGAACAGGTTCAGGCAGAGGGCATTGGCCTGCTGCAGAAAGGGCAGGGCGTCGCTGCCGAAGGCGGGAACGAGCGACATTGGCAGAGCCACGCTCCCTGCCGCGAGATGGAGGATCTTCAGCATGTTCGATGACTCACGATAACGATGGAAAAAGTCAGGGCCGGTAAATACATAGACAATGGAGAGCCGGGCGCTACCCGGTCCGGCCGGTGAGATCGCAAAAAGACCGCGTGCAGCGCGGCAGGCGATTATCGATCCGCCGCGAGTCGCGTTTCATGCGCTGGGACACAGAGGCCGTGCAGTTTTCGGCAATCTTTCGGACAGCGCCACGCGGGGCAGTCCGCACGCCTCTGGGTTAGAATGCAGGCAGATTCCTGCAGGAGCTTGCCATGTCGTCCTTCAAAGAAATGATCGAGAACATCACCCCGGAGATCTACCAGAACCTCAAGCTGGCGGTGGAGATCGGCAAATGGCCCGATGGCCGCAAGCTGACCCAGGAGCAGAAGGAGCTGAGTCTGCAGGCGATGATCGCCTGGGAGGTCCAGAACCTGCCGGAAGAAGAGCGCACCGGATACATGGGCGAGCAGAAGTGCAAGTCGAGTGGCGAGCCGATCCCCAACCTGCTGTTCAAGTCCTCGGACACCCTGCACTGATGGCCGAACTCGCACGCGGTGCGCTGGACAAGATGGCGACGCGCCTCGACACCCCGGTGCAGTATGCCCTGCGCCTGGGCGAAGCCCAGGTGCCGGTCAATCCGCTGCTCGGCAGGCCCCTGCGCCTGGAGTACCTGGGCGCCATCCATTGCAGCCATTGCGGGCGCCGGACCGCCAAGAGCTTCGGTCAGGGCTACTGCTATCCCTGCTTCAAGAAGCTGCCGCAGTGCGACACTTGCATCGTCAGTCCGGAGAGGTGCCACCATGCCCTCGGCACTTGTCGCGATCCGGCCTGGGGCGAGCGCTTCTGCATGACCGAGCACGTCGTCTACCTGGCCAATTCCTCCGGTATCAAGGTCGGCATCACCCGTGCCAGCCAGGTGCCGACCCGCTGGCTCGACCAGGGGGCGACCCAGGCGCTGCCGATCCTGCGCGTCGCTACCCGCCAGCAGTCGGGGCTGGTGGAGGACCTCCTGCGCAGCCGGATCGCCGACCGCACCAACTGGCGCGCCCTGCTCAAGGGCGAGGCCGCGCCGGCCGATCTGCCGGCTGTGCGCGAGCAACTTTTCGAAACCTGCCGGGAGGGGCTGGAGCGCCTGCAGGCGCGCTTCGGTCTGCAGGCGCTCCAGCCCCTGACCGACGCCGAGCCCGTGGAGATCCGCTACCCGGTGCAACACTACCCGGGGAAGCTCGTCAGCCTCGACCTGGACAAGACGCCGGTAGTGGAAGGAATTCTGCAAGGCATCAAGGGCCAGTACCTGATCTTCGACGTCGGGGTGATCAACATCCGCAAGTACACGGCGTACCAGCTGGCCGTCTCGGCCTGAGCCGAGCCCGGTTTTTATCCCTTCACCCCATTCCGCCGTCCCCAGGAGGGCGGGTATCGATGGAGCCGAACGATGCGTACCGAACAGCCGAAAACCGTTTATCTCAAGGACTATCAGGCGCCCGACTACCTGATCGACGAGACCCACCTGAGCTTCGAGCTGCATGAGGACCGCACCCTGGTGCATGCGCGCCTGACGATGCGCCGCAACCCGGCTCATGGCGCCGGCCTGCCGCCGCTGGTGCTGGACGGGCAGCAGCTGGAACTCCTGTCGGTCGTCCTCGACGAGCGCGAGCTGGGCGCCCATGAATACCAGGTGGACGACAGCCACCTGACCCTGCAGCCCGAGCGCGCCGGGTTCGTCGTCGAAACCCGCGTATGCATCCACCCGGAAAGCAACACCGCGCTCGAGGGGCTCTACAAGTCCGGCAAGATGTTCTGCACCCAGTGCGAGGCCGAGGGCTTCCGCAAGATCACCTACTACCTCGACCGCCCGGACGTGATGAGCACCTTTACCACCACGCTCACCGCCGAGCAGCAGCGCTACCCGGTACTGCTTTCCAATGGCAACCCGGTGGCCAGCGGCAGCGCGGACAACGGCCGGCACTGGGCGACCTGGGAAGACCCCTTCAGGAAGCCCGCCTACCTGTTCGCCCTGGTCGCCGGCGACCTGTGGTGCGTGGAGGACGAATTCACCACCATGAGCGGCCGCGAGGTGGCCCTGCGCATCTATGTCGAGCCGGAGAACATCGACAAGTGCCAGCACGCCATGGACAGCCTCAAGCGCGCCATGCGCTGGGACGAGGAAGCCTACGGTCGCGAGTACGACCTCGACATCTTCATGATCGTCGCGGTCAACGACTTCAACATGGGCGCCATGGAGAACAAGGGGCTCAACATCTTCAACTCCAGCGCCGTGCTGGCCAAGGCCGAGACCGCCACCGACGCCGCCCATCAGCGGGTCGAGGCGATCGTCGCCCACGAATATTTCCACAACTGGTCGGGCAACCGGGTGACCTGCCGCGACTGGTTCCAGCTGTCGCTCAAGGAAGGCTTCACCGTGTTCCGCGACGCCGGCTTTTCCGCCGACATGAATTCCGCCACGGTCAAGCGCATCGAGGACGTCGCCTACCTGCGCACCCACCAGTTCGCCGAGGATGCCGGCCCCATGGCCCACTCGGTGCGCCCGGACTCCTACATGGAGATCTCCAACTTCTATACCCTGACCGTCTACGAGAAGGGTTCCGAAGTGGTGGGCATGCTGCGCACCCTGCTCGGTGCCGAGGGCTTTCGCAAGGGCAGCGACCTGTACTTCCAGCGTCATGACGGCCAGGCGGTGACCTGCGACGACTTCGTCAAGGCCATGGAGGACGCCAACGGCGTCGAGCTGACCCAGTTCAAGCGCTGGTACGGCCAGGCCGGCACGCCGCGCCTGGAGGTCGCCGAGCAGTACGATGCGAAGACCGGGACCTGCACCCTGACCTTTCGCCAGAGTTGCCCGCCGACCCCCGGCCAGGCGCACAAGGAGCCTCTGGTGATTCCCGTGGCGCTGGCGCTGCTCGACGGCCAGGGCCGCGAGCTGCCGCTGCGCCTGATCGACGAGGCCGAGGCATGCGGTACCAGCCGGGTGCTGGCGGTAACCGCCGCCGAGCAGTCGTTCACCTTCACCGATCTGCCCGAGCGGCCGCTGCCGTCGCTGCTGCGCGGTTTCTCCGCGCCGGTCAAGCTGGTCTATCCCTACAGCCGCGACCAGCTGATGTTCCTCATGCAGCACGACTCCGACGGCTTCAACCGCTGGGAGGCCGGTCAGCAGCTCGCCGTGCAGGTGCTGCAGGAGCTGGTCGGCCAGCAGCAGCGCGGCGAATCCATGGTGCTCGACCGGCGCCTGCTCGTGGCGCTGAAGAGCGTGCTGGAGAACGAAACCCTGGATCAGGCCATGGTCGCCGAGATGCTCTCCCTGCCGGGCGAGGCCTATCTCATCGAGATCAGCGAGGTGGCCGACGTCTATGCCATCCATGCGGCCCGGGAGTTCGCCCGCCGCGAGATCGCCAGTGCGCTGTACGAGCCGCTCTGGCAGCGCTACCAGGCCAACCGCGAAATCTCGCGCAGCAGCGCCTATGTCGCTTCGGCCGAGCACTTCGCCCGCCGCGCCCTGCAGAACATCGCGCTGTCCTACCTGATGCTCAGCGAGAGGCCGGAAGTGCTGGCGGCCTGCCAGGACCAGTACCAGGCGACCGACAACATGACCGAGCGCCTCGCCGCCCTGGCGGTACTGGTCAACTCGCCGTTCGAGGAGGAAAAGGCCAAGGCGCTGGCCCTGTTCGCCGACTACTTCCAGGACGATCCGCTGGTCATGGACCAGTGGCTCGGCGTGCAGGCCGGCTGCCCGCTGCCCGGCGGCCTGGAGCGCGTGCAGGCGCTGATGGAGCACCCGGCGTTCACCTTGAAGAACCCGAACAAGGTGCGTGCGCTGATCGGCGCCTTCGCCAACCAGAACCATGTCAACTTCCACCGCGCCGACGGCCTGGGTTATCGCTTCCTCGCCGATCAGGTGATCATGCTCAACGCCCTCAACCCGCAGATCGCCGCCCGCCAGCTGGCGCCGTTGACTCGCTGGCGCAAGTACGACGAGGCCCGTCAGGCACTGATGAGGGCCGAGCTGGAGCGCATCCTCGCCTCCGGCGAGCTGTCCAGCGACGTCTACGAAGTGGTCAGCAAGAGCCTGCTCTGAGTAGCAGAGCCCCTGCCTTTCCCGGGAGCGGAAAGGCAGGGCGCGGAATGGCTTTGCGGACAACGTCGGCGAATTTCGTCCATTCGACCTTGGTATGGCTTCGACTTTCGTCTGGAAGCCAAATTGTCGCAAATGGATAAGACTCGGGCTCGTCGTCAACCTGACTCCGGGAAGCTCCCATGTATTCTGATCGTATTCGCCTGCCCTCCCTGCTTGAAAAAATCATGAGCGCCGACGAAGCCGCAGCGCTGATCCAGGACGGCATGACCGTCGGCATGAGCGGATTCACCCGTGCCGGCGAAGCCAAGGCTGTGCCCCTGGCACTGGCCAAGCTGGCCGCCAGCTCGCCGCGCAAGATCTCCCTGGTCACCGGCGCCAGCCTGGGCAACGATCTGGACAAGAAGCTGACCGAGGCCGGGGCCCTGGCTCGCCGCATGCCCTTCCAGGTGGACAATACCCTGCGCAAGGCGATCAACGAAGGCAAGGTGCTGTTCGTCGACCAGCACCTGTCGGAAACCGTCGAGCAGATGCGCTCCAAGCAGATCAAGGCTCCGGACATCGCCGTGATCGAAGCCGTCGCCATCACCGAGGAAGGTCACATCGTGCCGACCACCTCCGTGGGCAACTCCGCCAGCTTCGTCGCCGAGGCCAAGCAGGTGATCGTCGAGGTCAACCTGGCCCACAACCTGAATCTCGAAGGTCTGCACGACATCTATATCCCGGTCGCTCGTCCGGGCCGGGGTCCGGTACCGCTGGTCAAGGTTGACGACCGCATCGGTACCAAGGCCATTCCGGTCGATCCGGCCAAGATCGTCGCCGTGGTCATCTGCGACACCCCGGACTCGCCGTCCACCGTCACTCCGCCGGACGACGAGACCCAGGCCATCGCCGACCACCTGATCGCCTTCCTGGAGCGCGAAGTGGCCGCCGGTCGCCTGACCAAGAGCCTGCTGCCGCTGCAGGCCGGCATCGGCTCCATCGCCAACGCCGTGATGTGCGGTCTGCTGAAGTCCGACTTCAGTGGCCTGACCATGTACTCCGAAGTGCTGCAGGACTCCACCTTCGAGCTGATCGATGCCGGCAAGATGGACTTCGCTTCGGGCTGCTCCATGACCCTCTCCGAAGAGTGCGGCAAGCGCGTGTTCGGCAACATGGAGAAGTACAAGGACAAGCTGGTGCTGCGTCCGCAGGAAATCTCCAACCTGCCGGAAATCGCCCGCCGTCTCGGCATCATCGGCATTAACACCGCGCTGGAATTCGACATCTACGGCAACGTCAACTCCACCCACGTTGGCGGCACCAAGATGATGAACGGCATCGGTGGTTCCGGCGACTTCGCCCGTAACGCCCATACCTCGATCTTCGTCACCAAGTCCATTGCCAAGGGCGGCGCGATCTCCAGCGTGGTGCCGATGGTCGGCCACGTCGACCATTGCGAACACGACGTGGACGTCGTGGTGACCGAGCAGGGCCTGGCCGACCTGCGTGGCCTGGCGCCGCGCGAGCGCGCCCGTGCCATCATCGACAACTGCGTGCATCCGGACTACCGCGCTGCGCTGAACGACTACTTCGAGCGCGCCTGCGCCAAGGGCGGTCAGACCCCGCACATCCTGCGCGAAGCCCTGGAGTGGCACATCAACCTGGAAGAGCGTGGCAGCATGCTGGCCAAAGGCTAACGCCCGAGGTTCGCTCGACCCTGAAAACCGCGGCCCTCGGGCCGCGGTTTTCGTTTGGGCGCCAGATGGGCCGGGTGCGAAGGGTGGCTGGCCCGGGCGGCATTGCGCTCCTACTTGCACGACTTGCGCCGTGCACCCTCCGACCGCGCTCCATGAACTCTTCCGGCAGGGGCGCTGAAGCGCTCTTGCGCCATGTCTTCCGCCGGAACTGCCAGACAGCGCTAAAGGTTCCTGCTCCAGGAGGGCAGGCAGAGTCGTCGTGGTGACCTGGCTCGTCCAGCCCGTCGCCCGTCACCTTCAGTATTGCTGGGGTGGAGCGGATCGGTGCGACTGGCGAAGGCGGTCTGCCATGAAAACGGCAGCTGTCGGCGGAATTGCCTCCCTATGCGGGCTTCAGACCCGCCGCCATCCTGCCCACACCTTTCTCAGCGCGGATAGAGCGGCGGCAAATGGCTCTGTCCTGGGGCTGTGCCCGTCTCCTCGGCCGGCGGCAGATCGCGGATCGCCTGCCAGAGATCCTCGCCCTGCCAGCGCTGGCCGCTCTCGCTGTAGAGCGCGCCGTTCAACCCGTCGAGGGCGTCCGACAGGGGCACGAAGCGTGCCGCCATCGCGGCCAGGGTTTCCGGTTGCTGGCGGGCCCAGGCGTCGAGGGCCTGGCGGGTCGCCTGGGTGTCGTTGGCCTGGCAGGCGCGGCGCAGGTCGTCGAGCAGGCTGCGTGGACTCGGCCCGACGATGGCACTGCGCAGCACCGCCGGCTGGCGGCGGGCGCGCCACCAGAGGCCGAAGCCGAGCAGGGTGGTACAGAACAGCAGGGCGCTGGCCAGTTGCCAGATCCAGAGCTTCTGCCCCGGCAGGGGGCGGGAAGCAGTGCCGGGCTGCGATGGCTCCTCGGCCAGCGCCGGATTCTCCGCCACCATCAGGGTACGCGCCGGCAGGCGGGTGTGCTCCAGACGGTCGTGAACGGTGTTCCACCAAACCACCTCCTGCGCCGGCAGTTCGATGCGACCATCGCGGGTCGGCACCAGGGCCTCGCGCTCCTCGCGGCTGCCGATCAGGCCGCGCTCGCCTGCCTGGCTGGCAAGTTGCGGCTGGTCGGGGTAGCGGCGCAGGCCGTCGACCGTCGGGCTGACCAGCGGCGGCAACTGAGCGCCGCTCAGCCCGTCGGCCTTGAGAGTCAGCTGGCGGGTCAGCGACTCGCCGGCCCGCGCCTGTTCCGGCGCGGGACTCCAGTTCTCGCTCAGGATGAGCGCGCGGGCCGGCAGCCAGGGCGCGTCGGCAGGGTATTCGGCCGGTCTGGCCTTGACGATCAGGGGGATGGCCGGCGACTCGACGCGGATCTGCCGGCCGCTGTGCGGGCCGAAAGGCAGCAGGCCGTTGCGGTCCGGGGTACGGCTGACCTCGGTGGCGGTGAAGGCCTGGGCGGGGATCAGCAGTTCGCCGCTGTGCTGGGGAAAGAGCGCGTAGCGCACTTCGATCACTCCGTGGCGCACGCCGTTGACGGTGGTCTCGTAGGTGCGTGGCGCACCGAGCGCCTCGACGCGGGCGTCGGTCATCTGCAGCGGACTCAGGCTGCTGTCGTCGTAGAGCGACACCGAGTGGTAGATGCGCAGGGTGAGCACGACCTGGGCCTGCACGTAGACACTTTCCCGGTCAAGGGTGGCGTCGATGAACACCGACGCCAGTCTGGCCGGGGCGGTCTCGACCGCGCTTTGCTGCACGTGCAGGACGATCGCCTGGGTCTGGCGGTCGCCCAGGCGCAGGGGCGGGATCGTCAGCTGGCCGGGACGCCTGGGCTGCAGGGTGACGATCCAGTGGGTAGCGTTGCGGAAGTCCCCGGTCGTACTGCTCGGACGGTTGACCTGGCGGGTGCCGAGCACCTCGAAGTGCTCCTCGAGGGGGCTCAGGTCCGGTTTGCCGAGAGGCGCGGGATCACTGCTTTCCAGGGTCAGCTCGAGGGTTTCGCCGGTACCGAGGCGAGTGCGGTCGACCCGGGCGGTGAATTCCTCGCCCAGGGCCGTCCAGGCCAGCAGGCAGAGCAGAAGGATGCAGAACGGGCGGATCATGGACTGGCTTCCCGGTGCTGTTGCTGTTCATACCAGAATTTGCGCCGCAGCAGCTCTCCGGGATTGTCCGGAATCTGGCGCAGCCACTGTTCCAGAGCCTGGCGGTGCTCGTCGGCGAAGGGCTCGGGCGCGGCCGTGGCGATCGGGTCGGACTCCGGCGCTGCGTCACCCGTGGCCTGCGCTTCGCCTTGCGCCGATCCGCGGGCGCCCGGTTGTGCCGTCGCGTCATTCGGGCCGGCATCCTCGGACGCCTGCGGCGCCGGTGCGTCGGCCTGGCTGTCGTTCTGCCCGCCGCTCTGCCCGGACGGACCGTCCTGGCCTGACTGCGCCTGCTGCTGTTCGCCAGTACCCTCGGCCCCGGGCTGCTGACCCTGCTGCTGGCGCTGACGCAGCAACTCCTCGACCAGGGCCCTGTTGTGCAGCGCCGGCTCCAGGGCCGGCTGCAGTTCCAGCGCGCGCTCGTAGGCGTCCAGCGCGGCCTCCAGCTCGCCGGCCCGGGCCAGGGCGTTGCCACGGTTGTAGTGGGCGGCGGCACCCCGGCCCAGGGCGAAGCGCTCGGCGGCGGCGGCGTAGTCGCCGGCCTGGTAGAGGGCCAGGCCCTGCCACTGGCTGTCTTCGAAGCGTCGTGCGGCGTCCTCCGGCCGGCCGGCCTGGAGCAGGACGCGGCCCTGCTGGTCGGGGCGCAGCCACAGGTCGGTGAACTCGAAGGCCTGGCCGGGCTGGGGCAGACCTAGCAGCAGGGGCAGGGCCAGCAGCCAGCCGCGCCGGCCGGCGCAGGCCGCCAGCAGGAGCAGTGGCAGCAGCAGCCAGTGGCCCTGATCGGCCCAGGCATCGAGGCGCGCCGTCTCTTCGCCCTCGCGCAGCAGCTGCGGCCCCTGGAGCAGGCCGAGCCGATGAAGGTCGCGGTCGTCCAGGCTGACGCTCTGGTAGCGCCCGCCGAGGCTTTCGGAAAAGCGCGCAAGCCCGGCACTGTCCAGCTGGGCGAGGAGGATGGCGCCCTGTTCGTCCTTGAGGAAGCTGCCGTCTTCCTGGGCGATGGGCGCTCCGCCGGGGCTGCCGATGCCGAGGATGGCGAGGCGTTCGCCGTCGCCGCCGAGCGCCCGGGCGATGCCCTGGCGTTCCCGCTCGTCCAGCTCGCTGCCGATCAAGAGCAGTTGGCCGCGGCCCCGGGCGCCCTGTTCGAGCAGGGCCAGGCCGCGGGCCACGGCGAGGTCGGCGCGCCGCCCGGCGACCGGCATGATCGGCGGGGCGAGGGCATCCAGCAGGTTGCGGGTGGTCTCCAGGTCGTCGGACAGCGGCACCAGGGTGTGCGCGCTGCCGGCGTAGACGACCACCGCGGTCTGCGCCTCCTGGCGCGCCTCCAGCAGGTCGAGCAGCTTGTGCCTGGCCAGCGCCAGGCGGTTCGGCGCGAGGTCGCCGGCGAGCATGCTCGGGGTCAGCTCGAGCAGCACCACCAGCGGATCGGCACGCTTCAGGGGGAGCTGCTCGATGCGCTGCCAACTCGGGCCGAGCAGGGCGACGAGGGCGAGCAGCCAGGCCAGGCCGAGGGCGATCCACGGCAGGCGGTTGCCGCGTCCGGCGCGTGCACCGAGCAACGCCGCATGGAAGGCCGGCGGCAGCAGCAGCTCCCAGCGTCCGGCGCGTCGTTCGCGGTGCCAGAGCCGCCAGAGCAGCCAGGCGAGCAGGGGCAGCAGGAGCAGCCATTCGGGGCGCAGCCAGTGCGGCCAGAGGACGTTCATCGGCGTGATCCTCCCGGACGGGCGCGCGGCGGCCAGAGGGTGCGCGCTACCGACAGCAGGCTGAGCAGCAGCGCCGTGGCCAGCGGCCAGGCATACAGCGGACGCGCGGGGCGCGCCTGGGTCGGCGTCTGGGCGACCGGCTCAAGGCGGTCGAGGGTTTCCTCGATGGCGTTCAGCTCCTCGGTACTGCGGGCGCGGAAGTAGGTGCCGCCGGTCTCTGCGGCGATGGTGCGCAGGCTCGGCTCGTCGAGGTCCAGCCCGGGCGTCAGGCCGAGCAGGCCGGGCAGGCCGTCCTGCTGGGGATCGGCGCCGATGCCGATGGTGTGGATGCGTACGCCTTCCCCGGCGGCCAGGCGGGCTGCGACCTGCGGGTCGATCTCCCCGGCGGTGTTGGCGCCGTCGGTGACCAGTATCAGCACGCGGCTCTGCGCCGGTCGCTGGCGCAGGCGCTTGAGCGCCAAGCCGATGGCATCGCCCAGAGCGGTGTTCTTGCCGGCGATGCCGATCATGGCCTCCTCCAGCCAAATGCGCACGGTCTGGCGGTCGAAGGTCAGCGGGGCCTGCAGGTAGGCCTGGCTGCCGAACAGGATCAGCCCGACACGGTCGCCCTGACGGTCCTCGATGAACTGGCCGAGCAGGCGCTTGACCAGTTCCAGGCGGCTGATGGTTTCGCCCTGCCACTGCATGTCGGCGTATTCCATGGAGCCGGAGACGTCCACCGCCAGCAGCAGGTCGCGGCCGCTGGTCGGCAGCGGCCGGGGCTCGCCGACCCATTCGGGGCGGGCGGCAGCCGAGAGCAGCAGCAGCCAGAGCAGGACGAACGGCGCCTGTTGCCGCCAGCCCGGCAGGCGCAGGCGGGCACGGCGGCCGCTGAGGCTTTCCAGCTCGGCGAGGAAGGTCACCCGGAGCGCCGCCTCGCCGCTGTCGGCCGGCGGCAGCAGCAGGCGCAGCAGCCAGGGCAGCGGGGCGAGCAGGAAGACCCAGGGCCAGGCGAATTCAAACATGCCGGCGGATCCAGGTTTCCACGGCCTGGTAGAGGCCGTCGATGGCCTTGTCGTCGAGCCGGCATTCGGCGCGGTAGCCGCCCTCCACGAGAATCATCCAGCGGGTCAGGCCGGCAGCCGGGCAGCGGCTGTCGAGATAGGCCAGCCAGGCGCGGCCGCTCAGAGTATGGCTGTGGCTGTCCGGGTAGTGGGCGCGGCACAGGCGCTTGAGCAGTGCGTTAAGCTGCTGCAGCCAGGGCCCGGCAGGCATGTCGTAGGGCTTGCGCAGTTGCGCCAGCTCTTCCAGGGCGGCGACGCGCAGCGGATCGAGGGCCTGCGGCGGCGCCGCCGGTTCGCTGCGCCGCCGCGGGCGCTGCCACTGCAGCCAGCAGAAGGCCCCGAGCGAGGCCAGGGCGACCAGCGCCAGCAGCCACCAGCCGGGGGCCGGCGGCCACCAGGGCACGGTCGGCGGGGAAATCAGCGGCTGCAGCCGGTCGAGCGGGTTCATGGTTGTCATACCGGGCGCGGCTGCAGCCGCTCGCGCAGCTGCTCGATCAGTTCGAACTGGGTGCTGAGTGGCAGCAGCAGGCTGCCGAGGCGCTCGGCGAGGCGCTCCCAGCGTGCCTGGCGCACCTGGCCGAGGGCCCGGTAGGCCTGGCGCAGCTCGCTGTCGTGGGTGTCCAGCTCCAGCTGCGCGCCGTCCTGGTCGAAGCGCAGCAGGCCGGCGGCGGGCAGGGCGTGGTCAAGGGGATCGGAGAGCGGCAGCAGCAGCAGTTCGCTGTGCCGGCCGAGCAGCAGCAGCTGGCGCTCGGCGGTGTCGGACAGCGCCCGCTCGTCGCACAGCACCACCACCAGACTGCCCGGGCGCAGCACCTCGCGGGCGCGGCGCAGGGCCAGGCCGAAGCTGTCCGGCTCGTCCGGCAGTTCGCCGTGCAGGGCATGGTTGGCGCGTACCAGGCGGTTGAGCAGCTGCAGCAGGCTCTGCTTGCTGCGCCGCGGCTTGATCTCGTGGGGGGCGCTGCTGCCGAACACCAGCCCGCCGACCCGGTCGTTGTGCTCCAGGGCGGCCCAGCCGATCAGCGCCGCGGCCTGGGCGGCGAGCACCGACTTGAACTGTCGCGAGGAGCCGAAGAACAACTGCCGGCTCTGCTCGACGAGGATGAAGATCGGCCGCTCGCGCTCTTCGTGGAACAGCTTGGTGTGCGGTTCCTGGCTGCGCGCGGTGACCCGCCAGTCGATGTTGCGCACGTCGTCGCCGGCCTGGTAGACGCGCACCTGGTCGAAGTCCACGCCGCGTCCGCGCAGCCTCGAGTGGTGCGCACCGAGCAGCACGCTGCGGCGGACCGTGCTGGAGAACAGCTGCAGCTCGCGCACCCGGTGGCGGGTCTCGATCAGTTCGCCCAGGCTCACCCGGATGCCGTCCGGAGCCGCCGCCGGGCGCGGCCCGCCTGCCGCCTGCGGGTGCATTCAGGCCACCGCCACCACGTCGAGGATGCGCTGGATGGCCCGGTCCTGGTCGACTCCGGCGGCCTCGGCCTCGAAGGAGAGGATCAGGCGGTGGCGCAACACGTCGAACAGTACCGTCTGGATGTCCTCCGGGCTGACGAAGTCGCGCCCGGCCAGCCAGGCATGGGCGCGCGCGCAGCGGTCGAGGGCGATGGAGCCGCGCGGACTGGCGCCGTAGGTCAGCCACTCGCCCAGCTCGGCGTCGAAGCGCGCCGGCGTGCGCGAGGCCATCACCAACTGCACCAGGTATTCCTCCACCGCATCGGCCATGTACAGGCCGAGGATTTCCTTGCGTGCGGCGAAGATCGCCTGCTGGCTGAGCCGGTGCTCGGGCTTGGTCTCGCCGTGCAGGGCCTCGCCGCGGGCCTGCTGGAGGATCTTGCGTTCCACCGCGGCGTCCGGGAAGCCGATCTTCACGTGCATGAGGAAGCGGTCGAGCTGGGCCTCGGGCAGCGGGTAGGTGCCTTCCTGCTCGATCGGGTTCTGGGTGGCCATCACCAGGAACAGCGGCGACAGCTCGTAGGTGCGCCGGCCGATGGACACCTGGCGCTCGGCCATCGCCTCGAGCAGCGCCGATTGGACCTTGGCCGGGGCGCGGTTGATCTCGTCGGCGAGCACCAGGTTGTGGAAGATCGGCCCCTGCTGGAAGACGAAGCTCCCGGTTTCCGGGCGGTAGATCTCGGTGCCGGTGATGTCCGCCGGCAGCAGGTCGGGGGTGAACTGGATGCGATGGAACTCCGCCTCGATGCCCTCGGCCAGGTCCTTGATCGCCTTGGTCTTGGCCAGGCCGGGAGCGCCCTCGACCAGCAGGTGGCCATCGGCGAGCAGGGCGACGAGCAGACGGTCGATCAGCTTTTCCTGGCCGAGGATCTGGCCGGCCAGGTATTGCCGCAGTGCCATTAGCGCTTCTCGGTGATCCATCTCTCTACTTCCGCAAAAGGACCGCAGGTCTTGGCTGCCGCGGGGCAGCGGGCGCCACTTTAAAACAAAACATGGCGTTGCGCTGCCGTACTGATGGCCAGGCCGGCCGGTGGTCGTGCAGGCCGCCTGCGCTGCCCGCCCCGGCGCCTCCCGGTCCGCTGCGACGAGGGGGGCACCTTCGTGGCCGCGATATCGATTGCCGGGGACGTGGCCGGCTCGGACGCATCGAGGCGATTGTAGATGAGCACGGCGGCGCCGAAGGTGCGGCCGATCGGCACGAGGCACCCGGCACGGACGGCCGGGCACCCTGCAGTGCCGGCATGCGGGAAGCGGGGCCGCCTATGCTGCATGCAGGGACATTGCAAGGAGTACGAGCCATGGCGTTTTTCACGGCCGACAGCAAGGCCGACTTCCTGGTGCAGTTGCAGGCAGCCCTGGGGGCGCATCTGGACGAGCGGCTGATGCCCCAGGTGATGCTGTTCGCCGAGCGGTTCTTCGCCATGACCGCCCTCGACGAGCTGACCGAGCGGCGGCTGTCCGACCTGGTCGGCTGCACCCTGTCGGCCTGGCGGCTGCTCGAGCGCTTCGATCCGGCGCGGCCCGAGGTGAGGGTCTTCAACCCCGACTACGAGAAGCATGGCTGGCTGTCCAGCCACAGCGTGGTCGAGGTGCTGCATCCGGACATGCCCTTTCTGGTCGACTCGCTGCGCATCGAGCTGAACCGCCATGGCCATGGTATCCACAGCTTGCAGGGCGGAGTGTTCTGCGTGCGCCGCAACACCGTCGGCGAGCTGCTGGAGATCCTGCCGCCTGGCAGCCAGGGCGAGGGCACGCGCCGGGAGGCCCTGGTTTCCGCCGAGATCGACCGCTGCGCCAGCCCGGGCGAGCAGCGCGCGCTGGAGCGGGCGCTACAGGAGGTGTTCGGCGAGGTGCGTCTGGCGGTCGCCGATTTCGAGCCGATGACCTCCTGCGTACGGGGACTGCTGGACTGGCTGGGGCGGGCGCGGCTGACGGTGGACGCCGAGGAGCTGGCGGAGATCAAGGTGTTCCTGTGCTGGCTGCTGGAGGACCATTTCACCTTCCTCGGCTACGAGGAGTTCACCGTGGCCGACACCCCGGACGGTGGTGGCCGCGTCGTCTACGACGAGCGTTCCCTGCTGGGCCTGAGCAAGCTTTTGCGCACGGGGCTGGATCCTGCCTGGCTGCAAATCGAGCCGGATGCCCTCAGCTACCTGCGCGAGCCGCTGCTGCTGTCCTTCGCCAAGGCCTCGCAGCCGGCGCGGGTGCACCGCCCGGCCTATCCCAACTATATCTCCCTGCGCGAGCTGGACGAGGCCGGCCGGGTGATCCGGGAGTACCGCTTCATGGGCCTGTACACCGCTTCGGTGTACAACGAGAGCGTCCGCCACATCCCCTATATCCGCCGCAAGGCCGCGGAGATCGAGCGGCGCGCCGGCTTCGACAGCAGCAGCCATCTGGCCCGCGAACTCAGCCAGGTGCTCGAGGTGCTGCCGCGCGACGACCTGTTCCAGACGCCTCTGGACGAGCTGTTGCGCACCGCGATCAGTATCGTGCAGATCCAGGAGCGCAACCGCCTGCGCCTGTTCCTGCGCAAGGACCCCTACGGGCGCTTCGTCTACGGCCTGGCCTACGTGCCGCGGGACATCTACTCCACGGAGATCCGCCAGAAGATGCAGCAGCTGCTGATGGAGCGCCTGAAGGCCAGCGACTGCGAGTTCTGGGTGTATTTCTCCGAATCCATCCTGGCGCGGGTGCAGTTCATCCTGCGCGTCGACCCCAAGGTGCGGCTGGATTTCGACCCGCAGCGCCTGGAGCAGGAGATGATCCGGGCCTGCCGCTCCTGGCGGGACGAATACGCCAGCCTGATGGTGGAGAGCTTCGGCGAGGCCCAGGGCACCGGCCTTTTGGCGGACTTTCCGCAGGGCTTTCCGGCCGGCTACCGGGAGCGCTTCGCCCCCCACTCGGCGGTGGTCGACATGCAGCACCTGCTGTCCCTGGGCGACGAGCAGTCCTTGGTGATGAGCTTCTACCAGCCGCTGCGCCAGGGCGACCAGCAGCTGCACGGCAAGATCTACCATCCGGATACCCCGCTGCCGCTGTCCGACGTGCTGCCGATCCTCGAGAACCTCGGCCTGCGCGTGCTCGGCGAGTTTCCCTTCCAGCTGCGCCGGCGCGACGGCCGCGAGTTCTGGATTCACGACTTCTCCTTCACCTGTGCCGCTGGGGTGGAGGTGGACCTCCAGCAGCTCAACGACACCCTGCAGGACGCCTTCATCCACATCGTGAGCGGCGACGCCGAGAACGATGCCTTCAACCGCCTGGTGCTGAAGGCCGCCATGCCCTGGCGCGAGGTCGCCCTGCTGCGTGCCTACGCCCGCTATCTCAAGCAGGTCCGCCTGGGCTTCGATCTCGGCTACGTCGCCGCCACCCTGCTCAACCACAGCGACATCGCCCGCGAACTGGTGAGGCTGTTCCGTACCCGCTTCTACCTGGCGCGGCGCATCGCCGGCGAGGACCTGGAGGACAAGCAGCAGCGCCTGGAGCAGGCCATCCTCGGCGCCCTCGACAAGGTCGAGGTGCTCAACGAGGACCGCATCCTGCGCCGCTACCTGGAGCTGATCAAGGCCACCCTGCGCACCAACTTCTACCAACCCGACGCCGCTGGCCGGGCCAAGGGCCACTTCAGCCTCAAGCTCGACCCGCGAGCCCTTTCCGAGCTGCCGCGGCCGGTGCCGCGCTTCGAGATCTTCGTCTACTCGCCGCGCGTCGAGGGCGTTCACCTGCGGGGTGGTAAAGTGGCCCGCGGCGGCCTGCGCTGGTCGGACCGCGAGGAGGACTACCGCACCGAAGTGCTCGGCCTGGTCAAGGCCCAGCAGGTGAAGAACGCGGTGATCGTGCCGGTGGGCGCCAAGGGCGGCTTCGTGCCGCGGCGCCTGCCGGTCGGCGGCAGCCGGGACGAGACCCAGGCCGAGGCGATCGCCTGCTACCGGATCTTCGTCTCGGCCCTGCTGGACGTCACCGACAACCTCAAGGAGGACGAGGTGGTGCCGCCGGGCAGCGTGCTGCGCTACGACGGCGACGATCCCTACCTGGTGGTGGCCGCCGACAAGGGTACGGCGAGCTTCTCCGACATCGCCAACGGCATCGCCGCCGACTACGGTTTCTGGCTGGGCGACGCCTTCGCCTCCGGTGGCTCCAGCGGCTACGACCACAAGAAGATGGGCATCACCGCCCGCGGCGCCTGGGTCGCCGTGCAGCGCCACTTCCGCGAGCGCGGCATCGACGTGCAGAAGGACCCGATCAGCGTGATCGGCATCGGCGACATGTCCGGCGACGTGTTCGGCAACGGCCTGCTGCAGTCGCAGAGCGTGCGCCTGCTGGCGGCCTTCGACCACCGCCACGTGTTCGTCGACCCCGACCCGGACCCGGCGCAGAGCTTTGCCGAGCGGCGCCGGCTGTTCGAGCTGCCGCGCTCGACCTGGGCCGACTACGACCCGGCGCTGATCTCGCCCGGCGGCGGGGTGTTCCCGCGCAGTGCCAAGAGCATCCGGATCAGCCCGCAGATGCGCGAGCGCTTCGCCATCGCCGCCGAGCGGCTGACCCCCAGCGAGCTGATCAGTGCCCTGCTCAGGGCGCGGGTCGACCTGCTGTGGAACGGCGGCATCGGCACCTACGTGAAATCCAGTCAGGAGAGTCACGCGGACATCGGCGACAAGGCCAACGACGCGGTGCGGATCAATGGCAGCGAGCTGCGCGCCAAGGTGGTGGGCGAGGGTGGCAACCTGGGCTTCAGCCAGCTCGGCCGGGTCGAGTACTGCCTGAACGGTGGTGCCGGCAACACCGACTTCATCGACAACGCCGGCGGGGTCGACTGCTCCGACCATGAGGTGAACATCAAGATCCTGCTCGGCCAGGTGCTCGCCGCCGGTGACATGACCGGCAAGCAGCGCGACCGGCTGCTCCACGAGATGACCGATGCGGTGGCCGAGCTGGTGCTGAACAACATCTACAAGCAGACCCAGGCACTGTCCCTGGCCGAGCGCCGCGCGCGCCTGCATCCGGGCGAATACCGCCGGCTGATCGACGCCTTGGAGCACGCCGGGCGGCTGGACCGCGCCCTGGAGTTCCTGCCGAGCGACGAGCAGCTCGCCGAGCGCCTCGCCGACGGCACCAGCCTGACCCGCCCGGAGCTGGCGGTGCTGATCTCCTACAGCAAGATCGACCTCAAGGAGTCGCTGCTGGACTCCACGGTGCCGGACGACGACTACCTGATCCGCGACATGGAGGGCGCCTTCCCGGCGCTGCTGGTGGAGCGCTTCGGGCAGCGGATGCGCAGCCACCGGCTGCGCCGGGAGATCGTCGCCACGCAGATCGCCAACGACCTGGTCAACCACATGGGCATCACCTTCGTGCAGCGCCTCAAGGAGTCCACCGGCATGGACGCCGCGGCGGTGGCCGAGGCCTATGTGATCGTCCGCGACATCTTTCATCTGTCGCACTGGTTCCGGCAGATCGAGGCGCTGGACCATCAGGTCCCCGCCGAGCTGCAGCTGACCCTGATGGACGAGCTGACCCGCCTGGGCCGGCGCGCCACCCGCTGGTTCCTGCGCAACCGCCGCGGCGAGCTGGACGCCGCCCGCGACGTGGCGCACTTTGGGCCGCGGATCGTTGCCCTGGGTCTCAAGCTCGGCGAGTTGCTCGAAGGCAGTACCCACAAGCAATGGCAACTGCGCTACCGCGCCTATGCCGAGGCCGGGGTGCCCGAGCTACTGGCGCGGCTGGTCGCCGGCACCGGCTACCTCTACACCCTGCTGCCGATCCTCGAGGCGGCCGACGTCACCGGGCGCGAGCCGGCGGTGGTGGCGGCTGCGCACTTCGCCGTCGGCGGTGCCCTGGAGCTGCCTTGGTACCTGCAGCAGATCACCAACCTGCCGGTCGAGAACCAGTGGCAGGCGTTGGCGCGGGAGGCGTTCCGCGACGACATGGACGGGCAGCAGCGCGCCATTACCATTGCCCTGCTGCAGATGGTCGGCGGCCCGGAAGACGTCGAGGCACGGGTGGCGCTCTGGCTGGAGCAGAGCCAGCCGGCGGTCGAGCGCTGGCGGACGACGCTGGGCGAATTGCGCGCGGTGGGCGGCACGGACTACGCAATGTTCGCGGTCGCCAATCGCGAGCTGGCGGACCTGGCGCAGAACGGCGCACGTGGTGGAGGAGACGGGGCCTGATGCGGCCCCGCTGCCCGGGCCAGCGAGAGGGGCTCAGTGGTTCCGGGTGGGCGGCTCCCGCCGCGGACGGAAGCGCTGGCCGTGCTCGGGCAGCCAGCGGTAGAAGAAATAGAACTCGAAGAGCGTGGGGTGCGAGCAGTGGCAGAGGACGTGGGTGGTGGAGTCCTGAAAGCCGCTGTCGCACTGCAGATAACCCAGGTCGATCATCGGGGACAGCGCCTCCCGCTCCTCCGGGCTCACCCATACCCGCTTGCCGCGCGTTAAATCGACCACCAGGGCGCACAGCTTGGCGAGGGTGGCGCTTTCCCTGGGGGCTCCGTCGCCTGCCGGGGCGGGCGGAGCGTCCATGATCCGGTTGGCCGGCCTGAATCTGAAGGGCAGGCCGGTCTGTCGCCATTTTCTGACCATTGCAAACATCTCCTTGTCGTGCTCAGTCCATTTCGGAGCTTCCGACGGACAGCGGCCGCGTTCAGGTGATCGGACGCGGCCGGTGTCCGCATTCCGCCAAGCAGCTCGTGGCGGACGTATCTACGACCGGGAGACGAGCAAAAGGTTTGACCAATCTCTCGGGAAACTATTGCCTGCAGCTGGACCAGGGCCGGGTTTGCGTTATGGAGCAGGACCGGGCCGCCCGCATGGCAGCCTCTGCAGCGGCTCCTATTCGACGGGCTTGGCCAGTTGTTGCAGCAGGGCCTCGTGGAAGCGCTCCGGCGCCTGGATCTGCGGAGAATGGCCGAGGTCGGGGAAGGTCTCCAGGGTGGCGCCGGGAATGCGCTTGGCCGCCTCCCAGGACAGCCGCCGGTAGTCGCCGAGCAGCGGACGCAGCTCCGCCGATACCGCGTCCTTGCCGATGGCGGTGTTGTCCTTCTCGCCGATCAGCAGCAGGGTCGGCACCTTCAGCTGCTCGAACTCGTAGTACACCGGCTGGGTGTAGATCATGTCGTAGGTCAGGGCCGAGTTCCACGCCACGCGCTGCTTGCCCGGCCCCTGGAACAGGCCGGCCTGCATCTCCACCCAGCGGTCGAACTCGGGACGCCACTGGCCGGCGTAATAGGTGCTGAGCTGGTAGTTGCGGATGCCCTCGGCGCTGGTCTCGAGTTCGCGGGCGTACCACTGGTCCACCGTGCGGTAGGGCACGCCGACCGCCTTCCAGTCCTCCAGGCCGATCGGGTTGACCAGTATCAGGCGCTCCACCTGCTGCGGATGGAGCAGGGCGAAGCGGGTGGCGAGCATGCCGCCCATGGAATGGCCCATGAGGCTGTAGCGCGCAAGGCCCAGGGATTCCAGCAGCGCCCGGGTGTTGGCCGCCAGTTGCTGAAAACTGTACTGGTAGTGCGCAGGCTTGCTGGATTTGCAGAAGCCGATCTGGTCCGGCGCCACCACCCGGTAGCCGGCCTTGGTCAGGGCGGCGATGCTGCCTTCCCAGGTCGCCGCACAGAAGTTCTTGCCGTGCAGCAGGACCAGGGTGTGGCCGTTGGGCTCGGCCGGTTGCACGTCCATGTAGGCCATCTTCAGCGACTGGCCCTGGGACTCGAGGGTGAAGTAGTGGACCGGGTGGGGATAGTCGAAGCCTTCCAGCTCGGGGCCGTAGAGCGCAGGCTCGGCCGCCATGGCGGCGGGCAGGCCCAGGGACAGCAGGACGGGGTAGAACCGGCGGGACGGGGACAGCTCCTTCATGGACATCTCCTTGGGGCGGTGGGGCTCAGGCTCTGCCGGGAGCGCGCTCCACGGCCGCCGGCAGGCCGGCGAGAAAGTCGCTCACGTCCGGGGCGCCGGCCTGGCGGAGTCCTTCGCCGAGGGCGTTGGCCGCCGGGTGGCGGCGGGGCAGCAGGAGGAATTCGGGGGCACCGCTGCGGCGCAGCAGGGCGAGGCGGGCATAGGGCATGCCCTGGTCGAGCAGCAGGCCCATGAAGGCCGGATCGCTCCAGGCCTGCGCCGGCATGGCCAGCACGTGGTAGCGCCGGCGCAGGCCGGCCAGGCCGCTTTCGCTCAAGCGGTAGCAGGTCAGCTCGGCGGGCAGGACGATCTCCAGGCCGCGCCGCCGGGCATAGGCGACGGCGGCGGCGAAGGCCGGCAGGTGCTGCGGCTCGCCGGCCCAGAACAGCCGCTCGCCGCGCCACTCGGCCTGGCGCAGCTGCAGGCGCCCGGCTTCGGGAAAGCCGGGCACGGCCTGGCCGAGGGTGCGCACGAAGTCGTTGTAGCTGATGATCCGCACGGCGCGGCATTCGGGCGTCGCGCTGTAGGCTTCGAGGCCGTCGTACAGCGGGGCCTGCAGGTCCTTGCCGACCAGCCCGTCGACCTGGCGCAGGTCGATGCCGTCCAGGCTGCGCTGCTCCTGCTCGACCAGATGCATCAGCACGTCGCGGGCAGCTGCCTTGTCCTCCTGGACCGGGCCGGACAGGGCGTCGCGCGGCAGCTCGACCAGCCGGTGCAGGGGCGGATCGGCCTGCCACCAGATGCTTTCCTGAAGCGGCGGCAACGGCTGGAAAGGCAGGCGCAGCGCGCGGGCCTTCTGCAGCAGCTGACGCGGCGTGCGCCTCCCCAGACCCAGACGCTGGACAAGTGCGACGAGGCTTGGTGGCAGGAAAGACATGCTGGGACGATCCATTGACAGGCTGGCAAGACAGGCAGTGTGGCAGATGACTGTGCAGGTGCCTACCCTGAGCGACGGCATCGAATCCTGCAACCGCGCCTTTCCCCGGAGGAGACGGCGCCGACGAATTTTTCGCGGTTTTGCTGTCGGAAGACGCAGGGATTTTCATATCGATCGACAGTTCGGCTTCCGGGGGAGAATTCGCATGAGCACACGCCGCCAACTTCTTTCCGCCGCCGCGGCCGGAGCCGCCGTGCTGGCGGCTTCGCCCCTGCTCGCGACGGCGCAGGACAGTGGCTCGCTGATGCCGACCCGGGGCAAGCCGGGCAGCGGGCCGCTACCGACCAATGCGCCGGTCGCCGGCGGCAGGTTCCGGCCGCTCTCGCGCATCGGCCTGGGTGGCGTGGCCATCGGCAATGGCTTCGCGCCGGCCAGCGACGAGCAGAGCCGGGCCACGCTGCAGGCCGCCTTCGCGGCCGGAGTCCGCTACTTCGACACCTCGCCCTGGTATGGCCTGGGCCTCAGCGAGCGCCGCTTCGGGCATTTCCTGCACAACCTGAGGCCCGAGGAATACGTGCTGTCGACCAAGGTGGGCCGTCTGCTGACCGCAACCGACAGCCCGCCGAAAACCATGTGGGCAGAGCCTTCGCCGTTCACCTACCGTTACGACTACAGCGCGGACGGGGTGCGCCGCTCGATCGAGGACAGCCTGCAGCGGTTGGGCGTCTCGCAGATCGACATCGTGTTCATCCACGACCTGTCGCCCGACAACCAGGACATGGGCGAGCGCTGGGCCGAATACTTCGAGCAGGCAGCCAGGGGGGCGATCCCGGAGCTGACCCGGATGCGCGAGGAGGGGCTGATCAAGGCCTGGGGCTTCGGCGTCAACCATCCCGCGCCGGCGCTGCGGGCACTGGAGGTCGGCGACCCGGACATCTTCCTGCTGGCCTGCCAGTACTCGCTGCTCGATCATCAGGAAGCCCTGGACAACACCTTTCCGCAGCTCGCCAAGCGCGATATCTCGGTGGTGGTGGGCGCGCCGCTGCTCGCCGGCTATCTGGCCGGGCGCGACCGCTACCTGTATTCCGGCAGCGTTCCGGCCTGGGCGCCGGAGAAGCGCGAACGGATCACGGCGGTCGCCGACCGCTACGGCATCGACCTGCGCACCGCCGCCCTGCAGTTCGCCGCCGCCCATCCGCTGGTATCGGCCGTCATTCCTGGGGCGCGCACGCCCGAGCAGGCGCAGGCCAACGTGCAGTCGATGCAGGTCGCGATCCCCAACGAGTTCTGGGAAACCCTCAGGCGCGAGCAACTGATCGCGCAGAACGCGCCGGTACCCAGCCTGGCCTGAGATGCCGCCCGGCCAGCCGGGCCGGAAGGGCGCGGCCTGCGCGAAATCGGTCCGGCGAAGCGAGCAGACAGGCCCCGGATGCGCGCGGCGTGGCTATAATCGCCGCCCCACGCCAATCGCCGAGTCAAGCCTGCCCATGTACAACCTGGCCCGCCAGCTGCTGTTCAAACTGTCCCCGGAAACCGCCCACGAACTGACCATCGACCTGCTCGGAACCGGCGGCCGGCTGAGCCTCAACGGCCTGCTGTGCCGCAAGCCGGCGAGCCTGCCGGTGCGGGTGATGGGCCTGGAGTTTCCCAATCCGGTCGGTCTCGCCGCCGGGCTGGACAAGAACGGCGACGCCATCGACGGCCTCGCCCAACTGGGCTTCGGCTTTATCGAGATCGGCACCGTGACGCCACGGCCGCAGCCAGGCAATCCCAGGCCGCGGCTGTTCCGCCTGCCGGAGGCCGAGGCGATCATCAACCGCATGGGCTTCAACAACCAGGGCGTCGACCACCTGCTGGCGCGGGTCCAGGCCGCGCGTTACAGCGGCGTGCTCGGCATCAACATCGGCAAGAACTTCGACACCCCGGTGGAGCGGGCGGTCGACGACTACCTGATCTGTCTGGACAAGGTCTACCCGCATGCCAGCTACGTAACGGTCAATGTCAGCTCGCCGAACACCCCCGGCCTGCGCAGCCTGCAGTTCGGCGATTCGCTCAGGCAACTGCTCGAGGCCCTGCGCCATCGCCAGGAGGAGCTGGCCGGGCGCCACGGCCGGCGCGTGCCTCTGGCGATCAAGATCGCCCCGGACATGAGCGACGAGGAAACCGTGCAGGTCGCCCGGGCGCTGCTGGACACCGGCATGGATGCGGTGATCGCCACCAACACCACCCTCGGCCGCGAGGGCGTCGAGGGCCTGGCGCATGCCGGCGAGGCCGGCGGGCTGTCGGGGGCGCCGGTGCGCGAGAAGAGCACCCACACGGTACGGGTGCTGGCCGGCGAACTGGGCGGGCGGCTGCCGATCATCGCGGTTGGCGGCATCACCGAGGGCCGTCACGCGGCGGAGAAGATCGCCGCCGGGGCCAGTCTGGTGCAGATCTATACTGGCTTCATCTACAAGGGGCCGGCGCTGATCCGCGAGGCGGTGGAGGCCATCGCCGCGGCGCAGGCTGGCCGGCCGGCCGGGGCGCATTGAGCGCAACGAGAAAGGGCTCCCGAGGGAGCCCTGTGGTCTTGAGGCCTGACGCCTGCAGCGGGCGTTCAGGATGAGAATGCCGTGATCCCTCCGGTCAGCCTACGGCACGCAGTTGATTCAGGCGGTGGATGCCCGCAGTGCCGGTGAGGCCGTCCCAGTTGTCACCGCGGCCCTCGCGCCAGCCATTGAGCCAGGCTTGTCGCGTCGACGGGTGGGTGAAGGGGCAGAGTTCGCGGGATTTGCCATGAATGCCGTTCTGATAGCCACGCAGAAAAGCCCGTTCCAACGGATCACGCTTGAGTCTTCTCATAGGGTGCTGCCCTCACTGTTGACTGTTATGTCCCATTGGCCTCATGGCGAGACCTGGCAGCCTTGGCTGCCGACGAAACCGCTGCCGGCGTGGCGGTTTCATCCCTCGCCGTTGCAGCGAGGGGCTTGATCGATTTCTATCCAATGAGTTCTGGCCTGTGAACGACTGTTTTGTCATAAGAACGAAACTTTTCCGGCTGCCAGGAGATAAGAATTCATGAAAAATAGCTGCTGCCCGGTAAAACCCCTCTAATTTGGGGCCTTTTAAGCCGGACGGCACGAGCCCGCCGCTCGCGGGGTCGGTGTCGTGTTTCCGGAGCATGCGACGAAGGGTCACGCTGCGGCCTGTCATCATCAAAAGGCGTGCCAACGGGTACGCGCTAACTGCCTGAGGCACTGGAAGATTCCCATGTCGGATCGTTACGAACTCGTTCTCACCTGCCCGAAGAGCCTGGAAGGCCTGCTCGCCGAGGAGGCGGCCGGCCTGGGCCTGACCGAGGTCCGCGAGCAGGTCGCCGGGGTGCAGGGCCGGGGCGACCTGGAAACCGCCTACCGGCTGTGCCTCTGGTCGCGTCTGGCCAACCGCGTGTTGCTGGTGCTCGGGCGCTTTCCGGTGGGCAGCCCCGATGAGCTGTACCAGGGCGTGCAGGCGGTCGACTGGCAGGATCATCTGCTGCCGAGCGGCAGCCTTGCGGTGGAGTTCAGCGGCCACGGCTCGGGCATCGACAACAGCCATTTCGGCGCGCTCAAGGTCAAGGACGCCATCGTCGACCAACTGCGCCGGCACAGCGGCCAGCGCCCCTCGGTGGACAAGCTCAATCCGGACCTGCGCATCCACCTGCGCCTGGATCGGGGCGAGGCGGTGCTGTCCCTCGACCTCTCCGGGCACAGCCTGCACCAGCGCGGCTACCGTCTGCAGCAGGGCGCCGCGCCGCTCAAGGAGAACCTCGCCGCGGCCATCCTGATCCGCGCCGGCTGGCCGCGCATCGCTGCCGAGGGCGGGGCGCTGGCCGACCCCATGTGCGGGGTCGGCACCTTCCTGGTCGAGGCGGGGATGATAGCCGCCGACATCGCGCCCAACCTGCGTCGCGAGCAGTGGGGCTTCAGCAATTGGCTGGGGCATGTTCCGGCGCTGTGGAAGAAGCTGCATGCCGAGGCCGAGGCGCGCGCCGCCGCCGGCCTGTCCCGGCCGCCGCTGTGGATTCGTGGCTACGAGGCCGACCCGCGGCTGATCCAGCCCGCGCGCAACAACATCGAGCGCGCCGGGCTGGACGGCTGGGTACGGGTTTACCAGGGCGAGCTGGCCACCTTCGAGCCGCACCCGGACCGCGGCCAGACCGGCCTGGTGGTGTGCAACCCGCCTTACGGCGAGCGCCTGGGCGATCCGGCCAGCCTGCTCTATCTCTACCAGCATCTCGGCGAACGCCTGCGCAGCCGCTGCGAGGGCTGGGAGGCGGCGGTGTTCACCGGTGCGCCGGAGCTGGGCAAGCGCATGGGCATCCGCAGCCACAAGCAGTACGCCCTGTGGAACGGCGCGCTGCCCTGCAAGCTGCTGCTGTTCAGGGTCGTGCCGGAGCAGTTCGTCACCGGGCGCAACGAACCGGCGCAGAACGACGCACGGATGATCGGCGGCCAGTTGGTGGAGCGCCCGCCAGCGGTGCGCAGCGCGCCGGCGCGGCTCTCCGAGGGCGGGCAGATGTTCGCCAACCGCCTGCAGAAGAACCTCAAGACCCTGGGCAAGTGGGCGCGCCGCGAGGGCATCGAGTGCTACCGGCTGTACGACGCCGACATGCCGGAATACGCCCTGGCGGTGGATCTGTACCGCGACTGGGTGCACGTGCAGGAGTATGCGCCGCCGCGCTCGATCGATCCGGAGAAGGCCCAGGCGCGTCTGCTCGATGCCCTGGCGGCGATTCCCCAGGCGCTGGACATCGACCCGGCGCGGGTGGTGATCAAGCGCCGCGAACGCCAGGTCGGCAAGAGGCAGTACGAGCGGCAGGACCAGCAGGGGCGCTTCATGGAGGTCGGTGAGGGCGGCGTGAAGCTCCTGGTCAACCTCACCGACTACCTGGACACCGGACTGTTCCTCGACCACCGTCCGCTGCGCCTGCGCATCCAGCGCGAGGCTGCCGGCAAGCGTTTTCTCAACCTGTTCTGCTACACCGCGACGGCCACCGTGCACGCGGCCAGGGGCGGTGCGCGCAGCACCACCAGCGTCGACCTGTCGAAGACCTACCTGGACTGGGCGCGGCGCAACCTGGCGCTGAACGGCTTTTCCGAGCGGAACCGGCTGGAGCAGGCCGATGTGATGGAGTGGCTGGCCGCCGACCGCGGCGAGTACGAACTGATCTTCATCGACCCGCCGACCTTCTCCAACTCCAAGCGCATGGAGGGGGTGTTCGACGTGCAGCGCGATCACGTGCGCCTGCTCGATCTGGCCATGGCCCGCCTGGCCAGGGGCGGGGTGCTGTATTTCTCCAACAACTTCCGCAAGTTCCAGCTCGACCCCGCGCTCGAGCAGCGCTACGCAGTGGAGGAGATCAGCGCGCAGACCCTGGATGCGGATTTCGCCCGCAACCCGAAGATCCACCGGGCCTGGCGGCTGCAGGCCAGGCAGCCGGGCTGAGAGGAGAGGGCCGCTCCGGCGGGCGGCCCGTTCGGACGATCAGCGCTGGGCCGTGCTGGTCTGTTTCGGCTGGCGATACAGGTCGACCAGCACCTGGTCGAGGATCGACGAGGCGCCCCAGGGCCGCGAGTGGTTGAGGATGGCGACCACTGCCCAGGTGTTGCCATTCTGGTCGCGGCTGAAGCCGGCGATGGCGCGCACGGTGTTCAAGGTGCCGGTCTTGATGTGCGCCTCGCCGACCAGCGGGGTGCGGCGCAGGCGCTTGCGCATGGTGCCGTCCATCGCCACCAGCGGCATCGAGGCGATGAATTCGGCGGCATAGGGGCTGTGCCAGGCGGCCTTGAGCATCTCGGCCATTTCCCGGGCGCTGATCCGCTCGATCCGCGACAGGCCGGAGCCGTTCTCCATCACCAGATGCTGCGCGTCGATGCCCTTGCGCGCCATCCACTGACGCACCGCGCGGTATGCCGCCTGGGCGTCGTCGGCGTCGGCGTCGGCGCCGTTGCGGTACTGCCGGCCGATGCTGAGGAACAGCTGGCGGGCCATGGTGTTGTTGCTGAACTTGTTGACGTCGCGAATGATCTCGACCATGTCCGGCGAGAAGGCACGGACCAGCATGCGGGCCTGCCGGGGTACGCTGCCGAGGCGGTCCTGCCCCTGGATGCTGCCGCCCAGCTCCTGCCACATCGCGCGCACGGCGCCGGCGGCATAGGTCTGGTGATCGAGCGGGGCGATGTAGCTCTGCGCGCTGCAGCCGGCCGGCAGCTTGCCGGTAACCACCATGCTGTAGCCGCTCTGCTGCGGAATCAGGTTGTAGCGCACGTCCGGCCAGTCCGGGCAGGCGCCGGCCGGCAGCGCCTTGACCTGGTTGTCGATGGTCATGCCGGCGATCGGCGGCTCGACGCTGACCTGCACCTTGCCGGGCTCGGCGCGGGCGATGAAGCGCATGGCCTTGAGGTTGATCAGCAGGGAGTCGGGCTCGACCAGGAAAGGCTTGCTGCTGTCGCCGCCATCATCATTGAAGGTCGGCAGTTGCGGCTGCATGAAGTGGCTGCGGTCGAGCACCAGGTCGCCGCGCACCTCGCGCACTCCGTTGGCGCGCAGGTCGCGCATCAGCAGCCAGAGCCTTTCCATGTTCAGCTTGGGGTCGCCGCCGCCCTTCAGGTACAGGTTGCCGTCCAGCACGCCGTCGCGCACCGGGCCGTCGGCGTAGAACTCGGTGTGCCACTTGTGGGTCGGGCCGAGCAGCTCGAGGGCGGCATAGGTGGTCACCAGCTTCATCGTCGAAGCCGGGTTCAGCGGCACGTCGGCGTTGATATAGGTCGGAGTGCCGGGTCCGGTGAGCGGCAGCACCACCAGGGACAGGGCATCGCCGGGGAGCTTGTGGGCGCTCAGCGCCTGCTGGACATTCTTCGGCAGCGTGGTGTTGATCTGGGCCGCGCTCGCCGACAGTGCGAACGGCAGCAGCAGGCTGGCAATGGCAAGCCGGCGGAAAGTTGCAATCATCGAGGGTGCCCTCCGACTCAGGGCTGAACGAAGCGAAATGGGTGGAAAGTCCGGCTGCTTCCGGGAACGGATTCGCATTATGCCCGAAGCGGGGCGGCCGATGGCTGTTCGATGCACAGGACCGGCTGCCGTTCGGCTCAGCGCGGCAGGGCATCCGTGTCGGTGCGGGCGGCACGCCATGCGCGCACTCGACGGCCGGCATGCAGGCTCAGCGCCACCAGCAGGGCCAGGAGCGCGCCGGCCAGGCTGGCGACCAGGCGCTCCCGGCTCAGCTGCCAGTCCTGCGCCAGGCTTTCGGCCAGCAGCAGGATGCAGAAGGTCATCTGCAGCACGTAGAGGCTGTAGCGGCCGACCTGGAAGGCGCGGTTGAGCAGGACCAGCGGCAGCACCAGGGCGACCATCTGCGCCGGACTCTGCAGGTTGTGGCCGAGCAGCACCAGGAGGCCGCTGGCGAGCAGGACGCTCAGGGCGATCTTGAAGGCGCGCGTCAGCCGGCCCTTGAGGTCGATCTGCAGACTGGTGACCACCGCCAGGGTCAGCCAGTAGCCGCGCGGCTCTCCGGTCAGGTTGACGATCAGCCCGGCGAGACCGCAGACCAGGGTGCAGCCCAGGGCATAGAGCCGCCACTGCGGCTGCGGCAGGCGCGCCGCATGCTGGCCCAGCACCTTCAGCACGCTGGGCAGGCGTGGCATGTAGGGCCACAGGCGCAGGCCGTGCAGGCCGCGCAGGCTGAAGGCGAGCAGGGTCGCCCAGAGCCCGCCGAGGGTGAACAGGGTGGCCACGGCATAGGGATTGGGCATGCTGCCCAGGCGCTGCTGACCCTGCCCGAGGCAGAGACAGACCAGCATGCCGAGGGCCAGCTTGCCGGCCTCGCGGCCGAAACGCTGCAGCCAGGCGAGCAGCAGGCCGCCGGCGGCAAAGACCAGCAGGCTCTCGACCGGACCGGGGGCGGACCAGAAGCCCAGGCCCGCGCTGCAGGCGCCAAGCAGGGTCAGCAGGAGCATGCGCAGCATGCCGAAACGGTGCAGGGGGTCGGCCTGGGCAGCCAGGAAGGCGCCGATCGACGCCCAGAGAAAGCCGGAATGGCCACTGAACAGCCCGAGCAGCAGGGGCAGGGCGCAGCCGAGGGTGGCCACGATGGCCGCTCCCCACGAGGGCGCGGCCGTCCAGCGGTGGCGGGCAGGCAGAAAGCGGAGCATCGGCTGCGTTCCTTCTTCCACTACGATGCGGCCGGGGGGCTTCGTGCCCCCGTGCCGGGCGATCCGGGCCAGCGAGGTGCAGAGGCCTATGCGGGACCGGAAAGGCCGGTCATTTCCCGGGCCATTTCGGTGGCATAGCCGTCGGTCATGCCGGCAATGAAGTCGATCATGCGCAGGAAGGCATGGTACAGCGGCCACTGCGGGTCCGGGGCATTGTTGCCGAGCAGGTCGAGGATGCGCCGGTTCTTGAACGACGTCCGGCGTCCGCCATGCTGCTCCAGCGCCGCGCCGCAGAAGGCGTCGAGCAGGATCTCCAGAGTGGTGTAGGCGCCGATCTCGTGGAGGGTCTTGCGCTTGTCGTGGAAGATCTTCTCGCGGGCGATGCGCTTGGCCTGCAGCACGCAGTCCTTGGCCGGTCCGTGCATGTGCTCGACCAGGTCTCCCGTCAGGCTGCCCTCGAGCAGGGCCTTCTGCTGTTCGACGAAGGCCCGGGCCGCCGCGTTGCTCAGGTGTTCGATGGCCTTGCCGCGCAGGATCGCCAGCTTGCGCCGTCGCGAGTCGCGCGGGCCGAGCTGGCGGTAGGACTCCGGCAGGTCGTCGCCGACCAGGCCGAGCAGCAGGGCCTCGACCTCGGGATAGTCCAGCAGCTCCATTTCCAGGCCGTCTTCCAGGTCGATCAGCGCATAGCAGATGTCGTCCGCCGCCTCCATCAGGTAGACCAGCGGATGGCGCGCCCAGCGCTGCTCGTCCTGCCGGGGCAGGCCGAGCTTGTCGGCGATCTGCTCGAGCAGCGGCAGCTCGCTCTGGTAGCAGCCGAACTTGTGCTTCTTGTAGCCCAGGGCCGGCGCATGGCAAGACGCCCAGGGATATTTGAGATAGGCGCCGAGGGTGGCGTAGGTGAGGCGGGTGCCGCCGTCGAACTGGTGGTATTCCAGCTGGGTGAGCACGCGAAAGCCCTGGGCGTTGCCCTCGAAGTGCAGGAAGTCGTCGCGCTCCGCGTCGCTCATCGCGTCCAGCCAGCCGCGCCCGGCCGCCTGGTGGAACCAGTGGCGGATGGCATCCTCGCCGGAATGGCCGAACGGCGGATTGCCGATGTCGTGGGCCAGGCAGGCGGACTGGACGATCATGCCGAGATCGACGGGGGCGCACCAGTCCGGCAAGGCATCGCGCAGCACCTCGCCGACCCGCATGCCCAGCGAGCGACCGACGCAGCTGACCTCCAGGGAGTGGGTCAGGCGGGTGTGGATGTGGTCGTTGCTGGACACCGGATGCACCTGGGTCTTGCGGCCCAGGCGGCGGAAGGCTCCGGAGAAGATGATGCGGTCGTGGTCCTTGTGAAAGGGGCTGCGGCCCAGTTCGTCGACGCTGTGCACCGATTTGCCCAGGCGTTCTCGGGTCAGTAGGGTTTGCCAGTCCAAAGCCATTCCTCGTTGTTCAGTGGGCAGCAGCCGGTGCAGGAGGGCGAGCGCCCGGAGTGCCGCGCGACTGCCAGCGCATCCTTGGGCAGTGTGCTGAATCCGTCAAGCCTGGGTCTTCGGCGAGACCTGCGGCGGTTTCGGCGGGCGGGTTTCCCGGTACTGCCGAAGGCCTGCGCTGACCAGGGGGTAGACCTCCAGGGCGAACAGCGCCAGCTTGCGGAAGCGGCCCAGGCGCTTGCCGAACAGGGTCAGCAGGAGCGCCGCGCTGACGGCCAGCGGCGTGCCCTTGCCCGGCCTGGCGCGGCTGGGCGCGAACAGGTTGCCGAACTGGCGCAGCGGATGGCGCAGGGGCTCGGCATGATAGTCGAGCTGTTGGCGCTGCATTTCCATGCGCAGGCGCACCAGCTCCTTGCGCATCTGCAGTGTGCTGCGGGGAGATGGACTCATGGCAGCAGCTCCCGGTTGCGCGCCAGTTCCTCGAGGGTCGCCTGGAAGGGGTGCTCGCTGCGCTGCGCCAGTTTCAGCGTGCGGGCGATGCAGAACACCAGGGCCAGACCGTAGGCGAGGCAGAGGACGAAGATGGCGGCCAGCCGGTGGCTGTCCCAGAAGACGACGACCACGGCCGCGGAGAGGCCGATGAGCAGCATCAGTCCGAACAGCAGGCTCAGGCTGGCGAAGATGAACAGCCGGAAGGCGTAGGCCTTCTCCTCCTGGAACTCGATGCCCAGCAGCTCCAGGTGGTTTTGCAGCAGGCCGAGCAGGGCGCCGCCGAACCGTTTCAGGGACGGCTTGCGATCTTCCCCGGACAGCGGCGGTGGCGAGACATCCATTGGCGACGACTCCCCAGGCGCTCAGCGGCGGCCGGCCAGCAGACCGAACAGCAGGCCGACTCCGGCGGCGATGCCGAGCGCCTTCCAGGGATTGCTGTGCACGTAGGCCTCGGTCGCCTCGATGGCTGCCTGCCCCTGCTCGCGCAGCCGGCCCTCGCTGTCCCTGAGGGTCTCGCGGGCGCGCTCGAGGTTGCTTTCGATCTTCGCCCGCAGCGCATCCGCCTCGTCGCCGGTCACGGCGGCGCCGTGGCGCAGCAGGCGTTCGGTGTCGTCGAGCAGGGCGTGGAATTCGTCGATCACCGCCTGCTGGGCACGCTGCAGGTTACGCCGGTGCACCGCGGCCGACGCGTACGGCTCCCAGCTGGCGGTAGAGCTGTCGAAGGCGGTCGACTGGGTCTGGCTGCTATCCATGATCATGCTGGATGGTCCTCATCACGTGGTGGGCAATCGCCGCCGGAGGCCGGTGGCGAGCAGGCAGGCCGCGCATCCGGGCGACCCGTGGTTCTGCCATAGGTTGTCTTGGTTGCATGTTAAACTTCAAGCTCCCTGTCGTTAGGAGGCTTTCATGCTTCCCGAGTGCCAACTGTTCGGAACCCTCGGCTGCCATCTCTGCGAGCAGGCCGAGGGGTTGTTGATGCCTTTCGTCGAGAGCGGCCTGCAGGTCGAACTGATCGACATTGCCGAGGACGAGTACCGGGCCGAGCGCTATGGCTTGCGCATTCCCGTGCTGCGACGGCTGGACAACGGCGACGAGCTGGACTGGCCTTTCGAGGCGGAGCAGGTGGCTTCCTTCCTCCGCCAGCCGGGGCTCAGCGACTGCTGAGCTGATTTTTCCGATCGCTGCGCCATTGCCAGGGCGGAGCGATCTCGGCCTGCGGCAGTCCCCAGAGGCCGCGCTGTTGCGACTTGGCCTCGGCTTCCAGTTGCGCCAGGCTCGAATCGCCGCTGGCTCCTCCGTAGGCCCAGGCCGATCCCTGACGAACCATTTCCCCATTGATATGGGTTTCGCCGAGGTAGACATGGGCCATCCTGGCGCCGTAGCGTTTCTGGTCGACGACCTCCAGTCTCACGCTCTTGTTGTAGACCAGCCGGAACAGCTGCAACTGGGCCAGCTGTCCGTAGGGCTGGCCGATCTCCGGGGCATCGAGATCGGCCAGATGGACCTCGAGCCGCTGCCTGGCCGGGCTCAGGCAGGTCAGGCTGTCGCCATCCTGTACGCGGATGACCCTGCACGTCTGTTCGGCAGCGGGGAGGGTAGGTGTGAACAACAACGCAATGACGCCGCATGCTCCAGCAGCAGTGAGTCTGTTCATCCTTCATGTCGCGAGAAATCCCTGCCTCCTCGGACAGGGGGGATAGCCTGTCACGCGCTGCGTGATCCGTCTTCTCGCATTCTCCAGGTCGGGGGCTATCGAACGGGCTGATGAAAAGCCGCGGCTATCGGCCTGCGGCCGTTTCTGACAACAAGCGGTATCGCTCTCGTTGACTGCCTGTCCGGGGCTGGACTGCTTGTCCCGGTGTTCCCTGTCACATCGGCAGGGATAAAGAGGAGAATAGTGGGCCTGGAGGGTAAGGCAAGGAGCCGGCGGCTCTAGCACGTGGCTTTGCCGCTTGGCGGGCCGGGTTCGTCACCGTCAGGCTGTGGGCTGCCGGTCTTGGCGCCTGTAGCGCAGCCAGGCAACTGCGGCCAGGCTGCCCATGGCGATGCCCAGCAGATCGGCGAGCAGATCGCGGTATTCGGCGATCCGATAGCCGCTCAGCCCCTGCAGGACCTCGATGGCGATGCCGTAGAGCAACAGGCCGGACGGCACCAGCCAGCGCCGTCCGGGAAAGCCCATGCGGCCGAGAAAGGCCAGCACGCCGAAGGCCAGCAGGTGGTTGCCCTTGTCCCAGCCGGTATCCAGCGGCGGGCTGACGTCCTTCATCAGCGCCAGCGCCAGCACCGCCGCCAGGCAGCCGCAGAAGGCCAGGCGCCAAAGCAGCAAAGGATTGGCGAGCAAGCGCGCGACGGGCATCGGCATGCGCTTTCTCAGGCACCCAGTTCGGCGCGCAGCGCCTCGTGGGCCGGGGCGGCATGGATGCCCAGCGCGGCCGCCAGTTGCAGCGTCTCCTCGAGATCGCAGGTGTACACCAGCACCGCCTGCAAGTCGTCGTCCAGCGGTTCGCTGAAGTCCACCAGCACGTAGCCTCCCCTCTCCGGGTAGAGGCTGCTCAATTGCACCTGGACGCGGTTGAGCGCCTTCAGGGGCTCCACCTTGTGCAGTTGCTTGGGCTTGAGCACGAAGGACACCTGCGGGCCGAACGAGGCGACGATCTGCTCGAACAGCTCTTCGTAGGTGTCCCCCTGGAACAGCACCGTCTCCGGCAGGCTGCCGACCACCACCCATTCGCCCAGGGGAATGGGGAAGCTGTCGTCGTAGTTGATGTCCGGATTGGCGGCGAGGAAGGCCTGCGGATCGGCATAGGCCTGCGCCGCCTCGTCGGCGATCCGGGCGATGTCCTCGTCGGCCAGGCAGCCCGAGCTGATCCGGCGGATGAGTTCCTGGAGTTGGTCTTTCATGGGCGGCCTCGATGGCTGGAGGGAAGACGGGCGATGCGTGTATGCAGCGCACCGGATGAGCGGCATTTCACGGCGCGGATTCTAGCCTATTCGCACGGCGTGGCCGGTTGGCGTCTTTACTGAGATCGGGACATGAGCCTCGATTCAAAAACGGAGCGATCGCTCGCCGTTCTCTTGATTGAACGATAATAGTGGCATTGTGCCTGTATCTCTTGTCGGGGTAATTTCCAGCGCGGGAAGCCGGGAGTGGCTTCTGCTGTTGCGACAGGAGGTGAGGCATGACCATCCGATTTTTGCAGCGTGACCCGGCGGTCGGCCGGCTCTGGGCCAAGAGCGGCCAGGGGCCGGGCCATGGCCTGCTCGCCCACCTGCGTCTGCAGGCAGCCAACCGGCACTGCGGCCTGTACGTCGCCTTGCCGACCCAGGCCGCCGGCAATGCCCTGTTCGAGCGTGCGCTGACCTTTCTGCAGGCCTTCGACGGGCAACAGCCTCTGGACATCCAGCTGGTTCACGGCGGCGCCCTGCTGGACGAGCATGTGCAGCGCCTGCGCGGCATTCATGGCGAGCGGGACGACAGCATCGGTTCGGCGACCTGGTTTTCCCGGGGCTGCCGGCCGCTGCTGTCGTCCTACGGCGTCGGCACCGTCGACCGGGCGCTGTTCGCCGCGCTGAACGTCAAGCATCACTTCGTCCGCCTGTGGGGGCTGGCCAACCGGGTGGTGGTGCTCGACGAGATGCACGCCTACGACGGCTACACCGGCAGCCTGATCGAGATCCTGCTGCACAGGCTCAAGGGCCTCGGCAGCTCGGTGGTGCTGATGAGTGCGACCCTGCCGGCGCAGCGGCGCGTTGCTTTGCCCGAGGGCCAGGCATGAGCAAAAGCTTCAATCTGCTCGACCAGCCATGGCTGCCGGTGTGCCTGCACGATGGGCGGGTTTGCGACTTGGGACTGCTGGAGCTGTTCGAGCGTGCCGGCGAAATCGGCGCCCTGGCGGAAACCGCGCCGCCCGGGCTGATCGCCCAGTACCGCCTGCTGCTGGCCATCGTGCATCGCGCGCTGAGCCGCGCCCAGGGACGCTGGACGGATGCCGACCGGGCGCGCTGGTATCGCCAGGGCCTGCCGGTCGAGGCCGTGCGCGACTACCTGGAGCACTGGCGCGAACGCTTCTGGCTGTTCCATCCCGAGCAGCCCTTCATGCAGGTGGCAGCCTTGGCCGAGGCCGCGGAAACCCGCGACCGGCACAAGCCCTGGTCGCAGATTTCCCTGGCCAGCGCCAACGGCAATGCGCCGGTGGTGTTCGATCACTCCTGCGATCTGGCGCCGTGCCCCATCGCCCCCGCCGATGCGCTGCGCACCCTGCTGGGCTTTCTGCAGTTCACCCCCGGCGGTCTGGTCAAGGTTCTGCGCGACGCCGACAAGGCCGGCGCGCTGGCCAATACCGCCGCGCTCATGCCGCTTGGCGAGTCGTTGGCGCAAAGCCTCTGCCTGGCCCTGCATCCGCCTACCCAGGCCGGCCACGAGGACCTGCCCAGTTGGGAGCGGGATTCGCCGGGCCTCGCGCAACTGCGCGGCGAGCCGACCCTGGCGAGTGGCCCCAACGATCGCTACAGCCGCCTGACCCGCGCCGTGCTGTTGCTGCCCGACGAGCAGGGGAAGGTGCAGTGGATACGCTTCGCCGCCGGTATCGCCCTGGCCGAGGACGCGCAAGCCCCCGATCCCATGGCCAGCTACCGTGCCGGCAGCCATGGCCTGGTGCGGCTGAGCTTTGCCGAGGGCCGCGCACTCTGGCGCGATCTGCCGGCCTTGCTGCCCGATGCCGGTGGCCAGGCGTCCCAGCCGGCGGCCGTTCTGGTCTGGGCAGCCAACCTGCAGTTTCAACTGGGAGGCAACGAGCAGCCTGTGCTGGTGGCTGGCCTGGCCAGCGACCAGGCCAAGTTGCTGCGCTGGCGCTCCGAGCGCATCGGCCTGCCGGCGGTGCTGCTGGCCTCGGTGGATTGCGCGAACGAGTTGCGCCGGCAGCTGCAGCGTGCCGAAGCGCTGTTCGGCGACATGCGCAGGCTCGCCGTCGGCATGCTGGCCGAAACCCTGCCCGATTCCGCCGGCAAGGACAGCTGGGCCAAGGCACGCAGCCTGTTCGATGCCAGCCCGGCGGCGGCGCTGTATTTCGCCACGGCCGAGCGTGCCCTGGGCCGGTTGATGACTCTGCTCGGCAGCGGCGACCCGGATCAGGCCGAAGCACTCTGGCAGCGCACCCTGCTGGCGGCGGCCCAGGTTGCCTGGCAGGCCATATGCGACGGTCTGGGCCGCTCGCCCGGGGCGCTGCGTGCCGAGGCCCGTGCCTATCCACGCCTGCTGGCGCGCCTGACTCCGCTGCGTTCCGTGAAGAATACTCCCTGCCCTCACCGACGAGGAGGCCCGAACATGAGCGATTACGCACCGCGCTTCATCGCGCACCTGGAAAGCCTGCACGAGCGCGACCGCGGCGCCTTGGCGGTGCTGCGCCGCAGCCTTGGCTTCGCCCCCGGCGCCTATCCGCCGGCCTATCCCCATGTGGAGCCTTTCGTCGCGGCCGAACGCCACGCCCGGGATGCCTCGCGCCTGGCGCTCTACGTGGTGGCCGGACTTTACGCCCTGCATCCCCGGCAGGGCAGGAAGAGCCTGGCCGCCGGCCTCGGCGAGCTGATGCGCCAGCGCGACGGCGCCGGCACCGAGCAGCGCTTCATCGCCCTGCTGGGCGCCGATGCCGAGAACCTGGCGGTCTACCTGCGCCAGGTGGTCGGCCTGCTGGCCGCCGGCGACCTGCCGCTGGACTACGTCGCCCTGCTCGAGGATCTGCACCTCTGGCTCGACCCGTGGATCGACCCCGAGCGGCGCGATGTCGTGCGCCAGCGCTGGGCGCGGGATTTCTACCGGGTACTGGCGGCTTCTGCCGGCGAACAAGCGCTAATCCCTGCCAACGATTGAGAAGGACATCATGAGTCTGTTCATCGAATTCCACCTGATCCAGAACTTCGCCCCGTCCAACCTCAACCGTGACGACACCGGCGCACCCAAGGACGCGCTGTTCGGCGGCCACCGCCGGGCGCGGGTGAGCAGCCAGTGCTTCAAGCGCGCCATCCGCCTGGCCGCCCGCGAGCATGAGCTGGTGGCGCCGGAGTTTCGCGGGGTGCGCACCCGCAAGCTCCAGGCCCTGCTGCTGGAGCGCCTGGCCGGCCGCGATTCGCTCGAGGCGCAGGGCAGGATCGCAACCGCTCTGGCCGCCGCCGGCCTCAAGCTCAAAGACGACGGCAGGACCGAGTACCTGCTGTTTCTCGGCGAGTCGGAAATCGCCGGCTTCGCTGGACTGGTCGAGCAGCACTGGGACGAGCTGGCCGCAGCGCCCGCCGGCGACGGCAAGAAGGGCAAGAAGGAAGCCAGGGCCAGCGCGCCGGCCGAGGTGGTGAAGAAGGCCAAGGCCCTGCTCGATGGCGGCAAGGCCGTGGACGTGGCGCTGTTCGGACGCATGCTGGCCGATCTGCCGGAGGTCAACCGGGAGGCAGCCTGCCAGGTGGCGCACGCCATCAGCACCCACCGCGTCGAGCGCGAGTTCGACTACTTCACCGCCGTCGACGACAGGGGCGGCCCCGGCGAAACCGGCGCCGGGATGATCGGCCAGGTCGAGTTCAACTCCGCGACCCTCTACCGCTACGCGGTGGTCGATGCGTGCAAGCTGCTGGGCAACCTGCAGGGCGACCGCGAGCTGACCCTGGCGGCGCTGGAGGCCTTCACCCAGGCCATGGTGCGCGCCATTCCCAGCGGCAAGCAGAACAGCTTCGCCGCGCACAACCTGCCCGGCTTCGTCGGCGTCTGCCTGCGCCATGGCGGCCCGCTGAGCCTGGCCAACGCCTTCGAGAAGCCGGTGAGCCCGCGCGCAGACAGCTCGCTGAGCCGCCAGTCGGTCGAGCGGCTCGCCGGCCATGAGGACAGGCTGGCGGCCGTCTATGCCGACGGCCGCGACCAGTGGGCCTACCTCGATCTGAGCGAGGCCTGGCCGGCGCAGAAGGGCTGGCGGGCGGCGAACCTGAAAGAACTGGCGGCCTGGGTGCGCGAGCAGGCCGCCTCCCGGCTGGAGGCCTGAGCATGGCCACCCTGCTGATGCGCCTGCAGGGGCCGCTGCAGTCCTGGGGGACCACCAGCCGTTTCGACGAGCGCGATACGCAACTGGAACCGTCCAAGTCCGGTGTGCTCGGCTTGGTCTGCGCCGCCCTCGGGCGTGATCGCGGGGAGCCGCTGGCCGACCTGGCGGCCCTGCGCATGGGCGTGCGGATCGACCGTGAGGGCTTGCCGATGCGCGACTACCAGACCGCCACGGGCGTGCTGCTCGCCAGCGGCAAGCCCGACCTGCGCCGTACCGTGGTCAGCCCGCGCTTCTACCTGGCGGATGCGGCGTTCCTGGTCGGCCTGGAGGGTGAGGACGAAGCGCTGCTGGCGCGCATCCATGCCGCCCTGCGCGTGCCGTTCTGGCCGCTGGCCTTGGGCCGCAAGAGCTTCGTCTCGGGCCTGCCGGTCTGGCTGGCGGACGGCCTCTCGCCCCTGCCGCTGGGGCAGGCCCTGGCCGGCTATCCGCGCCTGACGCCGGCCCGGCGGGGCGAAGAGGGACAGCCGCTGCGTTGCCTGCTGGAGGACGAGCGCGAGGGCGCCATCCGTCTGGACCAGCCGGTCGCGCCTTTCGCCGAGCGGCGCTTCGGCCCGCGCTTCGTGAAATCGGGAGTGCTGCATGCACCTGACCAAACTGACGCTTGACCCGCGCAGCGCCCAGGCCCGTCGCGACCTGAGCGATGCCTATGAAATGCACCGCACCCTGGCGCGCGCCTTCGCCGCGGACGCGCAGAGCCGGCCCGCGCGCTTTCTCTGGCGCCTGGAGGCGGACGGCAATGCCTGGGCCACCCCGGTGGTGCTGGTGCAGGCCGGCGCCGAGGCCGACTGGTCGGCCTTGCAGGCGCTGCCCAACTACCTGCAGCGGCCCGTCGAGAACAAGCGGCTGGCGCTCGAGG
Source organism: Azotobacter salinestris (assembly GCF_009363155.1). Taxonomy (NCBI): domain Bacteria; kingdom Pseudomonadati; phylum Pseudomonadota; class Gammaproteobacteria; order Pseudomonadales; family Pseudomonadaceae; genus Azotobacter; species Azotobacter salinestris. The sequence continues at coordinate 4,396,459 of NZ_CP045302.1, forward strand.
CGTGGATCGAGAATGGCGTGCGCTACCGCTTCCGCCTGCAGGCCAACCCGACCGTCAGCCGTCAGGGCAAGCGCTACGGCCTGGTGGGCGAGGCCGAGCAGCTGGCCTGGCTCGGCCGGCAGGGCGAACGCCACGGCTTCGCCGTCGAGGCGGCCCTGGTGACGGCCAGCGACCTGCTGGTCTCCCGCAAGGGCGCAGGGCGCATCAGCGTGCAGCGGGCCTGCTTCGAGGGCCTGCTCCGGGTGCAGGACCCGGCGGCCTTCGGTCATGCCCTGGCGACAGGCATCGGCCCGGCCAAGGCCTTCGGCTGCGGCCTGCTCAGCGTGGCGCGCCTCTGATGCCGCCGCCGCTCAAAGCGCCTGCGGGGATGAGCTGGACACGCGCTGCGGCGTACCTTCGTCCGGCACATGTTCCCCGCATCCGCGGGAGCGCGTCGCAAAAGGCATTGGCGGACTTCCCGATGAAAAGCGCCCTCATACCTTTTTCGGTCAATGGAACGATCATGGTGGCGGTATATTCTTCAATCATCCCTGCCCTGCAGGGATGAACCGGGACAACCTGCGACCATGCGCGTAGCTGACGAGCATTCCCCGCCTTCGCGGGGCTGATCCGCAGGCCCGACACGATCGGGCATGGCCGCTCAGGCGGTCTGCCCGATTCGCTTTTTTCCTGTCTTCCGATCCTTGCCGATGGCGCCGCTCAGCGCGGGCCGATTTCCCGGCGCAGCGCGGCGATGCTGCGCCGGTGGGCGAGTTCGGCCGCGCTCTGGTCGTAGTGCTGGCTACCCATGCGAGCAAAGGCGTGCTCGCAGCCGGGGTAGCTGTAGAGTTCGATGTTCGCTTTGCCGCCCAGTCCGGCAAAGATCGCCGCCCGGGCCTCGGCCGGGCAGAACCCATCCTTCTCGGCGATGTGCAGCACCAGGCGGCCGCGGATGTTCGCGGCCTCGTCCAGCAGGCGTTCGATGCCGACCCCGTAGTAGCCGACCGAGCAGGCGACATCGCTGCGGGCGGCGGTCAGATAGGCGAGCTTGCCGCCCAGACAGAAGCCGACGAAGCCGGCGCCGGCTGGCGCGTCCACTTCCGGCATCCGGCGTGTCGCGGCCAGGGTGGCGACGATGTCCTCGATGCCCTTGTCGATATCGAACCGGCCGAGGAGGGCGAAGGCCTTCTCCCGTTCGGCTCCCGCATAGCCCAGCTCGACGCCAGGCTCGATGCGCCAGAACAGATCGGGCGCGACGGCGACGTAGCCTTCCCCGGCATACCGGTCGGCCACGGCGCGGATGTTGGCGTTGATGCCGAAGATCTCCTGCCCGATGACCACGGCTGGGCCACGGCCGCCCGGCGGCAGGGCGACATAGGCGCTGAAGTGGCCGCTGCCATCGGTGGCTTCGATCTGCAGGGTGGAATCCATGGTTTTCTCCTCGTTTCCAGGGGACTGCTCGGGGGGACTGGCTTCGCGTGAAAGTCGCCGTCCGCAGGAGCCGTTCAGCTCGGATTAACCTGCCAGGCTTAAGCTCGCGACAGGCTCACACGCCTCTAGGGCGCGTGTTGCAGGGTGGTTTCCGAGTCCGGCATGCGGGCTTTTTCCCGGTTCTGGGAAAAAAGTTCCCAGGCAACCGAATATTTTTTCCAATGCAATCAAGTTGCAATAAAGCATTGCCAAGATTCCGCCCCATTCCAGCGATACGCCAAACACTCGTGTGTTTTTCAAAGTTCGATGAAAAGGGGAAATCCTTGATGATCCGCAAGCACTTCGCCGGTGTTGTCGCCAGCGCCCGGGCGCTGGGCATCCCGGCCCAGGCTGCCGCAGGTACCGTCGTGTCCGTCAGCGTTGTCGAGTTCAACTTCGGAGAGAGCGTCTGATGAGCCGGCAGGAGAAGCGAGCAATGAGCAGGAAGTCGACGCTGACCCTGGCCGTGGTGGCCGGTACCTTGGGATTGCCGATGACGGTGCAGGAAGCGGCGGCTGCGTTCATCGAGGACAGCAAGGCCAACCTGACCTTCAAGAACTTCTATATCAACCAGGACACCCGCAACCAGGATCGCCCCCGCTCGGAGGAATGGGGCCAGGGCTTCCTGTTCGAATTCAAGTCCGGCTTCACCGAGGGCCCGGTCGGTTTCGGCCTGGACCTGATCGCCCAGCACGCCATCCGCCTGGACGGCGGCGGTCGTGCCGGCAAGGACGACATCGACCGTACTCCGGGCTCGGTGTTCCCGCTGGAAAGCAACGGCAAGGGCAAGACCGACTTCGGCCGGGTCAATGCGACCGGCAAGATGCGCATCTCCGAAACCGTGGCCGAGCTGGGCGTCCTGCGTCCCAAGCTGCCGGTGGTGGTCACCAACGATGGCCGTCTGCTGCCGCAGCTCTACCATGGCGCGCAGATCACCTCCAAGGAGTTCAAGGACCTGACCCTGGTCGCCGGTAAGCTCGAGCACTCGACCGAGCGTAACTCCAGCGACAGCTACGGCCTGTCCATCGCCGGTGCCAATAGCGGCAGCAGTGCCCAATTCAGCAACAAGTTCTACTATGGCGGCGCCGACTACAAGGTCACCAAGGACCTGATGCTGCAGTACTACTTCGGCAACTTGGAAGACTTCTACGAGCAGCATTTCGTCGGCCTGGTGCACAACTGGGCGCTGCCGGTCGGTGTGCTGAAGACCGATCTGCGCTACTGGAACAGCGACTCTGCCGGCGCTAACTCGCGCGCCTCCGGCCGTGCCGAGGGCTACCGGAGCGCCGGCTACTGGAGTGCCGGCGATCCCGAGCGTGGCGAGGTCGACAACAACACCTGGAGCGCCCTGTTCACCTATACCGTGGGTGGCCATGAATTGAAGGCGGGTTACCAGAAGCTCACCGGCAACAGCGACTTCCCGGTCCTCAACCAGGGCGGTCATTCCGTTCCGCTGATCACCGACGCCACGGTGGAGAAGTTCACCCGGGCCGGCGAGCAGACCTGGCTGGCCGGTTATGCCTACGACTTCGCCAAGGTCGGCATTCCGGGGTTGAAGACCAGTATCGCCTATTTCAGCGGCGACGATATCGATGCCAACGGCAGCGATCTGGAAGAGTGGGAGCGGGATTTCCGCGTGGACTACGTCCTGCAGGACGGCGCTCTCAAGGGCCTCGGTCTCACTTGGCGCAACTCGATGGTGCGCGGCATTCGCGAGCGCGACGACAACCGTCTGTACGTGACCTACACGCTTCCCCTGCTGTAAGCCCGGGTCCGGGACGGGCCTTTCCGTCCCCTTGGCTTTCGCGTATTTCATCCGGTGTAATTGGCCCCGCTTCGGCGGGGCTTTTTTTCGTCCGGTCGAAGGGGCAGACTGCGGACATGCCGATCATCACGCTCTCCCGACTGTCCGACCTTCCCGCCAGCGACTGGGACGCCCTGTTGCCGGATGGCCAGCCCTTTCTGCGGCATGCCTTTCTCGCCAGCCTGGAAGACAGCGGCAGCGTCGGTGGGCGCAGTGGCTGGCAGCCGGCGCACCGGCTGCTCCGCGATGCCGCCGGCCGGCTGCTGGCGGCGCTGCCGGCGTACGTGAAGACGCATTCCTACGGCGAATACGTGTTCGACTGGGCCTGGGCGGATGCCTGCCGGCGGGCCGGCATCCGCTACTACCCCAAGCTGCTCTGCGCGGTGCCCTTCACCCCGGTCGGCGGCGCGCGCCTGCTCGGCGAGACGCAGGCGGCCGGCGCACTGCTCGATGCCCTGACCGGCGAGCTGCACGAGCAGGGATTCTCCAGCCTGCACGTGAACTTCACCGATCCGCCGGCCGATGCGCTGCTGGCCGGCCGGGAGGGCTGGCTGCAGCGGCTGGGTTGCCAGTTCCACTGGTTCAACCGCGGCTACCGGGACTTTCAGGACTTTCTCGATGCGCTGGCCTCGCGCAAGCGCAAGCAGTTGCGCAAGGAGCGCGAGCAGGTGGCGGGGCAGGGCATCGCGTTCGACTGGCGCGAGGGGCACCAGCTCGATGAGGCCGACTGGGACTTCGTGCATGCCTGCTATGCCAACACCTACCGGGTGCGCGGCCAGGCGCCCTATCTGACGCGCAGTTTCTTCAGCCAGCTGGCCGAACGCATGCCCGAGGCGATCCGTGTGGTGCTGGCCCGCCGCAATGGCCGTCCGCTGGCGATGGCCTTCAGCCTGGTCGGCGGCGACAGCCTGTACGGCCGCTACTGGGGCTGTCTCGCCGAGTTCGACCGGCTGCACTTCGAGACCTGTTTCTATCAGGGCATCGAGCACGCCCTGGCCCACGGGCTCCGGCGCTTCGACGCCGGCGCCCAGGGCGAGCACAAGCTGATCCGCGGTTTCGAGCCGGTGATCACCCGCTCCTGGCATTACCTGCTGCATCCGGGGCTGCGCCAGGCGGTGGCGGATTTTCTGCGGCAGGAGGAGGCCGGAGTGCTGGCCTACGCGGACGAGGCGCGGGAGCAACTGCCCTACCGGCAGGGGTAGGGCAGGGCGGTCTGCCCCGCCCGTTTCAGAGGGTTATGAGGGATCAGAGCTTCTTCGCCGACTTGATCAGCACCGGCTCGCGCGGCACGTTCTGCTGCATGCCCCGCGAGCCGGTCGGCACCTGGGCGATCTGGTCGACCACCTCCATGCCGCGCACCACCTTGCCGAACACCGCATAGCCGAAGTCGCGCGCGCCGTGGTCGAGGAAGGCGTTGTCCTTGTGGTTGATGAAGAACTGGCTGTTCGCCGAGTTCACCGCCTGGGTGCGCGCCATGGCCAGGGTGCCGCGCACGTTGTGCAGGCCGTTGTCGGCCTCGTTCTTGATCGGCGGCTGGGTGGGTTTCTGCTTCATGTCGGCGTCGAAGCCGCCGCCCTGGATCATGAAGCCGGGGATGACCCGGTGGAAGATGGTGCCGTTGTAGAACCCCGAATCCACATAGGAGAGGAAGTTCTTCACGCTGATCGGCGCCTTTTCGGCTTCCAGTTCGATTTCGATTTCGCCGAGGCTGGTGTCCAGCAGGACGCGGGGCTTTTCCGCGGCCAGCAGGTTGACGGCGAACAGCAGGGTACCGGCGGCAAGGGCGAGTTTCTTCAGCATGTCGAGCTTTCCTTGTAGTTCTGCAGGGAGCTTGCTAGACCGGTGCGCAGACGGAGCGTTCCCGGTTGTCCGGATGATAGCCTCAGCCACTGGCTAGAGGAGCGGCGAAGGGGGCATTCAGCGGAGCGCTGTCGAAAGTCTTGATCAGCTCCACAAGAATCTGCGTGGCCGGGCCGAGGGGCTTGTCTTTGTCGGCGTAGAGCAGGAAGCGAGGCCGGTGGGTCGCGCCTTCCGCCAGCGGCAGGGGCTTGAGCAGGCCTTCGGCGAGTTCGCGGCGGATCAGGTGGCAGGGCAGCCAGGCGAAGCCAAGGCCGCTGCCGACGAAGGTCGCCGCGGTGGCCAGGCTGCCCACCGTCCAGCGCTGTTCAGCGCCGAGCCAGCCGATGTCGCGCGGCTGCTGGCGGCCGGTGTCGCGGATCACCACCTGCATCTGGCTTTCCAGGTCGGTCGCGCTCAGGGTGCGCTGCAGGCGATGCAGCGGGTGGTCGGGATGGGCGACGGCGACGAATTCCACCTCGCTCAGCGCGCTGCCCAGGTAACCGGGAATGCTCAGGCTGGAGATCGCCAGGTCGGCTCCGCCTTCCAGCAGCACCTCCTCGACCCCGGAGAGCACTTCCTCGCGCAGGCGCACGCGGCAGCCGCGGCTCTGCGGCATGAAGGCGGTCAGGGCGCGGACCAGGCGCAGGGTCGGGTAGGCGGCATCCACCACCAGGCGGACCTCGGCCTCCCAGCCCTGTTCCATGTGGTGGGCGAGGTCTTCAAGCTGGCTGGCCTGCTTGACCAGCTGCCGTGAGCGGCGCAGCAGCACGGTGCCGGCCTCGGTCAGCACCGCCTTGCGTCCCTCGATGCGCAACAGCGGCACGCCGAGTTGCTCCTGCATGCGCGCGACCGTGTAGCTGACGGAGGACTGCGAGCGGTGCAACACCTCGGCAGCCTGGGCGAAACCGCCGTGGTCGACCACTGCCTGCAGGGTGCGCCATTGATCCAGGGTGACGCGGGGGGCTTTCATGAAGGCGTTCCTCTGCCGGTTGCCGGCACTGTCGTCCTTGCCTATCGCCAGCAAGCTGGCTTCTACGGGGAGGCTTTGAGGGTCAGATTATCAATCGATTTTAGCGATAATTCAGGGCAGATTTTTGCGCTTTTTTATCGGGTTGTTCCTTTCTAACCTGTCCACATCGAGTCGCACAACCCAAGGAGAAGCCCATGTCCCGTGTTCTGGTCATCGAAAGCAGTGCCCGCAAGGAAGGTTCCGTTTCCCGTCAGCTCACCGCCGAATTCCTGGATAACTGGAGGGCGGCGCACCCGGACGACGAGATCGTCGTGCGCGATCTGGCGAACGAGCCGGTGCCGCATCTGGACATCGACCTCTTGGGCGGCTGGACCAAGCCCGCCGGGCAGCAGAGCGAGGCGGAGCAGGCGGCGCTGGCGCGCTCCGAGCGACTGACCGCGGAACTGCTCGGCGCCGATGTGCTGGTGCTGGCCACGCCCATGTACAACTTCGCCATTCCCAGCACCCTGAAGGCCTGGCTCGACCACGTGCTGCGCGCCGGGGTGACCTTCAAGTACACCGAGAACGGCCCGCAGGGCCTGCTGACCGGCAAGCGCGCCTTCGTGCTGACCGCCCGCGGCGGCATCTATTCGGGCAGCCCCCTGGATCACCAGGAGCCCTACCTGCGCCAGGCACTGGGCTTCATCGGCATCCATGACGTCAGCTTCATCCATGCCGAAGGGCTGAACATGGGCGGCGATTTTCTGCAGAAGGGGCTGGCCCGGGCCAAGGAGAAGCTGGCCCAGGTGGCCTGAGTTTCCTCAGGCCGGAAGGTAGTGGTTCAGTGCAGCACGTCGTGGAGAACTTCGTAGATCAGCCCGGTGGCGAGGGTCACCAGTACCACATCGGTGCCCGCCAGGCGCCATTCGTAACCTTCGTAGCGGGGCAACTGGCTGGTCAGACGGCTGTCGAAGTTCCTGGCGATGCCGGGCGGCAGCGGCTTGCCGCGGGCCAGTTGCTTGCGGATGCCCGGGGGCAGCGGCTGGGCATCGCCGATCAGGCGGCGGTTCTCGCCAAGCACGATGCGTACTCGGCCGATGTCGATGGTGGGGGCCTGCACCCTGACCGACAGGTCGCCGTCACCGTGATGATGATTGCCTTGGTGATGTCCCTTGTCCGCGGGAGGGGCGCTGTGGGCGATTGCGGCGAAAGTCAGGGCGGTGGCGACCGCCAGCAGGCGGGAAGTCTTGCGCATGTCGTGTTGCTCTCGTGGGCGCCAAGGGGCGCAGTGCCAGCCATTGCAGCCAGGGCGCCGCTGCGTCGTCAAGCGAGCCGTCCGAAGCTGCGCAACATTTCGCACTCCGGACGGGTGTTCCGCCGCGAGTCACGCTAGGCTATGCAGCCGTTTCATCCGTCCGATCGAGGTAGCCCCGTGTTTTCCCAATTCGCCCTGCACGAACGCCTGCTCAAGGCGCTGGCCGAACTGAATTTCGTCGAGCCCACGCCGGTGCAGGTGGCGGCGATTCCGCCGGCCCTGGAGGGGCGCGACCTGCGGGTGATCGCCCAGACCGGCAGCGGCAAGACCGCGGCCTTCGTGCTGCCCCTGCTCAACGGCCTGATCGGCGACGCCCGGCCGCGGGTGAGCATCCGCGCGCTGATCCTGCTGCCGACCCGCGAGCTGGCGCAGCAGACCCTCAAGGAGGTCGAGCGCTTCTCGCAGTTCACCTTCATCAAGTCGGGGCTGGTCACCGGCGGGGAGGACTTCAAGGTACAGGCGGCGCTGCTGCGCAAGGTGCCGGATATCCTGATCGCCACGCCGGGACGCCTGATCGAACATCTGAACGCCGGTCATCTCGATCTCAAGGAAGTGGAAGTGCTGGTGCTCGACGAAGCCGACCGCATGCTCGACATGGGTTTCGCCGAGGACGTGCAGCGTCTGGTCGAGGAGTGTGCCAACCGCCGGCAGACCCTGCTGTTCTCCGCCACCACCGGCGGCTCCGGCCTGCGCGAGATGGTCGCCAAGGTGCTGCGCGAACCGCAGCACCTGATGCTCAACGCGGTCGGCGAACTTTCCGAAACCACCCGCCAGCAGATCGTCACGGCCGACGATCCGGCCCACAAGGAGCGCCTGGTGCACTGGCTGCTGGAGAACGAGGCCTACCGCAAGGCGATCGTCTTCACCAATACCCGCGCCCAGGCCGACCGGCTCTACGGGCATCTGGTCGCCGCCGGCCACAAGGCGTTCGTCCTGCACGGCGAGAAGGACCAGAAGGAGCGCAAACTGGCCATCGAGCGGCTCAAGCAGGGAGGCGCCCGGGTGCTGGTGGCCACCGACGTGGCCGCGCGCGGGCTGGACGTGGAGGGCCTGGATCTGGTGATCAACTTCGACATGCCGCGCTCTGGCGACGAGTACGTGCACCGCGTCGGCCGCACCGGCCGGGCCGGTGCCGAGGGCCTGGCGCTCTCGCTGATCTGCCACAACGACTGGAACCTGATGTCGAGCATCGAGCGCTACCTCAAGCAGCGCTTCGAGCGGCGCGTCATCAAGGAGCTCAAGGGCAGCTACCAGGGGCCGAAGAACCTCAAGGCTTCCGGCAAGGCCGCCGGTACCAAGAAGAAAAAGACCGATGACAAGAAGGGCGGCAAGAAGCCGACCGCCAAGGCCGCCCCAAGGCGCAAGCCCGCAGGCCCGTCCCTGGTCAGCCAGGACGGTCTGGCGCCGCTCAGGCGCCGCACGCCGCCGGCGGAATGAAGGCTATTCCCGCTGCAGGTAATGCACGCTGAACAGCGCCTGCGGATCGGTCCACATGGCCAGGGCGCGAAAGCCGGCGCGACCGGCCAGGGCACGGAAGCCCTCGGCGGTGTATTTGTAGGAGTTCTCGGTATGCAGGCTTTCGCCGGCGGCGAAGTGGAAGTGCTCGCCTTCGATCAGTACGTCCTGCGCCTGGGCGCTGACCAGATGCATCTCGATCCGCGAGTCGGCCTGGTTGAAGAAGGCCCGGTGGATGAAGGTGTCCGGCGCGATGTCGCTGTCCAGCTCGCGGCGGATGCGCTCCAGAAGGTTCAGGTTGAAGGCCGCGGTGACCCCGGCCCGGTCGTTGTAGGCCGCCTCCAGCACGTCCCGGTCCTTGACCAGATCGACGCCGATCAGCAGGCCGCCGCCTTCCGGCAGCAGCTCGTGGAGGTTGGCGAGAAAGGCCAGGGCCTCCTCGGGATCGAAGTTGCCGATGCTGGAACCGGGGAAGAAGGCCAGCGGATGCTCGCCGGCAAAGCCGTCCGGCAGGCTCATCGGTCGGCAGAAGTCGGCGCAGGCGGCATGCACTTCCAGCCAGGGATAGTCGTCCGCCAGGCGCTGGGTGCTGCTGCGCAGGAAGTCCTCGGAGATGTCGATGCCCAGATAGCTGGCAGGGTGCATGGCCTCCAGCAGCAGTCGCACCTTGCGGCTGGCGCCGCTGCCCAGTTCCACCAGGCTGGCGTCCTGTCCGGCGATCTCGGCGATGTCGTGGGCGGCGCGGGCAAGGATCAGTTCTTCGGTGCGCGTCGGATAATACTCAGGCTGCCGGCAGATCTGCTCGAACAGCTCGGAGCCACGACGATCGTAGAACAGCTTCGGCGGCGTCGCCCTGGGCCGCTCGGCGAAGCCGGCGAGCACTTCTTCGCGCAGGGAGCGACCGGCATCCTGCGGGCGCTGATCATGGAAACGAATGGAAAGTGGCACGCTCAAGCCTCCTTGGCCAGGCGCAGCCCGGCGAATTGCCAGCGCATGGCTGGGTAGAAGAAGTTGCGATAGGTGGCGCGGATGTGCGTCTGCGGGGTGACGCAGCAGCCCCCCCGCAGGACCATCTGCCCGCACATGAACTTGCCGTTGTATTCGCCGAGGCTGCCCGGCAATGGCTTGAAGCCCGGGTAGGGGCGGTAGGCGCTGGCGGTCCACTCCCAAACATCGCCATACAGCTGGGATATGGGGGCGGCCTGTGACGAGGCGACCGGCTGCAGATGCTCGCTTTCGAGGAAGTTGCCGGCGATCGGCTGGTTGCGGGCGGCGATTTCCCATTCCGCCTCGCTGGGCAGGCGGGCGCCGGCCCAGCGGGCATAGGCGTCGGCCTCGTAGAAGCTGATGTGGCAGACCGGCGCCTGCAGATCCAGCGGGCGCAGGCCGCCCAGGGTCATCTCCAGCCAGCGGTCGTCCGCGCGCTGCCAGTACAACGGCGCATGCCAGCCGGCCTGCCGGACCAAACCCCAGCCATCGGCCAGCCAGAGCTCCGGGCGGGCATAGCCGCCGTCGTTCATGAAGGCGAGGTACTCGGCGCAACTCACCGGCCGGCTGGCCAGGCGGAAGCCCTCGAGGAACTGGTGGTGCCGCGGTGTCTCGCAATCGAAGGCGAAGCCCTCTCCGCCGTGGCCGATCTGGTGCAGGCCACCGGAGTAATCCTTCCAGTGAGACTCGTCCGGCAGTTGTGTGGGGCCCGGCTGCAGGTCGGTACGGTAAGCGGGCCGCAGCGGGTTCTGCGCGAGGATGTGCAGGATGTCCATGAGCAGCAGTTCCTGATGCTGCTGCTCGTGCTGCAGGCCCAGCTCGACGCGACGGGCGATCTCCGCGGCATGCTCCGCCGGTGGCTGGGCCAGCAACTCGCCCATGGCCGCATCGACATGCTGGCGGTAGCGATAGACCTCGGCCACCCCGGGGCGCGAGAGCAGTCCGCGACTGGCGCGGGGAAAGGGTTGGCCGTGGGTCTCGTAATAGGAGTTGAACAGGTGGTCGTAGGCCTCGTCCACCACCCGGTAACCCCGCAGGAAGGGCTGCAGCACGAAGGCTTCGAAGAACCAGCTGACATGGGCCAGATGCCATTTCGGCGGGCTCACGTCGGGCATGCTCTGGATGACGTAATCCTCGATCTGCAATGGGGCGCAGATCGCCTCGCTGGCGGCGCGGATGCGCTGGAAGCGCTCCGTGAGAGAGGCAGAGCCGGCTGGGGCGTTCCGGGGATGGGGCGAGTGAGGGGGCTGCATCGTTCGGCGTTCCTGGGAAATGAGCAAACCTTTCTCCTTATGCCTTTCCTGCGGGGCTTGCCTGCACCCGCTGCGGGGCGGATCCGCAGCCGGCTTGACGAGGCTGGCCTTCGATAGACTGCCCGGGGATAGGGTAGAGTTCCCCCGCATCGATCGACTGTGCCGGTCGTTGTGGTTGCAGCAGGCTATCGGACAGGCCAGCATGGCCGGCTCGAAACCAGGCTTTGCGTATCAGCCTGTCCAGCCGTCAAGGATTTCTCCATGAGCCAAGACCCTTCGGCCTCCGAGGTCGCCCCGCTGCGGCGAGCCCGCGAATCACGCGGAGATTTCGCGGTGATCGCCGATTTGCTGCCCTATCTGCGTCCCTATCTGGGGCGAATACTGCTGGCCATGGGCCTGGTGTTCGTCGCCAAGCTGTTCAATCTTTTGGTGCCCATCGTTCTCAAGCAGATCGTCGACAGTCTCAACGTCGAGCCCAGCCTGGCGATGCTGCCGGTCGGCCTGTTGCTGGCCTACGGGGCTTCGCGGATCGGCGTCAGTCTGTTCACCGAACTGCGTCAGGTGGTATTCGCCCGGGTCATGGCACGGACTTCACGGCAGGTCACCCTCAAGGTGTTCCGGCATCTGCACGGGCTCAGTCTGAAGTTCCACCTCGGGCGGCGCACCGGCGGCGTGGCGCGCGACGTGGAGCGTGGCGGCAGTGCCATCTCCGATCTGCTCGACTGGACTTTGTATTCGATCATCCCGATCTTCCTGGAAGTGATCCTGGTCACTGCCGTGCTGGTCTGGGCCTACGATTGGCGCTTCGCTGCCATTACCCTGGCTACCCTGCTGGCCTACGGGGGCTGGACCTTCGCCATTACCGAGTGGCGAACCCGCTACTATCGCGCTTCGGTGGAAGCCGATACCCGCGCCAACGAGCGAGCGGTCGACTCGCTACTCAACTACGAGACGGTCAAGTACTTCAACAACGAGGGGCACGAGGCGGCGCGCTACGACGAGAGCCTGCGCCGTCTGGAGGACGCCAGGGTCAAGGCCACCACCAGCCTGGCCGTGCTCAACCTTGGCCAGGTCGCGCTGGTGTCGATCGGCGTCACCGCAATGATGTGGCTGGCTGCCGCCGGAGTGGCGGACGCCAGCATGACGGTCGGCGATCTGGTGCTGGTCAACGCCTACCTGCTGCAGCTCTCTGCACCGCTGTTCCTGCTGGGAATGATGTATCGCGAGGTGAAGCAGGCGCTGACCAACCTGGAGCGCCTGTTTATCCTGCTCGACGAGCGCCAGGACGTACAGGATGCCCCCGATGCCAGACCGCTGGCCGCCACCCGGCCGAATGTGCGCTTCGAGGCGGTGTGTTTCGGTTACGACCCGCGCCGGCAGATCCTGCACGACGTGGGTTTCGAGATTCCGGCGGGCGGGACCGTGGCGGTGGTGGGGCACTCGGGATCGGGCAAGTCGACCCTGGCCCGGTTGCTTTATCGCTTCTACGACGTCGATGGTGGACGCATCCTCATCGACGGTCAGGATATCCGCCAGTTGACTCAGGCCTCGCTGCGCGGGGCTATCGCCATCGTTCCCCAGGACACCGTACTGTTCAACGACAGCATCTTCTACAACATCCGCTATGGCCGCCCGGAGGCCAGCCGCGAAGAGGTGGAGGCCGCGGCCCGCGCTGCGCACATCCACACGTTCATCCAGAGCCTGCCCGACGGCTACGACACCCAGGTGGGCGAGCGCGGCTTGAAGCTTTCCGGCGGCGAGAAGCAGCGTGTGGCCATTGCCCGGGCGATTCTGAAGAATCCCAGCATCCTGATTTTCGACGAGGCCACCTCGGCGCTGGATTCCCAGTCCGAGCGGGCCATCCAGGCCGAACTCGAGCGCATCCAGCTCGGCCGCACTACTTTGGTCATCGCCCATCGCCTGTCCACAGTAATGAGCGCCGATCAGATCTTGGTGATGGACGGCGGGAGGATCGTCGAGCGTGGCAGTCATGGTGATCTGCTGGCGCGGGATGGCCGCTATGCGCGGATGTGGCAGTTGCAACAACGAGAAGCGGAGAGGGAAGGCTGAGGCACGAGCCTCAGCCAACCTCTTTCAGGCTGGCTGAGGCCGAAGGGTCAACTCGTCAGAACGATTCCGCGCTCCTGGAGCTCCTCCAGGTTCGATCTGATGAACTGGATCAATGCACGGATGGCAGGTGTCATCGCCCGATGCGGTGGTGTGAGTGCCAGCAGGGGAAGGGCTGGCGGTTCATGGGCTTCGAACAGCCGAACCAGACGGCCGCTGGCCAGATCTCCAGCACAGGCATAGAACGGCAGATGGGCCAGGCCGAGCCCATTGCGCGCTGCATCGAGGAGGAGCGGCAGGTTGTCGCTGCTGAAACAGGCCTGGCGCAGTAGTCGTGGCGCAGCATTGCGCAGCAGCCACGGGCGAATGGCCTGCGGCGGGCCAAACCCGAGGCAGTTCCGGTCGTCCAGTTCGTCGGGATGCCTGAGGTGGCCAAGCTTTTTGCAGAGTTCCGGGCTGGCAACCGTGATGAAGTGAACCTGGCCTATGGGGTGCGCAACGATATCGGCACTGTCTGGCGGTTGTCCCTCCAGATAGAGCAGCAGATCGTGGCGCTGTAACGTCAGTTCCGTGTGGTTGTTATGCAGCCCCAAGGCGAGCCTTACCTTCGGCTGGCTGCTTGCGAAGCCGAGCAGGAGCTCTCCCAGCACCTCATGCAGCAGGCTGGGAACTGCCAGGCGGATCAGCCCCGATGGGCCGCCTTGCACTTCCCGTGCGGCTCCCTCGGCAGCTTCGGTGGCGGCCAGTATGCCCAATGCATGCCGGTATACCTGCTCGCCAGTACTGGTCATCGCAAAGCTGCGCGTGCTGCGGTTCAGCAGGCGCACTCCCAGTCGCTGCTCAAGCTCGATGATGCGTCGGCTCAGACGTGAGCGTGGAATGCCGGTTTCAGCGGCAGCTGCCGTGAAGCCACCGGCTTCGATGACGCGGACTAATAGGTAGAAGTCGGAAACATTGTTCAAGGTATCCATACGGAGAGATGCCTATCCATGAGCAAAAAGCGATCATCCATCACACGTGGCAGTGGGACGGCTTTCTCCATGCCAGGCACGGGCTGTTGGTTCCACGTTCAATGAGTGTAGTTAGCCATACCCATAAATCGAGTCGCCTTTTCATAACTGAAGAGCATTGAGTGCATGGACAGGCCTGACCAACAAGCTCTACGGCCCTGTGTTGGCTCGCTCTGGAGTACTTGGTAAGGGGGGATGGATCCCCTGGATGGCCTGTTACCCACCACCCGTCTTATGAGCAGCGAGTGAGCTTGAAGCAGGGAGCCTGCGATTACGGCTGCTTGGCTGCCTTGGTGCAAGGCGGAAGGCATTGTGATATCAATGTGCGCTGGTTATCAGGCGTTACAGGCTACAGCCTGCTCGCTGAGCGAGCGGGTGCGTGATCATTCTGCAATCGCGAACAGCCTGACCCGCTTGCTCAGAATGGGAGTCCGAGACAGGTACCGAACCTATACCATGCGGCAGGTTCCGAGGCTCATTCTCCCCGTGTCGGCTTGTTGACGCCCTCTGGAATTATCTCTGCTCGGAATCTGTTTCGGGCACCGGTGCTGTCGTTGGCGGGGTGGTAGAGGGAGTGGACGACGGAGCTGGCGTGGTAGTGGGCGCCGGGGGGGTGGGCTCTGAGGGCCGCTCCTCGGTAGTCGGGCTCGATGGTGGGGTGGCGGGCGTGGTTACTTTCTCGTCTTTCGAGTCACAGGCTGCCAGACCCAAGGTAGCTGCCAGGAGCATGGCGTAAGCAAAGGATTTGTGCATGGAGGTCTCCTTGATGAGCGATCACGCTACCCCGTTCGAGCAGCCCCATTCGGCGAAGTTCAATGGATGATTGAGTCTTGCCTCCGAATTGCCTCCGATGCCCATCAGGGCGGAGGGTGGTCTGTCCAGCCATTTCATATGCACTTTTGAGTTTTTGCAGATGGATTCGTCGACGTTGCAGCAAAATGGCTTCTGCGTTGTTCTCGTTGTCCAGATTACAATATCTCAATCTTTCTCAAGGTTAACGCATGAATGTGATGGCTATTGAAAATTATAAATACATTTTTCGATTGTAGGATAAGGCTCGGTCGAGCAGCGCTCCGTATGCTGTCGGTTCGTCTGTATTGTTCTGAGGCCAATTTCATAACAGGGATACTGAATGGATGAGCTGCTGATCCTGGGGGGCTTGCTGTTGGTTGTTGGCGGGTTGACCTGGTTGATTAGACAGGCTTTTTCCGTGAGTCTGTTCTGGGGCGTGGGAAGTCTGCTACCGCCGGTGACCCTGCTCTTCATATTGCTCAAATGGAGAAAGGCTTCCAGTCCGGTGACGCTGGCGGCTTTGGGCTGCATTCCTGTAATCGTCGGCTTGGCCATGTTGGCCAATCGCGATAGCGAGCGGCTGGATGCCGTCCTCCGATTGAGCGGACTCAAGGCAGAGGCCTCTATGCAGCCAACTTCCAAGTTGGGAATCCACTTGCATGGCGAACTTGATGGGCAGCCGTTCCGGCCTCAGGAGGGAGAGCTGGTTGGCAACGTGCTGACTCTGCGTGAGCATGATATTGCCCCTGCGCAGCGGGAGCTCAGGATCTATCTGCCCTCTGTATCTCGCGGCCCACTGCGCATAAACGTATCACCTGAAGATCATGGCCAGTTACCGCTGATTGAAATCAACCAGGCGAGTTCCAGTCTTGCTCAGCCGAACACTCGGCGCTTTGCTCAGGGCTATACCCTTCATCTTGACCTTGAGCCCCAGGTGCCCAACTTGCTGGTTGGTAACTTTCATCTGGTCCTACCTAAGCAGTTCGGCACAAGCCTAAGTGGCCGGGTGGAGCTGTTTGCCGATCGATTGCATCATGGCAACGGGAAAGTGAATCTTCATTTCGATTCAGAGGACACGCTTGCCTATGTGATTAAGGACTCCTTAAGGATGGTCTGAAGTAGTCATGTATTTCTGGCTGACTTCAGCCCCCCGCCGACTTTGAAAGCGGAGAATCGATCAAAAACGATCAGATCACCCGCTCGTTTCTGCGTTTTTTAGCTGCCGCGAGCACGTCGCAGCAACCGTTTCCCGCATTACAGGCGCACCTCTCCTGCATTCGCCAGTAAATATCGGCGCGCCATCCACAGATTCGACAAGGCGAACAGCGTCACCAACTGTGACGTGTTTTTGGCCAATCCCCGGAAGCGCACCTTGGTGTAGCCAAACTGGCGCTTGATCACGCGGAACGGATGTTCGACCTTGGCTCGTACCTGGGCCTTGGCCTTCTCGATCTTGCGGATCGCTTTGTATAAGGCGCTACGCTTGCCATGCTTCTTGTAGGTACTGCGCCGGGCCGCGACCTGCCAGATGACCTGCCGACCTTCATGCTCGGGGCGCTTCTCTACGCCGGTATAGCCCGCATCGGCACTCACTACGTTTTCCTCGCCATGCAGCAGTTGGTCGACTTGGGTGACATCTGCCACGTTGGCTGCCGTGACCACCACGCTGTGCACCAGACCCGACTCAGCGTCGGCACCAATGTGAGCTTTTGCGCCGAAGTATTAATCCGGCAATACAATAGGGCACTTTCTGTATTTTGGTTTCTCCTTGAAAATCAAGGATATATGCCGATACTGGTATGAGCCTTATTTGTGCTTTCGTATTGCCGGATTAATAGTACTGGTTGCCCTTCTTCGTCGAGCTCGGCGCATGGATCAGGGTGGCGTCGACAATGGTGCCCTGGCGCAGCGACAGTCCGCGCTCGCCCAGATAGCCGTTGATCACCTCCAGTATTCCCCCGGCCAGTTCGTGCTTCTCCAGCAGGCGACGGAAGTTGAGGAGGGTCGTTTCGTCCGGGATGCGCTCCAGGCTCAGGCCGGCGAACTGGCGCAGGAGAGTGGTTTCGTACAGCGCTTCCTCCATCGCCGGATCGCTGTAGCCGAACCAGTTCTGCATCAGGTGCACGCGCAGCATGGCTGCCAGCGGGTAGGCGGGCCGACCGCCTTCGCCCTTGGGA
The DNA here is from genome assembly GCF_009363155.1 of Azotobacter salinestris. Taxonomy (NCBI): domain Bacteria; kingdom Pseudomonadati; phylum Pseudomonadota; class Gammaproteobacteria; order Pseudomonadales; family Pseudomonadaceae; genus Azotobacter; species Azotobacter salinestris. The sequence goes on from NZ_CP045302.1 coordinate 4,413,556, forward strand.
TAGTAGGGCTCGATCAGGGCGATCAGCCCCTGCCACGGCACCACCTGGTCCATCTCGAGCAGGAAGCGCTCGCGGCGGGTCTGCTTGCGCTTGCCGGCATACTCGGCATCGGCGAAGGACAGTTGCTTCATCGGGAAACTCGGACAAGGGAGCGGGTGTATTTCACCAGAATCGGGAAGTCTTTTTCAGGATTTCCTTAAGGCGCCGCTTTGCAACCAGTACAGTCCAGCTCTACAGGCTTTCCCGTGCTTCGTTGCCAGCCAAGCACTTGGAGGTCGATATCGAGGCTCTCATCGATGGCAAGCCTCAGCATTTTCTGATGAACCTGAACAAGGATCAGTTGCGTGGTTGGCAGGTCGAGGAGACTCCATTCCTGGAGCTGCCTGCCAATAGCGACAGGGAGGCAGACGCTGCCCCGGCTCTGAGGACTGTCGACAAGAAACAGGGCTTTTCCCTGCAGCGTTTTCAATCCAATCCAGCTGATTTCCAGCAGTCGCGCATGCGCATCGTCACTGTACAGGGGGGGATTGCCGACGGGGCATTTGTGGGCGTCGACGAGGAAGGCTACCTCGTTCTCCAACGTCATCTGGGCGGTGGGGGGACTGCTAGCTATAGGCTTAGTCCGCAGAGCATCCGGTCGGTCGAGTTGCTCCAGCCCTGAGATTTGCCCGTGCGTCATGTCTAGAGCCTTTTCATCCTGACTGGCCATAGCCGTAATGGCGGATATAACGTTCGCATTCGGCGGCCGGAAAGCGCTCCAGCAAGGTGCCGATGGCCGACCACAGGGCATCGACCGTGCGGGCGGCGGCCTTACGCAGCAGCGGCTTCAGCTTCGCGAACACCTGCTCGATCGGGTTGTAATCTGGACTGTACGGCGGCAAATAGCACAGCTCGGCACCGCGCGCCTGGATGGCCTCCCGCACACCGGCAACCTTGTGCGAGCCGAGGTTGTCCATCACCACGATGTCTCCGGCGCCCTGGGTGGGCGCCAGCGCCTGCTCGACCCAGGTGCGAAACGCCTGCCCGTTGATCGGCCCGTCGAGAACCAGCGGAGCGAACAGCCCTTCGCTACGCAGCGCACAGACGAAGGTGGTCGTCTTCCAGTGGCCATGGGGCACCTGTCCCGGGCAGCGCCGCCCGCGTGGCGAGCGTCCCCGACTCGGGCTCATGTTCGTGCTCGCCCAGGTCTCGTCGAGAAACACCACGCGGCGCACGTCGAATCGGGATTGCCCGGCGGCCCAGGCGTGTCGAGCCTGCGCTACGTCGGCACGTTGCCGCTCGGCGGCCTGGAATGACTTTTTTTGAGCGTCAGCCCCAACCGCCCCAGCGTCTTCCACAGCGTGGTCAGGCTCACCCGCACGCCATGCTCGGCCTCGACCCACTGGCACAACTGCGTCAGTGTCTGCTCGGGCGCCGCGGCCACGCGCTCGGTCAGCGCCCCTTCGAGCCCCTGGAGTCGAGGGGGTGGACCCCGGCATTGACCTGGCCCAGTTGCTGTCGCGAGCGTGCCCGCGCCACATAGGACTCGCTCACCGCGAAGCGCCTGGCCACCTCGCGAGTCGAGCCGTCGGCCGCCAGCACCCGATCGCGCAGATCCTGCCCGTAGGCCTGCCCTCGACGCCATCCCATGAGCCACCTCCCGCGTTGCCGAACCCATGCCTCCGTTCAGCTTGGCTGCCCGGTCCCGGCTCGGCCACAACCACTAGTCAGGCCAAAAATGCTCTAGGGGCTGTTGACGTTTCGAGCCAGAGGCGTTGATGAAGAAGAGCAAACCCGCAGAATTCAGGCTCCCAGCCCGATAATCCCGCGAGTTTGCAATGCCCCGATTGATGCTCAATGACGAACTCTGGTCGAAGCTGGAAAACGTGCTGCTTCAGCAAGCCATTTATCACAAGCCGGATCTGCGCATGACGGTCGAGGGGATGCTCTACCGGATGCGCGCCGGCGGCCCCTGGAGAGACCTGCCCAGCGCCTTCGGGCGTTGGAGCTCGGTCTACAAGCGCTTCAATGCGTGGTCGGCGGCCGGCAAGTGGCTCAAGGTTTTCCAGGCGTTGATCGAGGAGCCCGATCTCGAGTGGGCCTTCATCGATGGCACCTACATGAAGGCCCATCAGCACAGTAGCGGTGCTGCCAGCGATCAGCCCGAGGCCATCGGCAAAAGCCGCGCGGGACACACGAGCAAGATCCACCTGGCCGTCGATGCGCATGGCTTGCCGGTGGCTTTCGAGATCACCGGGGGCAACGTCAACGACTGCACTTCGGCCCCCGAGTTGATTGCGCAGTTGCCGTCTGCCGAGGCGATCGTGGCCGACAAGGGCCATGAAAGCGAGCGCGTTCGCGAACAGATCGAGGCGCAGGGGGCACGGGCGGTCATTCCCCGAAAGCGCAACTCGCTCAAGGGCAATGGCGATCTGGACCGGGGGCTGTATCGCTACCGGCATCTGGTCGAGAACGCCTTTGCACGGCTTAAACATCACCGAGCCGTAGCGTTCCGCTACGACAAGCTGAAGCGAAATTACGAGAGCATGGTAGCCATGGCCTGTGGGTTTTTATGGCTCCCCATGTGAATCGTCAACAGGCCCTAGTGGCCTGTCTGGTTAATCCAATAACTCATTCCGAATAACTGCCAGCTTTGCTCGATGCACCGAGCCGATAATCGACTCAGCCGTTTTATTCCAGCGGAACGGCTTGGCCGAATGTTCGTTATGAGCCTCAATGAACCGACGAATAGCCGCTCTCAGATCAGCCACGCTGCTGAAGGCGTCACGATAAAGCGCCCGTCTTTCCAGCTGCGCAAACCAGCTCTCCACGGCGTTCAGCCACGAGGTGCTGGTCGGCGTGAAGTGCAGTTTGAAACGGGGATGCTTCTCCAGCCATTCCGTGACGGCAGCCGTCTTGTGGGTCAAGCTGTTGTCCAGAATCACATGCAGGTCCAGCTCGGTGGGGGTGCTGCGGTCGATCTGTCGAAGGAACTGCAGAAACTCCCTGGCCCTGTGTCGCTGAGTGATACGGCCCATGACCTTGCCCGTCAGGATGTCGAAGGCGGCATACAAGCTGGCCGTCCCATGACGCTTGTAGTCATGCGTCCGCCGCTCAACCTGCCCGGACTTGAGCGGCAGCATGGGCTGCGTGCGATCCAGCGCCTGGATCTGCGTTTTTTCGTCAACAGACAGCACAAGGGCGTTGTCGGGCGGATTCAAGTACAGCCCGACGACATCGACCACTTTGTCTGCAAAGTGCGGATCGTTACTGATCTTGAAGGTTTTCAACCGGTGCGGCTCAAGATCGGCAGCCGCCCACACCTGTGCGACTTGCCAGATGCTGACCCCAGCGTACCTGGCCATCAATCGCAGGCTCCAGTGGGTAGCCTCGCGCGGCACTCGCTGGGTCGTCAGCGTCAGGATTTCCTTGATCTTCGCCTCGTCGAGCTTGCGCGGCGCTCCGCTGCGCCGCAGGTCACTCAGTCCCTCAAGACCAGCCTCCTGATAGCGCTTGCGCCATTTGAAGATCACTGGCGCGGAGACGTGCAACTGCTCGCTGATCTCCTTGGGCGTGAGGCCATTGGCCAGCAGCAACAGAATTCTGGCTCGCTGGCCGATGCTCTGAGGCAGCGACCCCAGGCGCAGCCAGCCTTGCAGCTTATCGGCATCACCGGAGTTCAAGAGAAAAGGGGCTGCTGGCCGGGCCATATGAATGCTCAACCCATGGCGATAGAGCGCACAGTATACTGGCCCGGCATTGGATTAACGAACTTTACAGACAGTCCACTATTAATCCGGCAATCCAATACCCCAAATCATGCCGCATAGGCTATTTTGGGGTGCCTGAAGTACGAGCGAATTCGCTCGGGCTTTGATTGCAGGCGGCGCATGACCGAACGAACACGTCCTTCCAGAGCCTCCCGGCTTCTCGCGCTCGGCCCGCTGCGCACCTGCTGCTTGAGGTCGCCATTGAGGTACTCGTCCGGGTTGAGCTCCGGGGCGTACGCAGGCAGAAAGAACACCTCGATCCGCTCTCGTCGCTCGCCCAGCCAGGCTTTCACTGTCTTGCAGTGATGCACGCGCAGGTTGTCCAGGATCAGGAACACCTTGCGCCCTTGGGTGTCCCGGATCAGCCGCCCCAGGAAGCGGATCAACACAGTCGCCGTCATGGTTTCCCGGTACAGCATGAAGCGCAGCTTGCCCCGGTTGGTCACCGTCGAAATCATGTTCGTGGCAAAGCGGCTTCCACTGACCTCGCGTACCGGCGTTCGCCCTGTCGGGGCGTAGCTGCGCCCCGCGTGGCTATCGCTGCGCAAGCCGGTTTCATCGCCCCAGTGAATCTCGCCGCTCTCGGCCTTGGCACGCTGTTCGATCTTCGGGTACTCGGTCTTCAACCAGCGCTGTATCGCCTCGGGCTGCTGCTGATAGGCGCGCTTCAACGGCCGCTGCGGGGTATAGCCCCAACGCTTGAGGTATTCGCCGACCGTCCGGATCGGCATCTGAAAACCACAGTGCAGGGCGATCAGGGCCTGTACCGCCTCCCGAGTCCAGAGCGCGAAAGCGAGCTTCAGCTGGTCTGGCATGGTATCGAGCAGCAACGTGCGAATCAGCGCCTCCTGCTCCGGGCTGAGGCTGCGGCGCTCTCCTGGCAGTGACCCGCGCTGGCCACCCTCGATGGCAGCCGCCTTGCCCTGGCGCTGCGCCACCTCAACCCAGTGCGCCACGGTGCGCAGATGAACGCCAACGGCTTCGCCGATGGCTCGGTAGGTATACCCCTGCTCGCGCATGCGAAGGGCGATGGCGCGTTTTTCGCGCTGTTCCAGGGGGCTGAGGCTTCGGGCGTCACGGGTCATCGGGAAAATGCTGATTATGCCCTATTTTATTGCCGGATTAATAGCTGCTTGAAATCTCATCCCGATGCCCCATTTACAGGGAATCACTGGGATTGCGGCATATGCCATCTGTATGGAGTCAGACGACCATGAGTGCGGAAACTCAAAAAGAAACGCTGGGCTTCCAGGCCGAGGTGAAGCAACTACTTCATCTGATGATTCATTCGCTCTATTCCAACAAGGAAATCTTTCTCCGTGAGCTGGTTTCCAACGCTTCCGATGCGGCCGACAAATTGCGCTTTGAGGCCCTGTCCAAGCCTGAGCTGTTTGAGGATGGTGCGGCTTTGAAGATCCGCATTAGTTTTGACAAGGATGCGAAGACTATCCTGCTCGAGGATAACGGTATCGGCATGAGTCGCGAAGATGCGGTCCTCCACTTGGGAACCATTGCCAAATCCGGGACCGCTGATTTCCTGAAGAGTCTCTCGGGTGACCAGAAGAAAGACTCCCACCTGATTGGCCAGTTTGGTGTGGGTTTCTACTCTGCCTTCATTGTCGCCGAGAAGGTCGAGGTGTTCAGCCGCCGGGCTGGCCTGCCGGTCAGTGAGGGCGTGCATTGGGTATCGCAGGGTGAGGGTGAGTTCGATGTCTCGACAATCGAGAGGCCGGAGCGGGGTACCAGAATTGTCCTGCATCTGAAGAGTGGGGAAGAAGAGTTCGCCGATGGATGGCGTTTGCGCAACATTATCAGAAAGTACTCCGACCACATCGCTTTGCCCATTGAACTGCCAAAAGAGTGCTTCGGTGATGAGAGGGACAGCTCGGCTGCAGTCGAGTGGGAAACTGTAAACCGTGCCAGTGCCTTGTGGACTCGCCCTCGCAGTGAAATCAAAGACAACGAGTATCAAGAGTTCTACAAGCATGTCGCTCATGATTTCCAAGATGCTCTGAGCTGGAGCCACAACAAGGTCGAGGGCAAACTGGAGTACACCTCGCTGCTCTATGCGCCTAGTCACGCTCCCTTCGATCTCTATCACCGCGATGCACCTAAAGGGCTGAAGCTTTATGTGCAGCGCGTATTCATCATGGACCAGGCCGATGAGTTCCTGCCTCTGTACTTGCGTTTCATCAAGGGGGTAGTGGATTCCAATGATCTGTCGCTGAATGTATCCCGTGAAATCCTGCAAAAGGACCCCATCATCGACTCGATGAAGTCTGCGCTGACTAAGCGTGTGCTGGATATGCTGGAAAAACTGGCGAAGGGCGAGCCTGAGAAGTACAAGAGCTTCTGGAGAGCCTTCGGCCAGGTGCTCAAGGAGGGGCCGGCAGAGGATTTCGCAAATAGAGAGCGTATTGCTGGTCTTCTGCGCTTTGCTTCTACCAAGGATGAATCCGGTGACCAGAGTGTCGCTCTGGCAGATTACATGGAGCGGATGCGTGAGGGGCAGGACAAGATCTACTATCTCACAGGCGAAAGCTATACCCAGGTAAAAAACAGTCCCCACTTGGAAATTTTCCGCAAGAAAGGGATTGAGGTACTGCTGCTGACTGATCGTATCGACGAGTGGCTGATGGGGTATCTCACCGACTTCAGTGGCAAGCAGTTTGTGGACATTGCTCGTGGTGATCTTG